>FIZI01000006.1:619-276426 GCA_900016865.1 uncultured Clostridia bacterium | reverse complement strand
TAATCTCTGAAATGGCATCCTCAGCCGCATCCGCTCTCATGCGCAGCAGGCCGATTCTGTTGTCGAGCGTCGAATCCTCGTTTTTCAGCGAAGCAATCACAGACTCAACTTGATCTGTGCGGCCCTCAAGGCTCGATATCTTGCCCTCGAGACGTGCCTCTGAGGCTTTGGTTTCTTCTTTGGTGGCCACCGCGTCTCCGACGAGAGTCTCGATGACCTGCTGCCTTACCTCTTCTGGTACATCTGCTCCAGATACTAGCCAAGCCGTGCCGTCAGATCTCGCCTCCAACTCGGCAACACGCCTGTCAAGTTGACTGAGCGCATCGCTGTGAGCCGCAACCGTGTCTTTGATGTCTGCGATCTCAGCACGAGCAGCTGCGATCAGGCTGTCGACAGAATCGACCCTCACCCCGAGAGTACTGAGTTCAGACGAGAACTCAGACCTGAGCGCCTGTAATGCCGCAACGAACTCCTCGAATCGCGCCTCAACCTCAGGGCCAGTTAACCCGTCACCGCTCTCAACAATAATCCTAGTGACGGCTTCACGAAGGTCCTCGTCGCCTGCCTGGATGGTTGCAGCATCGATCTCGTTCCGAATCTTGGCATCAACTACGGTCAACAGTCGAGCGACAACCAGAGCAGATTCGTATCTGCTCAAGGGATCATCACCCTTGAATTCGCCGTCTGGATATCCTTCATATATCTCCAGATCAGCAACAGCCCTTACTGCGTCGTATGCCCAATGGTATGCTGGTACGTCTGGAAACGGACTGGCACTGGCCACGGCAGCAAACGACAGCATAAGAGCCACGGCCACAAGCGGGGCTATGTACTTTCTCATACTCTGATCCTCCCCTTCGTTTGAAAGCTACCGTTAGCAGATCGTTTACAACCCGCAAACCGCGCCGTCCACACTATGCGTACGTTTCAAGCACGTCAACAGCCGGTTGCCGGTAAGATCGTAGCACCCGGGACCGCCCACCACATCCCGGAGCCCTACTCGCTCTGGCGAGTCTTCGCACCACCAAGTCCCTGGCAAGACGTCCGCAGAGGACTGCCAAGCCCCACAGGGGAAGACTCGTACTTGCGCTTAACACAATAATTCTGTGACAAGCCTCTGATTCCTTCAAAGCCGGACAAAGAAATACCACTTTGAGCAGCGCCTAGAACTTAAACTTCCATTGGAACTCAGCACCCCATGTCTCTCCGCTGCCGCCTGTCCCTTCTGTCTGGAAAAGGTTCAGCATCACCGAGGTATCGGGGTTTATCTCGTATCCCAATCCCACCCCCTTTACACTTGACAACCCCTTCTCAGGGTCATCCTTGACTTCAAGCTCGGCTGAGACAGTAGTTCCTGGCAGGGGTGTGTAGTCAACTCCTGTACTCAAGACAGTCTGCGATCTCTCAGATGCACTGGAGTACCTGAGGTATGAATAGGCGGCTCTTACCATAGCCTCGCTGGATATGGGGTACTGGCCGCTCAGCCCGATTTCAGTTCTGAATCGACGCCAATCGTCCGGGCCGGACATGTCATACGACTCTGAATCACTCACATTGAGACCGAGATTTGCCCAGAGATAACGCGGCACGACCTGGAAGGTCAGGCCTACCCCGCTCTCCGACTTAAAGCCTTCCTGATCACTCTTTGCGACCATACCTGCGACCAACCTAACCGAAGGACTGATCTCATAAGTGGCTGACGCCTCTGACTGACTGGCGTCCACAGAAACCGACTGTCTCGGCATGGAAGTCATACCCTCGTGGCTTAAGTGCAGTTCAAACCCAGACGACTCCGCCCACGCATCAATGCGGTACTTCAAGCCGCGTACAGATTTTGGATACAACAAATACTGAGAGATATTCCGAAACCCGTGCTCACTGTCTTCGAACTGTGTAATGGTACCGGCCACGTTGACTGCTAGGCCGGAAATACGCATAACCAAAGGATCAATACTATATGAAACGTCCGCCTCAGGATCTGACTCAACCGCTGATGCGGGTGGCAACTCAGGCACTGTTATCGGCACGCCTCTATAGCCGGGCAACTCTGACGAAACTCCCTCTCGATCGGATAAACCCGCTATTCCAGAAAGACTTAACTTGTCAGTTATTTGATCGCTATTATTGCCTAGCATGCTCGTGTAATTGCGGCTCACCCACTGGATCTCGGCTGCGTATTCCTCTCTCAAACCCGCCACAATCTCGCGGCCGCTTCCGTCACCAAACGACAGCTCGGTCTCCTCGGACCTCGACCTCAGTTCCCGGTCGGCACGATAGATGAGGTCTGCGATGTCATAGCGGGTGAGAAGGCTAGTCTGTGCGCGAGAGGGCAACCTGATAATGCCGAGGTCAGCGAGTTTACTCAGATCCTCGTAAACAGGGTCATCACTTGGCACAGTTTCCCATAGGTTGACACGCAAACTCAAACCCACGTCTGCCATGACAGTGCTTTGACAACAAAGGCCAATAACAACAACTGACAGCCCGAATGCAAGCAAACGACCTACAACCCTGCACGTCCTCACTCCCATCACCTCCTCGCTTGAGATTCTTGGACCCGTTCTGCCAATGTACAACGTCAGGGTCCTGTTCTCGTTGCATGACTGTGCCGTGAGGGCCTCTAGGCCGATCTGCCCGATGCTGCCTCATCCGAGCCGGGCCTAGATTACTCAAGATACTTGCCAAATCTGGACTGCCAATCGCTCTCCAGCCTAAAGCTGAACGACCACTTGATGGGCCCATCAGTGTTGTAAACATCCTCATCAGCCCTGAGGAAAATCCTCACAGGGACTGACAGCTCAACTACCTTTCGAAGCACAGAGTTGACACTGTCCCCAGTGTCGACACCAACCGTACCGTCCAAGTGCACATACATACCGCGGTCAATCGCCTTCTTCTTCGCTTCCTGGCCAATCTGAGCCATCAGCTCGATGATCTCTAGAGCGTTGCTCTCAGTCGGGTCGATCGGGGACTGAGCGTAGGCTACCACCTCATCCTTCAGGAACAGCCTCTCCCGATTCCTGACTTGGATGTTGACCTTGACTACGGGTGTCAACTGCTCGCTGGCATATACGTTCTCAGCAAGAACGACTCTCACTAGGACTTTGTCAGAAGCCTCAGCTGCGGCAGACCGGGCTCGGCTCAGGTCAGGCTCCAATACCTCAAGGCCTCTGCCCCATACTTCTCTGACTCTCGCCGCCAAGTTCTCCAAGCGCTGATCTAGGACGTCAACATGCCCCGGCCCCACAACCCAGTTGTCTACTAGTGAGCCCTTGATCCCCCAGATGTCTCCCTGGAACGCTCCATGCTCCAATAGTCTGTACTGGGTATCGAAGCTCTCCTTCGCCCGACTGTATGTCTCACTGAGCAGGAAATACTCGCCCCTCAGCCTTTCTATCTCGTCGTTCAACTGCTTCTTGTCTTCTTGCAACGCACTGATGTCAGCGTTCAACGAGTCGACCTGCGACCGCAAAGACTCGATGTCGCCGCGCAATGACTCCACTTGTTTCTCCAGATCGCCCTTCTCCCTGATCAGGTCGTCCCGTTCCTTGATCAAAGAGTCTCGGTCTCTAGTTAATTCGTCTCGCTGCTTCTGCAGGCTGTCGCGCTCCTTCTGCAGATCGTCTCTCTGTTTCTCCAGTTGGTCGCGTTGCTTCCGAAGCTCCTCGGCCTGGCTCTGAGATTTCTCCAGCTCGGCTCTTTTCGCGTCCAGCTCAGATCTGGTCTGATCCAACTCAGACCTAACCTGATTGAGCTCAGCCCTGGCCTGATTGAGTTCGCCCTGCGCAGTCTGCAAGTCCTCAGACGTCCGGTTGTAGAGCGCATTGACCTGGTTGAACTTCTGCTCTGCTATCCGCAGGTTCTGCTCAGCTGCATTAAGGGCCTCTTCCTTTTCCTTGACCTCACTGTCGAGGTCTCTGACGGTCTGATCCAGGTCCTTGTTAAGCTTCTCAAGCTCCTCGTTCTTCCTGGTCTTCTCGTCTATTTCGACCTGGAGTCTATCGATGCTCTGCTGCAGCGGCTCTATTTGTGCCTGCAGACCGTCTATCTCCAACTGCTTCGCTTCAAGCTCTTTGAGCTTGGCGCTGAGACTATCTTGTACGCCCTTTAGCTCCTGTTGGACGCTAAATAGGTTGCCTTGAGTAGCCACGAGTTGGCTCTTTACACTGTCGTAGTCCAATAGCATCTCGCGGAAATCATTGTCAATGACAATGAGGGTAGCAAGAGTCGTACCAACGACTATCACGCCTGTGATGACTGCTACAACGACAGAGGTGTGCTTGGGGCGAAGGCCAAAAAGGGTCAGCCTTTGACGGCCGACGCGGCGGCCGACTACATCGCCGACATACGCGATCACTCCTCCCAGAAGGATCAGGAGTATGATCAGTGCAGCTCCGTACACTTGTTCTCACCTCAGTCGATTTGCACACACTCTTCGCGTGTACTTACCTGTCTGCCGAAGCGAAGAGATAGACCCCCACCCCTCCAATTGCTAAGTTGGGAAGCCACGCTGCCAACATGGGCGGAAGGCTACCACCTTCTCCCATAGCCCTGCCTAGAGTCATTATAACATAGTAGACCAGGATAATCAGTATACTCAGGCCAAACCCAATAGAGCCGCCTGTGCGGTTGCGTTGTATGCCCAGAGGCAGTCCGATAAGTGCAAAAACAACGCTGCTAAACGGCAGAGCGATCTTCGTGTGAAGGCCCACCTCATCCTCACGGATCCGAGCAGGGGACACTCCGCGCTCACGCAGAGAATCAATCCTCATCTTGAGTTCGTAATACGTCATGGACTCCGGCCGCGAATCTCGACTCACAGCAGCTAGGGTCTTGGGCGAGTCCTGGATAGGCAGTTTCCTGTAAACGCCTTCGAACTTCACAGTTGTAGATGGCAATACCTCGCCCTCGCCCCCCGGCACCACTTTACTGCGTCCCTCCGGTGAGACGACCACCGTTGAGCCCTGGCGGTAGTACCAACCTGTACTGTCCCACACAGCCTCATTTGCACGTGTGACTCGGATCTCGCCACTGTCTTGGATCTCTACTACCACGACATCCTTGATCAGCTCGTCGCGCAGGCTGCCGATATGAACCAATTCGAGCCCATCCGGCGAACGGCGCTGCTGAACCAGATCATCTCCTTTGAGCCAGGCTTCTGTCCGGTTTAGTATCTTGTTCGTCAACTGGAACTCCGCGTGCGACGACAGAGGAACCAGCGCTTCGCCAATAAACAACGAGCAGAGGAAAACCACAAAGGAAAACACGAGCACCGGAAGGACCAGGCGAGCCACGCTGAGGCCGCATGCACGAAAGGCGACAAGTTCGCCGGAGCTGGATATCCTCGACATGCTCAGCAGCGACGCAAATAGGGTGGCCATCGGGAACGTCAGCCTTGTTACTTCAGGCAGCTTGTAACAAAACAGCTTGGCGATATCCGAGGCACCGGCAGTGCCCCTAGAGATGAGGCTCGCTACCTGAAACACCATGTCTGTGGCCAAGTATATACCGGTGAAGGCCGCCACCCCGAACAAGAACGGCCCAATGGCTTCTCGAAGGATGTACTTATCGGATATCCGCATGCTCCAAGCCACCCCTGCCAAACGCAATCAACAGATACAAATCAACAGGTATCCAGAGAACTGCTCGCCTAGTACCTCACATACGGAATCGATCGCCTAGGTAGAACTCCCTGGCTACAGGGTCGTCTGCAACCTCCGAGGCGGGGCCCGAAACAAGTATCTCACCCGAGTGCATGATGTACGCCCTGTCCACTATGGCGAGCGTCTCTCTCACGCTGTGGTCCGTGATGAGGATGCCTATGCCTCTCGCCTTGAGCTGCATGACGATGTCCTGGATGTCGGCTACTGCTATTGGGTCGATCCCGGTAAACGGCTCGTCTAGGAGCAGCAGCTTCGGTGAGGTAGCCAAAGCCCTGGCGATCTCCACTCTCCGCCTCTCCCCGCCTGAGAGAGAGTATCCCATTTGTGATGCAACCCTCTCAAGACCAAACTCAGCTATCAGTTCATCAGCTATCTCCGATCGTCTTGGCTCTCGAACTCCCTGTATCTCCAGCACGGAGACGATGTTTTGACGAACGGTCATTCTACGGAAAACAGACGGCTCCTGGGGGAGATAGCCCAATCCGAATCCAGATCTGGCGTGAATGGGCATCGACCGCACATCTGTGCCGTCAATCAATATCTGTCCGGAATCCGCCCGTTCCAAGCCAACCAGCATGTAGAAGGTAGTCGTCTTGCCTGCGCCGTTGGGCCCTAACAGGCCGACAATCTCGCCTTCTGCCAGCGAAATCGATATGCCCCGGACCACTTGTTTGCCGCGATAGCTCTTGACCAGGTTGACAGCCTCAAGCGCCATCCACAACACCATCCAATGCGCATACGTACTCGACAAACCGTCGTGCGGCGCCGGCCCCGCCCATTCGCTCTACTCCGGCACTGGACATCATGGAGTATCGGCTCTTGTCCGAGAGTATACCTACAATCTCACTTGCGACCTCTCCGGGCTCAGAGGACTCAACCAGGCAGACCGCATCGCCCAGCAGCCGCTTCTGAGCAGCGGCAAACGCTGTCGTGAACTGCGCGCCCCTTCCGGGAAACGTCACAGCCGGTTTTCCAAGGCCGACAGCCTGCTCCACGGCTGTCCCTGCCATCCCTATTACCAAGTCGCTGGCAGCTACTACATCGCCAAACCTGCCTGAAACCACTGCAACTCTGGGGCCAATCGGTTTGTCAGGCCTCATGCAGACAAAGTCTCCCACATGTCCAACGTCGCTCTTGCCGGAGCAAGGAACATATGACCAGGTATCACCAGGCAGAGTAGCACTCAGTTCCTCTTCACCAGGAGCTCGGGCCAGTGCTGCCACGAAACCCAGATCATCCGCTGAGGGCAGAGCTTCGAGACACTTGAGCATGTCATGAAGGTTCATTGGGTAGTCGTTCCTACTGCCGGGCAAGAGGCAAACTAGATATTCGCAGCTGTACGGATGAACATAATCGCCGGAGCGCTCTATAACATCCATAAGAAAATTGCCAAAATACAAGGAACGAACTCCTTTGCTATTGAGTGCGTCTGACGTAAGCTGATCCCGTGCCACTACTGCTTCAGCCAATCGCCTCATCAAGCATACCTCTGCCTGGGCATGCCCGCTGATGTACTCAGACTTGGCTGTGGCAACGAGAAGCCTGTTGGGCAGGCGGCCCAACGACGACAGGCACAGCAAAAACACATCGCCCACACAGACAGTGAGTTCTACCTGCCGAGACAAGGCCCTCATTTCTGACACCTGTTGCTTCAGGCATCCAAGCAAACCCGCACGCAGGTCCCGGAAGAGAGAACGCGCACTTGTCCTGGCAAACCCTCCAGAAGGCATCATCTGAGACGACCCGACAACCCTCAAACCCTGGCGCCTATAAGTGCCAAATGAGCCGACCAGGGGGAAGCCCACCACCTCTCTACCAGGCAAAGCCCGCCTGAGTTCAGAAGCTATGCGGGCCCCAACCAAGTCTTCTCCATACCCGTTACTCAAAATAAGGATCACATGCATACACGCTCCGTAGCGTCTAGACCACCTCTGGCCTGATAAACTGGGCAGCATACAAACGAGCATACAGGCCTCTCTGCCGTATCAGCTCTTCGTGAGACCCGCTCTCGACAATCTTGCCATTGTCCATGACCAGTATTAGGTCTGCGTTGATAATCGTTGACAGCCTGTGAGCTATGATAAACGTGGTCCTGCCTTTCAGTAGGTTGTCCACTGCAGCCTGAACAAGCTTCTCTGATTCGGTGTCCAGTGAAGAAGTGGCCTCATCCAAGATCAATATAGCAGGATTTCTCAGGATCGCCCTGGCTATCGCAATACGTTGACGCTGCCCTCCGGATAGAGTAACTCCCCTCTCTCCGACTTGGGTCTCATAACCTTGGGGCAGCTTCATGATAAAATCATGTGCATACGCGGCCTTCGCAGCCTGCACTATCTGAGCAAAGCTGGCATGGCGATTGCCAACAGCTATATTCTCCCGCACGCTCACGCCAAACAGGATTGTCTCCTGTGGAACCAAGCCTATCTGCTTGCGCAAAGACTCGATCTTCACATTTCTGATATCCACACCGTCGATTCGGACAACACCTTCGTCAGGATCAAAAAACCTGGGGATCAGATTGGCGAACGTAGTCTTTCCTGCACCGCTCGGGCCAACAAGTGCGACTGTCTGGCCTGGTTTGATAGAAACACTGACTCCGTCAAGTGCGCGGGTGCCGTCGCCATATCCGAACACAACGTTGTCAAGTTCGACTGCACCCCTGATCGATTTCAACTCGACAGCTCCGGGAGCGTCAGCGATCTCTGATTCGAGATCCAGGATGTCGAACACCCGATCCGACGCTGCCAAACCCTGCAGCATCCCGTGGTATATCCGGCTCAGATTGCTCAACGGGGCGGCAGCTACTGCAATGAGCAACAGGAATGAAATCACATCTCCGATGGACAAGCGACCTGCGAGGACCTCTCTGCCTCCAAGCCACAAGACAAATGAGAGTCCTACCACAGCGAGCATCTCGATTGCAGGAACCATCGAAGCTCCTATGCGAGCGCTCTTCATGCCGAGTTCGAACGCGTTCTCGTTTTCGCGTGCAAACCGCTCGATCTCAAGGTCCTCCATAGTAAACGCTTTGACAACGCGGATTCCGGACAAAGTCTCCTGCAGTATCGAAGTGGCATCTGCAATCTTTGCCTGAACCAGTGAGGTCAGAGTGCGAACGCGTTTGCCAAGCCTGCCTACAAGGCCGGTCACAAGAGGCATCATCACCACCATCAACAGTGCCAAACGCCAGTTGAGCAGGAAAACCCGGACTAAAGCACCGACCAATACCGCGGTCTGAGAGATAAGGTCTGTGGCTCCATTGATCAGGGCATTCTGAATGACGGACACGTCGTTCGTAAACCGCGAGACGATTTCGCCGCTTCTCTGCCGCTCGTGGAAGCTCATCGACAGCCTCTGAACGTGCCTGAATAGTTTGTCTCTGAGATCAACAGCAACCCGTTGACCGAGGAAGTACGACAGATAAGTCTGACCATAGGTGAAGACTGATTTGGCTACGTACACAGCGACAACCGTGAGTGCAGTCACGTTCAGCAGCCTGAGACTGTCGGCAGCCTCAGAACCTGTAGCAGAGCTAGACGCATACCCCTGAATCACGTTGAACAGCTCTCCCAGCTTGGTCGGCACGATGAGAGTGGCTGCAGTGACAGCCGCCACGCAGCAGAGTAGCAGAAGTATATGAAACCAGTAGGGCAAGAGGCATTTCACTACTCTCTTGGTTGTGCTCATCGTGCTCACTCCTTTCCGGGTATCAGCTATTGCCAGGAGACGCAAATCTGTCCATGATCAGGTCAGCCAGCCTGCGGGCTGCGCCCGGAGGCCCGGCTATCTCCTTCAGGCGCTCTGCAATCCGCTCGCGCTCACTTGGCGAGTGCAGCAACTCCTGCAACGGCCCTGCTATGTCCTGGGGTGTCAAACGCCCGATGACTTCTGGGACTACATGCTCGCCCGCCCTCCGGTTTGGAAGAGATGCAAACGTAGTCCTCTGTGCCAGCCTGCTCACTGCCTTCGACTTGACCAAAGGCCCGACGACCGGGATCCCGCCGATAAGGCCGGCAAGTCCCTCAAGCGGGATTTTCCGAGGCTCGTTCAAAGGGACAACCACCACCATCGGAATACCCAGTGCCGAAAGCTCCATTGTGTTTGTCCCGGGCAAAGTGACAGCCACGTCCATGCAGTTCATTATATCATACCTGTTAGACGCCCCTACGGCGATCTTTGTTCCGCTACTGGTGATTATGTGACCCCATCGGCTATCGGAGGAATGATTGCCAGTTCTGCCTACCACGAGCGATACTCCCAACCGCTTTGTTGTAGCTGCAACATCCTCCCAGGTGATCGTCGGTGCGAGGGGCAGTATGAACTGAATCTCGCCACTGCCTGCAGCAACGAGATCTGCGGCTGCCAAGAACAGATGCAGAGTGAGGTCCAGCCACCCGGGCCTGCTGCCGGGGAGAAGGCCTACCACAGGCGAGCTCAGGTCGAGGCCTGCTGATTGGGCAATGGACGAACGGTCACAGTGGACAGCGACCGCATCAACCATCAAATTGCCGATGACAACCACCTGCTCTTCAGGCACGCCCGCCGCAACCAGTCTCTTTTTGGACTCAATGTAATCAGTAACTATAAGCTGAAAAAAGTGCCTGTGATGCATCTTACCCTCAGTGTACGCGATAGCCGCAAATCCCAATCTCTTTGCCATAAGGCCTGACTGAAAATGGTCCCCTCCAAGATGGACGACTACGCCGCGTCTAGACTCAAATACAAGGCCTGAGGCGCGTGGGCCAAGCAGAAGCGACCTCAGGTACTTGCGAGGATCGACGATCTGATCGACCTCGAACTTGCTCTCTATCAGGCCGGCCTCGCGGCCGCTGGCGAAGTCACATGGAGGCACCATCACAGTTAATCTCGGCCTAGAGGCTGGATTCGAGCAGAGACAGCGCAACACTGGAGAGAGCCATCCGGCGACCTCACCGGGTCCGTTGGAAAAGAAGACGACTTCAGGCCTCAATCCGACCAGCCACCTCCCCGTTGCCGCCACGCACTACTGACAAGACGGCCTCAGCTGCTCTGCGAGCCGCCCCCGGCTCACCGAGCAGGCCCCTGATAGAAGCAAGGTCTGAGACGACCTGATCGTAGTACTCTGAGTCAGAGCAATACCGAATGACCTCATCAGCTACACGCACAGGAGTGAAGTCCTCTTGAATGAGCTCAGGTACTCCACGACGGCCTAAGATGATGTTGGGCAACCCTACAGAGGGAACTGTGATCAACCTTCGGTATATCGCGGCTGTCAACCGCGAGACCTTGTAAACGATCACCATAGGCATACCTATGAGTGCCGCCTCGAGTGTGGCAGTCCCGGAGGCTACCACTCCGCAGAAGCAGCGTTGCATCAGTGAAGTGGCGTTGCCTGTGTGAAACCTAACGCTGAGCCCCGAATCCGACACGTGCTTGACCACACGGCTACGGTCAACTGTTGGAGCTACAGAAAGCTCTATTTCTACGTCGGAGAAACGCTCAAGGATCAGCCTGGCGGACTGCAGCATCGTAGGAAGCAAAGCATCCACTTCCTGGCCTCTACTACCGGGAAAGAGCCCAAGGACTCTCGTGCCCTCTCTAGTCGTTCGCCCGCCCTCCGAAACGGACGTTCGGTCGATCTGATCAAGAAGCGGATGGCCTACGAATTCCACGTCAGCTCCGGCGCCTTTGTAGACATCAACCTCAAATGGGAATATAGAGAGCACCTTGTCGGCAAACGCGGCAACCTTGTTTGCACGCTTTCTGCCCCAAGCCCAGGCAGTGGGTGGAATGAAATACACGCACCGTATCCCTAGTGCATGCAGCCGCTCGCCCAATCTCATGTTGAACCCCGGATAGTCGATAAGGACCACAACGTCGGCGCGCATCTCGATTATGGACTTGAGTGTTGCGTCAAAGAGCCGCTTGAATGTCACGATCTTGCCAAGGACCTCAACAAGGCCGACTGCACTCAACCTGGTTGGATCATGCCACGTACGGACTCCGGCATCTCTCATCCGCTCGCCGCCAATACCCTCAAGCACTATGTCGGGATCGAGCGACCTGAGGTTTTGGGCAAGAGCTGCGCCGTGCATGTCCCCGGACGCTTCGCCGGCGATGACCGCAACTCTATACGACACGAACCCACCTCCAGGAAGAAGTCACTTCAAGGCCGACTGTGGTTACACGCCTATGATGCATATGCCACACCTGTCTGCAAGCTCAACAGCCCTGTCCTGGTCAAGGATGAACGTCGATCCAGCTTGAACTGCAAGCACCGAACACCCGGCCGAGTGCATTGACAGTATTGTCCGCTCACCTACAGTCGGGACATCAAACCGAAGATCCTGGCCCGGCTTTGGGGTTTTTACAACCACGGCCTCTCCGCCTGCCAGCGAACCTCCGCGAAGTATAGCCTGGTCTGTTCCTTCCACGCCCTCCACAGCAACTACGACTCGCTGCTTAACTACAACTGACTGGCCGATATCGAGGGGCCCCATGACTCGCAACGCCTCAAGTCCCCACTCGATATCTCTCATCTGCTCATTGCTGGGGCTTCGAGAAGTCATAACGCCTTTCCTGGCGAGGAAGGCAGATCCAAGGTCGATCTGGCTAATCACTGCAAACCCTTCTGATTCAAACTCTGCAACCAATGCTCTCATTAGTTCGTCGGTTCCGAATCCTCCGGCTGCCGCAAAGACAGACCGCATACGATCATCAAGATCCAGGCTGCCATACAGAGCCTTCTTCTCGATCTTCCCGGCAAACGCTATGTCAGATACGCCATGTGCCTTGCAGATGTCTATCGATCGCTGAAGCTGTCCAAGCCCGATCTCAAAGTAGCAGTCTGCGAACCGCCTCACGCCTGCCTCTACCATGGGAGTAACGCCAAAGGCTATCAGCTTGTACCCCTGCCTGCACGCCTCCTCGGCGAGTAACAGAGGAAGTCTACCGGAAGCAGCAAACAATGCCAGTGTACTCATCGGCCTCACCCTCAATTGAAAGGCTAGACGGTAACATAGTTTCGCCTAGCCAACACAGCGCAAGTTTCATATCGACTTCCCCAACCAGGCAATCTGCAGACCACCTGATCTGCAGTTGGTCATCTCATGACACCCCGAGCCGATGACCTCAGGAAATCGATCAAATGGTCTATTTCAGGACTTCTCTGCAGTTCTTCCATCATTCGCTCGATCGCATGAGATACAGAAAGCCTGGACTTGCAGAGGATGCGGTATGCCTGCCTAATCTGCTCTCTGACGGCCGGGGGGACGTTGTGCCTTCGCAGGCCGACTACATTGATCCCCCTTACACTTGCAGGGTTTCCATCTACCAACATGAATGGAGGGACGTCCTTTACAACTTTAGTCATACCGCCGACCATGGCCATCTTGCCGACGCGACAGAATTGATGGACGCCCGCAAGGCCGCTAATGACAGCGTAGTCCTCGACAACACAGTGCCCTGCTAGCTGAGCGCTGTTGATTATCGTGACGCCATCGCCTACAACGCAATCGTGCGCAACATGAGAATACGCCATGAACAGACAACCGCTGCCAACCACAGTCTCGCCTCTGCCATCAGCGGTTCCCCGGTGCATGGTGACGTACTCCCTGATGTCGTTGTTGTCGCCAATCTTTAGGAACGTCTTTTCTCCCTTGTACTTGTAGTCTTGAGGACGGCCTCCAAGACAGACACCTGTACCGACACGGCAGTTCTTACCTATCGTAGTCCATCCCTCGATCACCGCTCCCGGCCCTACGACAGTTCCATCGCCTATTGACACGTTCTCACCGATGACAGCATGTGGGCCGATCTCCACGCCCTGGCCAAGTTGAGCACCGGGAGCGACAACTGCTGTCGGGTGCACTCTCGTCGGACGCGTCAATCCATCGCTTGCGCTCATTAACCGACCTCCCATCTTCTGCAGCAACCTGACGGCCTACTGTTCACTGCGATCCATAAACGCGAAAGCAAGGACTCCCTCAGCTACCAAATCGCCTTCTACGAACGCAGACGTCTTGACCTTTGCCATGCGCTTGCGGACCTTCTCCACCTCAGTCTCAAGACGCAGTTGGTCTCCAGGTGCAACAGCCTTTCTGAATCTCACTCTGTCCGCCCCCGCAAACAAGGGGATCATGTCAGGTGTAAGCGGATGGCACGTCATCAAGGCTATACCAGAAAGCTGAGCCATCGCCTCAAGGATCAACACTCCCGGCATGATTGGCATATCCGGGTAGTGACCGCTGAAATAGTTCTCATTAGCCGTGACGTTCTTAATCCCAACAGCCCGCTTTCCCGGTTCCAATTCGATTACCCGATCGATCAGGAGAAACGGGTAGCGGTGAGGCAGGATCTCCTTGATAGCACTAACATCCATGGGGACCTCGTACATACAACGCCCTCCTAAGCAGTCCGGCGCAGTCGGCTCTACCGTGAGCAATCGATAAGGCCTTCTGAGAGGAGCTTTCGGCAAAGCTCGTTGTTCAACCGATGACCACTCCTTACGCACACCACTCGCATTCTGGGAACTCCCAAGAGATACAGGTCGCCAACTGTATCCAGTATCTTGTGACGTGCAACTTCGTCGGCAAATCTGAGGTCAGTCAGATACCCGGAGTGATCGGCTACGACTGCGCACTCAAGGCTGGCCCCCTGCGCCAAGCCTCTGGACAGTAGCTCTTCTACCTCCCACGAAAACCCAAGTGTTCGTGCTGGAGCAATTGCCTGAGCAAAATCGTCTACTCCCTCAGTAAACTCGCTTATCTGGACCCCGACAGGCGTCCCTAGGTATGATACTACGAAAGTGACAGAAAACACGTCACTCGGAGAGACAGCTATGAGACTGGATCCCTGCTCTACTAACGTAGGAGAAGTCACGCGCACCACGCGGGCTGGGATGCCTTGGTCTACACAGCCCGCGTCGCGAATGGCCTCGACAAACGGAGCTGCGCTGCCGTCAAGAATCGGCAGCTCACCGGCAGATACTGTTATCCGGCAGTTGGTTATGCCCTCGCTATAGAGGGCTGCCATAACGTGTTCGACAGTGTGGATGCATACTCCGTTGAAGCCAAGGACCGTGCTTCTGTCCGTGCTTACGACATTAGTCGGATTTGCAAGTATAACGTTGTCTCCCTCTACGTCAGAGCGGACGAAGGCAATGCCGCTGTCCGGATCTGCAGGGCTCAACTGTGCGGTAACCTCAATACCGGTGTGCAGGCCGATGCCTCGAAGCACGACGCTGTCCTTCAAAGTCTTCTGAGTGGCCATACAGTCTCTCCCAAAACGAGGCTCAACAAGACCTCCTGTCGACATTCGACGAATACACTCAATATCCTCTAGACTCCACCTACGACACTCATCTACCGAACAACCTGCCAACGCACCTTAACCTAATTCACCAGCCTGCCGTACAGAGTTCCCAGTGCCGTGGCTGGGCTCAAGAAAACCTCCTGCGGCGTGCCTTGCTCGACTACCCGGCCGGACTCAAGAAGCACGACCCTGTCCGCGACCTCAAGTGCAAACCTTACCTCGTGAGTCACCATCACCATGGTCTTACCGTGCTCACAAGCCAGCTCGCGCATCAGGTCCAAGATCTCTCCTGCCAGGATAGGATCCAGCGATGCGGTCGGTTCGTCCCAGAGCATGACCTCTGGGTCGCCTACAAGCGCCCGCGCTATCCCCACCCGTTGCTGCTGGCCGCCGCTCATCTCGCTTGGCAGCTTACTCGCGTCAGCTGTCAGGCCGACGCGTTCTAGAGCTGAAGCCGCCTTGATTAGGGCATCGTCCTTCGGCACTCCTCTAGCCAGTAGCGGAAGTGCGACGTTCTCCAGGGCGGTCAGTCTTTCGATCAGGTTAAAACGTTGAAATACGAACCCGATCTTGCGCCGCGCCTCAACCAACTCATCGCTGTCGAGCTCACAAATAGGAAGCCCGCCCACGAGTATTGTACCCGAATCAGGTTCCACCAAGCGATTGATACAGCGCAGAGCTGTTGACTTCCCTGATCCGCTGGGACCGGTTATGACCAGGGTCTCTCCCTTGTCCACACTAAAGCTGACTCCGTCCAAGACCTGCTTGTCGTCAAACCTCTTGCTAAGGCCTCTGACACTGAGCATGAGTCCTCCCTCCCTACAGCGAAACCTCAAACTTGTTGAGAGTGCTCATCAAACCGGGTCGTCCTGAAGGAATCACAATGTCGCGCATGACCTGATGGTAGGGCAGTCCCATCGCTACTCCCGCCGCCACCTCGTCCAGGTTGACCGGACTGACCCTATCTGCCAACGCATAAATGCAAAGGCCTATGCCTGCCCCGATGAAGAAGACAGCCCAAGGCCCGACAAAGGGTATTGAGCCCTTAGCGCCGACCATGGTAGCCGAGAGGATAACCGCCCCGAGCAAGCCTGCATAAACGGGGCCTAAACGCACCTTTTTCCCTCCCGCTACAGACCGCCGCGCGTCAGTCTTCTTTAGCACTGTCATGATTGCTGAATGGTCTAGCAACAAGATCAAGACCGTCAAGACCAGAGCTGCAAGCGCGGCGATTGTTGCTCTGACTTCTCCAAGTACCCGCAGCACCTGCGTCCTCACGCCCGGCTGAATGGTTCCGAGAGATGATACAGTCACTACAGGCTTCTGCTCCTTGAGTTCACGTCTGACCACCTGCTTTACGGATTCCTCCGGCAGATCCCCGGATATGACCAACTGAACTCTGTCCCCCGGAATCACCTGTCCCCCCAGGTAGCTGTCAATCAGTCTGATCGATCTCCCAATTTCCTCATCGTCCAGCGCAGGCAATGACTCCTTGATGTGCACAAGTTCTGAATATATCGCTTCCATGTCAACATCACTGATCGAATCCAGACTTGAGGACAAGCCGGCCAGCAAATCGACAAACTGATCCACTTCCAGGCTGTACAGCGCCTCAAGCGCAGACTCGGTCATACCTGCAAGCTCGCGCACAAATGCTTGTGCCTGGTTGCCGTCTTCGAGAACGGAGGTCAAAGCGTCGATACTTGCACCGTAGCCCGACAGCGTATCTTGCCACTGCTGAAGAGTTGCGACCGCCTTAGTCAAGCCTTGCGAAGTGCTCTCCTCAATCGGCACAGCTGAAGCTGCAATACTGACTGTGGATAGCCCGGCACTGACGTCATTGACCAAGCTCTTCGCCCTTTTCAACGCCGATACAAGCTGATCTGCGTGTGACATGTAAAACGCCTTTGCGTGAGGCGAATCCATCAATGATTCAAATTGTTGAAGATTCTGTCTGACACTGTGGAGGCTTGCAATCAGGTTCCAGTAGTTGTCGACAAGACGCCCTACAGCAGCTATTGACCTGTCGATCTCCTCTGCCGCCTCCGATAACCCGTCGACAAGCTCGATGCCGCTGTCAAGTGAATGCTCGAGTCTCCTTATCTCGCTGACAGCCTGTGCGTGCCCCAGCCAATCGCCGGCAGTAGTGCCGCTTATCTCGTAGACACTGTACTCCTGTCTGTCGACAACCTCGCCCTGAGTAACGACTGCCTTGTAACTCTCCTCGCCGACGTCAATCACCATTGCAATGATCTGAGGCGAGTTTTCGCTGCTCTCATCGCGGGCGGTCAGTGCCACGTGCTGTCCAATATCAAGCTCCTTGGCCACACCTGTGATCTCTATAGTGGTTGCATAGTAGCTAAGAAACCGCCTGATCTCAGACAGGGCAGTGGTCAGATCGCCCAGCCCCTCATCCTTGATCGTCGAGGACGGTATCATCTCCCTCTCTCCGAACCTCTCAGCGATCGCCGCAGCCATCTGCTCTTCTACTGCGCGCAGGTCATCTATCTGCCCTGACATGGGAAACCTGACATCGACAAGAGTGTAGCTGTCCAGCAGTTGTGATATCGTCTCAGTTGCTTGCTCTATCACGTTTGAGTCTCTAAACACAATAGCGACGTTCCCGTGGTGTTCGAACGCGAACCAAACCCCCGGGACCTGTTCGCACCTGCGAATCAGCATTTCCCGAACATCGGGTGAGTCTATGCCGGTAATCTCAACTCTTGGTTCTATCATCACCCCGTAACCCAAGTAACCGGGGACATTGACGAACTGTACAGGAAACCCGCGGATGTCTTCAGCATTTCTCATGCTGTCGGGAAGGCCAACCAGCACATATGTCCTGCCCGAAAGCGAGATGCTCTCCTTGATCCGCACTCCGCTGTACTTGTCGTCCGTTATGGCCCTGATCTGCTCCAGTGCTGTATCAGCCATGTCTTCTCTGACTATCAGCTGGAGATCATACTCACCGTACTCACCGATCAGGCCGGAAACAGTGTCTCCGAAGTAACGGTCAGCTGCGAGAGCGACCACGGACGCGACTATTGACGCAGCTACGACAGCGACCACTACCGCACGGATGACGTCCTTTCTGAACTCACCCGCAAACAGTGAGTACATGAATACCCCTCCTCAAGCGAATTGGTATACTCCAGAGCAATCATAGCATAATCCCAGCTATAACCCTGGATACAATTCGTAGAGGAGGGGGAAACCATCAGAAGACTTGGTGTTTAGTGACACAAAGGGCTGACACAGAATGCAACTGTCCAGGCTACTCCTGCGCCTCTTGGCCCTCCAAGACTATGTTCATCGTAAACTCCTTGAGCTCCAAGACATCGTTGCGCAGGCCAAACTTGATACTGCTCGCAGAGATGCCCTTGTCTGCGGTAGTCATCACTGCGTTGCCTGACAGACTTACAAAGCCATCAGCGCCGTCGTACTCGATCAGGTCAGCAGAAGCCACAGTCTCTTCGCCGTTCTCGTCTATCTGTCGCAAGACAGGTTGCCCTTTTGCAACAAATGACTCGGTCTCTGTATTAAGGCTTAGCTCCTCGCAGGTCAAGTTGATGTCGTTTGGGTCGTCGTCAGTCGCAGCCTTAACGAACGAAACTGCACCGACGAAGTGCCCGCGGTTTTCGGACAGATAGAACGAACCGGAGTCAGCTTGTATTTCTGTCTCGCCCTGAACCACACGGACACGCGACAAGAACTCGAAAACGCGTTCGTTCTCGTAGTAGTTCGCCAACCCGCATGTAACTGTAATGCCCTCCTCGTCGTTTACAAGCACCATATCGTGTATCACGACGTAGTTGTCTCCCTCGGTTCTAGTTGCGTACGAACCGTCGACAGTCCAACGGCTTTGAGCCTGACAAGGCCAACAGACGCACAAGACTGTCACCGCAGCCACAGCCGCGACCAACGCGAGCCTGTCAAAGCGCATAAATCTCAATTTACTACCCCCTACCGATCTATGCCTATGTATCTGAAATTGCTCATACTGCTCGAACCGTCTTTGGTGTTGTGAACCAAACTCTCTGCCTCAACAGTCCCTCCCGACTCCAACACCACCTCCACCGTGCCGGACATCTCGACCACTCCTGTTTCAGTGTCCCACACCATACAACCTGCGGACACAGTCGCTCTATCCGACTCCACAAAGACTTGTTCAGGACAGTAAATGATACCGTCCGCTGCAACGTATGTGATTGCGTCGGTTTGCAGCTTGGCTCCATTATCATCCACTACGATGACATTGCCGGAGATCCTCAGATCGCCAGTGGACTCGTCAACGACCACCTCGTCAGCCTGAAACACCAGGGTGCCGTCTTCAGTATAGATCCTGCCTTCGCTGATTCCTCTGTAGACAGTCTCCTTACCGACAGCGACCGAATCTGCAACGACCTCCCACTGTTTGCGGCCACTGGGGTCGAAGTGCCATATTTCGACAGAGTGGGCAAGCAGGTCCTCTTCAGGAACGTCAGCCTCTTTCGGCTCATCGATCACGTCGTCTGCGGTCCTCAAGACGAACACAGCTACAGTTGCAACGAGTATGAACGATATCACTAGAGGTACCAGCTTCTTGTACAAGAAACTCATAAACTGCAGCCTCAGTCCTCTCATTACTCCACAGTGAACAGACTGCTTTCGAGAAGAACGCCTTCCTCGTCACCCAGCCCGAGTTTCACAGGCTCGCTCGGGAACGCGTACAGTCTGTATTCGAGCCACACCCGGCCCTGGCCTATGTCGTAACGAAGGCCAACCTCCCGACAGTGCAAATCTGCTATAAGCGCTACGTCCCCTCTATTCCACTGGTTCTTCTCACCGTCGTAAGAAACGGCTGTTGCCAGCTTCAGCGTATCTGTCAGTTTGTAACTGATCTCGGCTTCGGCTCTCTTTACAGACATTGACTCGAGGCTATAATTGACCCCCATGCGCAATGTCTTGTTTTCGTCTCGCCTGTCATCATAGCGCAGAACCATCGAATACGGTCTCCGATTGGTTATGTCATAGCTGTATGACAAGTCTAGAGCCAGCTTTTGATCAGGGCTGTACCGCAACCAAAAGGCAACCGGGTCGAACTTCTGGGCGCTGAAGTCGTACGAGGACTGCACAGTCGCGGTCACATGCCCTACCCCGTACGATGTGTTCAGAGTGAGCTTGCTGGCATGTTTGACCTCATCAAAGACCAGCGGTGTGTGCCCGTATACCTCAGTCAAACCATAAGTCAAGGTAGCCTTGAGCCGCTCGTGGGTCGTCTCCGCGGTTGCCTGCGGAGCAACATAAGCCAGTTGGTCCCCGGATCCATAGCGTCTGTACCCAGCAGCGAGCGAGTACGAGAGGGCAAACCTCTCGGATTCGACCACACGTGTAGCTGATTGGCGTGCATTGACCAGCACTCTGGACCCTGTATTGGGGTCTGCAGAACCGCTTGGCCAGTAGCTGTAGTTGCCGACCGACACGTCAAGTCTTAGCGGCTGCGACGTCCATGGGACCCTAACATCCAACCCTTGAAGTGACAGCTCAGGCGCCTTGACAAGCCGCTTTTTGCGAGCAATCGAATAGGTGGAAGCCGTGTAATCAGTCCAGTCTTCAAGCAGTACGCCCACCGTACCTCTTTCCAGATTGGACTTGAGCTTTGCGGAGTAGTTGACGACGATATCGTCAACTGTTGTGGAATCCGATCCATACCCCGATTTGTCAACTATAGAGGTACGAGCCTCGAGTTCCACTCGCTCAGACAGTGAATGCTTAATGGATCCACCAAGAGACTGCGAAGCAAATCCCAAGGGCAAGGTGGCCCCGATCAGCTCGTAGGCAGCTGACAGCTCAGTCCTGCTCTGCGAGTAGTTGATAGAGGCCTTTGCACGCACTTCGTCCTTGCTTAGGCTGCCGCGTTCTAGATAAGGCCTGTAAGATACGCTAGCCGACACTTCCATCCCGTTGACGATCCTGCCGGACAAACCGCCCGCGATCTCCGCCCAGTATGACTCCCCTACCCAATACCTGAATAAGTATGCCGACCCGGTTGCAGTCAACTGTTCCGACAGTCGCATGTCGTGCTTCAAGCCTGCGCCCATGCCAGCCTTCTGCTGCACATCGAGCTGCAGAGTGCCTCCGGAGGACTCATCGCCGTACCTCGTTGAGACCGAGGCATATAGGCCGGTCTCCGCGGTGTATCCTATCACTGGGAGCTGCGGAAGCTTGCCTTCACCTAAAGGAAGCACCAAGTATGGCCACCAAAACAGCGGCATTCCGGCCTCGTAGAAAGTAACCCTGCGCAGTACGAGCTTGTCGGATGGATGAAGCTCCGCCGAGCCGCACTTCAAGTACCAGTGCGGTTCCTCTAGATCGCATGCAGTGACAATAGAGGCATCAAACAGCGCGGACGTATCGTCGATGGTTATCATTGCAGCCCTTATGAGCACAGGCTCACTGGATCCGGCGACAGTAGTCTCCAACACCCCATCGTCGAAAACCACTCTGCCGTCAGCCCAATTGTAAGCCGCCTTGCTTCCGGAGAACGTCCCATCAGGCGTCATCAGTTGAACGTTTCCACTCACGGTAAACGTAGACGCCGATTTGTCGTAGACAGCAGTATCTCCCTGGAGGGTCCACTCGTCGTGAGTGACTACAACTCCGCCGGTCATCAAGAGCCGCTCAACAGTACCAACGGCTTCGCTGCCCCCAATCGTCACGGATTCTGCACCGACTATCTGCGATATTAGGATTATCAACAACAAGGCCAGCAAGCCGGCCTGTATCCTAGCCAAGGCAGTCGCAAGCTTACCTGCAGTCATACTAAACGGTCTCCTCGCACAATCAACCCCACCCCTAGGGCGCCAAAAAACGCGTTGGCTGCCCACGCAGCTGCTGCGGGGGACAGCAACCCTTCGTTGCCAAGTGACCTAAGCACAGCCGAGATGACGTAATATGCGAAAGCAAGAGCAACACTGACAGTTAGAGAGTAAAAACGTCCGTGTTTTCTCGCACCCAGGCTGCACCCGGCACCCACAACTGCGAAAACGGCCGCGGCAAACGGCAAGGACAGCTTAAACTCGTAGTCAACCCGAAAAGACCGCAGGTCGATGCCGCTAGCCCTGTACACCTCGACGATCTCACGAATATCAGCTCGGCTCATTTCAGTCGTAGTACGCTGTTCTCCCAAGAACACGCCTGTCTCGTCTTCAACTGTGTACAACATCCTGTCAAACCTAATCTGCGAAACAGTGAAGCCCTGCGAATCCATCTCCTGAATGACGCCGTCTTGCAATTCCCAGGCGACCGGCCCCATGGTGCCGCTGCTTGCATAGATCACCTTGCTCGGCTTGGACCCGTCGAGCTCAAATACCAGGATGTCCTGCACTCGCATAGTGCTGCGGTTCACGTACCCGAGGTAGAAGTACCGGTCGTCCGTCCCTCTGAAGAATATCTCTTGCTCAGCAGGAGGCATGACATCTTTGAGGATGTATTCTCTAATTATCTGCTGAGACTTGTGGTTCGTCTCAGGCACCACATACTCGTTGAGGCCGTACGTGATGATACTAGCAGCTATGCCAAGTATCACCAAGGGTGCTGAGACACGAGCCAAGCTCCTGCCTGAGACTTGAACAACAGTCAACTCAGAGTCCCTGGCCATTCTGCCCAACTCCATAAGCACGGCAAACAAGACGCCTACGGGAATGGCAGTGACCATCAGCTCCGGCAGCTTATACACAAGAAGCCTTGACACCTGCCCGGCAGGAACCCGCTTCTCGATTATCAGACTCATCAGCCCGAACAGCTCACCGCTCAAGGCAACGACGAGAAAGCCTGCTATGCACGCGGCAAATGGTCCTGCGAGTCCTTTGAGGACATAGCGATCGACAGAGTCCACGTGGGCCCCTCCACGACGGTCTCCAGACCAAACTGCGTTGGTCATGAGATCCCCATTTGATCCAGACGATCCTCAAGGCGCTTGATGCGCTCGATTAGGTCCGGCAGTTTGAGCACAGCTACCTTGCTTCTCAACTCGGTCCGATGGTCTCGCGCGGGCACCCCGGACACAGTGCTGTCAGGAGCAACCCTCCCTGCTGCTATAGAGTTGGCCATGAGAGTAGTCCTACTGCCAACCGTTGTGTGATCGGATACTCCGGACTGGCCTCCGAGAACACACAAATCGCCGAGCTCACTGCTGCCCGCAACGCCGCACTGGCCGACAAGGATGCACAACTCGCCGATCTTCACGTTGTGGGCAACCTGAACTAGATTGTCGATCTTTGTTCCTCTTGCAACGACAGTCGCAGCAGTAGTCGCCCGGTCTATGCAGCTATTCGCTCCGACCTCAACATCGTCCTCTATTATCACTCTGCCAATATGGGGCATCTTGACGTGTTCGGCTCCATCGAACACATATCCAAACCCGTCGGCCCCTATCACACAACCAGCGTGCAGCCTCACCCCATTGCCGATCTGACACCTGTCCATTACTACACAGTTTGGGAACAGAACGCAGTCTTTCCCGATTTCAACCTGTGCCCCTATGTAAACCCCGCTGAACACAACAGTGCCTGAGCCTATCACACTGCCGGGCCCAATGTAGGCACCCGCTCCGACCTTTACACCCTCTCCGAGCTTGACGTCTTCGCAGATAATAGCGGAAGGAGATATATCCTTTGGCATGTGCAGGCCCGGGTCAAATAACTCGAGCGTCCGCAGGAACGCCATCTTGGGATTGTCGGATACTATGTAAGACATCGACTCCCTGAACCGCTGTCTCAGGTTGTCGGGGACGATCACGGCAGCCGGGTTTCGTGAGTGGGCTGTCTCCAAGCGCCGCTGGTCCAACGCCAACGTGATGTCTCCGGGGCCGCACTCCTCGACAGCAGACACTCCGTCAATCACTGTTGATTCGTCGCCTGTCACTGTTCCTTTCACTATTTCAGCAATTCTACCGAGCTCATATCGCATGAGCAGACCTCCTTTATCTACTAGAGGCCGATTCGTATTCAGGTTCACAACGGCTGATTGGAGAGGCCGGCGCTTGTTGGCGGCCAGCCTCTCCGCAAAACCGTACAGCCATCTCTCAGTTGGCTGCCTCGGAGTACTCGTTCACAAGGGAAGTCACCATCTCTGTGACATCCACTCCTCCGGTGATCACATAGTCCGGGCTCAGTATGACGTCAAGGCCGTAATGTGCCTTGGCCTCTTCTATAGCCTTCTCGAGGATAGCGTCAAAGGGGGCCACCATTTCGTCATTTGTCTTTTGCATCTTGTCCTGAATCTCCTTCAAGAGAGCCTCCTTTTCCTTGTCTCCTGACGCTTCCTCCAAGCGTTCCTTGTAGTCGGTCTGAAGCTGCTTGGCGTATTCGTTGAACTCCTCATTAGCATCAATGAAGCTCGGCCAGTTGTTCAAGACCGCCTGGATCCTGAGATATCCGACTTTGCTCGGTTTCGAAGCCCTAGCCACAAGAATTCCGGTCAAGAGCGATGTCAAAACCACCAGCCCGACAACTGCTGCTATGACTGCCTGAATCGGCCTCTGTTTCAATATTCCCATATGATTAACACTCCCTCTCCTAGTCTGGGTGTATTCAGAATGTCTGTCCAAGGCTGAAGTAGGTATTGCCGCCTTCACGCCCCATGCCGTAGTCCAACCGGATGACGCCGATTGGTGTCATGATCCGCACTCCGGCTCCAAATCCTGTCTTGAGATCTGACAACTTGATAAGGCCGCCGTCCGTCCATGCGTCTCCTACATCAACGAACGCCACAGCCTGGAGCGTGTCGTTGATGTCGTATCTGTATTCGGCGTTCGCGTAGATCATATTGTCGCCGACAAACTCCCTGTAGTTGTATCCCCTGACAGTCTCGGAGCCGCCTATCTCGTACCGCTCGTGGGGCGGGAGTTCTCCGGTACTAGTGCCGTATCCCAATCGCAGACCTACGGTATGGTTTGGCTTTAGGCCAAGAAACCTTGTTGCCTGAAGCTCGTACTTGTTGAACGAGTAATCTCCCCCGAGCATTCCTCCAGCTAATTCAACCGAACCCTTAACAACTCCGCCTTTCGTCGCTTTGACGGTGTTGTCCCTCGTATCGTTCATTACTCGAAATCCAACTGATCTCAGAGCCCCTCCTGCAGTCACGCCAGTCGGTTGCTCGCCAACCCAAGAATTGCGGACCTCCTCAAGTCTAAGTGTGAGGTCAGCCCTGGTCTGGGCGGTGAGCGGCCTGCCAATCGCCAGGTTGCCGCCTCGTCGGAGCTGGCTGTACCCATGACGCTGTCCCGAACGACTGTATATGGCTGTCTCCAGAGATGTCCGCTTGCTGTCAATCCAAGGGTTGGCAAAAGCCAATGAGTAGTTTTCAGCCTCTTTGCCAACCTCTACTGAAAGCGATAGCTTGTAGTTCATTCCAAACAAGTTGTTGTCGCCAACCTGAAGGTACCCGAGGAGCCCGTCGGCGGTGTTGTAACCTATGCCAGCAGCGAAGTGGCCGGTTTTCGCTTCAGTGACCTGAAACCTGAGGTCAACGACTCCTTCCTCTGATGTCGGCTCGAGCGTAGGGACCACCTCTGCAAAAATCCCTAGGCCAATCAGCCTGGATGCACTGTCTCTGACGAGATTGATGTTCACCAAGTCTCCCGGCTTAAGGCTGATCTCCCGCTCAATGATGTCTGTCTTTGTCTTCTCGTTGCCCTCGATGATGATATCCCCTATCCTGTGTTCCAGGAGCTTGACGAGGACGAAGCCATCAGACGAGAGAGACACGCCAGACAGTCCGACAGCGTAGCCTCTTTTCTCATACTCCTCTAATATTGCTGCAAGGTCCTTGTTCAAGACGTTCGTATCCAGCACTTCTTGCGCTCCTAGAGATACGATCTCCTGTAGTTCCTCACTGGAGAAGACTGTGTTGCCGCTGAACCGATACCCCTCAACTCTGGGATATTCCTCAACAGCAACAACCAGCTTGCGTCCTCCTGCAGTCGGTTCCAGCTTTGAAACCGCGTTGCTGAGCTTGCCTATCTCGAGGGCGGCCGACACACGCTTCTTCGCCTCGTTTTCGCTCAGATAGTCCCCTACCTCGACCTTCATAGCTTCCAGTATCTCTGCATCCGACACTACGTCGTTCCCTCTGATCTCAATGCTGACTACTCGATGCCGCACTGAGGCTCCATCAGGGGCGCCCGAGTCTGCTTGGGCTCTGATTACGCCAATGACAACGACGAGAGCGATGACTAAGAGAATCACACTGCTGCGGTTCCTGTTGCATGCGCCCAAACGATGACCCCTCCCATGACTGCATTTTGAAACCGATGAACCACCAACGCCGACCAGGGCAGAACCTTGATCAAACGGATAGGTGCTTCAACAAACATGCAGCGTACTTCGGTTATTCTGACGTCTAGTCCTTCCTTTGTTCACCGTGAAGTATGTACAGGCAGACCATTCTGACCCAAACTGCGAAATGAATCTCTTCTTCTCCAAAGAGACTGGTGGAATGGTAGGACGGCAAAGGCAGGAGTGAGAATTAGCTGGATGCCCCGCGTACAGAGGGATCGGGACCGTCCTCTGATTCAGTGGCAGGCACGTCCGCTTGCCCCTGCTTGTCGGCATCGCCCTTGAGTACCAGGCGAGTGCCGTGCAGGCTTACAACAAGCGAATCAACATCCACGCTGCCATTCTCGCACGTGAAAGTAGCAGTCGCATCGTCAAAGGACAGCCCGGCTACTCTTGGAGTCAACGCGGTGAGCTTTCCGACTAACCCGTACCCGCGGGCTGGACTTAGGGTCAGCGATGCCGTGCCATCAAACGCAGCGTCAATCATATCGGAGATACCATCAACCGGGATCTCCTTGGACTTCAGGCCGCGTATGCGCGCGTGCCCGTTCCCAAATACGCCGTCTTTCAAAAACGATATAGAAAGCTGCCCGCCAAGCTCTCCGCCCATGAGATAGCCTGCGACTTCAGTGAAGTCCAGGGTGCTGTCAAGGTATCGGAACTCACACACGACATCGGTCATTGCGACTTGGCCTGCAGAAAGCCTTCCGGCGCCTGCAGTCCCGTAAGCCAAGAGCGAACCACTGTCATCAGATCCGGCAACAAAGGACACAATACTATTGTCGAGCGCTAACGTGGTTGAGCTCTGCTGTGATGAGATCTTGACTTCCATAGAATCAGCAGTCAGTTCGCCTGAGAGTGCGGGCCCTGGACCGCCCAGTTGATTGCCATCTCTGTCCGATCTGCCTTCAGGAGTTGCCCAAAAACTTCCTGAGGCTCCCCTGAACTCCAGACCACTGGCACTGAGAGCGACCACTGCGTCTTCAAACGTGCCTTCTACACGAAAAAAGCGATCTGCTGCCCTCTCGCCGAAGTCAAGACGGAAGTCTGAAAACCCTCCTGAAACATCCAAACTACCTAACTCAGGCATGATAGATCTGAACAGTAACGCCATATCAGTCACTGGAACCGATGTAGCAGCGATAGAAGCCCCATAACTGCGTCTGTTAACATCCAAGAACCCTTCGATCTCCAGCGGTGCACCCGCTAATCGCTCGCACGCGGAGGTGAGTTCAAACGTATATGTTGTCCCTTCTGAAGCAACAACCTGAGCCGTTACGTCAGTAAAGGTGATTTCGTCCGCCTCGGGGAATAGCCCGGACGCGACGAAACGTCCGTCGGAAATCTCCAAAACCGCAGACAACTCTCGCAAATCAGGATGAGCGGCGATCGCGCTTAGTATCCTTTCGAAATCGAGTCCAACAGGCGCATCCTGCCCTGGAGACGGGGTATAGGCCAGAGTCGGCCTGAAGAGTTCGATGCGGCTGACAAGACTAACCGGGCTCCAGCGTCCAAGGACAATGTCAGCTAGCGGATATTGCAATCGCACGACAACACTCTCTATTCGGGCCTCAAGCGGCATGTCATCTTTTCTGAGGTAATGCACATCATGCAGGACGATCTTCTTGAGTGACTCAACCTTGACAGAGCCCACTGTCAGGCTGTCGCCAAGAGCAGATCTCAGAGACTCTGCAACAGCGCGAGCTATCCGCTCTTTCGGTGCGATTACATGCAATGCGAGAGCAGAGACAAAGCAGACTACAAGACAGATAGCTGCGATTATGAGACGTCGTCGTGCAACCTGATTTGTGTCCATCTATCCGATCAACCCATTTCCGACGAGCCGGCGCAGCAGGAAACGGCTCTGTTCATCTCCTATTTCGACAGACAACCCTGCCCTCCTCCAATAGACGGCCCGGCCTACAGGCCGACGGCGGCCTTTTTGCTGTAAGAGTTAGAAACACAAAGAAGGCATGGTGTTTATTCACACCATGCCTAAGCATAGACAAACAAATATCTCGTTAGGACGATGAAGATTAACTATCGGGTAAGCTCTGTGCCTCATCGGCAGTTGAGATCATGACACTGAGGTCTTTGTACCCGTAGACTACGTAGTCCGTCGGAACAACGACACGCAGCTGCGTCTCATCAGTCTCTCCGATGTACGTTGGCTGCTGCAACGGAGCAGCATACGTGTCATCGTGTTCGCTTTCCCTAGATCCATCGTCTTCATCATCAGCCTGGACCTCAATCACTCCAGTGACATGATGCGTCCTGCCATCCGACTCGGTCCCAACAAGCTCTGTATCATCCAGAGATGCCACAGTAGGCAGGTACAGGTCAAGCACGAGGTCCGTGTTTTTGGGCCTAGAACTGAATTCGGCTAACTGGCTGTCCAGGCCTTGGTAAGAGACAAAGCCTGAAAGATAGCCGTTCCATCCATTAGCCTCATAGGCCCCTTCAGCTGTAGGATCGTACGGGACCGCACCAAACGTTTCGCTTCCACCCTGCACCGTCAATTGGGCGTATCCGGGCGCGGCATCTTCGGGAACATAGACCTCTACCTCTTTGACAATAGCTTGTGACCTGTATGGCCGTAGGACTACACGCACTGACAATGTGTCTCCCGATGCAACCTCATCGACCTCGATCTCAGCTGATTCGATCCTGGCTGTTTGCACGTCCGGAGTGAACTCTGCATCTATTGTCACTCCTCTTAGCTTCACCGGCTCGAAGTCGTTAGTCGTAACAATGGCTATAGCCTCACTGATCTCGCTCAGCGACCATAGCGCGATGTCCGACCAATCGCTGTATGTATTGCCCCTGTAGACGTCGGTTCCCGAGGACAGCTGCAAACACAAGGAAACATGAGAAGTGCCTGCCCCAATCCGTCCAAGGGTACTGTCAAACGCCTGCAAGACACCTGCTGTGACCAGCGAGTGCACAAAGCGCTCGTCATTGATCGCGTCAAACCGACATGTGCGATATTCTCCTGTTTCAAGGTCTCTAGCTCTTACGGTGACACCGACTGTATCTGCTGCAACGCCGAGTTGTCCTGCCAAGCCTGTAAATCGGTCCTGAGTGATCCGCCCAATCGGATCCAGTGGCGCCCCAAGCTTGTATGGCTGGTCTTCAGACTGCATGATGCAGATGATTTCAGCCAACGAGGCGATATAGTCTACAGTCCCACCAGCCTCGAAGTGATGGCCAAACGCGACAAAGCTGTCTCTATCGACATAGGTCACTGTACCAAGCACGGATACGTCGATGTCACCATCGACTAACTGAACAGCCATCGCGCTACCAGGATCAAGAGTTGCACTCTGATAGCCTGAACTGTCAGCATTGCCCGTAGCAATAGGCGAGCTGTAACCAGCGAGCTGCGAACAAACCAATTCGAGTGACCGTCCGGACAAACCAGACACCAGCAAAGGCGATCGCAGCTGTACTGCGTCCTTGGGTCCGTCGATGCTTTCTGTCTTCTTCGCTTTATCCGGGGGCTTGACTTTATCCGGAGTCCTAGAGGGGTACGACAACAGCCTCAGCATGGACGAGATTGGAGTCACGAGCCCGGTATACGGGTCTCCGGAATAAACGTGCGAGATTGCACCTGCAAGCCGACCGCCTATATAGACAGGGCTGCCGCTCATCCCGTCAGCTATCCCGCCCGCTTCATCAATCGCCTGTCCGGACACTCGCACGATTATGTACGGGGCCAGTGACGTCTCGCCATATGTAACGCCAAGCACCTCTACGTCAAACGTTTCGATTGTCGTCCCTTTGAACACTGTCTTTCCGTAGCCGCGATCTCCAGGGCGAATCTCACTGAGCTCTATAAATTGACTACCAGGCGCGTGCCCGAGCAAGAGCTCGTCCGAACCGTATGCTTGGGCTGGGATGAGAACTACACAGAAGACTCCTGCAATCACCAACAAGAGGAGGGCCAAGGCTCGAACCTGCAACAGGCGCGACAAAGCCCGAGGAAAAAACGAGCGATGGGCTGATGAAGCCGATCTAGTCTCTACGCCGATTGACGCTCACCCCTTCAAAAGTAATGGGCCTTGATAACAGGCCCGTAAGTTCGACAGCGCTGTGTGCACAGAGCGAGCTGCTCGTACTAAACAGATTTCCTTGACTGTAACTGATCCAACCGTATGCCTGCGATGCCCTCAAGGAATTTGCCCGTTCCCCTTGCAACACACCCCACCGGGTCTTCTGCGCAGTAGACCGGTATGCCGGCCTGTACTGAAAGAAGATGGTCAAGCCCGCGCAAGAGACACCCCCCACCGGTAAGGACAATGCCCTTGTCCATGATATCGGCAGCAAGCTCAGGCGGAGTCCGCTCCAACACAGACCGCACCCCATCGACTATCGCACTCACCGGCTCCATCAAGGCCTCGTGAGCATCATCTGAGGTCATCTCGATCGTCCTAGGCAATCCGGTAACCAGATCTCTACCGCGCACGCTCATAGTGAGTCGTTCTGAGAGCGGGTACGCGGACCCTATTTCGACTTTGATCTCCTCAGCAGTCTGATCTCCTATAGCCAGGCCATACTGCTTGCGAACGTATCTAACAATCGCTTGGTCGAACTTGTCGCCTGCTACCCTAAGGGCCTCAGAGACAACGAGGCCGCCGAGAGAGATCACAGCAATGTCCGTAGTGCCGCCGCCTATGTCAATGACCATGCATCCACTCGGTTCGGTGATATTGAGGCCTGCGCCGATCGCCGCGGCCATTGGCTCTTCGATGACAAAGGTCTGCTTGGCTCCTGCGTCCATCATTGCCTCAAGGACAGCTCGCCTCTCGACACTGGTCACGCCGGAGGGGACGCACGCTACCACGCGGGGCCTGAACATACGGCGACGCCCACAGATCTTGCGGAGAAAATACTTAAGCATGAGTTCGGTTACGTCATAGTCTGCGATGACACCCTCTCTGAGGGGCCGAATAGCAACGATGTTCTTGGGAGTCCGTCCGATCATTCTGCGGGCCTCTGATCCGACAGCTAGCACCTGCCTGGTGCTAGTGTCAATAGCCACAACAGAGGGCTCGTGAATCACAATACCTCTGCCTCTAACATAAACAAGCACCGTAGCAGTGCCAAGATCAATGCCGATATCCATACCGCTAAGGAGCATAAGGCTGAGCCCTCCAAACATCATCAGTCGCCTGAGAAATCGGTCTATCCAGGAGTCAACAAACAAGCCCAGGCGCCGCTAGAAGGTTGACTACTAGATTTTCTACGCGATAGCTAAGTATTCCTTCCTCATCCCAACTTCTCCTTGTATTTCTTCCGCGTCGCCTCTCCGCCTCGAATATGCCTTTCGGCCTTGTTCTTGTCGAGAATGCGCTTGATACGGCGGTATAGGCCTTTATTGACGCCAGGCAGTCGCTCGGTTACATCCTTGTGAACAGTGCTCTTACTTACGTTAAACTCGCGGGCAGCCTGGCGGACAGTCGACTCGGTATTGAGAATGTACCTGCCAACATCCAGCACGCGCTTACGTATGTAATCTCTCATCTCCTCTATCCCCCCGAGCTTTGATCGGTAGAGTATATTCACAGCTCGGGAGAATAATACTAAGCGACCGCCAGGCTAGTCCGATTACTCGAGGAAATCCAGCACACTACAAGGCTCCCCACTCAACGTCGCCCTCAGCCTCACTCTAAACCCTTCGTATCCATTACTCGCTAATCCGATTCGCTGCCCCCGACTTACTGCAATACCGGGCCCGACGTCTGCCTCTTCGAGTTCGGAGTATGTAATGACGCGGCCGTTACCGTGATCCACCCGGACATCCCAAGTGTGGCCATCACTGATGACCGATCTCACTACTCCTGCCATGGCAGCTCTGACGATTCCAGATGTCTTGGACTCCATTAGCACGTCGTAGCTGTACACCCAATCGCCGCTAAGGGGGTCTCTCACCCAATCCGGGCCCGAGACTACAGCCCCATCGAGCGGAGTAACTGCGACAGTGTCCGAAGTCGGGAGTGCGATCTGAGCTGAGGAACCAGTGGCCTCGCTTTCGGTCGACTGTGTATCGGCCTGAGGGCTGACTGCAGTCGCAAGGGGATCGAGTTGAGCCTCAAGTGGCGTAGGCAAATCCATGACTTCGCTTGGTTTGTCAAGACCGATTAGGTACCCTGCAAAAAAGCTAAGCACAACTAGACCGGCTGCGATAGCATGCACGCGAAAGCGGCTTAGCGCAGCTATGAATCGCTTCAATCCTTCTGCAATTCGAAGCAAGGCCGCCTTGATCCATGCAAAGGCCCGCGCTATAGCAGAACCGCCCCTTCCGGCTATCGGCGGCAGCTTCTTTAGCTGACCCATTGGCATCACCTCAACCGATAGTCTTCCCAGGAAAGGGCGGTCTATCCAAATCTACGGATGTTCAGTACACTCGCTTATCAGTTCTTGGATCGAGAATAATTGAGCGCAGCCTCTATAAACGACACGAAAAGCGGATGAGGCCTATTCGGTCTCGAACGAAACTCAGGGTGGAACTGAGTCCCTACAAACCACGGGTGGTTCTCCAGTTCAATGATCTCTACAAGTCTCCCATCAGGCGACAGCCCGCTCATGATCATCCCTTTTTCGGAGAGCTTGTCCCTAAATCGATTGCTCAACTCATACCTGTGCCTATGCCGCTCGGAGATCTCCGGCACACCATAGGCCTTAGCTGCCTGTGATCCGGGCATTAGCCTGCAAGGATAGCTGCCCAATCGCATCGTACCGCCATAGGCGCTGACGTTCTTCTGCTCGGGCATCAAGTCTATCACAAGGTGACTGGATTGCGGGTCGAATTCGGCGCTGTTTGCATCTGGCATGCCGCAGACATTTCGCGCAAACTCAATTACAGCGCAGTGCATCCCCAGGCAGAGTCCCAAGAAGGGTACTCGGTGAGTCCTCGCGTACCTGGCAGCTGCGATCTTGCCTTCCACCCCTCGATAGTCAAACCCGCCGGGTACCAACACGCCGTCGACTGAGCCAAGTACGCTCTCGACACTATTAGTATCCAGCTCATCCGCTTGAATCCACTGAATGTCAATGTGACAGTTGTTTGCTATGCCTGCGTGACGCAATGACTCTGATACACTCAAGTAAGCGTCTTGAAGCTGGACGTACTTGCCTACGAGTGCGATGTTTACGGACGAAGTCGGGTTCTTTAGCTTCTCAACCATTTCCTCCCATGCAGTCATGTCCGGCTCACCGCACTTCAGGCCGATCCGCTGACATGTGATTACGTCCAAGCCCTCCTCACGCAGAAGCAGCGGCACCTCATAGATCGAATCAGCGTCGGTGTTTTCGATGACTGCTTCCTTTTCCGTATCGCAGAACAAGGCTATCTTTTCTCTCAAGGCTTCACTGAGAGGCCTCTCTGACCTGCAGACGATGATATCCGGCTGGATTCCGAGGCTGCGCAGTTCCTTTACACTGTGCTGAGTGGGCTTAGTCTTGAGCTCGCCTGCTGCGCTGATATATGGCACAAGCGTCACATGGATGTACACAGTGTTGCCTCTGCCGAGGTCGCTCTTGAGCTGCCTTATGGCCTCCAAGAACGGCAGACTCTCGATGTCGCCCACTGTTCCACCTATCTCGACGATCACTACGTCATAATTGCCGTTTTCGCCTACGAGCAGGATTCTCTCCTTGATCTCGTTAGTAATATGAGGAATAACCTGAACTGTACCGCCTAAGTAGTCGCCTCTGCGTTCCTTGGTCAAGACTGACTCATATATCTTGCCTGTCGTGATATTGTTGTGCTGCGACAAGTCCTCGTCTATAAACCTCTCATAATGCCCAAGGTCCAAGTCAGTTTCAGCACCGTCATTGGTCACGAAGACCTCTCCATGCTGATAAGGACTCATAGTCCCCGGGTCTACGTTGATATATGGGTCCAGCTTGACTACGCTGACTCTCAAGCCTCGATTTTTTAGCAGTCTACCTAGAGACGCGGCAGTAATGCCTTTGCCAAGTGATGATACGACGCCTCCGGTAACAAATATATACTTGGCCACCCGACCGCACCCCTCCGTTAATACACTACAGCTGCAGATGAACACAATGCGGAATTATACCACTACTCTCTACTTACTGCAAAGCTAGTCATCCTTCCGCAAGCGTCTCTTCCGTCTCTGTTCCTGGAAGGCCCGGACCTCGTCCTCTGTCATACCATAAAACTCTGGATTTTTCAACGGGTCTGGGAGTCCTTTCCAGTCATCCTCAACGGGCCCTTCGTACCCGCCGTACTCTCCGGGCCTCATCTCATATGCACCGTACTTCTTGAGAATCGCGGCAGTGGAGTTCTGGATGACAAACGCCAGAGCCCCTCCTGTCAGCAAAAAGAACACGGGAGCGATGAAGCTGGCAGCTATGACAATGGCGAACATGAGGGTAACGACTATGCTGAAGAAGAAGTTGTCAAGCACGACTAATGCTGATCTGCGAATGACCTTGCGCAATCCGACATCTTGCTCGACCAAGAAACCTAAAAGGTAATACCCAACGAAGACAACATACAAGGTGACATACACCCATATTCCACCTATTATATTGAATAAAATGGAAGGAGATGTCCAAAAGAAGAGCAGGTCAAAGAGCATGATGCCAATTATCAATAGGAATAAAAACCCCAAAGCATAACTGCGCAAGAAAAACCGCTTGATCCCTCTGAAGAAGTCCAGTGGCGACACGTCTTCTTTGTGAAAAGCCTTATTGACCATGTGCAGCGCAGCTGCTGTAGGCACCGCTCCCAGAGCATATATAGGCAAGGAAGTGATTATTACAGACCATTCGCCGGTATTGACTGATGCAACTGCCCAGAGCAGCAACGGAGTCGTAGTGAGAGACCAAAAGATACTGGCGAGTATGACTGTGCCCAAGTAGTTGTAAATCATGACCCCGGTGCGAACCAGGACGTTGAAACCCATCTTGAACTCGTCAAGAATTCTCTTCATCTCAAAACCCCTCCACGGAGCGACGTCAGACGCCCGGATACAGCGACTATACACCCCCTCCCCTGACCATCTCCTTGACCTTCATCAACCTGGTCAGGTTACCTCGCTCTACCTCCTCCAGCTTCATAGTGATGAACTTGATAGTCTCTTCGAGCTTCGGTATCAGGACATATTCGAGCGCATTAACTCGTCTCCTAGTGCGCTCGATCTCTTCTGCCAACAGCTCCGCAGACTTCTCTCGCTCTGCCAATCGGAGCAACAGCGGCATCACACTGGCCAACGAGTCGATCGCCGTATCCAATTCGGCAGAAGTCATCGCCAATCCGTAAGGGTACATCTCACTGCTTTCACCACTCGCCTGGTCGCCCTCGTCACTGGGGTTGAACTGTGGCACAGTCACTCCCATGGTACTGGACTCAGCGACCTCAAAGTCAAGAACCCGAGTCGGATACAGTACCGAGACGCCAATCTCAGAGGAGGACATCTGCATCCTCGCGATCAGGAAGTCTTTCATTGCTCGAGACAGCTTGCCTTCGACTTCAAGCCTAAGCTCTCTGACTGATTCTACAAGCTCCATGAACTGCCTCATGAGCTCGTCTCGCTTGTCCTTCAGAAGCTTGTGCCCACGCCTCGCCATAGCCAGCTTTCTCTTGAGCTGGAGAAGCTGCATTCGGGTCGGGCTGACTCTCAACTCCATGCGCTACTCTTCCTCTCCAGACTCCTCTGCGGAGACGTCGTAGTACTTGTCGAGGTACTCGTCCCTGATTCGCTTGAGTTCGCTCCTTGGGAGCAGCCTCAGAAGACTCCAGCCAATATCCAGAGTTTCTTCGATGCTGCGGTTCTCCTGATTGCCTTGAGCAATATACCTGCGCTCGAACTCGTCTGCAAACTCGAGGTACAGTCGGTCTTCATCCGTAAGAGCGGCATCGCCCAAAATCTGAGCCAGCTCTTGAGCTTCTTTGCCTCTCGCATAGGCCGCATAGAGCTGGTTCATCGTGTCTGCGTGATCGGCTCTAGTCTTCCCCTCGCCTATTCCTTTGTCTTTGAGACGAGACAGCGAAGGCAATACGTCGATCGGCGGGTACACACCTTTTCTGTGGAGCTCTCTACTGAGGATGATCTGCCCCTCGGTTATGTACCCGGTCAAGTCAGGAATCGGGTGGGTCTTGTCATCTTCAGGCATTGTAAGGATCGGTAGCTGCGTTATCGATCCCTGACAGCCCCGTATTCTGCCTGCTCTCTCATATATAGTCGCAAGGTCGGTATACAGATAACCTGGATAGCCGCGCCTTCCGGGGACTTCCTTGCGGGCTGCGGAGATCTCTCGCAACGCCTCAGCATAGTTGGTCATGTCAGTCAGAATAACGAGTACATGCATTCCCTTGTCGAACGCCAGATACTCCGCTGCAGTCAACGCCATCCTAGGAGTGGCTATGCGCTCGATAGCCGGGTCATTGGCGAGGTTGATAAACAAGACCGCCCTCTCAATGGCACCCGTCCTACGGAAATCACTCATGAAGAAGTCCGCCTCGTCAAATGTGATTCCCATCGCACCAAAGACGACAGCGAACTCCTCTCCTGTTCCCCTGACCTGAGCCTGCCTAGCTATCTGAGCAGCAATTTCTGCATGCGGCAAACCCGACGCACTGAAAATAGGCAGTTTTTGCCCTCTGACAAGAGTGTTGAGACCGTCTATAGAAGAAATACCGGTCTGGATGAACTCAGACGGGTAGTCGCGGGCATATGGGTTGATCGGGACTCCATTGATGTCCCTGCGCTCCTCAGCCAAAATCCTGGGCCCTCCATCCCGCGGATTGCCCAACCCGTCAAAGACACGACCGAGCATGTCAAGTGATACGCCAATCTCAAGCGTTCTCCCGAGAAATCTGACCTTGCTATTGCGCAGGTTCAGCCCTGACGAGCCTTCAAAGAGCTGAACCAGTGCCTTGTCGCCCGTAGCCTCCAGGACACGGCCGCGTCGCCTTTCACCATTTTGAAGCTCGATCTCGACGAGCTCGTCGTATTTTACTCCGCTGACCTGCTCGACCAACATAAGGGGTCCGGCTACTTCTCTAATCGTGTAGTACTCCTTAAGCACTGGCGTCCTCCCCCTTTCGCACGAGGTCACCAATGGACTGACTGATTTCCTCCAGCATCTCATCGAACCGCTGCGATTCCGTTTCATCGATGTACTTGGCTTTCGCAATACGTTCTCTGACCTGAAGCTTCAGTATGTCTGCCAGACGCACGCCCTTCTTTATGGCATCCAGCGCCTGTGTATGGAAAGACAGGATCGCCTTCAGCATCTTGAACTGCTTTTCAAGGGACGTATAGGTATCAACGTCGTGAAACGCGTTCTGGTGCAGGAAATCCTCTCTGATCGACCGTGCAGTCTCCATCGTGAGGCGATCGCTCTCTGTGAGAGCGTCAAGGCCTACGAGCTGAACAATTTCCTGGAGTTCAGACTCCTGTTGCAGAATTTTCATCGCAGTAGAGCGCAGTGACATGAACTCTTCACCCAAACGCTCAACGTAATAGGGCTTGAGCCTGTCAGTGTAAAGCGAGTAGCTTGTAAGCCAATTGATCGCAGGGAAGTGGCGTCGATATGCCAAAGAAGAGTCGAGTCCCCAGAATACCTTGACTATCCTCAGCGTGGCCTGCGTCACCGGCTCCGACAGGTCACCTCCAGGCGGCGAGACAGCCCCAACAACCGAGAGGGCTCCGATCCGCTCTGAAGAGCACAGGCACTTGACTCTGCCAGAACGCTCGTAGAACTCAGCCAGCCGCGATCCCAGGTAGGCCGGATAGCCTTCCTCACCCGGCATCTCCTCAAGTCTGCCGGACATCTCTCTAAGCGCTTCCGCCCATCTAGATGTAGAATCTGCAAAGAGCGCAACCGAATAGCCCATGTCTCGGAAATACTCGGCTATTGTGATGCCGGTGTAAATCGATGCTTCTCTGGCCGCAACCGGCATGTCGGATGTATTGGCAACGAGCACAGTACGCTTCATCAAAGGTTCGCCGCTGCGGGGATCCTTCAATTGGGGGAATTCCATTAACACATCGGTCATCTCGTTGCCCCGCTCGCCGCAGCCGACGTAAACGATTATGTCAGCGTCCGCCCACTTCGCAAGCTGATGCTGAACGACAGTCTTGCCACTGCCAAACGGCCCGGGAACTGCGGCGGTCCCGCCCTTTCCCGGAGGGAAAAACGTATCGATCACTCTTTGGCCCGTGATAAGCGGCTCTATGACAGGCAGCTTCTCCTTGTACGGCCTCCCTTTCCTAACCGGCCATTTCTGAAGCATCTTGAGTTCATAAGGGCCTGATGCTGTACTAATAACTGCAACAGTCTCCTCGACTGTGAATTCACCCATATAGATGTCCTGCACGGTACCTGAGACACCTGTGGGAACCATTATCCTGTGCTCAACCAACGGAGTCTCTTGAACAACCCCGACAACGTCTCCCGGCTGAACCAAGTCTCCAACATTGACCCTCGGCTCGAATCGCCACTTACGCGTGCGGTCAATGCCCGCAGCATCGATGCCCCTCTTGATCCTAGACCCGGCCATCTCCGCGATCACGTTCAACGGCCGCTGAATGCCGTCGTAGATGCCCTCGATGAGACCCGGACCGAGCTCTACACTCAGAGATTCGCCTGTCGGATACACGGGCTCACCGGGGCCTAGGCCGGACGTCTCCTCGTAAACCTGGATCGAGGCTCTGTCTCCCCGTATCTCGATTATCTCACCTATAAGTCGGTGATCGCTTACACGAACGACGTCAAACATTCTCGCCCCTTCCATGCCTTCCGCAATGACAAGGGGCCCGGACACGCCGATGATTCGTCCTGTCGCCATCTCAGCTACCCTCTTTTCCCAGTAGGATATCGGCACCAACAGCCTTCTTGACAATCTCTCTCAGCCTCGCCATTCCAGTACCAGTGCTACCTTTGTTTGATGGTATGAACACCACCGCAGGAGCCGGTCTATCGCTATAGCGCTCAACAAGAGGCAAAAGCTCATCTCCGAACTGTTCGGTAATGCACACTATAGCGTACTGCTCATCTGCCAGCCGGACCAAAACATCGCCGGCCTCATCAGCGGATGTCACAGGAAACACTTCCGCTCCAACAGCTTTGAACAGCACTACGGAGTCGATATCTCCGATAACAGCAAGTCTATGCATAAGCACCACTGAGCCTCTCCCGGATCGATTCGGTATCCAAGCCATTCGCCTTGCCGACCAAGATAGTCCTGAGGTCGTTTATCTCATTCTCCTTAGCAATCAAGTATGAAGCGATCGGTTCGGGGCCAAAGAACACAGCAGCAGAAGAAGCACTGCACATCTCTGTGAAGTATCTACGCCCAAGACGTTCCAGGATGGCTACGGCATCCTTGCGCTTTGAAAAAGCGCTCCACTCGCTGATCAAAGAATCGTACATCGACATACTCATTTCGCGCACGAACGTCTCCACAGGCTCGTTGTACAGCTTCTCAAACAGCTCTAGCGGCAAATCACCAAACGGGATAAAGGCTGATCGCAAAGCAGCCAAGCCCCTCCTAAGCCGAACACACCTAAGAAACGCCGTCATATTGACTAAATCGACTCTAAGCCTCAAGAGCTTGGTCAAGAGAGAACTGCCAATCTGGTAAACAGCCTCGTCAAGACTCGAGAAGTAAGCCCGATCCAGGACAGCATCAAGTGCCTGCGGATCTATGGGTCGATCAGCCAACTGCTCAAGACGAGAATCGTCAGCCGGAGTATCGCCGGAAACGCCCAACTGCAGGTGATCAAGTCCAGCACCTAGTAGATCCCTTGCATGCTTGGGAAATCCGTCTAGGCCGATCTCTAAAGTCGCTGCCCTCCAGATCTCTGCAGCTGAAACGGTACCTAGGGGCGACCAAAGGCCCGAACCGTCAACGCCCAGTGCGAGGGCCCTGAACGCCACCTTGCAGTTGTGCAGGTCATATTTCATCCTAAACAGGTCAACGACTGTCAGATCGGGCACAAACTGCGAGACGTACCTGAAGACCCTTTCGAGCTCTCTCGTTAGGATGGCTTCGTAGTCTGTAGCTGCAACATCGCTCACTGCCCACGAGTACTCCGTTTCCCCAAGGATCCTTAGGATCTCACTCATTTCAGAAGCGTCGAGAATTCTGGCAATCCGATTGCGGTCTAGTAGCCCGTTCTCGGCTTGTCTGATTCTCGCCACTGCGTATGCGTAACTCTGCCCTATTTGCAGATCGCTTGTAGTCAATGAGCATGCACCTCAGTATCAGTCCGGTCTTGCCCGCTATCAGGACGCCGGGCGCTCCTACAGCATCCAAGACGAATCAACCTAGCCCCGCGTCACTGTCCAAACAAGACAGCGGCTACCTCGCCCTCCATAGTCTCTCGTAAGTCTGAGAGAATGTCGGCGAAGGAGAAGTTAAAGGCGACGTCGCCTTGTCTCAGCACAAAGCCAGCCTCAATTGTGTCGGTATACCCGGCAAACTTGACTGTTCCGAGGCCCTCAGCCCCCAGTTCAGTGTTTAGGGTCCGAACGGCAGCCTCACTAAGCCGCTCCTGGTCTGCTTCGGCTACCAAAAGGTCAGCCTGGCCCTGTGGCCTCAGCCTCAAGATGATAGATGACACCAGCCGAGTATACTCCTCGGAGGGCATAGCCTTGAGCTTCTCAAGTGCCTCGTCAAAGACTGACCCTATGAGCTCCTGCTTCAAGGCGAGTTCCTTGTTGCGCAGATCAAGCTGCCCCATCGATATCCGGCTTTGACATTCGCGTTCAGCAGCAGCACGCGCCTTGCCTAGGAACTCACTCGCCCTCTTTTGGGCCTCTGCCTCAGCGAGCTCAATCTCTGCTCTGGCAGCATCTTCGGCTTCAGTGATAATCTCTGCGGCTCTTGCCCGAGCCTCGCCTATTATCTTGTCGCACAGCTTCTTTGCTCTAGCGTCCATCTTACATAGGCACTCCGTTGTAGGCCAAGAATGATGCAAGCAGGGCCAAGATAGCGTAGAACTCAACCATGACAGCATAGATCATGCCCTTGACTAGTTCATCAGGCCTTTTTGCCAGTATCGAGACGCCCGCAGCAGCCACCCGTCCTTGGAGCACCGCGGAAAACAGTCCAACTACTCCAATAGGGAGAGAAGCCAACAGAAAGCCTAGCCCTGTCTCAGTAGCGACCTGAGGGACAACTCCACCGATAAGGCCTAGCTTCTGCATAATCAAAAAGCCGATTAGGAACCCGTAGATGCCTTGTGTGCCAGGAAGGACCTGAAGGACAAGCGTCTTTCCAAACTTGCTCGGGTCCTCAGTGACAACTCCGGCTGCAGCCTGACCGACTATGGTGACTCCTATGGCGGACCCAATGCCGGCAGGTATCACAGCTATAGCTACGCCTAATAGTGCCAGCAACAATCCAGTCGTTACCATTAGATCCTAACCTCCTTGCTGTTGTGTGTCCGTAACATAGACATACCTTGACTTCGCCTTAAGCGGCGAAAACGCTCTTCCTCCACCTTCGAAGAACTTGCCAAAAAACTCTATGTATTGAAGTCGGCTGACGTGGACGTAGCCTCCGATGACACCTATAAACAGGTTGAACACGTGTCCGAACACCATAATCACGATTGTAACCACAGGCCCAATCACAGGTGTGGACCAGAACATCGAGGCAACGAGGTTAATCACTGTGGCAATGACACCCGAGGCCATTCCCAACCCAAGAAGCCTTGTGTATGACAAGACATCACTGAAATAGCCTGAGATATCATAGAGGCTAGCCAGCCCTGATCCAAGCCTAAGCAATAGATTGGACTGATGTCTGCCTTGGGTGAGCACTAGTCCAACCGCGCTTGCTGCCGCAACCCACCCTGCGTATTCACCAAGGGGGATGTTAATCGAAGTCTGAGACTGAAGGCCAAGAACTATGAGAGAGGTGAGGAGTAGGAGCCAGAGGCCCTGATCAAAGAGCCCCGCCATGACCTGACCACGCCGGACGTTGTCGTAAAACTCTATGATCATACCGGCATACAGGTGCACAATTCCCAGTCCGAGAGACAGTGCGATAAACGCTATCGGATCCTCGGTGGGGCTGATGAGCGAGTAGCCAAGGCTGGCACCGAAAAATCCGCCGGTGATCAGTCCAAAGACCGCAGCTGCCACTCCTGAAATAAAAAGCAGCTCAAAAGTCTTGCGGCCAAGGTCTGACATCCGAACTTTACGAAGCAGTACATAACTCGTCAATGCAAGCACAACGCCGTACCCGAAGTCCGCAACTGCCATTGCAAAAAACAGGGCAAAGAAGAAGCTAACAGCGGCAGTCGGGTCTATCTCATCGGCCTTCGGCAAGCTATAGAGGTCCAGAATCACCTCAAACGGTCTTGTAAGCCTGTTGTTTACAAGCACTACTGGAGGATCGTCGCCTTCTGCCGGGTCCTTGATGGTAACGACAAGTGCATCATCAATCTCCGCCAGCGCTTTCTCGATCTTGTTGCACTCGTCTGCCTTAGACCATCCGAGAAGTGCGAAGACCTTCTTGGTCCTCACCAGCCTTTCAGTAACCAGAAATCTGTCTCTCTCTATCTCGTACGCGTCCAACACTGCCCACAGCCGGCTTTTTTCTCCGTCTAAAGCCCTGACTTCCCGCTTGACCTCATCGATCTGAGCGCGGACCCGGCCGAGCTCGTCACGAGTCTTCTCAACGAACTCGGAAACCAAGCCTCTATTAAAGGGGAACGATTGGTTGGAGAATCCGTGCGAGCGAAGAACCGACAGCACATCATCCTCATGGTCTCGGTGGACGACGACAACTAGACGTGCAGTCTGCCGGCTTTGAGAGACTACTGTAACTACAGCAGTGCCCTCGCAGGCTTCCTCTACTTGGTCCAGGAGTTCGTGCAAATGCTCGCCATCAGCTACTCCTACCAAAACAGTCGTATGCCTTGTCCCGCATAGAGACTCCACTGGGATCTCCAAGCTTGCCCAAGGCATCATCTGCTCAAGCGCCTGCGCGAGATCGCTCTCCTGGCCTTCCAATGAACCAAGTTGTCGTTCGAGTTCTGCCACACGAGCAATCAGCGTGTTAAGCGCATCAGTGTCTGATATGTACTCGTCCAGTTGGCTCTGGGTCAGCGGGACTTGATACCCCGTGAACTGCTCCATAAGCGACTTCTTCCGAGGGCTCAAGCGTTCGATGAATTGGAGCGAAGACCTCACTACGGAGATCTTGTCCTCTATGGCTGCCAACCTGTTGGAATCGTCCGCTCTGAAGATCTGCGTCGACGCCAGGGATAGGTCACCGTCTTCGCCTTCACATCCGTCTATCATATGGGTGATATCTTCGACTTCTACAACACCAAGCGTCTGCAGTGTTCGGAGAACAGCATCCTTGCAGTCGAGGTGCCCAATGACCTCGATCTTCTTCATACTAGCGATAGCCACTGGTCTCAGTTATCCTCCTAATGACTAAGTCGATAGCAAGTGCCTTCTTCTCCTCTGCGCTCTTGCGTATGCCAACCAACCGCTCGTCATTGGCCTTTTGGAGCTGATCCAAGCGCTCGTCGGCTAGGCGCATTTGCTGTGCCCGATACTCCTCTGCAGACCGTCTCGCAGACTCAAGTGCATCACGAATAATCTCCTCAGCCTCCTCCTTCGCGCGGTCGCGAATCCTGGCTGCTTCGGATCTGGCATCACTGAGGATGGCATCCGCCTCAGCCTCTGCCTGATGCACCGACTTCAGAATCTCAATCGACAAAGCGCCTCACCTCCCGGCTGACAACAAAACACAGGGAAGGCACTCAAAGAGCACACTGCCCTGAGAAGACCAAATAACCCTCGGACTGGCGATTAGCAACCTCTGTCATTATACACCCATCAGAGCTTGCTTACAACACAGTTATCTCCAGTATATCAAAGAGCAAGCAAGATCTCACGCACTAGTTTAGCAGCCACTATTGATGTACGGCCGGACGAATCGACAACAGGATTGACCTCTACGATATCCACCCCAACGACGTTTAGCTGCAGCAATCGAAGCAGCATATGAAGGAGATCCCCAAAACCCAGTCCGCCCGGCTCAGGGGTGCCGGTCCCAGGAGCAACAGCCGGATCCAGCACGTCGATATCGATGGTCAGGTATGTAGGCCGCGACCCGATCGCATCAATGATTTTCTGGGCAGTCTCCGACCTGTCGGCACCACAAAGCAACTCGCTGTCTACCATGCGGCCAAGGGAGCGCATGAGAGCGTATTCCTCCCTTGTTCCAGATCTGATGCCAAGCTGCCAAAGACTGTCCATCCCTATGATATCGCAGACCCTGCGCATTGCAGTAGCATGTGAGAACTTCTGTCCGAGGTAGTCGTCTCGCAGGTCTGCGTGCGCGTCAAACTGGAGCACCGTCAAATCGGGATAGAGCCGATGCGCAGCGCGAACTGCTGCTACTGTGACAAGGTGCTCTCCGCCCAAGACCAACAAACGCTTGTCAGTCTCCAGAACCGACTTGCACGCAGCTTCGATGTTGTTGAGGCTTGCCTCTATGTCACCGAATGGAGTCAGTACATCGCCTGCATCGTAGAAGCGGGCGTCAGCCAGCTCCCTATCAAGGATAGGGCTGTAGTCCTCGATCAGCTCTGAAGCGAATCTGATTGCCTCAGGGCCGTATCGCGACCCGGGACGCCCGCTCACCGTGTGATCCATAGGTGCTCCAATGACAATCGTCCTCGCCTGATCACCTCGGTCCATGGACTCCAAGAAGCGCCCACGGCACCTGGATGAATCAATGACGCTATTCACAGCCGCATCACCGCCAACTGGCTGCAGGCCAGCAGTAAAGCGCCGAACTACTAGACGAAGCTGTCGGGCAGGAGTTCTCGCGCGAACTTCGGCACAGCATCAAACATAGCCCGATGCAATCCATAGTGATAGTGTCTGCAGCCCTTTAGCTCCGGGACTTCTCGTGCATCATTCACTGGATGACACCGCTTGGAGCCGATAGTGAAGCTCCAGAGGGCACCGGGATACGTTTGAATGGCAGCCGTGTACAACCCGCAGACCGGGAACACAGAACCAATCTCGTGGGTAACTTTGCGGACAAAATCAGGCTCAGCCAAAGGCGACTCTGTCTGCGCAGAAAAGACGCCGTCGTCAGTCAACGCTCTATAGATGCTCTTGTAGAAGTCCAACGAAAACAGGCCGACAGCAGGGCCGATAGGATCAGTCGAATCGACAATAATGCAGTCATACTTGGCCTCGGCGTTCTTGACATACTCGATCCCGTCTGCATAGACTATGCTGACCCGCGGATCACTGAGGCCGCAGCTTGTCTCCGGGAGATACTCCCGACATACCTCAACGACTCTGCGGTCTATCTCACACAGCTCTACAGATTCAACTGACGGGTGCCTCAATACCTCTCTCACAGTACCGCCGTCGCCCCCGCCTATGACCAACACACGTCTCGGATTCGGGTGAGTGCAAAGCGGCGGGTGAGTTATCATCTCGTGATATATGAACTCGTCAAACACAGTTGTCATGACGAGCCCGTCCAGAAGGAGCATCCTGCCGAATGCCTCTGTGTCTACCAACTCGAGCTTCTGAAACTCGGTCTGTTCATCGGCGAGTGTCCGCTTTATCTTATATGTTATACCAAAACCTAGCCGGTGCTTTTCGGTATACCAAAGGCCCATCTCATCACCTCATGCGATCGATTGAGCGGTTCCAATGATGCAGCTACAAGAGCTGACCATAGCTAGTACCACAGTGCAACAGCAGCAAATACGCACCCTATCTTCTCAACCCGGTGCTCAACTCCCTTGGTCATGACCTTCGCCAGCTTGAGACCTCTCACTGCAAAGGCTTCCTCAATCATCTGCTTTACTCTCGCTTCTGCCTCCTGGCGGGTACATACGCCACCGAACTCCATGATGACGCCATAGTCCTTTTCACTGAAACCGACTCCCACGGCTGCTGCTATGACTTCCCCTTGTACGTCGCTGACAAATGAGCCATAGGCGGTCGGAGTCAGTGACCCCGGCGGAATCTCAAGCCTCTCAACGTACTCGGCGTTCGGAGGCAGGATACTACTTACCTTCAGAAGATTCAGATTGCCTATACCCGCATCAAGCAATGCTTTATCAAAAGCTGTGAGCTTCGTGTCGCCTTCAGAGCTTCCAGATACTATGGTAAACTTCCTTGGTGTTGGCAGCATGTCTTCACACTCCCACGTCGATGATATGCCCCATGGGCACATTTCACCAGTGGAACCACGCCCGGAGGGCGTAATTCCCGACCTAGTATATCATAAGCCACATGGGAAATAAACGAGCTCTTACCTGGCTATTCACTGGAAGCCAAGGAACTCACAATTCACTTGGCCATCCGGAGCAAGCTGTCGCCAAGTAGTCAGCGTACAAAGAAAGTGGTGCGCCTGGCAGGAATCGAACCCGCGCACCTGGAACCGGAGTCCAGTGCTCTATCCACTGAGCTACAGGCGCACACTCAGTCATTCTTGGTTTAGTGATTAGACACCATGAGTGAATGAGCGATTTTCATTATACATCGAAATCGGCTGCACTGCAAGCCGTTGCGCCTTATGTATACGAAGCCATTCAGACTCAATCGCTCTAGAGCTCGTGGTCAGGCCGTGCCAGCCTGATCGGTCTCGATAAATCGACGTGTCCTGCGAGACTTGGAATCGTCTCTCCGCCAACTAGGATCTGTACGGCAGACACTCCTTCGACCTCAGTTACAGTGCGAACAATAGCCTCAACTACAGCAGACTCGACTGGACTGCCCACACTCTGGTCAAGCATTTCTCTGCTGAAGTCCACATATGCGACTCCGTCAATGATTTCAACTCCTAGCAACCGAGTCCCAGGTGGAAGAACCGGATACAGCGGCGACTGTCCAGTCGGCCCTTTTGCCATCTCAGACAGCAGCGCAGATATGACCGGAGCAGCCTCGCTGTCAGTGTCGATAAGTCGCAGCTCAGGCACAACCTCGTATCCTTCATCAGACTGAGACAGAAAATACACAGGTGCATAAACCGTGCTCAGATTTGCAAGCCGCGTTTCGAGCTGCCCCTTCTCCATGCGCAGGGTGTCTATCGTACCCTCGAGAAGCCGCACGACTTCGTAAGCGTCGTCGAGTTCGCGCACCAACGCCATGTTTCTCATTACTAGTCCAACGGTGACTCCCACAACCGCCAATGCTAATACCGCAGCAAGGACCTTACGGATCACTCGGAATCCCTCCCCACTCAACGGGCTAGTGATCGGCTGCTCGCGTATTCTTGAGATAATGAGACAAAATCGATCGATAATCGTAGCCTCTGTTTGCCATGCCAATGGCGCCGGCCTGACAGACACCAACTCCGTGTCCATACCCGGCACCTACCAGAACATATGAAGACGTGCGTTGCACGCTGCGAGCGTCAGAAATCGGCTTAACTACAAAGAAGGAACTTGGCAACAGGTCGCCTTTGCCAAGAGCCATCCTCACTGCCAAATCGCCTGAAACCACAGCTCGATGCCCTCCTGCAGCAATCTCTATCTCAGAGACTCGACCGGAATCAGTCCGACTCAAGACCGTAAGCGAGATAGGCAGGTCGCTGTCGACACCCAGCTCACTTGCGGTAGCGCCATAGCTCTCAAGCACGGCCACGAGATCAGAGGTTGAAAGACGCCGCTCCCATCTGTAGTTGGAGCTAGCAGAGCAGTAGTAACTACTGTCGGCTGATTCGATGAAGGACAGAGCGGCCGAATCTGCAGAGAGACTAGACGGCTGTCCGCTTGAACATGAAGTCGGCACAAGATGAGCCAGTGCAGTGCCCCAGGCATTGGCGCTGCTTTCGGTAATCCCTCCACAACAAGCATGGTAGTAAACCTCAATCGGCTCTCCGGTTGGGCCTACCAGTACCTCTCCGGCTGTGGCCTCCACTGCCGCGTCTATTCGACTGGATTCTGCACCAACTCCACGATATGCTTGGCAGTGATGGGTGCTGCACACATCGAACCTGTCGTGCTTGGACGCAATCATATGATTGACCGCATAAGTGCGCATAAGCACTGCCTGAGCCTTGAGTGCTTCTGCTGGAGCGTAAGAGCTCATCTCGCTTCCGACCGCCGACCTTAGGTAGTCCTCCAGCCCAACGATGTTGACGAGCTCGATTAGACCATCGTAAGTCACAAAGGCCTCAATCTTTCCCCTGAATCCTGAATCAGGGCCGTCCAGATACAGCAGCCCGTCAGGAGAATCCGGGCTGATCACTACGTATCCCCCGCTTGTCATGATTGACAGCGAGCCGTCACATGAGGCGACCTCCAGCATCATGCCTGCGGGCAAATCGAAGCTCTTGATCTTAGCCTCACCTGCAGACAACCCAAGGTCTGCTCTAAGGGCCGCCATGTCAGATTCGAAGGATGACCTGCCAAGATAAGCTATGTACTTGGTGCCGGACACTCCAATCGTCTTGTCGACGAGGCCTCCAACCCGCATAGAAAGCTCAGCCAGTCGCTGCTCTGCACCCAGCTGATCCGGGTATTCGCCGACTGCGAGTCTGTACACACGCTCCATCCGAGAGTCTGAAGCTACTACCCTTAAGGTCACACATTGAGCAGGAAGATGCATTCCTTCAGGGGAATCAGCCGAATGGAGGACCAAGGTTCCTTCGGTAACACCGATTGTCACACTGCTGAGGGCGCTTGGGCCATATCGCAACCCGACTCTGATCGAGTCGCCCGCTGACGAAGGAATTCTGCCTATACCGACAGTTGATTCCGGCTTGGCGCCAAGCGCCGACACAGTCAAGCCGGAAACCAGCATCATACACGCAGTAAACACCACAACAAAACGTATGCCGCGCAGTTCGAACAGGTAGCTCAAGTCACTAATACCCCCGGCAGCTCTCTTCTTGCCATGAAGTGTGTTTCGACGTTGTCCTGCGGGCTCCCTCCTGTCCGCTCTAGGTCCTGCGCTTTCTGACCGCTCTTTCTATGGTGCCGCCTCCAACCACTGTGTCTCCCAAATAAAGCACCACGGCTTGTCCGGGAGTGACTGCTCGCACTGGTTCATCAAACACTACTCTGATGCGGTCCCCGCTGTCTGAGCCTCTGAGCACGGTGACACCGATCGGTGGAGACGCATACCTGATCTTGGCAGACGCACGCATGTAGTCTGAGGGACGATCTATGCTGATCCAGTTGCAATCACCTGCCACCAACTCAGATGAGTACAACTCAGACTCGTCTCCTACAATAACCGAGTTGGTCTCAGGATCAAGCTCGACAACGTACAGTCTCCGGCCTAAAGCAATCCCAAGCCCCTTGCGCTGGCCTACTGTGAAGTTCTCGATTCCGTCATGCGTTCCTAGAACATCGCCGCTTGTGTTCAATATGGCTCCTTTTCTGTTGCACTGACTCTTTGCGGCCCGGCCCAAAGAGCAATCAGCAGAGGCTGCTCCGTGTTTTCTCAAGAAGCCTCGGTAGTCGTCATCCGGAACAAAGCAGATCTCCCGGCTCTCGCTCCGGTCTGCGACTGACAACCCGAAGTCCTCTGCCATAGCACGGACTTCTTGTTTGTGGTAACCTCCGAGGGGAAACAGGACCCGAGAGAGCTGATCTTGAGTGAGGCGATAGAGCACGTAAGACTGGTCTCTTCGGGGGTCAATTCCTTTCAGCAAGAGGTAACGGCCGGAATCAGGATCGCGGGTAACCCGGACATAGTGGCCTGTAGCCAACCAATCTGCACCAAGCTGCATCGCGTGGCTGAAAAGAAGGCCGAACTTAATCCGAGGATTGCACATAACGCAAGGATTAGGAGTCCGGCCTCTTGCGTACTCGCGGCAGAATTCGTCAACCACCAGTTTGCGAAACTGCTCTCTCAAATCGATAACGTGGTGAGAGATGCCAAGTGCATCTGCGACCTCTTGAGCGTCTTCGGCAGCTCCTTGAGTGGACTCGGGCCAGACGTTCATGGTCACGCCTATTACATGAAAACCGAGATGTTTGAGTAGAGCTGCAACTACTGAGCTATCAACGCCTCCGCTCATCGCCACAGCCACAGTTGCATTTGCATCTACAGTCACGCCCGAAAGCACTCTCTCGCGCAGGTCACTGGTGATCGGTCGGTTTGCGCCAACTGTCATTCAGCGGTCATCCTCCCACCTTCAATGCCTGACCGCGCGTCCGTGTCTTAGCGTAATAGTCGCTAATAGCCTCGTGCAAAGCATCGGCTGCGAGATTTGAGCAGTGCAGCTTTGCAGGGGGCAAGCCGTCCAGTGCTCTTGCGACAGCCGAGTTGGTCAGCTTGAGCGCCTCTTCAAGAGTCTTGCCTTTGGCCATCTCTGTGATCATGCTGCTAGTCGCTATTGCTGCTCCACAACCAAAGGTCCTGAACTTGACGTCTGCTATCCTGCCGTCTTCGACTTGTATCGTAATCCTCATGACATCCCCACACACGGGGTTGCCAACCTGCCCGACTCCGTCAGGGTCTATGATCTCCCCCACATTGCGAGGGTTAGTGAAGTGATCCATTACTTTCTCGCTATACACTGAAGATGCCTCCTTTCAGAAGGACGGCTAGCCGGTCTCAGCCCTTGCAATCACATGGGCCAGATACGTACAAGGGTGACATCTGTCGCAACTTGGCCACTATATCCACCAAAGCCTCCACGACATAGTCGACGTCATCCTCAGTCGTGCCTCTTCCCATACTAAGCCTCAACGAGCCGTGCGCAACCTCAGGCGGCACGCCCATAGCCAGCAGCACATGAGACGGGGAAAGCGATTCAGACGAACAGGCCGAGCCGCTGGATACCGCGATTCCTTTGACATCGAGATTCAGCAGTATTGCCTCGCCTTCGACGTATTCAATGCTGACGTTCACATTGTTTGGAAGCCTGCGTGTCCGATGCCCATTGATCCTTACATGGTCAATCCGTGAGAGGATGGCGTCTATCATTTTTTCCCTGAGCCGAGTCAGCCTGGGGACCTCTTGATCCATCTGTTCGACGGCCAGTTCAAGTGCTTTGGCCATCCCGACTGCTCCTGCTACATTTTGTGTGCCTGCTCGGCGCTTTTTTTCATGTGGGCCTCCGTGAATCAGCGGTGTGATTCTGACTCCCTTTCTAACATACAGAGCGCCTACACCCTTAGGCCCGTAGAACTTGTGTGCAGACATAGATACGAGGTCTGCGCCGAGCTCCCTAATGTTTACAGGAATAGCGCCTACGGTCTGTACCGAATCAAGATGAACCAAAGCGCCCTTTTCATGTGCGATCTCTATGATCTCTTTGACGGGTTGTATAGTCCCAACCTCATTGCTTGCGTGGATCACAGACACAAGGACCGTATCATCTCGAATTGCGGCTCTCAAGGCATTGAGGTCAATGACTCCATCACCGTCTACAGGAAGATAGGTGGCTTCAAACCCGTTCCTCGCCAGGTATTTCACAGCATCGAGACACGCGTGGTGTTCAATGCTGCTGGTTATGATATGTCTTCCTCTCTTGGCGTTCGCGGTTGCACATCCCTTAATCGCCAAATTCGTGGATTCGGATCCTCCAGATGTAAATACGATTTCCTCAGGTGCAACAGAGAGCAGAGACGCCACTTTCCCTCTAGCATCATCCAGAGCTTTCTTGGCTTCGCGGCCGAACGAATGAATGCTTGAAGGATTACCGAAATCTTCGAGCATGTAAGGCCTCATTGCATCAAGCACTTCGGGTGATGTAGGAGTAGTGGCCGCATAATCCATGTATATCCTCTTCATGGTGACAGCCGACGCCTGATTGATCGCCAGGCGTCAGATTGCTGACCCTCCTTCCCGGACAGGTTCAATCGCCTCAAAAAGCATCCGGTACTCCAGTAGACTTCCTCTGTAGCAAAGGGCGGATGCACGCGGAATCGGTTGTGGACTGGTCCACCAGTTAACCAGGCCTCCCGTCACTCATTGTGTGTTTCATGTAAACCCGATAAAATCTATCGGATTTATCGACAATTCGATTTTAGCATGCGGCAATTGTCCTGTCAAACTATATTTCAGGCCGCTGTATCAAGCTGGCCGCTAGGAAGCGTACACACCTCTCCCGTCACACTTGCCCAAAAACATCTCAACCTCCATTACGCAGGCTATTCAGTCGTTCTGACACTCTCCGTTCATAGCCTTGGTCGCTAGGGGTGTAGAACTCTACGTTTGCCAATTGATCGGGCAAGTACTGTTGCTTTACATAGTGGCCGGGGTAGTCGTGAGGGTACTTATAGCCCTTGCCGCGCCCTAGCCGGCTCGCACCTCTGTAACTGGCATCCCTCAGGTGATTTGGAACCTGGTAGTTGCCACCCTCCTCTATCGTCTTGAGTACACGCTCGATTGCTATGTACGCAGAATTGCTCTTGGCGCTGCTTGCTAGAAAGATAGCTACATGTGCCAGTATGATCCGCGCCTCAGGCATGCCGATCCGCTCGACAGCCTGTGCAGCTGCCTCAGCTATGAGAAGGGCGTTGGGATTGGCCATGCCGATGTCTTCGCTTGCAGAAATGACCAGGCGTCTTGCGATAAACCTCGGGTCCTCTCCTGCGTAAATCATACGCCCAAGCCAGTAAACGGCCGCCTGAGGATCTGATCCTCGAATGCTCTTGATCAATGCTGAAGCAATGTCGTAGTGGTTGTCCCCGCTTCTGTCGTACGAAGCAGCAGTCTTGCCGCTCGCCTCTTCAACGATCAAGAGATCGATCATAGCTTCAGACTCGGCTGCACCCGTTTCTCTCTGCCCGGGACTTGCCTTGGCACCGGACTTCGCCCTATCTCGTGCTAAGTAACAGGCAGCCTCGAGAATATTGAGTGCGACGCGGGCATCTCCACCTGCAGAACGCACGAGGTGGCCGAGTGCGTCCGGTTGGATGGCCACTCGCGGCCTATTGCCAGGCTGTTCGTTTTCCTTCTGAAGGCCCCGCTTGACTATCAACGATATATCGTCATCAGTTAACGGGTTCAGCTCTACGATTCGAGTGCGGGACAACAGCGGCCCAACAAGGCTAAACATGGGGTTCTCTGTCGTGGCACCAATGAGGGCAATCACCCCACTCTCCACAAACGGAAGCAAAGCGTCTTGTTGAGCTTTGTTGAACCTGTGGATCTCGTCTATGAACAAGATCGAACGCCGCCGCCTCGCCTTCAGATCGTCCTGAGCTCGATCTACGACCCTGCGGATATCTGCAACTCCGGACATCACCGCGTTCATGCTGTAAAACCTTCGCTTCGTAACTCTGGCAATGACACGAGCGATCGTCGTCTTGCCGGTTCCTGGCCTTCCGTATAGAATCATCGAGGGTACTCTATCTGCCTCTATCAAGATTCTGAGCCACTTCGAAGGCCCAAGGATGTGATCTGCACCTACGATCTCGTCGAGCGTTCTTGGCCTCATCCTCTCGGCAAGTGGCAGGGAGTCCTCGCAGTCAGGCGCACAGTCCGCGGCATTATCTGGTGCGTCAAGCCCTTCTTCGGTCCGGAATAGGTCCACCTAAATCCCCCCTGCATCATCCTACTCAATCTATAGGCAAACGGTCGACAAAGCCGCAAGATCCCGGCCTCAATCCTCCGATGAGGAGCAGCAGTCGCCGATCAACTCCTTGACGACCCAACCAGCCATTATAAGTCCTGCAACCGGAGGGACAAAGGAAACACTCCCAGGGATCCTAACTCCGGTCTTTACCGGTTTCTCATCGGAAAACACTACTGTGACACCAGTATTGATCCCCAGCTTGCGGAGTTCTTGCCTATATGCTCGCGCCAGCGGGCACACTTTGGTCTCTGAGACGTCGGCGATCTTGAAGCGAAGAGGGTCAAGCCTATTGCCTGCCCCCATGCACGAGATTATTCCAATGCTATGCGAAACACAGTAGGCTGCAAGGCTGACTTTGGAGGAGACTGAGTCGATGGCATCCACCACGAAATGCACTTGCTTGGGAATGACCTGCTGGATGACAGCCGAATCCAAGAACACGTTATGTACTGTCACGTCACATGCACTATTGATGTCTGCGATTCTCTCACGCGCCACCTCAACCTTTGGCCTGCCTATAGTGCTTGTGGTTGCAATCAACTGCCTATTGATGTTCGTCAGCTCAACTACGTCGGAGTCAATGAGGATCAACCGGCCAATGCCTGCACGTGCCAGCGCTTCGGCGGCCCATGAACCAACCCCGCCCAAACCGGCAACAGCTACCGAGCTCTCACATAGTTTCTCCAGGGCTGATTCTCCAAGGACGAGCCGAGTTCGATCTAGCCAGTGTTCCATAGCAACACTTCCGTACAACAGAATAAGCCCCACCATGCCGCTATCACTGACCTATAACGTATCCCCGATTCCTCCAGGGCGGAACCCTCCCATCGACTTTGTGCGTCCTCTGCTAGAAGGCATGCACGCCACCGACAGAGTTAGGTCCCAACGTTATTTGTGTTGGAATATTATAAGTCAGTTTGACCACGTACACAGTAGGGCCGATCGACTCATTGGTTGTGTTTAGCAGGTTCATTATAGCACACTACTCTGATCCGATCAAGCATCCATTAAAATCCATGGAGCCATCAACCTACTCGCCGGACACAGAGCGCACGAAGTCTGCGATGCGACTTGCCGCCTCAGAAAGCGGCACCTCCCACTGCTCGCCGCGATCCATGTCCCTTACCTGAGTCACACCTCTAGCCAGCTCGTCCTCGCCCAAAATGGCTACGCACCGAGCATCAAGCCTGCTTGCATGCTTCAGTTGCCTGCTCATACTGCGGCCAACATAGTCCATATCTGCAGACACGCCCAGCCTTCTGAGTGACGAGACCAAACAGGCGGACCTTATCCTCGAGCCCTTATCCGGTGCTACTACAAAGCACCCCAGCCTGTTTGAGACAGCTGGCTCGATTCCGTTGGCCTCCATAGCCAAGAGCAGGCGGTCCAGTCCAGCAGCAAACCCCACGCCCGGCGTCGCAGGGCCCCCGCAAGACTCAATGAGGCCGTCGTAACGGCCGCCGCCCCCAATCGCGTCCTGCGCACCAATACCCTCGGCTACGAACTCAAACACTGTCTTGGTGTAGTAGTCAAAGCCCCTCACTATTGCAGGATCGATCACATACGGTATAGACAACTCGTCCAAAGACGTCTTTACAGCCTCGAAATGCTCTGAGCATTCGTCGCAAAGAAACGGATCTATTGAACCTACTTCAGATGCGATCCCGCTGCAGCGCTCATTCTTGCAGTCCAGGATCCTCATAGGGTTGCGTTCATACCGCTGCTGGCAATTCCTGCACAGCTGGTCCAGCCTCCCGGACAGTACCTGCTTGATGTGCCCTTGGTAGCGTGGCCGGCACTCGGGGCACCCGATCGTGTTGATTCTCGCCTTGATCTGATCGAGGCCTAAGCTCACGTAGAAGTCATGCGCAAGGCTAATGATTTCAGCATCAAGCATCGGATCCATGCTGCCAAAAGCCTCAACGCCGAACTGGCTGAACTGCCTGTACCGCCCGGCTTGCGGCCGCTCGTAGCGAAACATCGGCCCGATATAGTAGAGCTTCACGGGCTGAGCCTCTGCATAGAGCTTGTGCTCGATAAACGCCCGCGCAACAGGAGCGGTGCCCTCAGGCCGCAGCGTCATACTGCGATTGGCCTTGTCTGCAAAGGTGTACATTTCCTTTTCAACAATATCTGTAACTTCTCCGATTCCACGGACAAACAGCTCAGTCTGTTCGAACATCGGAGTCCGGATTTCCTTGTATCCGTAGAGTTCGCAGATTCGGTGAATACGGCCTTCAACGTGCTGCCATTTCTCGATCTCTCCAGGCAGAATATCACGCGTGCCCCTAGGTGCCGAGTATCTCATCGATCAATCCTCCGACGAAACAGTACCTGCCTCTCCAAGGCCCTACTGCTCTTCTGATTGCTCACTGCCAGAAGACGGCTCCCCACTCTGCTCGGCAGTTTCCTCTGCGTCTTCTGATGAATCGTCCGACTCAGCTGTCTGCTGAGCCTCTTCGAGCTGCTTCAGCCATTCCTCATACATCTTCGCAGTCTCTTCAGAGATCTTGTCGATGATCTGCCGCTCTCTTTCGGCGTCCTCTGTTAGGCCTAGCCCCTCGAACTCACTCTCGAGAATGCTGTGCAGATATGGGTCTGTCTCGCCGTCAATCTCACTGGCCTTTCGGAATGCCTCAACGGCCAGATCTGTCATTCCTCTCTCGTTGTAAGCCAATCCTAGCTGCAGATGGACCTCAGCCGTCACACCGCCATCGACCTCGGCAGCTTTCTCATAGGCAGCAAGCGCGCCATCCATATCCTCGAGTTTCTCGAGCACACGGGCCAAAGCGAGATGCAGATACGGGTCGCTGCTTCCGGCTTCTACAGCTTCGTTGTAGTACTTCGCTGCAGTCTCGAAGTCACCAGATTCGGCGGCGTTGATAGCGTTGATGACAGGGTCGAAGATCTCAACCTTGGCGGCCGCTCTCAGCTCCTCAATATGAGCGATCAGCAACTCGTCCCTTTTCTTCGCGAGCAGCTCACCTTCGATAGTGTCTTTCACGTCGTCAAAGACGAGGTCCTCATCTTCGGTCAAGCGAGCCTCAAACTCTGCATTGATCTCCTCTTCGGTCACCACCGCTTGCTCCTGCAGCTTCTCCACATATGCCTCAATCATCAAACTCGAACGTACAGACCTGCGAAGGTCCGCTTCGGTCATGCCTCTGCTCATCAAATAATCGCGGAACTCATCAGAGTCTGAAAACAAGGCTTTGTACCCATCTATCGTCTCATTCACTACTGCCTCGTCCACCTTGATGGAGGACCTCTCAGCTTCAGCTCTTAGAAGCTCCCGCGCTATCATCTGATCCAGAACATAGGACCTCAACCAGTACTGCGACTCACCCGGGCTGAAGTACGGATATTGCTGGTAAACGGCGTAGAAGTTCTCAATAAAAGACCAATAGTCTATACCTCGGCCATTTACACTGGCTATATCCGAAGCCATAGCCGAGGGAACGCCTCCGGATCGACGATCGACTAGTGCGTAGATACCTATGATACCAGTAGACAGCACAAACGCTGCTGCCACAATCCAGACTACCGCTTTCTTGAAGCGGTCACTTGTCTTGCGGATGAACATCAAGCCAACCTCCTTAACAATAGGCCCAGGACAGCCAAAACAACAGACTCAAGGCAGTCAAAACCGGAGATAAACCCGAGCATGCAACGCTATTGTATAGGACTTCCCCAAGGCTGTCAACGAACTCAAATTCACACTAAACCGCGGGTTCGCTCTCGGCCTACAGTCGTGTCCGGGCCATGTCCAGGGTAGATGCGAACGTCATCGTCCAGGGCGAATACGAGACGGCTCAACGACTCACTCAACATGTCTGGATCGCCCCCCGGAAAATCCGTCCTTCCAACGCCGTTGCGAAAGAGCGTATCGCCAGAGAACAGGACCCCCGGTCCAACCAAGCAGATGCTGCCCGGTGTGTGGCCCGGCGTATGCACTACGCTCAACGACAGCCTACCTGCAGTCACAGTGTCATCCGAATCCAAGATCACATCCGCAGGTGGGGCTACGACCCGTTCGAGCCCGGGAAACATCCCAGACAGGTTTTTCATGGGATCAACGAGCATACCTGCATCAAGGGCATGAATCGCCATCTGTGCCTGAAACTGCTCCTTTAGATATGCACATGCACCGATATGGTCGAAATGGCCGTGCGTTGCAACCAAGGCCTCCAAGTGGTAACCATTTGCATCAATATAGTCGGCGATTTTAGGCCCTTCGTCACCGGGATCGATGACGATGGCCTTGCGAGTAGACTTACACGCGACAATATAGCAGTTGGCCTCGAGCTCGCCGACACTCACGCGCTCGATAATCATGAGTCACTCCCCCAAAAGACTGCGATAGCTCAAAACGAGCGCTCGCTGTCGATCATCAACGTAACCGGCCCGTCGTTGCAGAGGAACACAGACATCATTGCACCGAATACGCCCTTTTCCACGCGCACTCCACGCCTTGCGACCTCGCTGACGAATCTGTTGTACATCGGCTCAGCCAACTCAGGGCCCGCTGCACGGCTGAAGCTCGGTCGCCTGCCCTTTCTGCAGTCACCGTATAGGGTGAACTGGGACACGACCAACATCTCGCCTTCTACATCAAGAAGCGATAGATTCATCTTTCCCTCGTCGTCTTCAAAGACCCTGAGGTTTAGGATTTTATCGACCATATACTGTAGATCCTCCTCGGAATCGCCTTGGCCGACTCCGAGGAGCACAAGAAACCCGCGCCCAATGCTGCCGACGACCTGGCGGTCGACCTCGACGCGGGCCTCCGACACACGCTGCACGATTGCTCTCATGTATTTAGACCCCCTCATGAAGGCCGCAGAGACCGCGATGACGGGCTGTTACGGGACAGCCCTCCGGACTCCGACTATACCCTCAACCTGGTTAATTCGCCTGATGACTTCACGCATGTGATCAACGTCTCGAATATTCACCACAATATCAATGAACGCAGATCCGCTTTTCTGGGTCCTCGCATTGACTGCGGTAACTGTCGTCTTGGCGTTTGAAATCGCTATCAAGATGTCGGTGAGCAAGGCCGGCTTGTCTACTGCCTCGATCTGGAGTTCGACCGGATAGGCGCTGTTGGTTCTTGTGAAATCCCACTCAACCTCAATCGCGCGCTCCGGCTCCTCGGACAAAAATCCGACATTTGGGCAATCCCGCCTGTGTATTGAAACGCCGCGGCCTCTGGTGATATAACCGACGATCTCATCGCCCGGCACAGGGTTGCAGCACCTGGACAGGCGGACCGCCAGGTTGGTCACTCCCTTGACCAGGATTCCCTCAGCTCTGCGCGCCCTGTAACTCTCGCCGGAAACGAGAGGCTGCTGTGCAGCAGGAGCAGGCTCTTCAGCCTCAGGGGGCACCAGCTTTGTTATGACCTGCTGTGCCGAAAGCTTCCCATATCCGATTGATGCAAGCAAGTCAACCGGTTCGACGAATCCAAACCGCTCTGCTGCCTCCTTAAGCTTCTCATCCCGCAAAAACTCATGGACCTCTAACCCGCGCTTGCGCAGTTCACGCTCAAGGAGCTCGCGGCCTTTCAGTATGCTCTCCTCTTTCTGTTCCTCTTTGACCCACTGCCTGATACGGTTTCGGGCTTTGGAGGTCTTTACAAACGCGAGCCAGTCACGGCTTGGGCCGCCAATGGTCTTGCTGGTCAGTATCTCTACAATATCCCCGTTCTTTAGCTTGTAGTCGAGAGGCACGATCCTGCCGTTGACCTTGGCGCCAGTGCACTTGTGGCCAACTTCACTGTGGACCGCGTACGCGAAGTCTACAGGAGTAGACCCTTTAGGCAGGTTTTTCACATCCCCTTTGGGAGTAAACACGAAGACCTCATCGTCGAAGAGGTCGATCCGCAGGTTGTCCATGTACTCCTGAGCGTCATGTGTCTCTCTTTGCCACTCGAGGAGCTGTCTCAGCCAAGAGATCCTCTCATCGGGATTGACGGTGCTATCACCAGATTCCTTGTATTGCCAGTGAGCAGCGATTCCGTATTCGGCTATTCGGTGCATCTCCCTCGTGCGAATCTGCAGCTCAAACGGTTCTCCAAGGGGCCCGATCACAGTCGTGTGGAGCGATTGATACATATTGGACTTGGGCATGGCGATGTAATCCTTAAAACGGCCGGGCACAGGCTTCCATAAAGTGTGAACAACACCCAATGCCTCGTAACAGTCCTTTACCTCCGGCACGATCACTCTGACTGCCAATAGGTCATAGACCTCTTCAAAGGACTTGCCCTGCCGTTTCATCTTTTGATAGATGCTGTAGAAGTGCTTTGGACGCCCCTGCACTTCGTGGCTTATTCCAGCTCTATCCAATTCCGCAGACAGTACCCGCTTGAGCTCGTCAATAAAGCCTTCACGCTCGCTGCGCTTCTTGGCCACCATTTCAACCAGCTTGTAATACTCTTGCGGCTGCAGATAGCGCAAGCATAGGTCCTCCAGCTCCCACTTGATCCTCCATATACCCAATCGGTTGGCAAGTGGAGCAAATATCTCCAAAGTCTCCTCGGCAACCCGTCTCTGGCGATCGACCGGCAGGTGCCTAAGAGTTCGCATGTTGTGCAGACGGTCTGCGAGTTTGATGATAATGACTCTGACGTCGCGGGCCATAGCGAGGAACATCTTTCTCAAGTTTTCGATCTGTTGCTCGCGCCTTGTGAGGAAAGCCAGCTTCGTCAGTTTCGTGACCCCGTCGACCAGCACCGCAACGCTATCGCCGAACCTGCTTGCAAGTTCTTCTCGAGTAGTATCAGTATCTTCGAGTACATCATGAAGAAGGCCGGCAACTACCGTGGTCGCATCCATTTCGAGCTCCAAGAGAATGTCAGCTACTGCAATCGGGTGCTGGATATACTCCTCACCCGAGTCGCGAAGCTGGCCCTCGTGGGCTGCGACTGCGAACTCGCACGCATCCTCAATGCGCCGGACTTGGTCAGGCGGAAGGTATCTTCTTGCCTTCTTCACTAAACTACTGATCTGTATGTGAATCACCCTCAACTGCCGACCCGGCAGGAGCGAAGTCGTACGCTATTATCTGCAGTTGCTCTCGCCCATTCCATTCGTTTACAGTAACCTCACCGACGACATCAATCGTTTCGATGCGGTTATTGAGGATAGTCATAGCCAGGTCGCCTTGGCCAAACGCGATCACATCGACGGGTGCGTCGGCTGTACCGAGTGTAAGTTTGAGATGGCGTGAATCGGCTCCCACGGTCCTGTACTCGATCACAGGAATATTGGGCACCAAGAAGAGCGGAGGCGGATTCGACTCGCCAAACGGTTCAAGCCGTTGTACTTGCTTTGCGAGATCCATGTTTAGGTCGGGGCTCCTCAGCACGCTGTCAACGTGAATCTGGCGAACCAGCAGCCGGAGGTCAAGTGTCTCTCTGGCGATGCGTTTCAGTCTTTCTGTTAGCTCATCGATTTTGTCTTCCTTGACCGTCAGCCCCGCAGCCTGCTGGTGCCCTCCAAATTCGCTGAGCAAATCTCTGCACCTAAACAGCGCATCATACATGTCAAACCCAGGTATGCTCCTCGCAGAACCGCGGGCCTGTCCGCACTCACGGGAAAGCACGACTGCGGGTCTATAGTACATCTCTGTGATCTTAGAGGCAACCAGCCCCACTACCCCGGGATGCCAATCGTCCCCAACAGCCACAATGATTCCCTCTTCGTAGTCAACCGGCGACGGTAGACCCAAGAGGATATCTTCGAGTATCTCCTGCTGAACGCCCCTGCGGCTCTGATTCAGACTGTCCATATCCTGGGCTTTTCTGCACGCGTCAAGTCTGTCTGTGGACAACAAGAGATCGAGTGCGAGATATGGGCTGCCCATCCGGCCGGCAGCGTTTATCCGAGGCGCCAATCCAAAGAGTGCATCGCGCACGCTTACCTCTTTGCCTTCGATTTCCGCAACCCTAAGGAGCGCGGCAAGTCCGTGGCTGCGCCCTTCGCCGATCAAGGGCAGGCCAGTCCGAACGATGACCCGGTTCTCGTCGACCATCGGAACCATATCTGCAACTGTCCCCAGTGCAGCCAGATCAAGATACTCGTTCAAGTAACAGGATATGTCTGACTTCTTGCTCGCAACCCTTACAATGGCTTCGATGACTTTGAACGCTACACCTACGCCGGCAAGCCCAGAAAACGGGTAGCCCGACCCTGCGACCTTAGGATTGATGATCGCCTCAGCTCTTGGCAGCTCTGGAGGCGGTTCGTGATGATCTGTTATGACAAACTCCATTCCAAGACTGTAGCCTAGGGCGATCTCTTCGTGAGAGCTTATCCCGCAGTCAACAGTCACCACGAGTTTGCAGCCTTGCTCAGCCAGGGAGCGAATCGCCCCGCAATTGAGGCCGTAGCCTTCTTGCCGATCAGGGATGTAAGAAGTCACTCGTCCTCCCAGTCTACGGATGAACTTTACAAGGATGGCAGTGCCCGTAATCCCGTCAACATCATAGTCGCCGTAAATGACGATTGGCTCTTCTTGTTTGATAGCCCTAACGATTCTAGTGACAGCTGCCTTCATGTCGCGAAACAGATAAGGATCGTGAAGATCCGACAGGTCCGGCTGCAGGAACCTCCGAGCCTCCTTCTCCGTACTCACGCCACGGTTGACAAGCGCTCTAGCCACCGGCTCGCACAGTCCCAGTGCAGTCTGAAGCTGCCTAACCTTTGATGCATCTGTCTCGGTGATAATCCACTCTGCGGTACTTTGCACAACACATGACTCCCACTGGTGATTGCCTAACTGATAAGGATAGACCGCTCAAGCAGTGCTCGAACGGTCCACAAACGCCCGGATTAACGCCTCTGCTATCTGGCTGCAACAGCTCGCCGCTGCGACCACTCCCGCAAGTCAAGCCACATACCCGCAGCCACACAGGTTGATGAATATGTTCCGGCAACTAGGCCGATCAAGAAGGAAAGCGTCAAGTCTCGAATAGAGGCAGCTCCGAGGAAGTGCAATGCCCCTGCAGTAAACGCCGTTGTTAAACTCGTGTATAAGCATCTCTTGAGAGTTTGATTGACGCTAATATTCGCTAGTTCCTCGAGGCTGTTGGTAAGTCCCTTTGCCATGTTCTCTCTGATCCTGTCAAACACCACGATGGTGGCGTTGATCGAGTATCCGATGACAGTCAAGATGCCGGCTATGAACGGGCTGTTGACCTCAACCTGGAACACGGAGAACACGGTGAGAACTACGAGCACGTCGTGGATCAACGCCATTACCCCGGCACCCGCAAACCTAGGCTCAAAACGAAGCGACACATACACCAAAATCCCTACTGCAGAAAGAGCCAGGGCAATGATTGCCTTGCGGACAAGTTCCCCTCCCACTATTGGATCTACCCGGTCTGAACTGAGCAGCTCCACTGCCCCAATCGTGTTGGCGATGACATCCAACAGCTCCGCCTCAGCAGCACGGGAAATCGGGTTGATAGTCACCATCGCAGTGCGACGGTCACCGCTTACGCGTACAGAGGACTTCGTTACTCCAAGTGCCTCCACCTCGTCAGAGGAAAGCACCTCGTATATCTCAGCCACAGTGACCTCCCTGTCAAACTGCAGCTGAAGTAGTGAACCACTGGTAAAATCTATGCCTAGGTTGAGTCCTCTCGTCGCCAGGGATATCAAGCCAACCAAGATGATGGCTCCGGAAACAAGATAGAACAGCTTCCGCCTAGAAATAATGTCATACACTCTGTTTCATCTCCCTGCCGCCGAAGTAGTGGGCACTGCGCTCCGGGTTGATGTCAACAACCACGCTGAGGAGCACCTTCGTCACTGTGATGGCAGTGAATAGGCTCGCCAAAATACCAATACCGAGCGTCAAGGCGAATCCCTGGACACGGCCGGTTCCGAAGTAGTAGAGGATGGCCGCTACTATCAGAGTAGTTATGTTGGCGTCTAGGACTGCTGCCAGAGCCCTCCTAAACCCTGCATCAATGGCACTGCGCAGTCGCTTTCCGCTCAGCCGCTCTTCCTTTATGCGTTCAAAAATTACGATGTTTGCGTCTACAGCCATACCCACAGACAGGACGAAGCCTGCAATACCGGACAACGACAACGTGGCCCCAATACTGACAAACGCTGAATAGACTATCAGCATATATACAACGAGTGCGAAATCTGCAATAAGTCCCGGGACCTTGTATACTACGGCCATAAAGATCAACACAAGCGCGATGCCTACAACACCTGCCAAAAAGCTCAGGTAGACGATGCGCTCACCCAGGACAGGGCTGACGCTTCTCGCCTCCCTCTCTTGTATCGGTGCGGGCAAGACCCCGCCTCTCAGGATCGCGGCTTGAGTTTTTGCCCACTCCAGGGTGACACCGCTACCAGTGACCTCGACATCCTCTCCGAGCTCACTCTTGATGATCCCGCTTAGGATCTCCGCGTCGTCAAGGTAGACAGTCAAGACATTGCCGATATTGGTTCGGCTCGCCTCTCGGATGATACGGCCGCCCTCTTTGCTGAAAGACAGTTTGAGAGCTGGCTGACGGCCGTAATCGCCGCCAAAACCAGCAACTGCAGTCCTCAGTTTGTCACTCCCGCTCATCACTATCTCATCGCCGATCTTAAAGACCAGCACTCCCTGGCTTCCTATGACTTCTCGGGCAGACTCCAGGTCAGTGATGCCCGGGAGTTCGACAACGATGCGGCGGCTGTCGCCGCCCCTGAGCCGCTGCACTGTCGACTCTGCGACGCCAAACTCGTCGACGCGACGCCTGACTGCCTCGGCAACATCATCCAGCATTTCTTCTGTCAGCTCAGCGCCATCCGGCGGAGGCAAAACCTCCAGGACAACGCTTATCCCGCCCTGAAGTTCCAGGCCAAGGTTGATTGGCGTCCCAAATCGATCCACGTTCTTCATGCCCTGATAGACCGCTACGGCCGTAGCAATCAGAGTGACGCCTATGACGAGGACCAAGCCCAGTGCATTCCGACGGCTCATCCAAGAAATCCCCTTTCATCGAACAAGGCACAAATACCATTATAGGTGGGACGTTATGGCTTGTCAATTTGAACGGCAGGCCCGAGTCCACCATAGTTCATGCACTTAAGCGGGCGAAATAATCCGCAGGCCAGCTTCAGTCGATGACCTTAGCTACCGCAGAACGAGTCATCTTGAGTTGAACCTTGTCAGCCACCTTGAGAATTATCGTCTCGTCGCGAAGCTCGACTATCTCACCATAAATGCCACCGGTGGTGACTACTTTGTCGCCCTTTTCAAGCGCATCAAGCATTGCCTCGCGGGCTTTTTGCTGCTGTTGTTGGGGCCTGATGATGAAGAAGTAGAAAACCCCCAAGACAACGGCAAACGGCAGAATACTCGCGATTAGAGCCGCTAGGCCGCTTACCTGCTGGGGTTCGGTTGTTCCGTTCGTCGCCATCAGCCAACTCTGGAACAGTGAATGCATTCTCAATACCCCCCTCAAATCGTACAAGATCTAGTATTCCATGCGCCCGGACGAATCCCTCCCATTTACCGGCTCGGTTTCTCGCCCCTACGCAGAAGGACCTCGCGCATGTACTCCGGATACCTCTGTGCTAAAATAGCTTCACGGGCGCCCTTGACGAGATTGATCAGATAGTACAGGTTGTGATAAGTAGTCAATCTATATCCCAGGATCTCGCCAGCCTTCAACAAATGCCTGATGTACGCCCTAGTGTAGTTCTTGCATACGTAGCAATCGCAGTCGGGGTCCAGTGGGCGGAAGTCGTCAGAGTAAGACGCATCGCGGACAATGACCCTGCCTGTGGCAGTCATGACTGTGCCGTGTCTTGCGATCCTGGTTGCCAGCACGCAATCAAACATGTCGACCCCGCGCAGTATTCCCTCGAGAATAGCGTCCACTGACCCGACGCCCATCAAATAACGCGGTTTATCGACGGGCAGGTGCGGAGTTGTTTCTTCCAAAACATCATACATTAGCGGCTTGGATTCTCCCACACTCAGGCCGCCAATACCATATCCAAAGAAGTCGAGCTCTACCAAGTCCAGAGCGCTCTTTCTACGCAAGTCTGCGTACATACCCCCCTGAACGATCCCAAACAGCGCCTGGTCCTTTCGGCTGTGAGCAGCTTTGCACCTCTTGGCCCATCTCGTCGTTCGCTCGATTGACTGCTCCACGTACGAGTACTCGCTTGGATATGCTACACACTCGTCAAAGCACATGATTATGTCAGCACCGAGGGCGCTCTCTATCTCTATCACCTTTTCGGGGCTGAAGAAGTGGTAAGACCCATCGATGTGTGACTGAAACCTAACCCCGTCCTCAGTGACTTCGCGAATGTCGCCCAGGCTGTAGACCTGAAAACCCCCACTGTCCGTGAGTATCGGCCTGTGCCAGTTCATAAACTCATGTAGCCCACCTGCGCGGGCAATAAGCTCATGGCCAGGCCTAAGGTACAAGTGGTACGTATTGGACAGTATGATCTGCGCCCCGATGTCCTCCAACTCGGTGGGAGACATAGCTTTGACTGTCGCCTGAGTGCCAACAGGCATGAACACGGGCGTCTCTATGGTGCCGTGTGGAGTCGAGAGTATTCCCGCCCTCGGACCGCACGCAACAGGTTCAGTCACAAGACGAAATGAAAACGACACAACTTACCTCCTTACAAGACCAACATCGCATCACCGAAGCTGAAGAACCTATATCGCTCTTTTATCGCGTGTCTATAAGCCTCAAGCACCAGTTCACGATCTGCAAACGCACATACCAGCATCAGCAGAGTGGATTTTGGCAAGTGGAAGTTGGTAATGAGTTTGTCCACAACCCTAAACCGATAGCCCGGATAGATGAACATATCAGTCTCTGAACGAGTGGGTACAACACGCTTCCGACTCTCATCCCAGGCTGATTCGAGCGACCGGACTGAAGTAGTCCCGACCGCAACTACAGACTTCCCTTGTTCCTTGACCTCGTTGATTACTTGAGCAGCGTCGGAGGACACCTCAAAGACCTCAGAATGCATTCGATGCTGCTCGACTACGTCTTCGGTCACAGGGCGGAATGTCCCAATACCGACATGAAGGGTGACCTCTACCAGCCTTACGCCGCGGCGGCGAAGCTTCGAAAGCAGCTCAGGTGTGAAATGAAGGCCTGCGGTAGGTGCCGCAACAGAACCCCGTCTGGATGCGTAAACAGTTTGGTACCTTTCGGGAACCTTCAGCTCTTGCTTGATATAAGGAGGCAGAGGGATGTTCCCGACCTCGTCTATTACAGCATTCAGAGGGCGAGGACTCTCAAACCTAATCAATCGGCCTCCATCATCAGTGCGATCCTCCACGTATCCCACCAAATGCTCCGGATACTCAATGACGTCCCCGGGCAACACCCGCCTTCCAGGGCGGACCAAGCAATGCCAAGTGTCCTTTCGGATTTCTCGCAAGAGCAGTGTCTCGATCTTTGCGCCTGTCGACCTTCTGCGTCCAAAAAGCCGGGCTGCGATCACACGCGTGTTGTTGATGACCAATGCGTCACCTGCGTCCAAATAGTCTCCTATATCACAAAAACGCCTGTCTTCCAGCAGGCGCTCCTTTCTGTGCACGACGAGCAGCCGCGATTGGTCTCTGGGCTCAACTGGAGATTGGGCGATGAGCTCCAAAGGAAGTTCGTAGTCGAAGTCACTCACTCTCATAGTAGCCAAATCTCCTCAACGCTCTCTCATCCTTGCGCCAGTTCTCCTTGTGCTTTACCCACAACTGGAGGTTGACCTTGCAGTTGAACAAGTCCTCAAGCTCCAGCCTCGCCCGTGTCCCTATTTCTTTGAGAAGGCGTCCGCCTGCGCCGATAACAATCCCCTTTTGGCTTAGTCGCTCGACGTAGATATTGGCAGCTATGTCCAATAAAGGCTTGTCCTCGCGCTCACTCATAGACTCGACTTCAACAACAACGCTGTGGGGCACCTCTTGCTCAGTCAGTTGCAGCACCTTCTCGCGTATAATCTCACCGACGATAAACTGCTCGGGGCTGTCTGAGACCATCCCCTCTGGGTAATACATGGGGCCAGGCGCAAGCAGCGACACCAAAGTGGCCAGTAATTCATCTATGCCTTCTCCAGTGACCGCTGACAGTGTCTTAGGGCCCAAAAAGGGGCCTAGCGTTGAAGCCTCTGCCAGAAGCTCGTTGCGACGGCTGGATTCGACCAGATCGATCTTGTTGAGACAGAGAATGACCGGCGACTCGATCTGGGAAAGCTCCTCCGCTATGTATCTGTCGCCACCACCTATCTGTGCAGACGAGTCGACAAGAAACAACACAACGTCAATATCAGCGAGGGCTTTCCTCGCTCGCGACACCATCATCGTCCCCAGCCTGTGGTGCGGCTTATGGATCCCGGGTGTGTCTACGAGCACTATCTGGTACCCCTCGCCGTTTACAACACCTCTGATAATATTCCTCGTGGTCTGAGGCTTCTCAGAGACTATGGAGACCTTGGAGCCGACCATTCTGTTCATCAGGGTGGACTTGCCCACATTGGGCCTTCCAACCAATGCGACAAATCCAGACACAAAAGCAGAATCATTTCTGGACACATCAGTAGTCAAGGCAGTCACTCATCCTCATTGTCGGTAAGATAGCCAGGGCCAAAACCGTAAGGAAGCAAGTCAGTAACCCGCTGCTCGATCACTGAGTCCTCACCTACCATAATGACCCGCATGTCAGGTGCAAATTCAGCCATGACCTGACGGCAGATGCCGCATGGCGAACACGGCCTGCGTGAATCACACGCTATGGCGATCGCCTCAAATCGCGTCTCTCCTTCGGAAACGGCCTTACATATCGCCACACGCTCAGCACAAACAGTCGCAGGGTACGATGCATTCTCTACATTGCATCCTGTATAGACCTTGCCGTCTACCGTGAGCAAAGCGGCGCCTACACGAAATCGGCTGTACGGAGCGTACGCATTCAAAGCTGCGGACCTCGCGGCTTTCACCAATCCAAGCCTCTGCTCGTCGTTCACTGCATATCCCTCCCGAGAGGCCTGACGTTGAAGGACGTCTCAGCATGGCTCTAAGTGCCCTGTTTCAAACAGTCAGTTCACAAATCATTGGACTAATTGAATATGACCTCACGAACATGTGGCAGAAATAGCAGCAATCCGACGAGGACCGACCCTACCGCACATACGAGGACTGCCCCGGCTGCCACGTTCTTGGCAACTCTGGCAAACTCGTTGTGCTGCTGCGCAAGAAGATCCACGACCGCCTCAACAGACGTGTTAAAAAGCTCAGCGGCAAGGACAGCCACTATGGTCAAGACCAACACTGCCATCTCTACTCTGCTAAATCCCAGGGCCACACCGGCAACAGCCGCAACTGCCGCTGCACATGCGTGAACTCTCATGTTCCTTTGAGTGACAAAGGCGTGCCATAGCCCTGCCAGAGCGTATCTGAAGCTCTCACGCAGATTCCTAGCCCGCATATAAGCCATACCTGTTCGCCTCACGCGATCATTACTGTTGAGTTCGAGTCAAGCCGAGGCCGGACAGTATTCGCTCTTCAGCCTGCCTCATCCTGCACTTCTGCTCCTCAACTTGATGATCATATCCCACCAGGTGCAAGACACCGTGGACCACCAAGTAGGCCAACTCCCGCCTGAACGAATGGCCAAACTCCTGCGACTGCTCGCCTGCCTTTTCGGTCGAGATGACCACATCTCCGATGGGCACCGCTTCACCGGCTTTTCTCAGCCTTTCGATCTCGCAAGGTTCGAAGTCGCTCCAAAACGACAACACGTCAGTAACCCTGTCTATTCCACGATATTCACTGTTGAGCGCCTTGATATCCTGGTTGGAGACAAGCAAGACGTTTACCTCAAGGCGGTCATCGTCAGACAAAAAGCCGGCTATACCGCTCTCAGCGTCTCTCACGTACTCCGGACTAAGCGCCTCCTCAACGCTCTTGCGTATGACAGACATATCCTCAGCCGTTATCTTCACCGGACTTCTCGCGTGGTCGATATGCACGGTGACCTTCATCTCGCTTCTGCATCTCCCTTATCACAGCCTCGGGGTATTCTACCCTTGCATGGAATATGCCTGTCAGCACCCGGACAAAGGCATTGGCAACGGTATCGAGATCTCTAAGAGTGATGCGACACTCATCAAACTGGCCGTCGTTCAACCGATCCTTAATGATCCGCCGGACAAGGTTTTCGATCCTATCAGGAGTCGGTTTACTCAAGGAACGCACAGCTGCTTCAACCGAATCGCCGAGCATTACTAGAGCCGCCTCAGGCGTTTGCGGACGAGGGCCGTCGTATCTGAAGTCTTTCTCATCCACCTCGCCAGACTCATCTGATTTCTCCGCGTTTTCCTGAGCCCGCCTGTGGAAGTACGATACGAGAGTTGTGCCGTGGTGCTGCTCTATTACATCAACTATCTCACTGGGCAACCTAGCCTCGCGGGCCATTTCCACTCCGTCCCTCACGTGCGAAGTGATGATGAGTGTACTTAGGCTTGGAGACAGTTTGTCGTGTGGATTGTCATCAGTAAGTTGGTTCTCTATAAAGAAGTATGGCCGCTTCAGCTTGCCAATATCGTGATAAAGGGCTCCGACCCTCACTAAGACGCCGTCAGCGCCTATGTCGTTTGCCGCCGCCTCTGCCAAGTTGCCTACAATTACGCTGTGGTGATAAGTGCCTGGAGCCTCCAATAGCATCCGCTTCAGGAGCGGATGATTCGGATTCGCCAGCTCCAAAAACCTAATCGACGACGTCACGCCGAACAAGTTTTCGAGGAACGGGAGCGAACCGATAGTCAAAACCGCGCTCATCATCCCCGTGATCCCCGCCTGAATGACTGCAAAAACCAGGTTGAAGTTGGAGGTCATCATGTAGATCGACGACACAGCCAGCATCTGAACAGCCGCGACTATGAACCCAGACCGCATGAGCCCGGATCTGTCGCTGTGTCGCGAAATGCTCAATGCTCCGGTTACTCCACCCACAAGACCGACCAATGCAAACTCATAACGCCCCCTGAACACAAGCCCGACAACCGCGCTCAACACAACGGCGGATATCACTGCTATCCTCGTGTCGATCAGTACACCTATCAGCAAGGCCGCAAAGGCCACTGGGACAAGGAAACCCGAACCTCCGGTACTTGACGCTGGCAAGATAATAGCAATGAGCTGTGTGAGTCCGATTGTCAGTACCATGACTAACGAGTACAGCACGAGCTCCGATGTGTTCTCTGAAAGACTGGGATAGTACTTGGCCGCGTATATTGCAACAAAAGCACCGGCCAAGCTGACGAAGACCACTATACCCAACAGAGACAGCCATCCTGTGCCTCTTCCAAGCAGTCCAAGCTCTTGGATAATCCTAAGGTCCTCGATCGTTACAACTTCGCCTGATCTGACAATGATCTCGCCTTCTCTGATGTAGGCGGGTTCTGCCAGTCTCCTAGCCTGCTTGCGTATAGCCTCCAGCTTCTTCGAATCCGGAATCAGGTTTTCGTCAACTAGAATTCTCGAGATCTCGACCACAGCGTTGGTCAAATCTGGACTGAATCCCAAATTGCGGACACGCCTCTCGGCTTCGTTTCGGTTGGCCATGACCTCTGATGCCGGGATCTTGTTGGCACTTAGGATGTCCTCCAAGATCGCTGAAACCCTAGCTTCGACCAGATCAAGGGCTGCGGCCTCAGTCTGAAGGAGAGTTCGCAACGTGCCGATTCGCAGCTCGATTCCGCGCTCACTCCACAGTCGCTCGGCGAGCACAGCGGCTGCAGTCTCGATCTCGGCAGTGGTTGGAGGAGGGTCCTTGCGCCTGATGGTTGTAACAGCTTGATCGGACAGCTTGTCCTGATAAGCGTCGCCAGTATCAGGCGTATCGGCATTCGGCTCCGTGACTTCATCTTGAAGATCAACGACTACCTCTTCGTAAAACAGCTGCTGACGGGCATCAGAAACTCCCGAGAGGATATACTGCAGATCGCTAACAGCATCCGAAGATGCGTAAGGGTCGATCATGTAGTACTCGAGGTTCTCGCGCGCCTGCTCAATCGCAGCTTGTTCGGCAGCTATCTGCCTGCGCTCGGTCTCGACCGGGTCCAAGACTGTTCGCGGGGCTCGGATGTCCGTCGTGGCGACATCTCCCTCAGAGAGATCGTATCCTGCCGGGATCAGCCCCATGCCTAATATAGCTATAGTCAATACCGTTGTTACCGCAACAATCAACGAGATCCTCACAGGCTGTCGCGCTAGGAGCTCAGCCAAAGATCTTATCAACTTGCGCAGTGATCCGACAAATCGGGACAACGCATCTCATCCCTTTCGAGCCTGCTTGCGCCCGGACTGAACCTGCGAGCGAGCTCTTTCGTACCGGTCATACGCTTCTACGATCCGCTGAACCAACTCGTGTCTGACAACATCCTTATTTGTCAGATAGACAAACTCTATACCCTCGATCTCTTTCAGAACACCCTGAACAACATGCAAACCCGAGTAATGACGGCTTGGGAGGTCAACTTGGGTCAGATCTCCAGTCACTACTGCTTTAGACCCAAAACCAAGGCGAGTCAAAAACATCTTCATCTGTTCGGAAGTAGTATTCTGTGCCTCATCCAAAATAATAAACGCGTCATCAAGAGTCCTGCCTCTCATGTACGCAAGTGGTGCGACCTCAATTGTGTTGTTCTCGCGGTATTTCTCATACTGCTCCGGGCCGAAGATCTCAAACAGGGCATCGTACAGCGGCCTGAGGTACGGATCGACCTTGTTCAAGAGATCACCGGGCAAAAATCCAAGGTGTTCTCCCGCCTCAACTGCAGGCCTAACAAGGATAAGCCGACTGACGGCCTTGCTCCTCAAAGCTGCAACTGCCATAGCTACGGCAAGATACGTCTTGCCTGTGCCTGCCGGGCCAATGCCAAAAACAATATCATTGCTGCGAATAGCATCTACGTACTTCTTCTGTCCAAGGGTCTTTGGCCTGATCTGATGCCCTCTGGCTGTAACCTGAATCACGTCTTGCGACAGCTGACAAAGAGTCACCGGATCTGATGATTTCGCCAACTGTATCGCATAGTGAACGTCCTTACTGGTCAAATGCCCGCCCAGCTTTGACACATCAGTCAAGTCGTCCAGCACTCGGACAGCTTTCTCTACTGCATCCGCAGGTCCTACCAGCGACAGCTCGTTTCCTCTACCCAAGACGATTACACCGAGTGACCTCTCTATTAGTCGAAGATTTGTATCTTTCTGTCCGCTGACCAAGGCGGCCACTTGATTATTCTCTAGAGTATATGCCTGCTGCACCTTTTGCTGCGACAAAACGGACAATTCCCCCTCCCTACAGACATAAGGGCTTGTAGGATAAGTATACAGTCAATGCCTTGAGTGTCAAGGGCGACAAACGGCTATACCGGTAATCTATAGAAATGCCAATCACGGATTGGGGAAAAGCGAATCGTCTCCCTGAGATGCGCGCAATACGCCTATGTCCTCTATCGTCTCGACCGTGAACTCGACATGAACCACGGCATTCTCACCCTCTCCCGAGACCGACACAGTAGCTATTTCATCAACCACTTCTACTCCCTCAGGCACCTTTTCTAGAGCCTGCGTTCTGGCATTTCGTATAGCCTCAGTACGGGCCTGCTCGAGTGTGCGAACCACGGGATACAAGGCCGTCTCATGGCAGGTCACCACCGTGGTGTTCAATCCAATACGGCTTCCGGGCCAGAGCAAGATCGTATCGCTGCGCTCTTCGCACTCGCTGTGTGCGAAACCCTTCCCGGGGATCCCAAGCGGGATACTCAACCCGAATACATGGAGTTTTCGCGTAGTCTTCACTCTGCCAGTTCGTACGACCTCGGTGTCTAGCAGCTTCACCTGGGCAGACGCCTGGTACCAAACCCTCGCCTCAACAACCGCCCTGGCATTGATCACCTCGGCAGAGTCGGAAGCACCGCTCGTTCCGTCCATATACCCGGAAGCAGCCTGAGCCCTGACAAGCACTTGACCCGCTTCGACAGTGTCGCCTTCGCGAATAAGCGGAACACCGGCTAACGGGATAAACGTAACAATCAAGCCAGACTTGGCTGCCACGACATCAAGAGCCTTCGACTCCTCGGGTGTGGGTGTGAGCTTCTCTGCTAAATCTATGCTCAGCAAGGTACCTTGAAGTCTGACTGCCACCCACGAAATCCTAGGGAATTCGATAGCGAGCTCTTTTTCCAGCTCGTCAGCATCTATCTCGAACTTGCGGATCCCCCGTCTTACTCCCCGGCTCTCAATAAACTGCCTAATCGCATCTTCAGGCAATGCCTCATTTCCGGTTACTCTGATAAACCACACGAACGAGGACATGTAGTAGAGAAGCCCAACAGCTGCCGCCAATCCTAAAATGAGCATCCGGCGACTGCGAATGCGGCGCATGGTGACCGGAAAGCCGTGTTTGCCGACTATTTCTGACCTAAATCGCTGCTGAGGCAGGAGGCGTCTCAACTTGCGGTAGTCAGACATAGCCACTCTGCACGTCAACAAGTACCGGCCGTGTCTCTTGACTGACCTGAGTGTGATCCCATCTCTGCTGGCAGCATTGATGAACTCCTCAAGATCCGCCCCGCGAACCTTGATTACCAAAGTGCCCGAGAAAAACGCCCGCAGGCGGTCGAGGATCACTATTGCCCCCTCCCGGTTGCGCTGTACTGAGCAGAGTCAATAACGCCACGGATTGTAACCTTGCTGGAGGAAAGCTCGCTCAGCGTAAGAGACGATCCTGTGACAGCCAAAGCGCCAGCTGAGGTCCTCAACCGGACTATGGTCGGGTGAAACTCCACTATCCCTTTGTGGTTTTCCAAGGTAACCTCAAACCTGCCCACCATCGTTAGCTTGGGCAGGTCAACCACCACCTCCCGAGGGATGTCAAGTGTCTCCGCCAAGCTGCTGCGCACGCCTCTAACACGCCTCGTAGACATAGAGCCCCCTCCTCTGATTAATAACCTATGCCTATCGGCTAGGCTTGATTACCTCACAGGATGGGGGCAAGCAAACCTCTACAAACTAGTCCACATTCTCACTGCACGAGGCTCTGAGAGAACCTCCGCAGCAACCACTGCGGCCTTAAGCCATTCCCGTTGAGTCACCAAATGCCTGGCAGCAGCTGAAGATGACAGCCGAGTCGATACGGGTGCTTCTCTAGGGCCAGTGCCTACTCCAGTGACCGTCGGTCTGACGCGGTCAATGGCGTCACTGATAGAGTCATCATCCCAAGCCGAATCAGGCAGGTCCTCTCCGACCAGTTCCTCAAGGCCCTCCTCTACGTCTGGTAACTCCTCACTGTAGATCGTCTGAGTCTCCAAGGCGAGATCGTCTAGTGCAACGTCACGCTTCCTCTCAGCGGCAGGCTCGGCCTCATCGAAGTCTGCAAGGACCATCTGAGGAATGTGTTCACCTGCAGGTGTGACCGGCTGCTGCGGTACTGTGACCGGCTTGCCGCGGCTAGGCTGAGTCTGCGAGCGCTTGCGCGCGGCCGCTAAAATGCCGGACACAATGCTAATCAACACGTAAAGGCCTACCAACAAACTGATGGGGTCTCGCACAGCCATTCACCCCGATCACTGAGCGCTTTCCGGAGGCGGCGTGTCACTGCGTGCACCTTTGTCAGCACCTGAGATAGCAGTACGCATATCTGTGTCGGCTTTGATATTGAGCATTCTGTAGTAGTCCATGACTCCCAGATTGCCTGAACGCAGTGCCTCAGCGAGAGCCTTAGGAACCTCGGCCTCTGCCTCGACAACTCTAGCACGCATTTCCTGTACTCTGGCTCTCATCTCCTGCTCAAGCGCAAGTGCAGCAAACCTGCGCTCTGCGGCCTTTGCCTGAGCGATGTTCTTGTCGGCTTCAGCCTGATCCATCTGAAGTTGTGCACCGATGTTTCTGCCAACATCGACGTCAGCGATGTCTATAGAAAGTATCTCAAACGCTGTACCTGCGTCCAATCCTCTGGCCAAGACTGTACTGGAGATGCGATCGGGATTTTCAAGGACTTCTGCGTGTGACTCGGCAGAACCCACAGTCGTGACTACGCCTTCGCCAACCCTCGCAATAATTGTCGCCTCACCTGCACCGCCGACAAGGCGATCAATATTTGCCCTAACCGTTACTCGCGCCTTTGCCTTGACTTCGATTCCGTTCTTGGCAACTGCCGCGACTACCGGTGTCTCGATAACCCTGGGATTGACGCTCATCTGGACCGCTTCGAGCACGTTTCTTCCTGCCAAATCTATCGCAGCAGCCCTCTCAAACGACAGCGCGATATCTGCACGGTGCGCAGCGATCAGCGCGTCAATCACTCTATCGACGTTGCCGCCTGCCAAATAGTGGGCTTCGAGTTTGTCCACACTTACAGGCAGGCCAGCCTTAACCGCCTTGATCATGGGAATCACGATCCCATGAGGAGGCACTCTTCGAAGTCTCATAAACACAAGATCGAGGATGCCGATCTTAACGCCTGACGCCACAGCAGAAATCCACAGCGGTATTGGGACGAAGTTGAGTAAGACAAAGATACCCACGACTACTATCACGATGATGGCTACAGGGATGTACCACACCAGACATCAACCTCCCATACTTAGAACTACTACTTTCTCCTTACCTTAACTCTATTCCCAGATACGTCGATAACCTCCACGAGGACCCCCTTTGGCAGGAATTCACCCTCAGAGACCGCGTCGATTCGGCGATCATCAATCCGCACAGTTCCTGAAGGCCTTAGAATCGTCTCCGTCTCACCAATAGCCCCTAGCAAATGGTCCATCGGCGGACCTGCGACATATCCCGCATCTGTCGTTGAGCTTGTACGCAGCACAATCCTGCCCAACACATCAAACCTGCTCAGGTACCGTGCAAGGATGACTAGACCGACGACAGAGATGAGAAGCGAAGCGGCTATCACTGACAAGGCTTCCGTTACAGTTGCAAAAACGCTTCCAATCGCTATGAAGATGACGACTATTCCGACTATACCTGCGATACCAAACCCAGGGATAGCAAAAACCTCAATCAACAAGAGTGCAAATCCGGCGACTAGCAAGACTACGCTTTCCCAACCGGCCAGTCCGGCTATCATTCGCCCACCAAAGAACACCGCTAGTGCGAGGATCCCAACTGTGCCGGGTACTCCGAAGCCTGGAGTCGCTATCTCGACGACAACCCCCACCAAACCAACGACCAGCAAAATCACTGCAATCACAGGCGACCCGCTGACAAAACCCGCTACCCTCTCCGCCATGGACTGTTCATGGACCGTCACGCGAACAGGGATATATCCCAGCTGTGCGAGTGCGTCTTCGACACTCGTAGCTACGATGTCGGCAAGGCCGAGACTGACTGCTTGCTCTCCGCCTACGTTTAGCAGATCACCGCGAGCAACGACACCCGGGATCTCGATCGTGGCATCAACCATAGCCGCAGCAAGCTGTGAGTCCCTGCCCCTCAGCCTCGCAGTGGATTCAAACTCAGCCCGAAGTGCAGATATGGTCTTGGAGTCCGCAGACTGGAGTCCGAACCCGGCCACGACGCGAGGCTCTGCAGAACCGAAAGTCCCCCCTTGGGACACAGCCACGTGCTCCGCCGCGAGCGTAATGAGCGCGCCTGCCGAATGAGCCCTATCTTTAACAAACGCGATGGTCGGAACGCGTGCATCTACAATAGCGTCTCTGATCTCTATCGCGGATTCGAGGAGGCCGCCAAAGGTGCGTATGTCAATAACTACGACGCCACTGGCTGAATCCTCTGCGGTCTTGAGAACTCGCCTTACGAACGCAGCCATGCCTGGATCTATATCGCCGTGAACGCGAATCACGGAGACATTGACAGGCGTTGGAGTGGTTTGGGCAGCAGCCGGCGCGTCGACTAGAGGTAGATAGGCCAGGCACGCGATTAACGCAACAAGGACGAGTAGGAGAAGTCTGTTTCGACTACGAGTAGCCATGGTGCCAACCTCCCAGCGAGTATTGGCGTCTGTGAAGCATCCAGATACGCGAAACCCGGAGATCGCATCTAGGCTCCTCCGGGTCATTGCACGCCAGTCTGACAGTGGTACGAAAACACAGCTGCCTATCTGCTGCGCCTAGCTGCGCGCCTGCGAGCATTATCGGACTTCTTTTTTCGTCGAACGCTCGGCTTCTCGTAGCGCTCATGTCTACGGGCATCAGACAGCACTCCTGTGATTCTGCACTGCCTCTTGAAACGCCTTAGAGCACTGTCAAGGGATTCGTTCTTGCCGACTTTGACCTCTGCCACACTATCCCCTCCCCTCTGCCCAGCGAAGGCAGACCGGACTCGAGTCAGCCCCACTGACCACCGACACCGGTCCGCCGGAATACCGCTTACATTCTCTAGTGAGAGATAGGCCGGATCACACGCTCCGTCCGGCACGAGGGCACAGTGCGTGAGATCCCGCGGCAATCCATCTATCATAAAGAGACGAATTGGCCTGCGTAACTGAATTCAGTCACTGCCTATTCTAACTCAAATCAGCAACTGGTGTAAATGGTTGACCAATCGAAGTCTGCGACTTGAAGTCGCAAGTGACACAACGATACAATCATCAACCAGGAGGCCAGCCTAGACGCCTGCCGCCGAGCAGATGGAGATGAAGATGATTTACGGATTGACCCCCTTCATCACCGGCATTGACTACAAGACGGAACCCCCTACCCGCGATCCCACATGAACCCGCGAGCTTGGATGCAACAACCATCAGTTTGCCTGCGATATCGACATCAGAGTCCGTAAGGTCTGCAACAGACGAGATGTGCCTCTTAGGGATCACAAGGATATGGGTCGGTGCTTGTGGATTGATGTCTCTGAAGGCAAAGACGTCCTCATCTTCGTACACTCGATCCGAAGGTACGGCACCAGAGACGATCTTGCAGAAGAGACAATCCTGCGTCGACATTCAACTCACCTCCCACATCCGAAAATCACATATCAGATGTTCTAGACCGGGCCGATATCTCCTTCATCCACCCCGTACACACACTCGGCATCTGCGGATTCAACTCGGACAGAAACCACCGTGTTCCGGGCCGGGGCGCCGCGGCCGGAAGAAACGCCTACCTTGACATAAGTGTCAGTGTACCCGAATGCCATGTCAGTGTCGGGTGTGACGTCCTCTACAAGGACTTCGAACGATCTGCCGATCATCGTTTGGTGATAGCGCAGAGAGAGATCTCTCCCAAGGGCGGCCATCTCCGCAACCCTGCGAGCCTTCACATCCCGAGCCACTTGACATTCGGCATCAGCAGCCGGTGTGCCCGGCCTCCTGGAATACGCAAATACGTGGAGGCGAGTAAACCCGCACTCCTCGACAAACCTCATGCTTTGCTTGAACTCTGACTCTGTCTCTCCTGGGAAGCCCATCATCACATCAGTGCTGATGGCACACCCCTCCACGCGACCGCGCACTGCAGAGATCGCTTCGAGATATGTCCGAGTATCATATGGCCTGCCCATTCTTCTCAAAACGCTGTCATCACCTGACTGGAGAGGGATGTGCAAATGTCTGCAGATATTGCCATGGCTGCTCATAACGTCCAACAGCTCGGGTGTTACCTCAGTGCATTCGATCGATCCAAAACGCACTCGATATACGCCATCGATCTCAGCAACAGCAGCCGCTGCCGAGGCTAAGCTTTTCTTATCACTCAAGTCACGGCCATATAGGCCAAGGTGAGTGCCTATCAGCACGATCTCTTTGTATCCCGTGTCCACTAGGAGCTTCACCTGCTCGACAACGCTTTCCAGCGGCCTGCTTCGCACACGCCCCCGTGCATAAGGGACCTTGCAGTAAGTGCAATATTGATCGCAGCCGTCCTGAATCTTGACCAGAGCGCGAGTCCGATCAAGAGCGTCTTCGGCAAAGAGATCCTGAAACGAGTCGTATTCGCAGACAGGCCTCACCCTTATGCGTTCGCAGTTGCCTCGGCCGACTTTCAATAAGTCTATGACAGCGTCTACTATCTGATGATGATCGCCTGTGCCAAAGACCAAATCCGCGCCTGTCGTCCTGGCAACCCGACCGGCGTCAGTCTGTGCATAGCATCCCATCGCAACCACTACGGCCGTATCGCTCTTGCGTCTAGCCCTCCTTAAGACCTGTCTGGACTTGGCATCTCCAGTAGCTGTTATGGTGCAGGTGTTGACTATATAGACATCAGCATCTTCGTCAAACGGAACGACTTCAAAGCCCCGCTTACGAAACAAAGCGGCAACAGCCGCCGAATCGTACTGATTGACCTTGCACCCAAGTGTGTAAAAGGCTACTTTCTTAGAGTCGGTTCTCAAAAACAGCACCTCACGGACAGGCCGCTACTCAACCTGCTCTACGGTTTCCTGGCTACCCAAGCTCATCCATATGATACAGTATACAGGCGGCAACAACGAGCCCGGCAGTCTCTGTTCTCAGGATGCGGTTGCCCAGCGTGACTGGAATGAACCCGTGCGACTCGGCAAAGGACACCTCGTCCTGCGAGAAGCCACCCTCTGGGCCTATGCAGACCACGACGCTGGTCGGATCGGATTTCTCCAATTGCTGCTTAAGCGAGCGCTCGCTCTCGAGCTCATATGGAATCAGCTTGAGGGAGTCGGGCGGTGCAGAACGCACTGCATCCTCAAACGAAATGACATCGGAGATCGTCGGAAGCGATGACCTTCCGCACTGTTTGCAGGCTTCCTCAGCGATTCTCCTCCACCGAGCGGCCTTTTTCTGCGCGCGCTCGGTCTGGAGCCTTACCACAGTCCGGTCACTAATAGCTGGGACAATGCTGGTGACGCCAATCTCGACGCACTTCTGGACCACTAGATCCATTTTGTCGCCCTTAGGCAAGCACTGGATGAGACTGATCAGAACTTCAGGCTCGTTGCTGCAGATGCTCGTAGACACGATCTCCCCTGTGATCTGAGAGGGAGACGCTGACACGATGGTCGCTGTGCAGCTGCGGCCGTCCCCGACCACAAGCTCAATCTGATCGCCTCTGCCCATACGCAAGACACTGGCGATGTGCTTGGCGTCAGCGCCGGTAATGGTAAACGTATTGCCAGCAATAGCTTCAGGCGTGACGAAAAACCTGCGAAGAGACATAGCCCCGATACCTCACAGTCTGAGAAGCGCTCCAACCCATTCACCGTCTTTGTGGACCTCAACTACTTCCAAACCCTCAGCCAAGGCAGCACCGAGGCACTCATCCTTTCGCTCCTCTATGATTCCAGAGACTATCAGCTTGCCATCAGGGGCCAGCACCCTATTGACGTCAGGCAGAAGGCGAATAATCACATCCGCAACGATGTTGGCAACGACAACATCATAGGAGCCTTCGATTCCTTCAACAAGGTCTCCTTGCCGAACGGCTACAACATCGGTCAGCTCGTTGAGTTCGACATTCTGCATTGCCTTTTCAACCGCGACCGCATCTATGTCGACCGCAGTCACCTGTGCAGAACCCAAGAAGGCACTAAGTATCGCCAAAACGCCCGAACCTGTCCCAAGATCAAGGACTCTGCATCCGGGCCGGACAGAGCGCTCGAGCATGCGTGCACACATGACAGTAGTCGGATGGCTGCCGGTCCCAAAGGCCATGCCGGGATCCAGTCTTACTACGATCTCGCCCGGCCGCCGCGTCACCTGCTCCCACGCAGGCACCACGGTTATTCGCTCACTGAGGCGCAGAGGCTGAAAACCGCGCTTCCATTCGTCCTGCCACTCGGAATCATCCATAAGCTCCAAGCCTATCTGCGCTACAGGGACTCTGCCTCTGCGGAGAGCATCCCTCACTGCTGCTGCAATATCCGATGCATCTCGGTCAAATGCGAAATACCCGATCACACTGACGTGAGGTGACTCCGGCATAGGAGATGGTCTTGCCGTCTCAATCTCGTCTTCGGGTGACGGGCCTCTGCGCCAGAACAGGTCGCAGGGGTCGATATATTCAACACCCCTGCTCCCTATCTGCCACAACACATCGCCCGCAAAATCTGCGTGCTCAGCCGGGACATCTATTTGTACTCTGTGCCACTTCATAGCCTCTGCTGACTCCTTAGAGAACACGCAGTTTCAGAGGGCCTCACGCGTGCTTCTCGAACATGTCTTTGACCCTTTTGAACAGCCCCTTGTCCTTGGTAGGAGCGACCTTTTCCCCTCGAAGCTCAGCGAACCGTCTCAGCAATGCCTCTTCTTCGCCACTGAGATTTGTAGGGACTGCGATACTGATCCTGACATGCAGATCACCGCGGCCGAAGCCTCTCAGAGACGGCATACCTTTGCCCCTCAGTCTGAACACTCTCCCAGGCTGGGTTCCGGCAGGAATAGTCATCTTGGCGCGGCCCTCAAGCGTCGGAACCTCAAGTTCTGCTCCGAGTGCAGCCTGGCTGAACTCAATCGGCAACTCCAAAAACAGGTCCTGGCCTTCGCGTTTGAAGACATCGTGCTCTCTGACGAACACGTAGATGTACAAATCGCCAGGTGGGCCTCCCCTGTAGCCTGCCTCGCCTTCTCCGGCCACTCGCAGCCTTGTGCCGCTGTCAACGCCTGGCGGCACAGTCACCTTGATCCTCCGCGAACCATGTGTCCTGCCCTGCCCGCCACATTCGGTGCAGGGGTTCTCGATTATCTTGCCTTCGCCGCGACATCTCGGGCAGGTTTGGTACGTCGAAAACCGTCCAAATGGCGTTGATTGCGTAGTGCCAACCTGGCCAGTCCCTTGACACTGGCCGCAGGTGACCATACTCGACCCTGGGCTAGCCCCGGAACCTCCGCACGTGGAGCACGTATTGTACCGCCTGATCTCTACTTCTCTTTCGAGTCCCGTGGCAGCCTCTTCCAGGCTAATAGTCATATCGAACCTGATATCACTGCCGCGCCTCGGCCCTGAACTTGGCGAGCGACGATGGGTTCCTCCGAAGAAAATATCAAATATGTCATCCATGTCGCCAAAGCCAAAGCCTCCGGCTCCGCCGAAACTGCCTGGTTCGGAATGCCCAAATCTATCGTAGTGAGCACGCTTCTGCTCATCGCTGAGGACTTCGTAGGCTTCATTGACTTCCTTGAACTTCGCCTCAGCCTCTTTGTCCCCACCGGTAACATCTGGGTGATATTTGCGCGCCAGCTTCCTGTATGCCCTCTTGATCTCTTCTTGGCTGGCGTTTCTATCAACCCCGAGAACCTCGTAGTAGTCGCGTTTACTCAACAACACACACCGCCTTAGCAAACTCTAGCGGCAACTCAGTCATTACCATCTACTTCTTTGAACTCAGCATCTACTGTCTCACCAGCGTCATCCGAACCTGCGCCCGTCGGGCTTCCAGGCTCGGGACCCGCCTGGCTCTGGTAGACTCCTTGAGACACGTCGTACAGGACCTTGGTTAGAGCGTCTATCTTGTCCTTTATGGCCTGGATATCGTCTCCACTGGCTGCGCTCCTCAATTCTGCAACAGCACTCTCAACTGCGCTCTTCTTGTCCGGGGAAACCTTGTCTCCCAGGTCATTCAAAGTCTTCTCCGCCTGATAGGCTATTGAGTCTGCGTTGTTCTTTGCTTCAATAAGCTCCTTCTGCCTGCGGTCCTCTTCAGCATGAGACTCAGCCTCCTTGATCATGCGCTGGATGTCTTCCTCAGACAGCCCACCTGAAGAGGTGATCGTAATCTTCTGTTCCTTCCCGGTGCCGAGGTCCTTGGCAGACACATTGACAATGCCGTTGGCGTCAATGTCAAAAGTGACTTCGATCTGGGGCACACCCCGCGGTGCAGGGGGAATCCCCTCAAGCCGGAACCTGCCCAATGTCAGGTTGTCCTTAGCCAGAGGCCTTTCTCCCTGCAAGACATGTATGTCAACAGCTGTCTGCCCGTCTGCCGCTGTCGAGAAAATCTGCGACTTGCTTGTAGGTATAGTCGTGTTTCTCTCGATTAGCTTGGTAAACACACCGCCCAGAGTCTCTATACCAAGTGACAGCGGTGTGACGTCGAGCAGGAGAACGTCCTTGACTTCGCCTGCCAACACTCCTGCCTGAATAGCAGCACCAAGAGCAACGCACTCATCTGGGTTTACTCCCTTGTGCGGCTCCTTGCCGATCATGTTCTTGACTGCATCCTGAACCGCAGGAATTCTGGTTGAGCCACCCACCAAAATGACCTTGTCTATGTCCGCAGGGGTCATTCCAGCGTCAGACAACGCCTGTCTTATTGGACCCAAAGTCGCCTCAACCAAATCGTGCGTCAGTTCATTGAACTTGGCCCTCGTAATCGTCATATCCAAGTGCTTTGGACCATCCTGATCGGCAGTTATAAACGGCAAGTTGACATTGGCACTCATAAGTCCCGAAAGCTCGATCTTTGCTTTCTCTGCAGCCTCTCTCAATCGCTGAAGCGCCATCTTGTCGTTTCGCAGGTCAATGCCGTGCTCCTTCTTGAACTCCTCTGCCATGTAGTTGACCAGGCGTTCATCGAAGTCATCTCCACCAAGGCGGTTGTTTCCGCTCGTCGCTTTGACTTCAAAGACCCCGTCACCAAGCTCTAGAATGGAGACGTCAAACGTTCCGCCGCCCAAGTCAAAGACGAGGATCGTCTGGTCTTCTTCTTTGTCAAGACCGTACGCCAAAGCCGCAGCTGTCGGCTCGTTGATGATCCTCAACACCTCAAGGCCGGCAATAACGCCTGCATCTCTCGTAGCAGTCCTCTGGCTGTCAGAGAAATACGCAGGCACGGTAATCACTGCCTTAGTGACCTTATCTCCTAAGTATGCCTCAGCATCTGCCTTAAGCTTTTGAAGGATCATTGCAGAGATCTCTTGAGGCGTGTATTCCTTGTCATCTATAGTGACCTTGTAGTTGGTTCCCATCTGGCGCTTGATCGAACCGACCGTCCGGTCTGGATTGGTCACAGCCTGACGCTTTGCAACCTGGCCTACCAACCTCTCTCCGGTCTTCGAGAACCCAACTACTGAAGGAGTTGTTCGTCCACCTTCGGCATTTGGGATAACAGTGGCTTCACCGCCCTCTATGACAGCTACCACTGAATTTGTCGTCCCCAGATCTATGCCTACCACTCGTCCCATTGTCAGTTGCCTCCTTTTGCACCTCAATCCCGCACCTTGTTTACTTTGACCATTGAAGGACGAATGACCCGCCCATGAGCTTCATATCCCTTTTGAAACTCCTCTACAACTACGTTGTCTTCATATCCTTCGAGTTCGGTCACCATCACTGCATCATGCTTGTTTGGGTCAAACTGAGTCCCGACTGCATCTATGCACTTGACGCCCTCAGCTTCTATAGCGTCCATTATTTGAGAACGCACCATCTTAACTCCCTCGACCAAAGCCTGAACATCTGAGCACTCGCCGGATTCAATAGCGCGATCAAGATTGTCAATCGCCGGCAACAGATTCTCGACCAGGTCGCAGACAACTGCCAAGCGCAGACTTTCTTGTTCGGCCTTCGCTCTTTTCTTGGCGTTGTCATAGTCAGCCAGAGCCCTCAAATACCTACTGTTGAGCTCTTCGATCTCTTTCTCAGCCTTCTTGAGTTGGTCGAGGAGATCATCTACGGTCGACGTCTCTTGGCAAGCGTCCTCAGTTGCAGGGCCTTCGCAACTGCTCGATGTACACTCATCGGTATTATGACTTGTGCAGTCAGTTTCAGTAGGCGGAGTAGTGCAATCTCCACACTGTCGATTCTCGTCATCCATAGCTTTATCAGGCATTATTACCCCTCCAGACACATCTGACGGGGCTAAGGCGATAGCACCAAGCCCCGCTTCTGCCACAACCCACACGCGGACAATACCCACCTGGAACACCTAGGCAGCGTTCCGCACGGTTCTGTCAGTAGTTAACCTGCCAACTGCCGAAAGACGCGCTCTGTCAGCCTGAGTACAAGCGGTCTAGAGTACTGCTCAAGCTCTGAGAAACGTGCTCAATGATGGACATCACTCTTGCATAATTCATGCGAGTAGGCCCGATGACTGCTATGGATCCGGTAATATCGCCTCCATATCCATAGCCAGCTTGGATCACACTGCATTCCTTCAGGCCTTCGATGTCGTTTTCTCTGCCAATGGTCACAGTGATTCGCCCGCTCGAGTCGGCCTTCTTGAGCACCGAACGGACCACATCTCTGCGCTCCAAGCACTCAAACAGAGTCCGAACCCTCTCCAAATCTTGGAATTCAGGCTGAACTAGCACTTGACTAGCTCCATCAAGGTACATCTTGATATCGTCACTGGTCTGTAGGGAGGCTCTCAGGAACTCTTCTGTCCCGTTCATCAGAGATGTATATCTCGATACCTCGCTAGAGAGCTTCGCGATAGTCGCATCGTCGATGTCCGACAGATACCGTCCTTCTAGCTTCTCGTTGAGGAAGTTCGCGATCACATTGAGATCCTCTTGGCTCAAATCCTGCCTGGCATCGACGATTTGACTATCAACGATGCCCGGCGTAGCAACTAGAATCACCATAACCTTGCCGCGAGGCATGGGTGCGAAGCTGATGTGCTTGTACCTCGACCTGTTTATTACCGGCCCAAGTACAACCGCCGCACTCTCACACATGTCAGCCAGCAGTCTTACAACGTCTGCAATGAGGTTTTCGACGTCGCGGCGCTTGCGCTCCATCCGCTCAGCTATCGTCCGTAGTTCTGACTTCTTGAGGCGATAAGCATCCATCAGTACGTCGACGTAGAACCTGTATCCCTTATCGGAGGGAATCCGACCTGCGGATGTATGTGGTTGCGTCAAGTAGCCGCTCTCCTCCAGATCAGCCATCTCATTTCGAGCGGTGGCTGGGCTGATCCCAAGCCTGTAGTGCTTCACGATGGACCGAGACCCCACCGGCTCTGCTGTCTGGATGTAGTCGGTCGTTACGGCGAGGAGTATGATTTGCTTGCGCTTGTCCATCATACCTACTTCTCCCCTGTTAGCACTCTAACCGCGCGAGTGATAATGCATCAACCTCAAAATACCACCCTAGCCTTGGCCTTGTCAAGACCCGCTCCTTGCTTCGACCTCCTCTCGGTTCAAGAAAACACCCCACGTTAGCTGCGCTTTTACAGCACCTCTGCCATTATCTCGTTTGAGAGAATCATGCCTTGCTCAGTCAGTCTGATCTGCCCTTCGGACGACTCGACGAGCCCGATGTCTACGAACCTCTCGAGCCGCCCAGCTAGCTCCGCAACAGGCGCCTCTCCAAACCGCTCCGCCAGTTCTTTGAGGTTCACACCTCTTGCAGTACGCAGGCCCAAAATGAACGAATCCGAAAGCTCTCTCGCAGGGCTGACGGCCTCTACGTGTTCAGGCATGAAGATCCCTGCCTCTACTCGGTTGATATATCTCTCAACCTCGGCCGTATTGGCATACCGGACTCCTCTGAGGTGGGCATGTGCGGCCACACCCAGCCCAACGTAGTACCCGTTTAACCAGTAGTTCATATTGTGCTTGCATTCCATGCCCGGCGCTGCGAAGTTGGAGATCTCGTAGTGGCAGTAACCTGACTCGGTCAATACTGACACTGTATCGTGGTACATGTCGGCGACAAGGTCCTCCTGCGGTTCTGGAAGCCTAAAGGACCTGACTTCTTCAGACAAGGCAGTACCGTCACTCAGCGTGAGAGCATAACACGATATGTGCGAAGGCGTGAGTTCCACTACCCTGGATAGGTCTTCGCGCCATTCCTCTAGAGTCTGGCCTGGCAACCCGTAGATCAGATCAACTGATATGTTATGAAAGCCTGATTGAACGGCGAGCCTGTATGACTTCACAAACTCGTCAAACGAATGGGGCCGGCCCAGCATAGAAAGGTATTTGTCCATAGTGGACTGCAACCCGATACTGAGTCTGTTGACACCCAGCCGACGAAGCTCGGAGAGGTACTCCTCAGACAGTGTCTCAGGGTTCGCTTCTACTGTAAATTCGATGTCGCACTCCGAGTAATCTTGATGAGGGACCACGACGCGCCAAATCGACGTTATCAAAGCCCCGAGCTGTTCAACTGGAAGCACGGTGGGCGTCCCGCCTCCAATATAAACAGTCGTCGGCCGCAATCCTTCAATGCTCGCCTGTGACAGCAACCCATCATCGGCGACCGAAATGCGGCGGCTACTTCCAAGCACCAACTGCATCTCCCGCACCACCGCCGAACAGTACCTTGCAGTGTCATACGAGCTTATTCTGTATGAGACGAAGTCGCAGTAGGAGCACTTCCGAAGGCAAAACGGAATATGGATGTACAGGCCGCAGGGCTCAAGCCTATCCACACTAGTCACTCGTCCCCATCTACCCTGAGCACGGCCATGAACGCATCCTGAGGAACCTCGACGTTTCCCAGCTGTTTCATACGCTTCTTCCCCTCTTTTTGCCTCTCAAGAAGCTTGCGTTTTCGCGTGACGTCACCACCATAACACTTAGCCAGCACATCCTTGCGTTTGGCCTTGATAGTCTCTCTGGCGATCACTCTGCTGCCTATCGCCGCCTGAATAGGCACATCAAACATCTGGCGCGGTATTATCTTCCTGAGTCTGCTTACCAGCCCTCGGCCCATAGCCTGTGCCTTGTCCCTGTGAACGATGACAGACAAAGCATCTACAGGGCGTCCGTTTATCAGAATCTCCAGCTTAACGAGGTCAGACTCTCTGTACGAATCAAATTCATAGTCAATAGAAGCGTAGCCGCGGGTTCTGGACTTCACCATGTCAAAGAAATCAACAAGTATCTCGCTCAACGGCGTATCGTAGACGATTATGGCTCGCTCTGGGCTGATGAAGTTCATCTCCCTGTATACTCCGCGCTTTTCTGTGAAGACGTCCATCACCGCACCGACGTAGTCCTTTGGCGCCACTACTGACACCCTCACAAAAGGCTCCCGGACCGATAGTACCTTGACGGATTCAGGCCACTTTGCCGGGTTGTCTACCTCAATCTCTTGGCCGTCGGCAGTCACAACCTGATATGTGACATTCGGAGCAGTTGTAACAATGTCGAGATCGTATTCCCGCTCCAGTCGCTCCTGGACCACTTCCATGTGCAGGAGGCCAAGAAATCCGCACCTAAACCCATATCCAAGAGCAGCCGATGTTTCCGGCTCAAACGCGAGCGCGGAGTCGTTGAGCTGCAGTTTCTCAAGAGCCGCACGGAGTTCACCGTAGTCGTTGTTCTCGGATGGATAAAGCCCGCAGTAGACCATTGGCTTTACCCTTCTGTATCCTGGCAAAGGCTCCGGAGCAGGAGACTGCGCATCAGTGATTGTATCGCCGACCAAGCAGTCCTTCACGTCCCGCATGCTCGCCACTACGAACCCGACCTCTCCGGTTTTCAGAGAATCAACGTGGTCCATGAAAGGCCTAAAGACGCCCAGCTCTGTGACCTCAAACTCCTTCCCTGTTGCCATCATGCGAATCCGCATTCCCTTGGTCAGAACGCCGTCAACAACTCTTACGTAGGCAATCGCTCCCCTGTATGAATCGTAGTGGGAATCGAAAATGAGTGCGCGAAGTTGACTGGCTGGATCGCCCGTGGGAGGGGGAATTCGATTCGCTATGGCCTCCAACACCTCTATGACTCCCTGGCCGGTCTTGGCGCTCACCAATAGCGCTTCAGACGCATCAAGCCCCAATATATCTTCGATCTCCTGCTTTACCCTATCTGGGTCGGCACTGGGCAGGTCAATCTTGTTGATCACGGGGATCAACGTCAGATCATGCTCCATTGCCATATACGCAGTAGCCAGGGTCTGCGCTTCTATCCCCTGGGTAGCATCGACCACTAGCAACGCGCCCTCACACGCAGCTAGGCTTCTAGATACCTCATATGAGAAGTCGACGTGGCCGGGAGTATCAATCAAGTTAAACAGATACTTGGCTCCTTCTCTCGAAGTGTACTCGAGCCTGACGGACTTTAGCTTAATGGTAATCCCGCGTTCGCGCTCTAGGTCCATGTTGTCCAACACCTGGTTAGTCATCTCGCGCTCACTGACCGTACCGGTGTTCTCGAGTATGCGATCTGCCAACGTCGATTTTCCGTGATCTATGTGCGCGATTATGCAAAAATTCCTAATCGCAGACTGGTCCAACAAACACTCCTCCAGTTAAGGGATTTCTAGAGAATCGGCAGCTGTCAACCCGAAACAAAGCGCTTGAAGCGCTATGTAATTATACCATCGGCCAAAATCCCCTTCAACCAACGTGCCTTTGAAGGCCGCATCGAGTCAAGCGGCGAAAGGGTGGATCTATAGGGGTTTTTGCGGCAGGCACGCGGGCGAATGCGTGTTGAGTCTGGGTGGCTCTACACATATATAGGGTCTGATTTGTGTATATAGGTCAATGCATATGACGAGGAAAAATCTCGTCTTTTGTTAGGTACCGCATACGAGTCCGGTGTAGTATCAGTGCAGTATATCTCGAGCCTTTTGGCAAATGCCGAGCAACCAGTCGATGTAGGGTTGGAGGGTTTCCTGAAAGGCAACAGATGGCGACTTGTCTAACTGAAGAGAGGGATTCTCATCGGCTAATGACGCGTCCAACACTGCGATGAACGCGAGCACACCGGCTAGCAACAAGAAAAAGGTGAAGATCAGCGCTACTTTGAGGCGGCGCCTAGCCTTCTCAGTGCTTGAGCGGGTAGGCAGCACGGTGCATCAGGTCCCTGTTGACAGGAACACCGCGATAGCATGAGCCAGCAGCTTGGCGGCATTGACCGCCTCCTCCTTGTCGTTGTTGACGTCGCCGACCTCCATGAGGATACAACCTGGGTGCAGGTGTTGGTTGAACCGCCCGTCGTCGCGTTGCCTCACGCCCCTACTGAGGCCGGGATACAGCGCTGAAATTACGGAGTCCAACTTCTGGGCAGCTGCCAGATTTCTACGCCACTGAGGATGCGGTAGGCCGTATTTGTCTGTAGTGACAAGAAGCAAGACTTGAGCTACTCGTATCCCTCCAATAGTCACAGTCGCTCCGGAGTCGTTTCCTGTTGCGTCTCTGTGTATGTCCAGCACCAGCTTGAGGTTGCTATATCGCTTGACCATCGACTCGGCCGTAACTGCCGACCTGCTATATGCGTTTCTAAACTCCTCCACGTCATGGAACGCCTTGGAATGGACAACAGAGACGCCGTAGTCTGTCCACAGGGCCTCAGCCAAGGCCTCTCCAACGCTAACAACCCCGTCCTCGCTACCCCACAGGTACGCAGCACCTTGAGATGCTTGGTAGGCTTCGGAGGAGTGAGTGTGATAGATGGCTATCACAGGATCTTGGCCATAGACCCGCATATGGCCAATCACAGTTGGGACCTGCAGCGACCGGTCTGTGCGAATACCTTGAACGACAGGCCTCCCCAACGCTGGAACACTGTGTATCCTCTGACCGTAGCGGTCACTCGGTTGTGCGAGAGGCCCCGGCACAGCTCCGGCAGGAGAAGGCTCGTCACTGCGCATGAGCCAGGCCGAAGATACTGGCTTGAGGTCAAAAAGAGGCAGCAACCTGACATCGCCCAGTGACGAATGCTCTCCCAACTCCTCTGCAGGACCGGTTCTCCATCCTCCCCCGAGTCCTGGGAGTTGGGAGTATACAGTCTGTAATGGGTTAGCCGCAACTCCGCTAGTCAGGACCTCGCCCACTGATTCTAGGACCGGAACGATTTCAACGACCAAGTCCTCAGGTTCGGCAGAATCCGAGGTCTGAAGCACCGGCGGTTCATCAAATCCTGCACTGGGCAACGCTGACATGAGCAGCCTCGATCCAGAGATGCCAAGGGAAGACTTGCCCGTTATCATTGAGCGAACTGCCTGTGCCGCACTACGCGCTCCTGACGCCATCTGTTCACCGAGCCTAGGTGTAGTTAACCTCACTTCGACTTGTCCCGTGCCGACCATCCATAGGCACAGCGATACAGAGGCCACGCTCAGAACGACTAGCAACACAGTCAGCAGTGCAAGCATCGAATCTACCCTTGCACCGCCCCGGCTCCGTCTTAACCTATGCCTACGCTTTGCCTTCTTTAAGTGGGCTGAGCAATCCATCCGTGTTTCCTCCGACTGCGCTGTTCACACAATCTATATTCGTCGGACTAACTCGTTATTCTGAGCGCGGCCGCATCCGTAGTTATTAGCAGAAGGACGCTCTATCGCTGCAAGAGATTGCGGCAGTCGTCACATTGAAACCGACGGAGACTGCTCAGTGCAGGTACTCGTAGATTTCATCCTCTGTGAGTGACTCATGCAGAGCTATGTTTAGGCCTCCGGCTACTACAGTGGACATCATTTCAACTATTACGTCTATCTCCTTTGGAGTGACAACCATCTGGGACATGCCGGGCCCGATCATTTGCACGACTGCCTCTCTCATCCTGTCCGCGGGTAGTTGAACTAAGCCAGAATCACCCGTCTTATTCATGATCTCAAAAACATCCATGACTATTGTAGTAACGTCAACCACTGTTGGTACACCGACTGCGATCACAGGAACACCCAGACTATCTGAAGTTATGCCGAAACGACGGTTTCCGACACCGGAGCCGGGATGTATACCTGTATTGCCTATCTGAATAGACGTGCCGATGCGCGACGTGCTTCTGGCAGCCAACGCGTCAATCACGATGACAGCTTTGGGCCTAGTCTTCTCTACGACCGAGGCAATGATCTCCGCAGTTTCGATACCTGTAAGTCCAAGGACCCCTGGCGACAGTGCTGACACGGGCCTAAGGCCACCCCGTTTTTCCGGAGGCAGCATCCTGCCTAGATGCCTTGTTACGAGCAATTTGCCGACTACTGCCGGGCCGATCGCGTCAGGCGTGGCATTCCAATTGCCGAGTCCGGCAACCAGCACTTCGTCGTCAGGCATTACCCTGCTGTCTTGGAGCATGGTTGCAAGATGAGACGACAGTGTCTTGGCAGTCTCGTCCTTGGCTGCTCTTGTGCTTATTCTGATGTCCGGGCACTCAATCGTAACATATGTGCCAATCTGTTTTCCTGTTATGCGTTCAGCTTCAGGGGTCATGACCTTTACCGTAACTGTCTTGGTATATTCACCACTCTCCTCCTGGCTAACGATCCCGTCCGGTTCCCTTCCTGCCCTTTCCGACGCCAGATCTCGAGCCTCAACTGCCAAGTCTGTGCGCACGCTCCTGAGCCCCGGCTGATCTGTACCATCTATCCACTCCGATCTAGAATGAAAAGCTCTTGATATCAAACGCATCTCCTCAATTGAACTCTGATCTATCAATTCGTGGCGCCTCCTAGTCGTTTGCTGTAGTAGCGCTCGGCGTATCCAGCCTTGAATCAGATTCGGACATGTCCAGGACCTCAAAGCCGCCGTCTTCTAGGACCGCGGCGATTGCCTTGACCTCCAAGATCCAGCACAGCAGCACGCCTTCACCTGGGCTACGATTGTGGAGAGCCAGGACTACTCCTTTGCATAGAGGTACAAGTTTGGCACAGGGCAGCTTTTTTACTGGCATGACCCACTCAAAGTCTTCGGCTGCGAAGCGCAGGCTTTCACCCGACGAGTACAAGAGCACTAATATCGCTCCCTTATACTTCAACCTCATGTTGATGTTGCGTTTGCCCTGAGCACATGTTAGAATGACACTGATATGCGGCCGGATACTCGGCTCAGTGTTAAGGTTCCCCCAATCGTCAATCTATCATTAGGCACTCATGGGCCGATTTGAAGTGAGCTGACCACATGGTAGTTGAGTCGGCTCGAGCCACAGACGAGGAGGTGATTTCGATGCCCAACACCAAATCAGCAGCAAAGAGAGTCAGGTACATCGCCAAACGGACTGCAAGGAATACAGCGATTCGCTCCTCGGTGAAGACAGCTATCAAGCGGTTCAACGCTGTAGCTGATGCAGGTGATGTTGAGCAAGCGAAAGAGCGGTACAGAATGGCTGCCAGTGTCATAGATAAGGCGGCTAAGAAGGGAGTTCTTCACAAGAACACTGCCGCTAGGAAGAAGTCGGCACTGGCCAAGAGACTTCACGCCCTGAGTCAGTCAGTGTAGCAACCGATCCTCGAAGTACATCCTGATCACGACTGACTCGTGCCGTTTGATAGGTTTCTGGGACTGCAGAGCAAGATGCAGTCCTTTTTGCATTTGTACAGACTCAGTTGGTGCCGATACACGCACGGTGAACCAGCAATTCCAGCCAACATCCGGGAGTGAGTTCGGACGACTTGATCTTGAGGTCTGAGGACAGCACCTGCTCAAGCAAAGCCTCTAGCTCTTTGACTTCGAAATTAGACGCTTGAGCAAACAGCTTACGTGCTCTGTATGGGTGAAGCTTAAGGTTGGCTATGATGTCATCTTGTCGAAACCCGGACCTAGACATTGATGCGACCTGCAGCAAATCCCTGACGTGTCTGCCGATGATGAACTGGACCTTTACCGGAGGCTCTCCTGCCTGCAGCAGCCTACGAAGCAGCAGAACTGCCCGATTGGCGTCGCGGCAGCCGATAGCATCAAGCAGGTCAAAGATGACGACATCGCCTCCTGATCCGGCTACGCGTTGCACCACTTCCTTGGTAACGACCGCACCGGGCTCCCCGAGGTAGAGAGACATCTTCTCAAGCTCCTTGTCGATCCTTGAGAGATCAGTGCCTATGAGCTCCACCAGCAACTCCGCCTCTCGCGGGCCTAGCCTTATCTTGTAGTGCTTCGCACGGTCGCGACACCACTGTACTGCATCACGCTGATACATGTTTCGAAACTCTCTGACAGTCCCAAGCGACTTGAGCGTCTTCATGAGCTTCCCCCGGCCATCCAGCGCAACAGCAGACAGTATGACCAAAGTGTCGCCTGCAAGCTCGGCCAAAACGTCGGCCAACCGGCTCTGCCTTTCACCGGGCATCTCATCAACCCTGCGTATGCGCACTATCTTCGACTGCGAGAACATCGCCCTGCTCAAAATGGCGGTCTCTATATCTTGAAAAGAGCTGTCTGACCCGTCGAGCTCGACGATTTCAGGGTTGTCAGTGCCAGAGGCATATCTTGAAATCACTTTGCTTTGCTCTTCTTCCTTGAGGAACTCATTGTCTCCGAGAAATGCATAGATACTCTTTGGTTCGGTACCCATTTTGCGCAACTTGCCTCCTAATATAGGCTACAAGTGGCAGACCTGCCTGTTAATCGCAACAACTAGCCCGGCATCGGTGAACGATTTCATTATACCATGCCGCAGACTTGTCGACTGCACCACCTCCCCGTAGCACCAACCTCCGGCGATGCAGCAGCCTGCTAAGCCTAACCCTGAGATTCAGCCTGGATTCACATCAAGGGAAGATGCCGAGTGACAGGGCGGCCACGAGAGGTCACCGCTTTCAGATGACTCCCGTCAGACCAAACCTTGACCGAGCCATCCTCATCTGTCCTTATGACAACCTCCGAATAACGAGTGATCCTCGAAATAGCTTCAGGCGACGGATGCCCGTGCCTGTTGGTACCTGTAGATATTATTGACAACCACGGAGACAGTGACCTAAGGAATACATGCGACGACGAATGCCGTGACCCGTGATGCGCCACTTTGAGCACCTCAAGACCGCTCGATAGTAGGGGCCTTGTTCTACTCGGCGACGAGTGAACAGACTGCTCGGAGTTGCGGAGACGGTTGACGATCTCGATTTCTTGATCGGCTCCAATGTCGCCGGTCAACATAACGTTGAGCTGGTGATACGTTAGGAGAAGCACGATGCTTCTGGCGTTTTCGTCCCCGCTCAACTCCAACTCACTTGAAGGCCAAAGCACATCTACGACTACATCACCGACTCTGATGACGTCTCCGGCCTTTAGTCTAACCAACAGCGGAAGCTGCCCTGATATCTCCTCCGATTGGTCTACTGTGGTGTCGACCGATCCGAGCTCCTCTCGCTCGAGCAAACTCCGCAGCATCAATGGATCCGGAGAGCAGATTACTGAGACCATGCCCCTGTCAACTAGCGCCGATAGGCCTCCGAAATGGTCATCGTGGAAGTGAGTCAGAATGAACACGTCGACATGGCTTATCCCTCGCCATTTGAGAAAGGGCAATAGCACGGACTCGCCCGCGTTGAAGCTATACCCGCTGCCCTGAAATGCGGGGCCCGCGTCTACAACAAGAGTGCGATCACCGGGAGTCACGCATACAACGCAATCCCCTTGACCGACTGAAAGGACATACAACTCGAACTGAGACTTCGCAGCTATCTGACTTGCCCCTGCGAGGATCACTGAGACAGAGACGATTGCCCCGACTGCTGCAACAGACCATCTGTTGAACTTCGGTGCCCTGGTAAGGTTGTTTCTGCGCACTGATAGGAGAGGGATCCAGACTGAAGCTACTCCGCAGGCTATTGCCCGCGACCACGTCCACGGCAGGTCAATGCAGCAATACTCCATGCGTCCGAGGACGACTGCACCTGAGATCAATGCCCTAAGGAACACACTTCCCAGCCTGATCAGCAAGACAGAGACAACTCCAAGTCCTACGGCCCCCGCTGCAAGTCCAGCCAGAGTGAAGCCGACGCCCAACACGAACAACGGAGATGCGAGGACAGTAGCCGGTCCGCCTATCAGTGGCAGCGACCTGAAGTGGAATGCCAAGATCGGAACCACACCGGCCTGAGCTCCCAGGCTGACAATCGCCATGTTAGCCAGCCACGTCCGCACACTGGATGAAACCGACTTGACGCCAGATATGTCCTGGCGCCTCCTTGGCCATAGAGACGACAACACGATAATGCCGTAAGTAGCGCCAAACGAAAGCTGAAACGAAACCTGCGCCAACTGCAGGGGATTGGCAATCATGAGAACAAGTGCAACGAACTCCGCAATCCTTCTCTGTGACCAGCCTAGTGCTCCGGCAACGGACAGCGACGCAAGGGTGAACATGAGCAGAGCTCTCAGCACCGACACTCTGGCACCTGCCAATACGGCATAAAGGCAGACAACCGGAACACCGAACAGCCTCGCCTTTTTGGGGTCACTGGTAAGGGCCCCCAAGAGCAGAGCAATACCTGCAGCCACCATGCTTACATGCATCCCCGAAACACTCAGCAGGTGTGAGATCCCTGCTCTCCGCATGGCATCGTCGACGTAGTCCGGCAAGGTGCCTTGCATGCCTAAAAAGCCGGACATCACTATCCCAGCCTCTGCCTCCGGCAGTGCCTCCTGCACGGCTGAGGAGAGCATCACTCTGATAGAGCTGAGGACTCTCCTCAGCTCCAAACACAACGGCGCCCGAGGCCCTCCGTCGGAGCCTTCGCGAATCGAAATCACAGTGGCGTCAGACACGACTCCTACGATCTTGCGTGGCAGGTAAGTCGCACGCGGATTGACACCGCCAAAAAACTTAGGGCCCTTGACCGGATCGATCCTTCCATAGATCTCGACAGTATCGCCCTCAAGAGGCAGTTTGGTTCCAGAATCACCCTGATCTCTTGGATCCGTCTCAAGATAGACCAGCAGTCGCGGATGTCTCACGCTCAGCTCATGGATGGCTCCCGAATCCGCTGGGATCAGGGTCACGACCATCGAGGGGCGGGTTGCAAACATGTTCGAAATGTCGTCAACGCGACAGAGGAAGGCGGCCTCACTCTGGGTAGCAGATACTGCCTCACACCAGGCGTAATCCAAGGCAACCTCTGCCGCCTCTGAACGTGCAAGAGAATACCCTGCCAGAAATGACAGGACTGCCAACCAGAGGCGGGCCCGCCTCCTGCCCAACAAAGCAAGGCCTGCTCCTGCCACAACCCAAGACGCCAATGGCAAAGCCGGAGCGATACAGTCAAACGTGACCCAAGATGCGAGGGGAATCACGCACCCCGCTACGAAAAACGCTACTGTTATCGCAAGCACTCAGGGTCACCACCCCCACTGCGCTCGCAAGCCAGACTCTATCTGCGAAAGCTTCGCAGGGCCTATGCCGGACACACCTAGGAGATCATCAATGGACTCAAACGGGCCGTTGGCGTCGCGATAGTCGACTATTCGGCTGGCTAGCGAAGGCCCAATACCTTTGATGGTCTGCCATTCGTCAATCCCATACTCATTAAGGACTTGCACGAGGCTCGGCGTGTATATGTACGCACTCGATTCGGCCGGAGCCTCTGAATACTGACGCTCAGTCACAGGAACTTCCAGATAACCCGAGTCGGAGACCGGCCAATCGTCTACGACGTACAAATTGATCTGCGGTTTGTCCCTTGCTCCGGCCAACCCTATCGCAAAAAAGCATGACGCGATCAAGCAAACCAATGCGGCTCTAGTCTCCCGCGTTGAGAATCTCACGTGGCTCACCCCCAATCAGAGGTATGAATCAGTATGCAGGCCTGCCTGATATGCAATCGCAGTCTGCTTTCTCAAGAGGGGCGCCTTTCCCCTCCAAATCTCATACCTGCGAAAGGAGTGATATTGCACGGCGATAGCTAGGCGAGTACACAAAAAAACCCGGCTTTAGCCGGATTTGTCTGGTGGAGCCGATGGGAATCGAACCCACGACCTCCTGAATGCCATTCAGGCGCTCTCCCAACTGAGCTACAGCCCCATATATGTCTCTCCAAGCGCCGATGTCTATTATAGACCATCATTTCACCGAAGTCAACACACACGATGGACGAACCGTTGGCGTTGTCACCGCTCTTCGAGCAGGGGTTGAGAGCTTAACCTGCTCGGACACCCTTCCAAATATTGGGTGCAGTTGCACTGATACTACACCGGACCCGTATGCCGTGTCTATCAAGAGACGAGATCTTTTCTCGTCATCTACGTTTACCCACATACGCAAATCAGACTATATGTACTTAGAGCCACCCGGACTCAGCACGCATGCGCCCGCGTGCCTGCCACGCCATAGCCAGGCTACTGCTCATCTTCACAAACCACTGCAGTTCCGCTTGCGCTCACCATAAGCATGCTATTGCCTATAGTCTCATAGTCCAGATCGATACCCACAACCGCCGTTGCTCCCAAAGACCTCGCTTGGTCCATCATTTCCTTCAACGCAATGTCTTTTGCTTTGCGCAGCTCCTGTTCGTACGCTCCGGACCGCCCGCCAATGATATCCCGAATACCAGCCAACATGTCGCGAAACACATTCGCTCCAAGTATCGCCTCACCGGTAACGATACCCAAGTACTTGGTAATGCGCTTTCCCTGCAGCGTGGGAGTAGTAGATACAATCACTTCCATCATCCTCCCTATCCTTATTGATCGCCTTAGCTATGTTCTACAAATTCCACCCTTGTCCTTTCGGTTCCTCGCCTCAAACCAGCATACACACACCTGACTCGTTGAAGGACGTATCCCGTGGCGACACCTCGGAGACCCTAACGGATGCTGGCGCTGTAGCCAATCTGGATTCTCTGGGGGCCGTTCAATGGGTGAAAAAATAGTGGCATTGATAGCTGCAGGACTGGCAGGAGCTACAATGGCGACTCAGGGCAAGCTCAACTCGGAGTTGTCACGGGGCCTAGGCCTCTTTGGAGCTACCTTTGTGGTGCACCTGCTAGCAACTGCGATCCTGGCAACCGTTGTCCTCATCGGGGGCGTCGAGCGTGAAAACCTGGCCGAGATAACAAGAGTCAAGTGGTACACCCTCTTGGGAGGTCCGCTCAATGTGCTGATTATCTACGCAGTGGCTTACAGCCTTAGTAAAGTCAACACTGCAGCAGGTACGACCGGCATCATCGTGATGCAGCTGTTGACAGCCGCACTCATAGACCATCTCGGGATCCTCGGAGCTGAGAAGCTCCCGTTCACTCCCCTAAAATTCGCTGCAATAGCGTTGATCGCAATCGGTGCTAAGATACTGCTGAGTTAGGATGGTATGAGCAAGAAGACAGGCAGACTCGGAGGAAGCCCGCCCAGGACTGGTCTCTAAGGCGCCCTGTCGCAACTCACGGTCATATCGCCCAAACAGCCAAGAAGCCCAACAAGACTCCGCCCAAGAGTCCGATAAGCGCTTCGGACCTGGAGGATAGACGCACAGATGAAGGAATCAGATCAATAACACTCACATAGACCATGGCACCCAAAGAAAACGCTAAGCTGAACCCCAGAAATGCTCGGGAGACGCTGCCGAAGTAGCCGATCAAAGCACCAGCACCCATCGGCAAACCCGCTAGCGTAGTGAGCAGGAGTATTGTAACTGATCTCATGCCCCTTAGCTTGAAGGGAACTGCCATGGCCATGCCTTCAGGGATGTTGTGTATTGTGATGAGTACCGCAACGGTAATGCCGAGCTCGACCATTATCACCAGGCCTGCGCCTATTGCAAGGCCCTCTGCGAAGTTGTGCAGTCCAATCGCAGCTCCGACCGTCAACCCAATCGAGACCAGTGTATCTTGGCTACCAAGCATGCGGCGCTCCAAGACTCGAACGACCTTCTCGGACACATAGATAGCAACAAAACCGATTCCTGCACCGATGCATGTGTGTACAGGGCCGGAGGCGCTGAGAGCCGATGGCATCATGTCAAATACAACTAGCGACAGCATCACACCCGCGGCAAAGGCAAGCAGAGGAGAAAGATACCTGTCAGCAACTCGTCCCAGCCACACTACAAGCAATCCGCCAAGCGTAGTCCCTCCGACTCCGGCGATGAGCCCGAGGACGGCAGTTGCCATCATCATCCGCACGCGACGTCTCTCCATTAAGCGACAGTCTATTCACTTGATCCTATGAGGTCAGCCCCTGCCCTATTCTGAGATTCGTCCACCGTCCTCGACAAGCTGTGAGTCCCTGCGTGGCAGCAGCGACTCCACAGGAACTTGCCTGGCATCCCTCCACAGACGTTCTAGACTGTAGTACTCCCGCTGTTCAGAAAGAAACAGGTGGACTATTACAGAGGAAAAGTCGTGTAAGATCCATCCAGCTTCGGGAGTGCCCTCCTTTTTGTGCCAAGACACACCCAATTCCGCTGCTTCCTCATCCAACGCCTCATCTACTGTCTTCAGATGAGGATTGCTCCTACACGTGCACACAATGAAGCAGTCGGCAATCAACGATACCTCGCTGATATCAAGAATGACTATGTCCTCAGCCTTCCTGTCAAGAAGCCTCTCTACGATAGAACTCACATAGCTGTTAGTTTCCGTTGACAACAGACCAACCCCCATACCAGCAGTGTACTAGGCGCGCCGTCATTAACATCAGGTGCTGCTACCCGCCATTACAGAGCCTGATCGACACCCGCAAATCGTATACCGGATGCTACAAACTCCGCGGGATTGCCAAATACGACGAAGTCGTCACTGCCGGAGACTCCGTCTGCGACTACAATCAGCCTATAGTTGCTCATCTCGGACCAGCGCATCTGCTCAGCGATTGACAGTGCAGCCGTCAACGTGACGTTAGTCTCGACCAAGGCAAAAACGTCGCGAATCAGCGATGGCAGCATGACGACAATATTCCTCTGAGACAGTCGCGATCTCAGCGCTTGGAGAAAGGCAGCATGCCTCTGCATCCGTGCCGTTTCGTCGCCCGCCCACTTGTACCTTATGTAAGCAAGCGCCTGCTTACCGTTTAGGTTCTGATTCCCGGGCTTGAGTGTAACTCGAGACCCGTCCGCGCTGGTAGCAGCAAAAGCCTCATCCACAGCGACTTGAACGCCACCGAGCTTGTCAATCATCGACTCGAAAACCTGATAGTCTAGAGTGATGTAGTGAGCCAGGGGAAGCGATAGTAATGACCCGATAGACTTAGTGACTGGCAGGGGCCCTAAACGCTCGTAGGCTGATGCAATAGTTCTGTCGTCGCCGAGTTCTTGATCCGGCCGAAGAGCTACTACTATCGGGCAGCCTGTCTGCTCGTCAACTCCAATCACAGCTACTGCATCCGGCCGAGACGTCTCACCAAAGCGCTCAATCCCAAATACCACGACCAACGGTGCGCTTCCAGAGGCGCCCAGGGGCTCGCTAGGCTTGTCGGTGCCAACCATTCCGTCGTCCGACCCAGTTTCAGCAGTAGGAGTTAACCCTAAAGCCGCATCATCCGGACCTGTCAACCGCAACTGCGGAGACATCACCTGCTGATCAGGTTCGCCCTCTCGGAAAAACTGAAAGTATATTCCGGTGCCGAGAACTATGGCTGCCACCAGAGCAACCAATGCAACCCTAAACGGTCTTCTCTTCACCTCTGCCAAATCGCTCACTCCTTATCGGCTCACGCCTCAGACTTCAACAGCTTCGCCAACAGGCTATTCCTGGAGTGGATGGTACTTGGGTGAATGAGTCTATTTGTTTCCAACAGGTGCCGCAATGTAGCAGCGTATCCCGTGACAGCAGCCGACTCCAAAGATTGCTCTGCAGCAGTCCTAATATCTTCTACTCCTTCGAACGTGCGATTGGGTTCTATGTAATCCGCCACAAATAACACGAGATCAAGCAAACCCATGTCTTTGCAGCCTACAGTGTGCACAGCCACCGCGTGCAGAATCTCTTCATCAGATATGCCAAACAGCTCCCGAGCCAGGCACGCGCCGACGGGTCCATGCATGAGTGACAGGTCAAAATCTTCCCAGTTGCTGACGTCGATCTTGTACCGAGTAGCGAGCCTCAGCAACTGGTCGTTGTCCAGACCCCTGGCGCAGTCGTGCACCAGACCGGCTAATCTGGCCTTCTCGACATCTGCTCCGTATCGAACGGCCAAAGCGACACACTCGTCGCGCACCCCGAGAGAGTGCGTCAACTTGTCCGCATCGAGGAGCTCCGACAACTTGTGCAGGATCGTCTCCTCATCAACCTGCTTTCGCAGATTGCCCCTACTGATATTGTACGACCCGGCCAACAGGATGTCCAGATCAACCACTGCGATACAGCCTCCGCCTTTTTATGTACTGCCTTACAGACTCGGGAAGGAGGTATCGTATGGACCTCCCCTCTCCTACGCGTGTTCGGATGTCGGTCGACGATATTGCGAGTGCCGGGACCTCAAGTACAAAAAAGCGGTCTGCGAAATCGGGGTAGAGCCTAGCTATCTCTTCCCTCAGATGGGCTCGCGAAATACCAGGCCTGGTAGCGGCGATCACTTTGCACTCTGAGAGCAGCTGCTTCGAGTCCTTCCAGCTGAAAATCTCCAGGCACGCGTCTGCCCCTGTGATGAAGTAGATCTCCGAGCCGACCTCTAGAGTGTACTTGAACTCGCGAACCGTGTCGATGGCAAAGGACAGCCCCTCTCTCTTGATCTCAATGTCTGATACATCAAAATAAGGGTTGTCCGACACTGCCATCATAGTCATGACAAACCGGTCCCACCCACTAGTTATCGACTTACCAGTCTTGTGAGGCGGATGGCCGGATGGGACGAATATGACTCTATCCAACCCAAAATCCACTCGAGCCGCTTCTGCGGCTACGAGGTGTCCATAATGGATCGGATCAAATGTGCCCCCCATCAGCCCCAGTCGCTCGACTCTCTCTGGTTCACTCATGGTCATCTAGGCCTCTCTTACTTGACCCTGCCCCAATACAACGAATTTCTCGCACGTCAGCTCTTTCAATCCCATAGGGCCCCTTGCATGCAATTTCTGGGTGCTAATACCCAGTTCTGCGCCTAGCCCCAACTGGAACCCATCGTTGAACCGTGTTGAAGCGTTCACGAGCACAACCGAAGCGTCGACGTCATCAAGAAACTGCATGGCCAATGAATGGTTTTCTGTCACTATCGCCTCAGTGTGGCCGGACCCATATGAGCATATATGATCAACCGCTTCTTCATAGCTGTCGACAATCTTGATAGAAAGCTTTAAGGCTAAGTACTCGGCATCCCAGTCAGAGTCGTTCGCAAGCTTTATGTCGCAATGGTCCTTAAGCAAGTCCACCGTGCGAGGACATCCGACAAGCTCTACGCCGGATTCACAGAGTCTTGCGACTAGCTGCGGCAGGCATGCTTGTGCAATGTCCTTGTGCACAAGCAAGGTCTCCATTGCGTTGCACACTCCCGGTCTGTCCACCTTGGCGTTGAACGCAATCTCAACGGCCTTGGCCACATCCGCGTCCTTGTCCAAGTACACGTGGCACAGGCCCTTCCCATGCTTGATGAGGGGCACAGTTGCATACTCGCTGACGGCTCGCACCAGCTGTTCACCGCCCCGCACTATCATGAGATCAATCAGGTCGTCGCTAGTCGCCAGAGCGCGGACGCCCTCTCTATCCGTTGATTCGACCAACTGTATTGCGCCTTGAGGTATGCCGCAGGACACCGCCGCATCAGCAAGCAGCTTGGTCAGGATTCTGTTGGAGTTGTACGCCTCGGACCCACCGCGCATGATTATGGCGTTGCCGGACTTGATACAGAGCCCAGAAGTGTCCGCAGTGACGTTGGGCCTCGACTCGAACACAAAGCCGATCACCCCGAGCGGGACTCGCATCTTCCCTACGAGAAGACCATTCGGCCTGCGCGTCAATTCTGACACAGTTCCAACCGGGTCTTCCAGGTTTGCAAGCTCCCGCAACCCTTCGGCCATCGCCATTATGCGTGCGTGATTGAGCTTCAGCCGGTCCAGGAGTGCGTCACCGAGTCCCTTCTTTTCCCCATTGGCCATGTCGATGCTGTTGGACTCAAGTATGGCGTTCTCGTTGTCCTCGAGAGCTTGAGCCATCGCACGCAACGCTGCGTCCTTTGTGTCTCTGGACAGGTTGCGCAAGGCCCTGGCTGCGCGCTTCGCCATCTCGGCCTTTTTCCTCACCTCACAGGCTACATCTGAAGTATACATGGCACCCTCCTCGAATCAGGGATTCATCATGCAAGACACACTAGGTTGTCCCTGTGTATTACCACATCGTAGTCCTTGTACCCCAGTATTTCCTGTATGTCGGCACTGTTGCTTCCCTTGATCAAATCTACCTCGCGGCTGCTGTAGTTCACCAGTCCGCGCGCAAACTCTATGCCGTCCAGTCCGCAGATTGAGACCAGGTCTCCGTGTGAGAACTCGCCGCTGACACTCGTAATGCCGCTTGGCAGGAGGCTCTTACCGTTATACTTGACAGCCTCCTTGGCTCCGTCGTCTACGACGACTTTGCCTTGAATCGGGAGGTTGAAGGCAAACCATCTTTTCCTTCCGGTCAAGTGGTGACGTTTGGGTACAAACCGCGTCCCAATCTCCCAGCCAGAAAGAACACCACTGATGACATTCTCAGTGTCTGCACCCGCTATGACCATTTCTAGCCCTGAAGACATACAGATCCTCGCAGCCTCCAGCTTCGTGCGAAAACCCCCGGTTCCATACGAGCTTGCAGGGCCTGTAGCTTGTTCGAGGATGTCCAAAGTCAGCTCGTCCACAACACTGTAGCGCGTGGCATTTTGATCCGTATGAGGATCAGCTGTATAAAAACCGTCAATGTCAGTCAATAGCACGAGAAGATCAGCGTCAATAGCACACGCGACCAAAGCCGAGAGCACATCGTTGTTCTCGAATCGCAGTTCTTCGACTGCTACAGTGTCGTTTTCATTGACTATGGGGATGACCCCGAATTCGAACAGCTTGCGAAACGTATTGATGAGATTGAGGTATCGCCCTCTCGCCTTCATGTCATCGCGAGTGACGAGTACCTGCCCAACCACAATCCCGAACTCTGCAAACACCCGGTCATATACCTGAACCAACTCGCTCTGGCCAACCGCGGCAGCTGCCTGTTTCTCCGGAATGGTTCTGGGCCGATTTTGCATACGAAGCCGCTTTCTGCCAAGACCGATAGCTCCGGAGGTCACCAGCGCCACATCAATCCCTTCGGCTGCCACTGCAGTTATGTCTGCACAAATACTTCTAATCCTCTTGATTGCGAGTTCGCCAGTGTCATTCATGAGCGAACTTGTTCCAATCTTCACAACCAGACGTTTGACGTCCACATTGCCTGAGTCGGCCTCCACTCGTCTCACCCCTGCCACTCCGCCTCATCAGAGTATACAAACTCCGTATCTCCAATCCGGACAGTATCGCCGTCCTTCACTCCTGCTGCCCTCAGTTCATCGATTACTCCCCTCTTGCGCAAAATCGCGTGGACATAGCGCAGAGCATCGAGATTATGCAAATCAACCAAAGCTACTCTTCTCTCCAAATCGCCACCTTCGACAACAAAGATGCCATCCTCGCGCCGTATGGCTATCTCGTCATATGTACGTCCATGAACAACCTCGATGTGACCCGGTTTGACGAAACTCTCCTCCGCATCCTCCCGCGGCAGCTGTTTCAGTTTGTTGAACGCTGCATAGAGAAGAGTGCGTACGCCTTGACCGGTCACTGCTGAGATCGGATAGCACTCAACCCCGCTGTCAGCAAGATGATTTCGAAGTCGTTCGAACGCCTCTTCAGAACCGGGGATGTCCATCTTGTTGGCTGCGACAACCTGCGGCTTGCTGCCTAGAGCAGGACTATAGAGGCGGAGCTCTTCGTTGATCTTCTCGTAGTCCTCAATCGGATCTCGAAAAGAAGTTGGACTGACGTCAACCAGGTGTATGAGCAACCTGGTTCTCTCAATGTGACGCAGGAATGTGTGTCCGAGACCTGCTCCTTTGTGAGCGCCCTCGATCAATCCCGGTATGTCTGCGAGGACGAATGACTCTCCGTTGTCGAGTGAGACCACGCCCAGATTGGGTTCAAGCGTGGTGAATGGATAATCGGCTATCTTCGGCTTAGCAGCGGACACTCGAGAGATCAAGGTAGACTTCCCTGCATTCGGGAAACCGACTATACCGACATCCGATATGAGCTTCAGCTCCAATTCGATCTCAAGTTGCTCGCCAGGCTCGCCCTTTTCAGCGATCCTTGGAGTTTGCCGTGTCGGAGTGGCAAACCTCGCATTGCCCTTGCCGCCCACACCGCCCCTGGCAACCACTACCGAGTCGTCTTCATTTTGGAGATCGGCAATAAGCTCGCCAGTTGCCGCGTTTCTTATCACTGTCCCCTTTGGGACCTTTATGACCAGGTCTTCACCGTCTCGCCCAAAGCGCCTGTTTCCTGCGCCGGGAGTCCCGTTTTCAGCTACATACCGTCTCCTGCGCGCCAACGCTGCAAGAGTAGACATCTGCGGGTCTACAGCGACGACAACATCTCCCCCTTTTCCACCGTCACCGCCATCTGGACCTCCTCTAGGGACGTATTTCTCACGGTGAAAGCTAATCGCGCCGTCGCCACCCCTGCCGGCTTTGACTGTAATCCTCACAGAATCTATAAACACTAAGCATCTACTCCTGACTGCATCCCTGAATCACTACAAAGGATAACTCCTAGATGCGATAAATCTGCGATCAGCCATTAGGGCTCCAAACGACAAAGCCGTCAGCGGAGCCAATGGCCTAATAAGTCCGGGCAGAAGTTATTGTAGCCGGCTGGAGCGCTCCCAACCCTACGTTGTTGATCTTCCAAGGCGCCGCTGGACAGCTGTAAGCCATACATGCTACGAAAAAAGCGCTGACGGTGATCAGCGCCTCGGCAAGTTCAACTGAGATCAACCGGATCAGCTGAATCAGCCAGCGATCCTTCCTGGATAGACGCTTGCGCGCTTGGTAGCCTTGCCAACGCGTTCAAACGCCACGTATCCATCTATCTTAGCGAACAACGTATCGTCCTTTCCGATTCCTACGTTCAGGCCTGGATGAATCTTGGTCCCTCTCTGACGCACTATGATGCTGCCGGCTCTGACAAACTCACCGGCGTGACGCTTGACACCCAGGCGCTTAGCCGCGCTGTCACGGCCATTTCTCGAGCTGCCAACGCCCTTCTTCTGAGCAAACAGCTGCAAGTCAAAGCGAATCAAGTGGAACACCCCCTTCTCCGAGCGATTGCAAGACGAGAAATATACGCCTTATGAGAACTAGGTTATAGCTCTGTCAAGAGCTAACACAGTCTGTGACTATGCTGATCCTGCCAGGGTATTGCTCGGAAATCCCTCTCAGCGCATCCACAAGAGTATCATACAACACCCCGGACGAGTTATCAATCTCTCCGCGCTCTGTCAGCTCGGAAACAACCCGCATGTATCCATCAGAGGTCTCTATGCTAACAGGAGCGCGGCAATGTCGTTCCAAGCCGTTTGCGATGGCAATACACAGTGCCGAGACTGCAGCACACACTATGTCTTGGCCATATTCGGCATAATTGGCGTGCCCCGACACCTCAAACCCGACGATCCTTGAGGCACTGTTTCTCAAGATCTTCACTGAAATCACAGCCTACCATCTCCATCGCTCAATGAGCGCTATGCATTTATCGCTGTGATTTCTACCTCTGTAAAGGGTTGACGATGGCCCTTTCGCACACGAACGTTTTTCTTGGGCTTGTAGCGGAATACCAAGATCTTGCGTGCCTTGTCCTGGCGCAGGACCTTTCCAGAAACGCTCGCGTTGTCCACATACGGGCGGCCGACTTTGACAGAGTCCTCGCCTGCAACCAGCAACACTTTGTCAAACTCAACAGTCGTTCCAACTTCGGCATCTAGCTTCTCGACGCGAATCACGTCGCCCTTGGACACGCGGTATTGCTTCCCGCCCGTTTCAATGACTGCGTACATAAACACACCTCTCTTAACATACTCGCCGGATACAAGGCGGAGCCGTTGCCCTCTTGAACTGCCCGTTCCGCGCGGTTGGAAAAGAGAACAAACAGTCCTCAAACTCACCATGCGAGTTTACCACGCACTACATAGCATTGTCAAGACACGATGACCGCTCGCGCATATGTCCTAAAGACCTTGGTGACCTCGACTCGGACAACGTCCCCTACTCTGTCTCCGGCTCCATCGACATCCAAGACGTAGCCGTCCACGCGAGCGATTCCGTCGCTCTCGTTCGCTATGTGCCTGCTCTCGATCTCAACATCGACTTGCTGACCCGGTGATACCGGAGCGACCAGTTGAGCTGCCAGAGCTTCGTCGTCCAAAGGAGTAATGATCACTTTGTCAATCCGGACATCAGGCCGTCCTTTGATATACAGCGATATGCCCAAATCCCTTTCCATCCGCTCCAGATTCTGTCCACCCACACCAATGAGCAAAGCGGCAACAGACGGATGCGCCTCCACCAGCAATGGCTTCCCCTCGCTCACTCTGGCGGCCGCGGCGATCTCTCGCTCTGCAGAAATCGCGGTCGTCGCTTCAGACGGGACCCGGCCTTTGCCGTCACAGAGAGGGCACTCTTTTGTCATAAGGTCGTCAAGACTCTGGCGAACCTTCTTCCTGGTCAATTCGACGAGTCCCAGGCCGGTAAACCCGATGACGTTCGTCCTAGTCCGGTCTCGGGCCAACTCTTCTTTGAGTCTGGCAAGTACCTTCTCTCTGTCCTCCGGTCTTTCCATATCAATGAAGTCAATGACTATGATTCCGCCCAGATTTCTCAATCTCAGCTGTCTGGCAATCTCAGCTGCCGCTTCCATGTTGGTTCTCAACACCGTGTCTGCAAGACTGGTGGTTCCGGTGAACTTGCCGGTGTTCACGTCAATACTGACGAGCGCCTCTGTCGGATCAATCACTATGTATCCACCGCAATCCAACCATACCTTTCGACTGAACGCCCTGGACAGTTGGGGTTCCACTCCGTAGTGCTGCAGGATTGGAGTCTTGCCTAAGTAGTGTTGGACCCTGTCTCGAAACCACGGCATGACCGTAGAAACCAGGTCAACAGCTCTGCGGTACTCATCTGCAGAGTCGATAATCAAGCGGTTGACACTCTCATCCACGAAATCGCGGATGAGCCTGTAGACTAAGTCATACTCGCGGTGCATGAGTGCAGGAGCATCGGACCTCTTGCTCTTGCTGCAGATTTTCTCCCATACACTTACCAGAAAGTCAAAATCGCCTTGGAGATCCTCCTCGGACACGCCTTCAGCAGCGGTCCTGACTATCATGCCCATTCCCCTGCGATCTAGGCTCAAAGCCATGCCCCTTAGGCGGCTTCTCTCATCCTCTGACTCGATTCTTCTCGATACCCCGACATGGTCGGCAGTCGGCATCAATACTATGTATCTGCCTGGCAAGGTGACATTGGTTGTAACACGAGCTCCCTTGGTGCCGGTAGGTTCCTTCGCAACCTGCACAAGCAGCTGCTGTCCACTGGCTACGAGCCTGGAAATCGACTTGGCCCTCATGCGGTCGCTGCCGCACCTTTCGCTTTCTCCAATGCCCCCGGAATCGCATGCAGACTCACTGATGTCATCGATGTACAAGAAGGCGTTCTTGTCAAGGCCAATGTCAACAAACGCAGCTTGCATTCCCGGGAGAACTCTGACGACTTTGCCAAGGTAGATGTTCCCGGCCAGCCGCCGGGAGACGTTGCGTTCGTAATGCACTTCGACCAACTTGCCGTCCTCCAGGACGGCTGCTCTAGTCTCCAGGTTCTCGGAGTTTACCACAATTTCAGTAGACACAATGCGATCCTCGCCTTCCAAAAAACGCGGGCATGTTTGCTCAACCCGCTTGATTGCTGGCCCCGACTTACCCGGCGCATCGGCTAGATCGCAGATACCAGACGCCCATCGCGCTCGACGAGGAGTTCAATGCGATGTATTCGCACTCCGATCGTCTCTGGCGGCAGGACGCCGTATTGACGCATTACAGTGACTAGGTCGTCGGGGCGCAGGTTGCCTTTGCTTCCTGTACGCAGACACGCCTCGATTTGCAGGGTCTCTCCTGCCATTGCCTTCATGTCTAATATGTACGGACGAACATCGACTACTTTGACATCTCCATCTCTGGTCTTCTCAAGGAGCAACTGATCCCGATCAAGCAACTGTTTGATCGAATCTTCAAGCTGTCCAAGCTCAGGACCAGCCAGCGTCATCCTGATTATGTAGCGTGCGGCTGCTATCTCGGACATCAGGCTCTTAGCCCTCCGGTCAATCAAGACGGCTTTGTCAACCTTCATGCCTTCAGGCAACTGCTCGTTCAACTTGTTGATTATCTCATCAGGCGACACACTGCCGTCAAACTCGACGTCTGCCACTTCGCAGGTACTGGTGACCCCTACGGCTAACGGAGCCCCGAAACTGATTTTGGGGTGCGGGTTGAACCCCTGTGAGTATGCCAAGCGCAATCCCGCTCTTCGAATAGCTCGTTCGAGCACGCGGACCATATCCAGATGGGACAGATAAGCGTATCTGCCGAGTTTGTGCATGCGAATTCTGACCCTAGGCATCAGCAGTTCCTCCTGTTGAGAGCACTGTCGAAACCTCGAGCGAGGGACATACGCCGCAGCCAGTGCAGCGATCAGAGCGGCAATCCGGAGTCGTTTCGCCTCGCTCGGCACGTCGTAGCTCTGCCAGCAAGAACGACTTGCTCACGCCTGTCGATATATGATCCCACGGAAGTGTCGAGGACACATCACGGTCTGTCGTGCCGATGTACTCAGGATCGATTTCGCACGATCGAAAAGCATCCCACCACTTCTCCGGTTCGAACAACTCGTCCCATCCATCAAACCTGCATCCCATAGACCAGGCCTTTTCGATCACATTGCCGACACGACGATCGCCCCTAGATAGCGCCGCTTCCAGGAGACTGATGTCCGGGTCATTCCAGCTTAGCTTAATAGCCCTTGACCGAATAGACCGCCGCAAGAGGCCGATTTTCCTTTCGAACTCCTCACGGCTGTCCTGTCTAACCCACTGAAACGGAGTGTGCGGCTTTGGCACGAACGAAGCGACAGATACGTGAACCTTGGCACGCCCCGGGTTCCCGCCCGCGTCTCGGATAACCTGCCTGCCCTGATCAATCACCTTGTGCGCCAGCTCTGCGATGCCGAGGACGTCCTCATCGGTCTCAAACGGGAGGCCGATCATGAAGTACAGCTTTATTGTCGTCCACCCGTGTGCAAAGGCCGCGCGCGCAGCTTCCATCAGGTCGTCCTCTGTTACGTTCTTGTTGATGACATCGCGCATGCGCTGGGTCCCGGCCTCGGGCGCGAACGTTATGCTAGACTTGCGCAATCCCTGAAGTCGGTTCGCCAAACCTATGGAGAACGAATCAACCCTGAGCGATGGCAAAGACACTGTGACTTTGCGGCTGTCACAGTCACCCGCCAAAGAGCCTATGAGCGCCTCTATAGATGAGTAATCGGCGCTGCTCAGTGACATCAACGATACCTCGTTGTACCCAGTAGAATCCAACTGACTAAGTACGTGCTTGCGAACTGTCTCCGGCCTGCGCTCTCGAACCGGCCTATATATGATCCCTGCCTGACAGAACCTGCAACCTCTCGTACATCCCCTAAAAAGTTCGACCATAGCTCTGTCATGGACCGTATCGACAAGCGGCACTATGACTTCATCCGGAAAAGGCACGCTCTCCAGATCCCTGACTCTCCTTGGCACAATCCGATCAGGAACGCCCGCATCAGCAGAGAAGCTCGAAACAGACAGCCCAGAATAGCGTATGTCGTAAAACCGAGGAACGTACACTCCTTCGATTTGTGCCAGCTCTTTGAGCAATCCCAATCGATCCCTTGAGCGGTCGTTTGAGGCCATCATGTCCAATATCTCGTTGATGACCTCTTCGCCATCGCCGATCACGAACGCATCGATGAAATCAGCCATTGGTTCGGGATTGTACACAACGGGCCCGCCTGCTATGATCAACGGATGCGACTCATCCCTGTCAGAAGATCTGACCGGGATATTGGACAGGTCCAGCATGTTGAGCACGTTCGTGTAATTGAGTTCGTACTGGAGTGTAAAGCCGATGATATCAAACCTGCGGGCAGGAGTAAATGACTCTAGCGAGTACAATGGGATGCCGTTGGAGCGCATGAGAGCCTCCATGTCAGGCCAAGGTGCGAAGGCGCGTTCACAGAGAGCATCCTCGCGCTGGTTTATGAGATGGTATAGAACTCGCAGGCCTAGATAGGACATCCCAACGTCATAGACATCGGGAAATGCAAACAGGAATCGAGTGCTGACGCTGTCCCATGGTTTGCTGACCGAGTTGTGTTCTCCTCCTATGTATCGCCCTGGTTTTTCTACCAAAGGAAGAATATCATTCAAGACCTTTTGTCGTAGTGATGCTCCAAGTTCCACCAAGCAATCCTCCTACAACTGACCGTTCCAGCCGACTTGCTCCCATCAAGACTTCTCGCTGAAGGCCTAAAGCAGTGCCTCGAGAGGTACGTCTCCGTTGCCCGCCAAGAACGAGTCCAAGAGCTGTTTCTCTCCTATAACCCCTAGTGTCTCCAGATTGGCATCAAGGACAACTATCAAGTGATACCGCTGAGGCGAGATATGGTGCAGGACCTCCCTAATCGTCACGTCCTTGGTTGCAACAAGCTGCTGCACTGCCATTATCCGATCGGAAAGTATCTCGGACTCCCGCCTTATCAGGTATCTAAACAGTATATACGCCCCATTGGCTCGCTCTCTCTTCCATGCAAAAAAGAGAAACACGATCGGCAACAGACTAATCGGACTTACCAGCCCCGTTAAGGCGCCAGCTGCTACTCCAGCCGATGCAATCGCGAGCACGCAGCCACTGACTCGAGCACAGGACCTGCTTCCTTGGATAAACCCCAGCTTTCGAACAAGAACTGCGCGCATGATGCGGCCGCCGTCCAAGGGGATTATTGGCAAGAGGTTGAACGACCCAACCGCCATATTGGACAAGGCGAAGAGCCGAGCATACGGCCCCAAACGGCCGCAAAAGCCGAACAAGCCCAATGTGATGGCCGCAATGGCAAAGCTCGCCAAGGGCCCGGCAGCGGATACACTAAGCTCTGCAGCAGGATTGACTTCGATCAACCCCCTGAGCCTGGCGACTCCACCAAATGGTAGCAGCTCTACCTCATCAATGTCAAATCCGTGCCCAAGTGCCACAACTACGTGCCACAGCTCGTGCAAGACGACAGCAGCAAAAATCACTACCGCTTCGGCAGGCAGCCCCGCGATCCCGTAGAGAACCAGTAGAAAAAAAAACAGGATATTGACCCTGAGCCTGATACCAAACACCCTGGCGATAGTCATTCTACCTTCTCTTCTCGGTCGCTATTGGGCCGGCATCCAAGCAACACCTCTGCTCGCCCAGTAGATTATATGGGAGACAGAGAAGCAGTATTATCGCTGCCCGCCCCATCCCCTACCTGAAGGTAAGCCTGACTCTGTGTTTGTACACATTTATCAAGAGACCAAGACCAATCCAGTTTGTCAAGAGCGAACTGCCGCCCGAGCTAACAAAGGGCAACGGAATGCCGGTAACCGGCATCAGGCCGACAACCATTCCTACGTTTATCATCACATGTGCCATGTACATGGACACCACGCCAGCCGCAATACAGCGCCCGTAGTAGTCCTTGGCATCGAAAGCCACCTTTATGCCCAAGAGGAGAATCGCAGCATAAACTAAGAGGACCAGGAAAGACCCGACAAACCCGAATTCCTCTGCAACAAGGGCGAAGATGAAGTCGTTGTGATGCTCGGGCAAGAATCCTAGCCGTCCCTGAGTGCTTCCAAACAGACCCTTGCCAAACAACCTGCCGGACCCTACGGACACCAGAGATTGGATCACATTCCATCCCGAACGCAGAGGATCCGAGTAAGGATCGAGAAATACCAGCAACCGCTGTCTCTGGTAATCGCGAAGCCCGTACTTAATGAGCACTGGAGTAGCTCCAACCCCGGTTATCAGCATTCCAAGCAACCACCTGATGTCTGTTCCCCCGACAAACAGCATGACAAACAAAACGACGATAAACACCATCGCCGTCCCGAAGTCCGGTTGGAGCAGTATGAGAAGCACGGGTATACCTACGTGTACGATTGCGGGCAAGACTTCATGACGCTTGTAGAGATGCGAGTTACGCAGGAGCGTCCCAAGCGTGACCACGATGCCGACCTTCGCAAACTCCGACGGCTGAAAACTCCCTAGGGGGCCGACAGGTATCCAGCTCCGTGCTCCATTGACTACTTTGCCGATGAAGGGGACGAGAACAAGCACAAGGAGAGCGATGACACCAAAGTACACATAGCGGTTGATCCGCATAAACTCGACGTAGTTGATCCTTACTGTAATAGCAAAAGCGACAAGCGAGATGCACAGCCACACAGCCTGGCGTATGGCAAGATTAGTGCTTCTCGTGGCTGAGTAAATCATAACAATGCCAAACGCCGTCAAAGCCAAGGTGAGGCCACAGAGAGCAACGGAAAGCCAATCTATGTTCCACTCTCGCCCTCTCACCTGGTCCACATCCCTACTCGCCGACACGTGCCGATTTCAACGAATCCGTTTGAACAGACCTAGCTCTCACGCTCTTGACGGGGATGCTGGCAACGAGTGCAATGGAGTCGTCCGATCTATCCAATTCGACCGACATGCCTACCTCGTCAATCTCCAGATAACGGGACAACACACCAATGAGCTCTGTCTTGAGGTCTTCCAAGACCTCGGGTGACATATTCGTCCGATCCTGCACCAGGACCAGCTGGAGCCTTTTCTTTGCAATACTGCTGCTGCCCTGATCAACTCGGCCAAAAAGCCTGCCTATAAAATCGAGCAAAGCCGCCATCTCCCTCCCGAACTACTTCGCCAGGCCAACCAGTTTCATGAGGCGCGCCACCAGTCCGCCCTCGTTCAGATCCATGAACTCGACCTCTTCACCCAAAAGGCGTCTAACGATGTTCCTGAATGCTTGGCCTGCTCTGGATTTCGGATCGAGTACAGCGGGCTCACCTCTGTTAGTCGATACAATGATAGACTGATCATCCGGGACAATGCCGAGCAGCCTCACCTGCCGCCCCAGTATATCCGTCATGTCCGAAACATCGAGCATGTCGCCCCTGCGGACCATGTCCATGCGGATGCGGTTGACCACTAGGTAGGGGTCAGTCAATCCGGCACCCTCAAGTAGCCCTACAACCTTGTCTGCATCCCTCAGTGCAGAAACCTCCGGTATTGATACGATAATAGCCCCGTCCGCCCCCGCCACTGCGTTTTGAAAACCTTGCTCGATCCCAGCGGGACAGTCGATGAGGACATAGTCAAACTCCTCTTTGAGGCTATCGCACAGGCACTTCATCTGCTCCTCAGTCACCGCCGTCTTGTCACGAGTCTGAGAAGCAGGCAACAGTGAGAGACCCTCGACCCGCTTGTCGCGAATCAGGGCCTTCCGGACCTCAGTGCGGCCCTCGACAACATCAACTATATCATAGAGAATGCGATTCTCGAGGCCCATTACGACGTCAAGGTTGCGAAGCCCTATGTCAGCGTCTACAAGCACTACCTTCTGACCTGAAAGAGCCAGGCCCGTGCCGATGTTCGCAACTACCGTGGTTTTCCCAACCCCTCCCTTGCCGGAGGTTACAACAACCACCTGTCCACTCACGCTCGGAATCCCCTCCTATCTGTGCAACACCGTTACCTGCCGCTCGCTGGCACAGAAAACGCTTCTATCACTATTGCGTCTTCGGATATCCTGGCTATCTCAGGATGGCTTGGGTCCGTTCGCACCGTATCCGGCGACCTACTAATCCGATTGGCGATTCTGAGCTGAGTGGGATTGAGTCGAAATGCGACAACGACAGCACCGGTATCGCCATACGCTCCTGCGTGTGCCATACCCCTGAGACTTCCCATGACAACCACGTCACCACCAGCAATAACCTCGGCTCCGGGGTTGACGTCCCCCAGCACAACTACACTGCCGCCAAAATCGACCCTCTGCCCGGACCTCAACGTACGCTTGACCAATACCGATACGCATTCGTCAGGACCGACCGCTGGCAAACCGTCCTCTTCGGCTATACCAGATCTGGACACGCGTCGAGGCCTTGCGCTCGTAGCTATCGAGCTAAGCTCCAGCCCACACTCACGTAGAGTCTCCACGATCAAACGAACGCTTTCAACGGGAATCTCTTTGTCCTCAAACTGCGCCTTAACAGAACTCCCAGAGAAGAAGCCTCTCGACTTGGAAAGCCTTTGCTTCAGGCGGTCAATAAAGCCTCTGATATCAGATCCAACGTGTGCCCTGAGCAACAAACCAGACTTGGTGCCCCTAAACTCCATCGAGCCAACTTCCATACCCAATACCACCCATAACCAGCTAGTCCAACTGTTACGTGATATTCTGTGTTGCAGAACCGAACTCCTGCTAGAGACTTTGAGACGGATCACCCGCTACTCTGCGGTATCGTCAGTCTCGTAGTTGATCCCGAAGTAGTAGTCAAACACCTTTCTTACTACCGGAGCAGCTGATCGGCTACCGTACCCGCCGTTTTCGATCACTACTGCAACAGCAATCTGCGGGTCGTCGGCTGGAGCGTATGCAGCGAACCAGCCGTGGCTTTCTCTACCTGTGATCTCAGCAGTGCCGGTCTTGCCAGCAACCGGAATATCATCGAGGGGAAACCCCGAAAAAACGGCTGCTGCCGTGCCGGATACGGGTACTCTCTCCAGCCCTTCCTTGACAATATCGAAGTAATGCTTATCAATGTGTACGCTAATCTCTTGCGGAGGGTCTGCATGGATCACTGAACCGTCAGGGTGCCTTACCTCCAGAACCAGTGACGTCGGGATTCTCACGCCGGATCTTGCCACAGTAGCGTAGAACTGTGCGATCTGTAGAGGACTGGCTGTGACGGCCCCCTGTCCGATAGAGGAGTTAAGCGAATCTCCATATCTAGGAGTACTTGCAGGTACGTTGCCTGAGGTCTCGACGTCCGGCGTGCCTCCCATAGAGGCGATCTGCTGCTGAACCCCGGTAGGCATCCCAAAGCCAAGCTCCACCGCGTATCTCTGAGCTATCTCAATGTGTTCGGTGCGTTCGACTCGCCACATTTGCTTCCCGACCATCCACAGATAAGCGTTGCACGACACTTCGATCGACCTCATCAAGTCCACCTGTCCGTGATAATGACAAGACTTCCCGGCAAGTTCGGGATCAGGGCGCCCATCACAGACATGAACAAAGCTCGCGTCTATCACCCCGCCAGCCAGCGCGGCAAGCAGAGTCACAGGTTTCCACACAGAACCTGGAGGATAGCTCGCTTTGACTGCCTTGTCCATCTCGTTCCCAGGCCACTCTGACATCGGTCCTGAAAACGTGGAATAGAGCTCGGGGCTTGCACCGGGGCGAGTGGCCGCTGCCAGAATCTGTCCGGTCTTGACGTCTATCACGACTCCGGCTCCACCTGTTGCACTCGCTAGATCGGGCTGCGAGCGCAGCCATGCTATCTGCTCGTCTATGGCCCGCTCGAGTGCTATTTGCAATGGCAGATCTATAGTCAGTACAACATCGCCGCCACGTGTTGGAGGTTCGGTGGCGAGTGTCTGAACCAGGGTGCGTCTCCTGTCAACTTCGATCAGCTGACCCCCGTCGACATCTCTGAGCACTCTCTCAAATGCTTTCTCTATCCCGAGCTTGCCAACCAAATCGGAGGGCAGATAACCGTACTCGCTCAGCCTCGACAACTCCTCAGAGCTGATGCGACGAACGTACCCGAGGATCTGAGAAGCCGCATCTCCGTTCGGATAACACCGCACCGGTTTGCGGGTAATGATAAAGCCGGGATAATCCTCTCTGTTTTCAACAATCTGCGACACAGCCTCCGGAGGGATCTCGAGAGAGCTTAGCTCCACCAGTTGGTAACCTGCTATCTCCGGAGAAGGCTGTCCGGCCTCAACAGCTCTCCGTATCTCCTCATCGGACTTCCCCAAGAGCGATGCAAGTCTGCCAATCAGCACTGCCGACTCCTCGGTGGGCTCAAGCAGTTCCTCGTGTGTCTCTCTCAGCAGCGAAACTGTAAAAACCAACCGGGTTGTTGCCAGCGGTATCCCGTTCCTATCGAGTATGTCTCCTCTAGCGCCCGATATCGGGATGCGGACGAGTCGCTGGTCCTCAGATGCGCGATAATACTGCTCGCCCTTAAGCACCTGTAATTGCCACAGTCTGGCCGTAAGGATGCACAACACCAGTACAACTGCAATCGCAAGGAATACCAATCGCCTAGAAGACCGCTCTTGGTTCATATCCCACCGTCAATCCAATCTGTCAGGAAATGACCGAGTTCTTGTCCTCCACCAGAGGTAAGCAGGCAACAAACAAACAAACGACAGAATGCCATTAGCTAGAGCGCTCACAGCAGCTGTCTTTATTAGCTGATCGTACAGCAGCGGCAAGTAGCCCACAAGCCCGAGGATACTGAAGTAGACCAAGTCGTGCAGAAGTGAACCCATGACGCCAAGGAGCATCCATGTCACGGGATGCTCTCTGGAGAGCTTGTCCTGCGCCATTCCGACAACTGCTGCGCACAAGACGAGAGGGATCGACCGCAGGCCAACTGCATTGCCCAAAGCGATGTCGCTCATCAAGCCACAAATGAACGCAAAACCCACGCCGTACTCGGGAGCAACAAACAGTGCACTCGACAGAGTGGCAACAAGAAGCGGGTTGACAGACGAGGCGGGTTGCGGAAAGCGAAACACTATTGAGGTCTCTACAGAAACAGTCAGCCACGCCCAAAGAAAGGTTATGACCGCAGTGCCAATAGACGCGCGCCGCATAGTCTCACTCCATGTCACCCGGATCCTGCATGGGCAAGGCCCAATGCCCAAACCCATGCATGCAATCAGACACCAGCGCCGATAATCACCAACACTGACTCGATGCTGAGGAGATTTGAGGCGGGAGTTATCAACCCAGTGTCAGCTATGCCATAGAAGTCCTTTTCAACACTGTAGACCTCACCAATGGGCAGGCCCGGAGGAAACACCCCGCCCAGGCCCGAGGTAATCACGAGATCGCCTACCTGGACCTTGTCACCGCTCTCGAGGCAATCAAAACGAATCAACCCGTCAGTGCGGTCGGTTCCCTCAACAACAACAAGGCTACGGCTGTCTTGAACCCTGCCAGACAGAGAACTCTGTGGGTCACTGATAAGCATAACCACCGAGCTGTTGAGCGACGCGGAAACAACCCTACCGATGAGCCCATGAGATCCTAACACAGCATCATTCTTCGCTATCCCATTAGCTGTCCCCTTGTCTATGACGATGTGGTCACGCCAACCATGAGGGTCTCTCGCTATGACTCTGGCTGCAATCGTCTCGTAAGAGATCTGTTCAGAATAGTCGTGCAAAGCTCTCAAACGCTCGTTCTCTGCAGCCACCTCGTCATACTTGACAAGGAGTAGTCGCATTTCCTGGACCTGTTGCCGAAGGAGTTCATTCTCTGCGAGTATACGCTCGTAATCCCTGATCAACTGCACCCGAGCGGCAATGCCTTCATAGGCAACTGCGAATGCTCGCTGCAATGGATACAGCGCTGTACGGATAATCCTGCCAGCCGGCTCGGCCGCGACAAATCCCTTGACAAAGCAAACCAAAGCCACAGCTGATATCAGCAGCAGCACGACTGTGAGCCTTATCAAGCCGAGCTTGGAGCGACTGGGCCTCACTAAGCCGGGCACCTCCTAGGATTTTCGCTTGCTGGTCAAGACTGATATATGGTCCAAAGCTGCACCCGTACCTGCAGCTACGCAGAGCAGCGGATCCTCGGCGATATAGACAGGCATACCTGTCTCCCGTGCAATAAGGTTGCTAAGGTTGCGCAGCAGAGAACCACCACCAGTCATGACGATTCCTCGATCGATTATGTCTGCCGCCAGTTCGGGCGGAGTCTGCTCGAGCGTAATCTTGACAGCCTCTACAATGCCTCGCACAGGTTCGTAGAGGGCCTCCTGTATCATCTCGGCTGTGACTTCGACTGTCCTGGGCAAGCCACTGACCAGGTCACGGCCGCGAATCTCGATCGACTCGTCTGGATCTGCTCCAAAGGCGTATCCGATAGCCTTCTTGACCTCTTCGGCAGTTCGCTCACCAATCGCCACGTTGAACTGCCTCTTCACATACTGGATTATAGCTTGATCCATCTCGTCTCCTGCGATCCTCACCGAGCGGCTGGCTACAATCCCTCCTAGTGAGATAACCGCGACCTCGCATGTGCCGCCACCGATATCAACGACCATATTGCCTGTAGGCTCGTGTACTGGAAGGCCTGCGCCGATAGCCGCTGCCATCGGCTCTTCGATCAGATATGCCTCACGTGCGCCCGCCTGCAGGGCAGCGTCGAGCACAGCCCGGCGTTCAACTTCGGTGACACCCGATGGTATTCCAACAACCACCCTCGGTCTCAGCACGCCCACTCGCCTATGCGCTTTGGCCATAAAGTACTTGAGCATGCTCTCTGTCACGTTGAAATCTGCAATCACTCCGTCTTCCAGGGGACGTACGGCAATTATGTGACCGGGAGTCCTCCCAACCATTTGCTTGGCCTCTTCTCCAACAGCGATGACCTGACGGGCCTCACTATCTATAGCCACGACAGACGGCTCACAAACCACGATTCCTTTGCCTTTAACATAAACCAGAGTGTTGGCAGTTCCTAAGTCGATACCCATGTCTCTGGCAAACCTGCCGAACAAGAACCCTAGCGCCATATAGTACCTCCACCCGGCTGTGACTTGAGGAGGGGCGTTGGCCCGAACCCACACAGCTCGTACTTCTAGATGTAACCATGCTCCTTCATGCTGAAGAACTTGTGACCCCTACTGACAATGACATGATCGATGATCTGTATTCCCATCAAATCTCCGCATTTTACTAGTCGCCGAGTGAGACGTATATCCTCCTCGCTCGGAGTGACATCGCCGCTGGGATGATTGTGCACGAGGATCATCGAAGCGGCGCTGTGACGGACAGCGTCCCTAAACAGCTCCCGCGGATGGACTAGCGAAGCATTTAGACTGCCTATGGAAATGGTGGCATTGGCGATCACCTGACCCCGAGTGTTGAGCATCAGTGCGCAGAAATGCTCTCGATCCAGATGTCCCAAGATAGGGCCCATATGGCGATGGACGTCTGCCGCAGATGTAACAGGTTCGCCGGATGAGCCCGGCGCGGCAGCCACCCTCCTGCCTAGTTCGATAGCGGCTAGTATCTGCACAGCCTTGGCCTTGCCTACGCCTCTCACCTGACAGAGCTCTGCAACACTGGAGCGTCCAACGCCCTCGATGCCGTTGAACTCAGCAAGGATGCGGTTGGCAAGGGTTATCGCACTATCCCCCTTGGAACCTACGCGCAGGATAATGGCAAGGAGTTCGGCCGTAGACAGAGCTGCAGGTCCCGCCCGTAGCAGTCTCTCCCTTGGACGATCTACAGCCGGCATATCGACTATACGCACAGTGTTCATCGTATCACCTCATCGCCCAAGGAGATAGACTAGAGCACAGCAACACCAAACCTGTCCAGGGCTTGTGCTGTCTCGTACAGCGGCAATCCTACAACGTTGCTATAACTGCCTGACATGGATCGAATAAAGATCGCACCTATGCCCTGAACAGCGTACGCACCAGCCTTGTCCATCGGCTCGCCGGTGCCGATGTACCGGTCTATCTCCAGTGGGTCTATAACCCTAAAGGCGACACTGGAGGTCACAGAGAACACCTCGTGTCTGCCTGAGGTACGCTCAAGCACGCAGACTCCGGTAATCACTTGGTGAGTTCGGCCGCTAAGCCTCTCAAGCATCGAGCGAGCCTCCGCCTCACTGCCGGGCTTGCCTAGGATCTCGCCATCGAGCACTACGACCGTATCTGCACCTATGATCAAGCGACTGCTGCTTCGCCCCGCCACATCGCGAGCCTTCATGAGAGCTGCCCTCTCGCAATAGCTCGCCGGATCCTCACCGGGCAATATATCCTCATCAACTTGACTCGGCAGTATATCGAACGAAAGGCCTATCTGCCTTAGCAGATCGGCCCTCCGAGGTGACGCAGATCCCAAGGTAATGTCACTCATGACGGGGATCAACCCTCTCGTTAGGGACTGATGCCCCTTTAGTGTACCACTGCTTGTCCGCCATTACAAGAACACTCCAGCCTGAAGACAAAAGATCATTCCTTTGCCGAGTCACTCCGACGCAGCGGCGATCCCTTGCGTGTCTTGATCGACTATCCTTACATACCGATCATCGACGACAATGCAGTTCGTCGGACATTTCTCTGCACAGATGCCACATCGAGTGCACTTCGACTGGTCAATCCGCGCAAGGAAATCCGTAACCTCGATCGCATCAGCCGGGCAATTCTTAGCGCAAATGCCGCACCCGATGCAACCGAGTTTGCAGGTCCGGCGCACCTCGGCACCTTTGGCCGTCGAACAACATGCCACAAAGACCGCGATATCCTCATCAAGCAGTTCGATAAGTCCTCTAGGACAGGCCTCAACGCATTTGCCGCATGACAAACACTTCTCAGGGTCAATAACAGGCAATCCCTGTTCAGACATGTGAATTGCGTCAAACGGGCAAGCGGCCGCACACGTGCCAAGTCCCAGGCACCCATACTCGCAAGCCTTATGGCCGCCGCCTACAAGAACGGCTGCCCTGCAATCAGCCACTCCGTCGTATTCAAACCTATCCGGGCATGCGTCTTTGTCACCCTGGCATCTGACCTTGGCAATCTTCCGGATACTGCTGATGCCTTTGACGTCAAGCCCCATTATCTCCGCAATCCGTGCTGCAACAGTATTGCCGCCAACCGGGCATTTGTCGACTCCGGCTGTACCTGCCACAACAGCTGCAGCATAGCCCGAACATCCGGGATGTCCACACGCTCCGCAATTTGCGCCCGGAAGCACCTCATTGATCTCTGCCTCTCTGGGATCGACCTCTACAGCGAGCTTCCTAGCTGCGACGGCAAGTGCTATTCCAAGTACTACACCTATCACACCTAGACTGACAACTGCACCAACACTCATCAAAGAGACCTCCCCAGGGTCTACAGGCCAAATAGCCTATTCAAATCAAATCCGGAGAACCCCATGAACGCGATCGACATAAGCCCTGCTGTGATCAGCGCTATAGGATATCCTTTCAACGACTCGGGAATGGGGGCTGCAGCCATCTTCTCGCGAATACCCGAGAACAACACTATTGCGAGTGCGAACCCGGCACCGCCGGCAAACCCGTTCACCGCTGACTCTACGAGGGAGTATCCCTCGTCGATGTTCAATATCGCAACACCGAGGACTGCGCAATTGGTGGTTATTAGTGGGAGGTAGACTCCCAGCGCCCTATACAGGGCCGGGCTGACCTTCTGAATTACCATCTCTACGAGCTGGACCAATGCAGCAATGACAAGAATGAAAGCTACAGTCCGAAGGTATCTCAGACCCAACGGCAGCAAGATAAGGTACTGTATGCCCCACGTAAACACAGATGCCAAAGTCATGACAAAGATGACTGCAAGTCCCATCCCTACAGCAGTCTCAATCTGCTGCGATACTCCCAAAAACGGGCAGATCCCTAGAAAGCGAGTGAGCACGAAGTTGTTGATCAAGACTGAGCCTACAAAGATAACCATCAGCTTTCCGAGCATCAGAATCACTCCGTTTAACACGAGTTCGGTCGCAACCAAAGAACCATAACGTTTTCAGCGGGCGAGACTACAGATCCTGTACACCGACTCTGCGAGTCAACCAGTTGATGAATCCCAACACCAGGCCCAGCGTGATAAATCCTCCAGGTGCCATGACTACGATAAGCGCCTTGAACTCCTCAGGGATGATCCTCAACCCGGCGAAGTTGAAGTCAGGAGCTGCCAGAACTGCTCCTGTGCCAAGAGTCTCCCTGATGAGGCTCAATACAGTCAGGGCCAAGGTGAAACCGAGCCCCATCCCGAGCCCGTCGGCGATCGAATTGATCACAGGTTTCTTGGATGCAAAGCTCTCAGCCCTCTGAAGTATGATGCAGTTCACGACAATCAACGGGATGAATATGCCCAGAGTCTCATGAAGCGCAGGCGTAAATCCAGCCATCACCAGATCCACAACAGTCACAAACATAGCAATGATCGTGATGTAGCACGGTATCCTTATCTTGTCAGGGATAAAGGACCGAACCAACGATATGATCAAGTTCGAGCCAATGAGGACAAACGTGGCTGCGAGGCCCATACCGATACCGTTCATCACAGAAGTGCTTATCGCTAGAGTGGGACACATACCAAGTAGCAAGCGAAAAGTAGGGTTCTCCGCCAGGATGCCTCTTGTTAAGTCCTTTCCAACGCTCACTCCGACTCCTCCTCCCCGGTGTCACTTCGATACCGTAAGCAATCCTTGGTCTCTAAGGAACTCAAATACCTCGAGAGCCTCGCGGACTCCCGTAGCCACTGCCCTGGAAGAGACCGTGGCTCCAGTGACAGCATCTATAGACCCTCCGTCTTTCCGGACCCGCAACGAATCGGCTTCAGATACTCCTACAAACTGGCCCAAAAAAGCTTCCCTGGCGATCTCAGTGCCTAGTCCGGGCGTCTCACTCTGAGCCACGATCCGGACACCGCTAATCTTGCCCTCAGGCAAGATTCCGACGACCATGTCAATAGGCCCGCCATACCCGATTGGACTGGCCTTTACTGCTAACCCGCTAAAGCGCCCATCTGAAGCGATGTAGGCCTCTGTAACTGTGTTGGAGCGGCCGCCCAGGATTCCCCTCAATCCCTCTATGGGGGTGAATTCATGATCGCCAGCCAGCACCTCGGCCAACGCACGGTAGAAGTCCTGAGCCTCGCCTTCTTCAATGCGGCTGCGAGTGACGTCATAGGTCCCGGAAAGGATAAGTGCCGAAATAGCGCATACCAAGCCGAGGACAACAGCGTATCGCAAGATGACGCGAATCGCGCTGTCGCGGGCCACCTCCCCGAATCGCCTAGGCTTGGTGAACTTGTCTATCAATGGAGTAAGAGCGTTCATGAGGAGTATCGCGTAGCACACGCCCTCGGGGTAACCTCCATAGATCCTTATAAGAGCGGTGAGGATACCGCAGCCTACCCCAAAGATGACTTGGCCCTTGAGCGTGTACGGACTTGTAACGTAGTCTGTAGCCATAAAAAACGCACCTATCATCAGTCCGCCGGACAAGAGATGGAACAGCGGGTCCTGTCCCATGATCAACATCATCACCGCTACTGTCCCCATAAAGGAAAGCGGTGTATGCCACGTGATGTGTCCCTTGTAGAGCAGATACGCTGCACCAATGAGGAGAGCCGGCACACACGTCTCGCCGATGCACCCTGCAACGTTTCCTAGAAAGAGTGATTTATACGACACCTGAATCCCGTGGTATTTCATCAGAGCGAGCGGTGTCGCGCCTGAGAGAGCATCGAGCTCAGCTCCACTGATTGCGCTGCCGACAGCAGCCTCCAGTGCACCAAATCTCGGCCAAACCCACGTAGTCATTGCAACAGGCCAGGAGGCCGTCAAAATGGCTCTGCCAACATGGGCAGGGTTAAACGGGTTGTAGCCGAGGCCGCCAAAGACCTGCTTGCCTAAGAAGATGAGCAAGAAACCGCCGATTACTGGCAACCACAGATCAACGGTAGGCGGCAAAACCAGCGCAAACAGCAGGCCCGCCACTGCGGCACTCCCATCACTGACCGTGATCGGCCTCCCCAGGACCTTTTGAATCAATGCCTCTGAGGCCACGGCTGTCGCAACAGAGAGAGCAATGATCAGAGCGACGTTCATGCCGAAGTACACTACTCCCGCAACAGCGGCCGGCACAAGAGCAATCAGCACGTCCCGCATTATCACCTGAGTTGTGACGTGGGTGCTCACATGAGGCGACGATGACACTGTGACTGTAGCAGCACTCTGCATAGCGATTCTCCTTCCGACGCTCAACTGCAGCGATTGAGGCTCAACCAAAGGCCACAAGAGGCCACGTCAGGCACTCTGACTCCTTCTGCGCATGATCTCATTCTTTCCTTGGCGTATTGACTGAACAATCCGACGGCTTGCAGGACAGATATAAGCACAGCACCCACACTCAATGCAGTCAAATATATGGTTCTGCTCCGCCTCTTCGTATCTGCCCGTCTCTACCATCTCTGCAAAACCACCTGCTATCAGTCCCATTGGACAAACTTGAATGCACTTGCCGCATCTGATACAGACTGTCGGCTCCAGTAGCTTCGCCTGAGATCTCGAGAATAGCAGTACTCCCGACATCCCCTTAGTAACAGGCGTATCGAGTGTATGATGGGCTACACCCATCATAGGCCCACCCACTATGAACTTGCCCAAATCTTCAGTCAGGCCTCCGCAGGACTCGACCAGGTGGCTTACAGGAGTGCCGATTCTGGCTAAGATATTCGCCGGCTCCCGCACGATTGGGCCAGTGACAGTTACTACGCGCTGGATCAGGGGCATTCCGCGATATAGCGCATCAGCGATAGCTGCGGCTGTCCCAATGTTGATCACCACAACGCCGACATCCATGGGCAGCCTTCCTGGAGGAACTTCACGGTCGAGGATTGCTTTGATGAGCTGTTTTTCAGCTCCTTGCGGGTACTTCACCTTCAAAGGCACTACCTCGATGCCGTCAGCATCGGCAAGCAAATCCCCGAGAGACGCTATCGCGTCGGGTTTGTTCTCCTCCACTCCGACAAGGGCGCGGCGAACTCCCAGCGCTCTCATAGCCACGAGGATTCCCTGCTTTATCGCTTCTCCTGACTCCAACATGAGTCGGTGGTCCGCAGTGAGGTAAGGCTCACACTCCACGCCGTTTACGACAAGCGTGTCCACCTGCTTATCTGGAGGGACGTCCAGCTTGAAGTGTGTAGGGAAGGCGGCGCCGCCCATCCCCACTATGCCAGCATCTCTGATCCGCCGGATCAACTCCGCAGGCTCAAGTTCTAGTGGGTCATGGTCTACCTCCAATCCAGGAGCCAACTCATACATACCGTCATTGGCAATACTGACAGCCTGCACCTTGCGGCCACCGGGAGCCTCGATCGTAGTCACGCCCAGGACAGTACCAGACACGCTGGAGTGCACAGGTGCGGTAAGCCTATCCTCGGCATCGCCAATGATCTGGCCTACGAGCACTCTGTCATCCTTTTTGACAAGAGGAGCGCAAGGCGTCCCAATATGCTGAGACAGGGGAATAGTGACCTGCTCCGGGGGATCCATTGCCCTAATAGGCCTATCTGCAGTCAGCTCTTTGCAGTCGTCAGCGTGGACCCCTCCCATGAAACCTTCTCGTCTCATTAGGCATCACTTCACTTTCTCTCCAGTTGCTGCCTGAGTTTGCCTGCCACGGCGCACCAACAGGATTATACAGCAGCTGGGAACTAGGGTCAACCTGAAAGGATCTTTTTGTAAACCCAGAGCAAGTGCCGCCCGAGTTCGCGCAAGCAACGCATCTCAAGCGACGCCTACTGGCTGTCGGACCGCAAGTACCGATGAATAGCCTTTGCCGCCTTTCTGCCAGCTCCCATAGCAGCTATAACAGTAGCGGCACCTGTAACGATGTCCCCGCCCGCATAGAAACCGTTGAGATTGGTAGCACCTGTATCCGCGTCTACGACTATATAACCACGCTCATCGGTGAGCAGCGACGGAGTCGCCTCTGTGAAGAGCGGGTTTGGACCCTGGCCAATGGCTACGATAACTGTATCGACGTCTATGGCGTACTCGGATCCCTCGATTGGAACCGGGCGCCGTCTCCCACTCGCGTCGGGCTCACCGAGCTGATTTCTGATACACTCGAGAGCTACCACCTGCCCGCTGTCGTCTCCAACGATCTCCACTGGACTTGTCAGCAGCACCAAAGTGACTCCTTCTTCCTCGGCGTTGATGATCTCCTCTGCTCGGGCGGGCATCTCTGCTCGTGAACGGCGGTAGACTACAAAGACCTCGTCAGCACCCAACCTGAGCGCAGTGCGAGCTGAGTCTATCGCTACGTTGCCTCCACCAATGACCGCAACTCTCTTTCCCCTACGGATCGGAGTCTCATGCTCAGGAAAGAGGTACGCCTTCATCAAGTTCGATCTTGTCAGGTATTCATTGGCGGAGTAGACCCCGATCAGGTTTTCACCGGGTATCCCGAGGAAGTACGGGAGTCCTGCACCCGTCCCGATAAAGACTGCGCGATATCCCAACGCGGTCAAGTCGTCAGTTGTGATTGTCTTGCCTACAATCGCGTCAGGCACAAATCGCACACCCAAGCTCCTGATGTAGTCGATCTCATAGTCGAGGATGGCCTTCGGCAGCCTGAATTCAGGAATCCCGTACCTCAGCACTCCCCCAAACTCGTGCAGCGACTCAAACACGGTTACCTCATAGCCCAAAAGGGCGAGATCAGCTGCTGCAGTCAGGCCCGCCGGGCCGGACCCCACAACAGCCACCTTGGCTCTATTCGTTAGCGCTATAGGCTTTACTGCCTTCCTGGCGAATGTACCATCCTTCTCCCTGCAGTAGTCCGCAACAAACCGCTCCAACGCACCGATGGCAACTGGCTGGCCCGATTTTCCAAGCACGCACCTGGCTTCACACTGGTTTTCCTGAGGGCAGACTCTACCACAGATCGCGGGGAGGCTGTTCGTCTCTCTTATCTTTGCGAAAGCGTCCTCCACCTTGCCCTCTTTGATCAACGCGATGAAGCCGGGAATATCGACTGACACAGGGCATCCAGAAACACACGGTTTGTTGCGACAGTTCAGACAACGCGATGCCTCTGCAGTTGCCTGCTTGTAGGTAAAACCAAGCGCGACCTCATCGAAGTTGCGTCTACGCACAGCCGGGTCTTGCTTGGGCATAGTCACCCGATTTGATCTAACCGACACCTGTGAGAACCCTCCTTTGATGTGCGGTAGCTGTCGTAAGAAAGCCTCTCTTCGCGTTCGTAAAACCTCTGGCGAGACATCAACTCGTCAAAATCGACTGCGTGGCCATCGAACCCAGGCCCATCGACGCAGGCGAACTTGATCTCGCCGCCGACCGTCACCCTACAGCCTCCGCACATGCCCGTTCCGTCAACCATTATCGGGTTGAGGCTCACAGTTGTCGGAATACCCGCCTCCCGCGTCAATCCGCAGACAGCCTTCATCATGACAGCGGGTCCTATGCAGACTGCATGGTCAAACCGCTCGCCGTCAGCAAGCAGCCTGGCCAAAACGTCTGAAACAACCCCCTTTACACCGAGAGACCCGTCGTCCGTACTTACCATCACTACATCAGAGACTGACTCTATCTCATCCAGCAAAATGAGCATATCTCGAGTCTTCGCACCTACAATGGTGGTAACGTGAGCACCACTGCTATGGTAGGCCCTGGCATATGGGAGCATAGGTGCGACACCCACTCCGCCCGCTATCAGCACTACCTTATTGACACTTGCGATATTGCCGGCTCGTCCAAGTGGGCCAACGATTCCTGCGAACTTGCCACCCTCTCCAATCTCGGCTATCTTCGCTGTGCCTCTGCCCATTTCCTGGACAACAAGAGAGATTGTCCCGTTGTCAGGATCGCTATCGGCGATCGTAAGCGGAATCCTTTCAGCCCTCTCGTGAGAGCGGACGATTACAAACTGGCCTGGCTTAGCCCGACGAGCTACAAGCGGGGCCACGACTTTGAACAAATGGATCTTGTCTGCAAGATTACGCTTTTCTACAACTCGGTGTTCTACACCAAATGTCAACTAGTGAACACCTCCAGATAGCCTCTACCCGCAAAAGGCAGTTATACGCCATCGCACTCAGGACCGTCGTCTAGTCCTGCAACGCGAACAATCCGCGGCATGTACCTCCGCGGACCGGCCTGTCTGTCATATATGTGGACTCCTACAAACGCAACAACAAGCGTGACAAATCCGACTACAGCGGCAGCTGCATCTGTACTGACATCAATGCCAAGAAGGCGGACAATAGACGGACCTGCCAAAAGCCCCACAATCATGAAAAAAAGAGGGATCGCGTACACGATAACCGAGGCTGTGAGAACAGCTCGTGACTCCAGCTCTATTACGACAGAATCGCCTATTTGGGCCCCAATCTCGTTTCTGACTTCGACCTCTACTCCTGACCTGCTCCCGAACTCGCAGGCACCGCATTTTTCACAAGATGCCTGCCTCCGGACCGCGACAGTCGCAGTCAAGCCGTTGTCCGCGACTACTGTGCCTACCTGCCTCATCAGTTACGACTCCTCTAGGACTGCTGCTGCAGCAGACATGGCAAACATAGTACAGAAATAGCACTGCCCTTCTTGGACAGTACTAGTGTACACCACAACACCTTTGTACGCCAAACCGACTCTTGCCCAATGTCAGGAAACCTCAGTTGACTATGAAGACGCTGTACCCGCTACTCTCCAATTCATTAACAACCTTGGACGCGTTGTCAGGGTTTGAATAAGCCCCAACTTGCACTCGATGCGGCAATGTCGGCGTCACCCAAGCGTCCGTATACCCCAATCGCTTTAGCTGCCCGGCAAGAGCCTCTGCCGCGGCTCTATCATCAAACGAGCCGACCTGGACTTTGTACAAGCCGCTTGATGTCGCAGTCACAGCCGAAGACTGGGCAGACTGTGTTGCCGTCTGACCTGGCTGTTGTGGTTGCGAAATAGCTGAACTCTGGGACGGACTGGACGTTGCGGGTGCAGATGATCCCAAATCACTCAGTGTAGACTCACCACGGACATCGCCCAAATCAGACGCGGTGAAGTCCTGCACACCACCGATGTCGTCAGACTTCCATACTTCAAGCATATACGTACCCAGGTAGAAGCCTAGGACAACCATGACAATGCCGAGGACGAGCACGTTAACCCAAAACGACACGAGTCCGGACTTCTCGCCTCTCTCCTTATCCTTTGCGGCCATAGGGACCATCATCCTCCCAGAAATAGGCGTCGTCTATTGAGAGACGCTCGGTGTCTTACATCGTACAATAACAATTACGTGTAGACTCCGCCGTTTAGAACTCAAGTTCAGAAGCTCATTTCCTGTTTCACTATTCTATCAGTTCAGTCCTGATCCTCCTTTCACGGATGCAAGCGCGAGGCAGACGGAGAGCTGCAAACCTGGTCACTCGAGGTCGTAGTCTAGGCCGCGGCGATCCAGAAAATCGCGAATATCAATAGATCGTTCGCAAAACCGAGCGCGCGGAGAGTCAAATATGTAGGCAAGTTCGTCGTCTACAGACACGCTGTTGACTATGTCGACCCAGTCAGCGTCATCTATGCCGTCAGGCCTCCGGCGAAGCCTCATTGGTAAAGGAGGCGCTGAGTGCGAACGAAGCTTCATAGGATCTTGCCCTCCATGCGCACTCTTATTGTACCACCGGAGCATCACCGGTATTCTAGTAGAGTCCCAAGGGAGAGCTGTACATGAACACACCCGGCGCTTGGTTGAAACGCCGGGTGTCTGCGTGATCTGGTAGCTCCAACGGGATTTGAACCCGTGTCGCCGCCTTGAGAGGGCGGTGTCCTAGGCCGCTAGACGATGGAGCCGTAACAAATGCAATCTAACACTTCAGCCTGCTCACAAAGCAAGGACGGTTTGTATTATAGCACATAGATGCGGCTTTGTAAACACTAACTTGCTCAAGACTATCTCAAGCCAAGCGAGATCGTATTCTTGGGTCAAAATCAGGCCAGTAGCTTGTCCCGCCCGCCTCCAAAGATGCTAAGCAGATCCGGCACCTTCTGCACGACATAGTCCACGTACTTGGGCCAAGAACCCGAGCCGTCTGAGACAAGAACAGTAGTCATGCCTAGCTGATTGGGCACGACAAGGTTCGCCGAAGTGTCTTCAATCATTACACACCACTCAGGGTCTGCGTCGAGATCCGCAAGGACCCTCTCGTATGCGGCTTTGTTCGGCTTCCCTTCGAACTCACAAAACTCGATGGTATATATCTTTTCAAACAAGTGAGTCAAGTTGAGTGCATCGAGAGTCCTACCTACGTGGAGCATGGGACTGTTCGAAAACACGACCTTGATCCCCGGCAGCTCCCTTAAGATCCTCTCTACATCCTTATCGGGGCCCACAAACTTAGTAGGATCTATGTCATGTGTCTTGGCGATGAACTCAAGCGGGTCCACGTTGTGCTCAACCTGGCAACCGCGAAGGGTAGTACCGTAGATCTTGACGTAGCGACGCCGCACCTCATCGACTTCGTCTTCATTGATGCTAAGGACATCCCTAAGATATGCGTTTATGTGTTGGTCCAGATGCGCCAGCAATCCGGACGCACGCGGGTACAGAGTGTTGTCCAAGTCAAACAAGAAGGTCAGTTCTTCAGATTGCAATCTTGTTGTCAACTTCAAACACCTCGCATCTATGATACGCGTGCACGTTGAGCGGTGTCAAACCGACGCAGCCCGGCCTCAGCCGTCACCATGCCCCTGAAGGACTCAACCGCCGCTTGAGTCGGCGGCTTCACATGGGAGTACGGGCAGACCACGCCCAGGCGTTCCCACTTCTCAAGGCCCATGCGATGGTATGGGTTCACGTCAACTCTCTCAATGTTTCCGTAGCGAGCACAATCCCTGATCAACGATCCCAGATTCGCGGCTTCCTCCGGCGAGTCGTTGACGTTTGGAACAAGAATCCTGCGGATCCACAGCTTCTTGCCGTGCGCTGACGCAGTTTCAAGGTTTTTGAGGATCTGGGTATTCGACAGCCCGGTCATGTCGATATGGAGCTCCGAATCAACAGCCTTGATATCATAGAGCAACACATCGACAAATGGGAGCAGGCTCTTGAACTCGTCTTCATCCCCAAACCCGGAGGTATCAAGTGCCGTGTGCACCCCTCTCTCCTTGGCTTTCATTAGGAGCTCACGGCAGGACCGAGCCTGCATAAGCGGTTCGCCTCCGCTTATGGTAAGGCCCAGCTGTGGAATAAATCTCCTGCACTGGTCGAGCTTGTTCAATAGGTCGTCATACCCAACGAACGACCCCCCGTGCAGGCCCCAAGTCTCCGGATTGTGACAGAACTTGCACCTCAGAGGGCATCCCTGAGCAAATACGACAAACCGCATCCCGGGGCCGTCGACGACACTCATGGATTCAATCGAATTCACCTGCAATCCATGTCTGCTGGTCACCTGCATGCGATCACCCCCGATTACCAGGCCACGGCTACCAAATCAGCGGGTCGGCCGGCTTCTCTGCGCCTACTTGGCTGATCCGTATATCGGTCAAGGTCCTGGTGATAGGTCCTCTGAATCACCTCGAGCTGCTGCTCTCTTGTAAGCTTGGTAAAGGCAACCGCATATCCGGAGACGCGAATAGTCAGCCCCGGATATCTCTCGGGATGTTCCATCGCATCGATCAGCGTCTCGCGATCAATGACATTGACGTTCACGTGGTGTCCACCGTTCTCCATGTACCCATCCAGAATCCTGGAAAGATTGCTGACCCGGTCCTCTGCCGTCTCTCCCAATCCAGAAGGTGCAATCGAAAAGGTGTAAGAAATCCCGTCACGGCAGGTTCGATACGGAAGCCTGGTCAGTGAAAGCATAGACATCAACGCTCCGCTGACTTCACGGCCGTGCATCGGGTTTGCTCCCGGAGCGAACGGTTCACCTTCCTTCCTTCCGTCAGGGGTTGAGCCAGTCTTCTTGCCATAGACGACGTTGGAGGTAATAGTCAAGACCGAGACCGTAGGAACTGCGTTTCTGTAAATCCGGTTCTTCCTCAAAGCCGACAGGAACAGCTCCAGGACCTCTACTGCTATTGAGTCAACTCTGTCGTCTCCGTTGCCGAAGCAAGGGAAGGAGGCCTCGTTTGTGAAGTCTACAGCCAACCCTCGGTCATCTCTCCGGACATGAACCATCCCGTGCTTTATGGCGCTCAACGAGTCCACCACCACAGACAAGCCGGCTACGCCAAAAGCCATGAGCCGCTCTACATCGGTGTCATGGAGAGCCATTTGCAGCTTCTCGTAGTGATACTTGTCGTGCATGTAGTGAATGCAATTCATGGTGTTTACGTATAGAGTGCACAGCTCTCCTAGAACCAACTTGAACCGTTCCATGACTTCAGAGTAGTCCAATGGGCCATCAGGCAGCGGAGGCACTGAAGGAATCAGCATATCTCCTGTCATCTCATCTCTGCCGCCGTTGATAGACAGGAGCAGTGCTTTCGGCAAGTTGACTCTCGCTCCGAAGTACTGCATCTGCTTGCCGGTCTTCATTGCTGAGACACAGCAGGAGATCGAGTAATCATCTCCATACAAAGGCCGCATTAGGTCATCGTTCTCGTATTGTACTGCCGACGTCTCCACTGACAAAGAACAGCAGTACTGCTTGAAGTTCTCCGGAAGCTGCGTCGACCACAACACAGTCAGGTTTGGCTCAGGAGACGGCCCGAGTGTTCTAAGCGTGTGAAGAAACCTGTACGATGTCTTTGTAACCATTGGGCGCCCGTCAAGGCACATACCGCCGATGGCTTCTGTAATCCAGGTTGGATCGCCCGCAAACAGTTCGTTATACTCAGGAGTCCTGAGATGGCGAACCATTCTCAGCTTAATGACCAATTGATCAATGAGCTCTTGGGCTCCGGCTTCGTCCAATAGGCCGCGCTCTATGTCTCGCTCAATGTAAATATCGAGAAAAGCGGTATTTCGGCCAAGCGACATCGCAGCGCCGTTTTGCTCCTTTACTGCCGCCAGGTACGCAAAGTAGAGCCACTGCACGGCCTCTTTGGCAGTACCTGCTGGCCCCGATATATCAAAGCCATAAGTTTCGGCCATTTCTTTCAATTGGTGGAGCGCGTCAATCTGGTCATGTATCTCCTCTCGGATTCGGATGACATCGTCACTCATGCTCGACTCATACCTGCGAAGGTCGTCTTTTTTCTCAGCTATGAGCCTATCGACACCGTACAGAGCCACTCGCCTGTAGTCCCCGATTATCCTTCCTCTTCCGTATGCGTCTGGGAGACCTGTGATAAGGCCGTTATGCCTGGCTTTCCGCATCTGCTGGGTGTAGACTGCGTATACACCGTCATTGTGGGTCCTGCGAAATCGCGTAAATACCTGCTTTACCCGAGGATCAACTTCGCGGCCATAGGCTCTACAGGCCTGCTCCACCATCCTCCACCCGCCCCAGGGATTTATCATCCTCTTGAGCGGAGCATCAGTCTGTAGACCAACGATCACCTCATTATCCGGATCGATGTAACCTGGGTCAAAAGCAGTGATAGAAGCCACACGGCTGGTGTCGATGTCTAGCACACCGCCCGCACTACGCTCCTGGTCCAATAGCTCCATGCACCTATGCCACAGCTGTCTGGTTCTGCTCGTCGGGCCAACAAGAAAGGACTCGTCGCCTGTGTATGGTGTGTAGTTGCGGACTATGAAGTCCCTGACATCAATAGCTGCACACCACGGCCCTTTGGAGAACGAGTCCCACTGTGGATACTCAAAATCGCGCATACCTACCCCTCCAGTCGAAAACACGCCCTGCCAGGGGTATGCAAAACCGCCTGGACAAGGCTGCCCAGGCGGTCGGCGATCAAGCATCCTGACCGTGCTCCCTCGTGGTCAATTCCACTCAAACCGCCAGTCGCACGGCCCTCTATTGATTTCCCTTCAACATGATTATACAGTATCAAAGCACCTCAGTCAACGTAGATCTATGCAGACTCGTCATGGCACAACAACGGCTACACAATGTCTAAGACAAAACATAAACATGTATGGCCAGAACCTGTGACAACCACCAAGCAGCCCCTGAAAATGCACGGATCAAAGACAACTGCGGGCGCCGAAGGCACGGCGCCCGCAGTCCCAGACATGAGAAGCCTGGCTCTCAAGGAGGCTAGGCCTCCCACCACCTCTGGTTGATCATAGTCAACCACCTCCCTCTTGGGAGCTAGTATAGAGCCTTCTCCCACGCCTATTATACACGGTTTCTGGACGCAGAAACGGCCGAAAATCTATCTGAACAGTTCTTTCTTGCCCTTTCGGACGATCTTGCGAATGCTGTCGTAGCTCAGGTGGAACTCCTCCATCAGTGATTCTATGCTCTCTCCCCGCATGTACCTCGACACTATTGCTCGATTGCGCATATCAAGCTGTTTGCGTGTGCCGTTCGCCTCTCCCCATCTGAGCCGCGTCTGGGATCGCTTTGGTATGTATATCTCTTGCCCTTGGACATACTTCTGGACCTGCTCCAGTAAGCTTTTTGGCAGGATGTCCATTGCGTTCTTATACATGAAGCCAACGTACCCCTTTCCGAAGTCTTGGGTGCGAGCGTTGGCCTCAAAAAAGCCCACCGGTGTAATCCGGTGGGCTTGATACGGCTGCTCTTAACAGATGTCATCCACCTTGATTGAGCACGAGAACCACCGGAAGTAGGCCAACGCTATGAGAGTTATCGGTCCGATCTGCAACAGACAGACCGCGCCCGCTGTACAAGTCCGAAGCACTCAGAGACACATTGGATGTGGCAATAACGCGACTAGACCTAAGTCCCAGTAGCACAATCACACTCGCGGCGCAGCGGGCAAGAAGGCGCGTAAAACTGCGATACGCCAGTCCAAAGCTATCCGCCATGCCTATTGTCCGAATGTGTGTGATAATGCGGCGCCTCTCCACGTGGCCCACCTCCTCTCTCAATCCAGTATAAATCAATGAATGAAAACACGGCCAAACATTGACCTCGACTGCATTATACCCGTGAATTGCTCGCTGGGCAAGAGAAAATTGACTCGGAATCATTCCTTCCGGCCAGCGTAGGCACGGCCCAGCATCTCTATATCTCTAGACACGAGGCGCTTTACAGGCTTTTCCTACGAGCGACCTCTCGCTTCTGCTCCACTTCTGCGAAAAGTTTGTCAGCAAACGTTATGCCGCGAATCCGCTCCAGGATGCTAGGAGGCCTCACCTCTGCAGAGAGCTCTGGAGGCGCATTGTACCAGACGCACTTGGGGCCGTTGATCGCCTCGACGCGAGCGTAGTCATCGATCAAGGTGACTCGTATTCCCCACGTCTTTCCCTTTTCTATCTCTGTGTATACAGCCATCTTGTCACTTGGTCGTTCCCACTTGCCTTTGTTTAGCTTGCGATAAATCTCCACTCCAGGCCCTCCTACCTCTGTGCTGAGCTTGCCAGGCTACTCCTGCTCTTCAAACAAAAACCCAGGTCTGAACCTCAGGTGATCAGCAGAGACCAACCAGTAATGCACTGATTCAAACACTCCTTCAAAACCGACAGCCGTTGCTTCGCCGTGAAGATGGCCATATACGCAGTGGTCCACTCCATACTCACTCAACACGCGAGCAAACTCGGACTCATCGTTGCTACCAACAACAGGAGGGTAGTGCAGCATCGCGATGACCACAGCAGGCCGCCCGAATGTGCGCTCTATCTCGGACCTCTTTTCAACAGCCGAATCGAGCGACATGCGAAGCCGTAGAACCTCTCGGGCAAGGATCTTCTCGTCGTGATCAGTGAAGTCCGGGTTGTCCCTAAGCACCCACCCTCTTGTCCCACAGACAACTACATGACCAAAGGCGATCGAATCGTTTTGGAGTGCATAGACACCAGGCTCGAGCGCCGCACGCACCCTTGAGATGGATGACCACCAGTAGTCATGGTTGCCTCTTACCATGACCTTTAGCCCGGGACGATCTGCAATCCAGGAAAGATCAGGCTTGGCCTCATTCAGAGTCATAGCCCAGCTGATATCGCCCGGAATGAGAACAAGGTCACTGGAGCCGACCTCCAAATCCCAATTGCGAGCTATCCGCTCAGCGTGGTTCTCCCACTCCTCACCGAAGATATCCATAGGCTTGTCAACAGCCCCGGATAGATGCAAGTCCGAAATCGCAAAAACCCTCAAGGGATCACCTCTCTTGGCTTTCGTCCGTCCATCTGATCGCAGACTCGATAGCCTCGCGAGAGAATCCCCTTCGCATGAGATACGACCAAAGTCGTCTTTGACCTGCCTGATCCGGCTCAGGCCCTAGCTTCCTCAAGTAAGCGACTGCCAGACGACGACACCTTTCTATTTCAACTGACGTGCCGGGCATCACTTCATCGATAATCGCCTGATCAATGCCTTTGCGCCTGAGTTCAAATAACAGGCGACGAGATCCCCAGCCGTCTTTCGAGTCTACGAACTGCTTTGCGAATTGCATGTCGTCTACGTAGCCGTAATCCTCCAGGCGCTTGATTGCCTCTTCGATGACAGGCTCTGAATGACCCTTTCTAGAGAGGTAGTTCCTTATCTCAAGAATGCTTCTAGCTCGAATCGATAGGTACCTGTAGGCCTGATCCAAGGCATGCCTAAGGCTGGATAGATCATTCCCTGCTGCCATAGTCACATCAACTCGAGGCAGGAGGCATTCGGTTTAACCAGTAGATATCCGAGGTAAAACACCACACTGAAACACATGACTAACGGCCTCCTCGGACTGCTGCACATCTATAGACGAACAGTGGCCGTAAACGGCCACCTCAAGGACCCGGTGATGTGTATGGTACCCGAGGTGGGACTCGAACCCACACGAGCAAACTGCTCAAGGGATTTTAAGTCCCTTGCGTCTACCGGTTCCGCCACTCGGGCACGACTTCTATCAACAATTCTACCACCCACGGGGGCAATTCGCAAGCAGACATCGCCCAGGTCAAGGCTGAATCCGAGTCGCTCTTTTCGCTCATAGCCTCGAGCTGCAAGTGAGCTCCAGGTACGCCATTCCCTCCAATACACCGTACTCGCTGACCACAATATGGCCTGCACGAGCTATGTCCATGAGGGATACCAAAATGGCGCAGCCTGCTACAATGCTATCAACCCGCTCAGGTTCCAACATGCCGCGCATCTCAAGCCTCTCGTGCCTGCTGCGCGCGCATAAGTCATCCAATAGTGCAACCGCGCTGTCGTATGTGATCCTAAACCCGTGAGCCGCTCCCGGATCCATCCTGTCCAACCCCAACATGAGAGCCGCCAGTGCAGTAACACTCCCGCCGGCCACTGCGATCTCAGGCGTCTTCGTCAGCAGATCGCCGGCAGACACGTCGAAAGCTCGGGTAGTCCGCTGTCTGAGCTCAGACAGAAGTGCAGGCGGCAGCCTGCCCGCATCGTCGAGTTCAACGCCTGCAAGCGGCAGCGCGGTAAGCGCTCCGAGCTCAACGCTGACAGACTTAACTACGGTCCTGCCACGGCCCAGGGTGATCTCCGTACTTCCACCGCCGATGTCTGCTACCAAGGCAAAGTGCGTATCTGGAAGGTGCTGCAATACCGTTACAGCCGCACGATAAGACAACTCGGCTTCCTCTTGCTCGTCGATGACAGAGAGCTCGACTCCTGTACGGTCTCGAATAGCGGCGATTAGTTCGCTTCTGTTTTCTGCCTGCCGCACTGCGGCAGTGCCGAACACCGTGAGCGTCGAAGGTTTGTGCTCTTGGGCTTTGGCAACTAGCTTCTCAACCGCTTCAGCCGCTCTCGATATTGCCTCCTTCTTGAGTCTGCACTCTGACCTCTGTCCCTCATTACCTCCTATCATGCCCTCTGCGAGTCTGGTAACGATGACGCGCTTAAGCACCTCTTTTAGGCAGCCATCGCCCTTCGTGGATCTGCCTGCCTGTGCTATCAGCAGCTTGACAGAATTGCTTCCGACATTGATGACAGCCACATTCGCTCCGCACGGAGCGCACAGCCCTGTCTCGCACTCAAGTGGAGTGCCTTCTTTCGCCAAGATAAGGCTGACCTCCTCACCTACAGGGTTGTTCCCACCGGAGAGATAGTCAGCGAGGTGCAAATGAAGGCACTTGACACCGCGAAAATCCTCAATGCCGCCGATGCCCAGCTTCACTAGACGCCCGTGGATATTTGGATGGGACGCTTCTAGGCGCTCCAGTTCGTTTGCGTCCACCATCGAAACCCTGTCTTTGGCATACTGCTCATGGCGAGCCTTGAGCCTGGCCGCGAAATCAGGATCGGCCTGCACTCGTTTTCGGAAGGCCCCTATCAACGCCCTGCTCTCAAGTGTGCTGACAGACCTGCAGAGATGAGGGCAGGAGAGCCAATAGGTTGTCGGAAAAAGCAGGGGAGTGCTGGATGGATCCGAGTAGTACAGCGGCTCTGTGACAACCACTTGTGGACATCCGAATCTGCAACGCCTAGACACTCCGATCATACCTCTTGGTTCGCGGCCGATCTGGCGCCTGACTACCTCGTAGTCATGAGGAGCCGCATCTACAGCACGTTTCACTTCGCCTGCCTCCTCTCCTTGGACCATCGTCCCTAGACTTCCAACCGCGATGAAGCATTGTCCGCCGCTGATGGCGTTACGACAGCGCCGTCCAATCCGGTAGCTGTCGAGCTAAACAAATAAGCACCCAAGACAAGGGTGCCTAATGAGCCAAAACCATATGAGACGCAGGTCAAAAAGTGCTCGCCTACGATAAGCTCAGCAAACGGAGCTGACCGTGTTGAATGTCTGTGTGGATCACGTAGGCAAAGAGTCCTCTCTATCGATAGTATCGCGAGCCTCTGCCCCCGCGCTTGGATTCGGTATTCCTATTGAGGTCCGCTAAGCGGTCCTCGCTCTCTTTGAGGAACTTCATGATCTTGTCTTCAAACGACGATCCGCCTCTAGATCCACGACGGGCGCCGCGGCCGCCATCCTTGTGAAACCCGGCCACAGACACAGAGTACTCAGGATTGGCCTGCTTGATCGATAGGCCAATTTTGCCCTCTTTGACCGAGATGACCTTGACCTTGACGTCGTCATTGATCTTGAGGAAATCATTGATATCGCGGACATATGTATCCGAGATCTCCGAGATGTGGACTAAACCAGTCGGACCGTCTTTTAGCTGAACAAATGCGCCAAAACTAGTGATTCCGGTAACCTTACCCTCAAGAATGCTTCCTACTGGGACTGACACTGCTCACATGACTCCCTGTCCACCGAGTGAGTGGTACTAGCACGGACGCCAATCAAAACGGGCGTCCAGGCAAGTTACATTATACTTTTGCCAAAGCGTGCTGTCAATCAGAATTCTCAGGCAGACAGGCGATTTCAGGCCAAAATCACCCCGGTCAGTGAGTGTCGGGTGCATTCATGGCCAAAGCCTGGGTTTCTCTGCTCGCCACTGCGTCTGTCGACACCCTGTTGATTTTGGACAAGTCGGCGACATATAAGGTACTTCCCTTGTCCACTAACCCAAGCGTCTCACGTGCTGCATACCGCACAAAATCATCGCTGCTGGCATACAAGATGTCTGCCATCACCAGCTGGTTTTTCTCCTCCCATTCACGGCACTGAGCCTGCAGATCTCTGATCTCGCCTCGGATCTGGTTTAACTTGTACAGACTTGGGGCATACAGCCACAGGCAAAGGACAAGACCACATACAACCGCAGCTTTGATGCTACCTATCAGGTGAGCTCTACGTAGCTTTCGCCTTCGCCTCAGGCGCCGCCTTCGTTCGACAGGAGACTCAACCAGTGATCCGTACAGGTCCTCTTCAACCGACCGCAACTCATCACTACCACTCACCAGCGAAGCCACGCTATTCGCCTCCCTCTTCATCGCCGGGTACTCCCAATCCGAGTACGTCACCGGGCAAGATGATGACGACCTGGTAACCCTTGGTCCGCGCTCGATTGTACAGGGTAGCTACAGTGCTCGCACTGAGGCCGAGTCGCTTGGTGATCTCGTTGGTAGAGAGACCCATCTCTTTGAGCGCAACCACCTGGCGCTCGCGAAAGCTCAGTTTCTCCACACCGCGGATCTCGATCGTCATACAGTGTCACCCTACTCGCCGAGTTCAGAGTGCAACCCTAGGCCTTGATCAGTGCCAGTCTCCGGTTCGTCAACAAGGATCGAGAAGCTGTACCCCGGCTCGGGTATGTCCCACCTGCATCCTGAACAATCAACCCAGTCACAACAATGACATTGTGACTACAGATTTTCTACAAAAGATCGTATTTCCCTTCTTCCTCTCAAAAAAATCCTTTGAACATCCGCCTCAAAGACAAGAACCAACGCGACACCACAAACCTGATGCGGCTCTTAGGTCTTCTGGCAACAATCTTGGCTGCGCCGGTTCTTCTGACTGCAACGGTCTCTTTGGAACGCCTTTTGTGCCGTCGTGCCCTTCGGCCAGCACGGTAGAATGGTTTCACCAACGCCCTCTGCAACAGGGTAAAAAGGCGAGACAAACCGTCTACAATTCGACTACAAAGTCTAGTCACGGCAAGAACGAGGTAGATGATAGATGAGCTAAACAGAGCTCTGTATAGCAGGAAGCCGATTGCCCAACCCAAAAAAACATAGACGCGCACTTGGCCGAAGTTGTCGTTGACTAGGATCACGAACAGTATCGGGGTCACTACCAGCCAGAATAGCAGATCGCCTATGTCGGTGAGGAGTCGCCGCGGCCGGATAAGCCCGCGGGCAAGCCGGTACAGATCAAAGAGAAGGCCGGTGATAAGGCCTCCTATCGCCATACTCGTAAGGGTCGACAGCTGGTCTCGGACTGACTCCACTTCCACCACCTCGCACAAAACGAGTCCTCGACAATCTAGGTGTATTGCCGGTCTCCTGTCACTATGCTGGAAACGAGGGGTGGATTGTGGATTGCGGAAGGAATCATCGTTTGGGCTCGACAACGCCAGCCTTCCTAATGATCCAGATAAAGAAAACCGTCCACAGGACAGTGCTCGTGACAATAAGCAATCGCTGCATCTTCTTGGCCATCAAAAACTTGGACACATTGAAAGTGGTGTAACTGTGGCGAATCCCGGACCAGTAGTTTACAATCCTTTGGACGTAACTGCGGGTTTCTCTGATCGGGGGCACACCCGAGTAGCTGCCTTCGTCGTACGCGTAGACCTTGGAAGCTCCTGCATTGTAGGCTGCCAAGGCCATAATCATGTCGCCGTCAAAACGATCGATCAGCGAACGCAGGTACGCAATGCCTGTGCGCAGATTGGCCTCCACGTCAAAAATGCACTCGTTGCTGCACGCAGGCGGGTTGTGCGTTCCGTTACACTGAGAACTTGGGTTAAACTCACGCCACGTAACGGGCATGATCTGCATCAGCCCACGAGCGCCTGTTGACGAGATCGCCGTAGGCTTGAAATGGCTTTCTTGGCTGATGACCGACGCTATTAGCGAAGGATCGAGATCATACTTGATGGCATACAAGTTGATCAAGTCTGAAAAAGGGAACTCAGTAACCTCGCTCCTGACGCGTGTATAACTTGCAAACACCGCGGCGGCCTTGTCTGCTTGTTGACTGACATAGAGCACTGTCGCCCACGACATCCCGACCATAACCCCGAGGATGACCATAAACCAAGCAGACCATGCGCGTGAGATCGACCTTTTCGGAAAGAACAAGTCGATGAAAATAACCAAGGGGCTGAACACGAGCATAATGGCTGACATCAAAACGACTTTCACTGCGCCCCACAAGAACGCAAACGGCTGCAGGAAAGACCGAGTGGACTTAGAGCGAGCCACAAGACTGCCCTCCTGTACACAAAATGTGCGCGGCCCTGCCGCATAGCCCAAATCTTGTACAACGTTAGACTCCTCTAAGCGTTGCACAGTTAGATTCGCTACGCTTCGCCGCTATCCCTTCTACGCTGGGCTGGGCTGCAGTGCTCGTCCAAGTGCCCAGGTCCATACAGCAGCCGGGCATCGGTCAATCATGCTCAGCGGAACATCCTGCTAAACAGGCTCTTCCTCTTGTCCTTGACTTCTTCATATTCCATCGAGTCAAGGCGCCCTTCTAACAGCGCACTCCCCGCCTCCAAGTTGAGCGACTTGATATGCAAACCGCTACCACGTATGAGCAGAGTCCCTGCACTGGTCTTGAAGACCACTTCCTCGTCATCAAAACTCTGAACCTCGATTACACCCTCAATTCCTACTGACTGGCGATCCGAGATCAAGAGCTTGTGCACTCGCTGTACCTCGCGAACGGGCGTCTCGCCCTCACGGCCATCCGGTCTCACTGCAATCCCTCCGCAACAGTGCATATGTGGACCCCAGGTCCATCACTATGACTATTCGAGGAAGGATCGTTACATGACCGTCAGTCCCAGAGCTTCTGTGTTTCCACGTCCTTGAAGAAGTACTTCACGATCTCCTCCGGAGAGTAGCCCTCCCTGGACATTCCGTAAGCACCCCACTGGCTCATGCCGACTCCGTGCCCAAATCCCCTTCCAGCCATCTGAACTTCAGTAGCAGAACTGTCAAATCTGGTGAGGAGCGTTGACCTCATGCGGTCAGGCCCGACGGCATTGCGGAACACTGCTCCGGGTAAGTCTATGTGACCTCCAGTGTGCTCCACCCTGATGAGAGTAGCCCGGCCTGTCTGATCCTTCTCGACGACAAAGACGCGCTGAACCTGTCCTACAGAGTGTCCTGCAGCATTGAGCAAGCTCGTTATCTCACTCAGTAAGTAAGTCGCTTCCCAGTTCAGCTCCTCACGAGGAATATGGCGCAACTCTGCAGGCACCTCAACACTCTTGGTGTACGGAGGTTCATCGTCCTCATACGCCAGTCCGTCCTTTGCGAGGGTGGTCTGGCCACCGCTGGCCGCGTGAAACCAGCCTCTTACATACTGACCCTTGTAAGAGAGAATCATACCTCTAGTAGAGGCGACCGCGTCCCTTATGGCGTCAGTCACCGACTCGGGATCGTATGCCTGAGTCTCCTCTTTGTCTGTAGACATATCAGTCCCGTACTTATCGCGCATGCCTCCCTCACTCATCTTTGCGAGGGTAAACGTGCGAGCCAGGATCGCCTGAGCCGCATATGCATTCACGGGCCAATCCGGGAGCATCTCGCCGGCTACAACGCCCGCTATGTACTCCTCTATTTTCATGTGTCTGGTCTCGCCGGTCTCGTTGACATACAGAGATATGTCCGGTTCACCCTCGAACTCATCTACCATCCTATCCTGGTCCCGGGTTTCCCTTCTGAGGCATCCGTTCGTCGTCAAGGCGAACACGGCCAGCACTAGCGCCAGCGCTACCACTAGGACATTTGAGCGCCTAGAGCAACTCATCCCATCACCTCTCCTGCGAGATAGTCCAGCCCGCGTCGCTGTTCAGATCTACCGGCTTTATTATCCCGCTCGAGAGGTCCTTTATGCCGCCTCACTCCCCCTTATCTGTGGGTAAGGCTCTCTTGGATTCCTCCCACAGCTTGTCCATCTCCTCCAAGGTCATGTCACGGACGTCGGCCCCTACAGAGGCGGCTCTTTCCTCTATGAACTTGAATCGAGATATGAACTTGGCTACAGTGCTCCCAAGGGCGTCCTCCGGGTCTATGCCAAGAAGCCTGGCAACATTTACGATAGCAAAGAGGACATCACCCAGCTCCTCCTTGACAGACTCGGCCCTGCTTTCACCTGCAGGACAAGCGTCCCAAGAATCCAGAACCTCTTTGAGTTCTGCTATTTCCTCGTCGACCTTTTCTAGGGCCGGCCTGTAGTCATTCCAGTCAAACCCCACCTTCGAAGCCTTTGACTGAACTACATGTGCCCTCAGCAGTGCCGGCAACGAGACAGGGACACTGTCAAATACTCCTGAGAAGCGCCCCTCATCTCCTCTCTCAGCAGCCTTGATCCTCTCCCAGTTTCTCAGGACCTCTTCAGTGCCGTCCACCTCTACTGACCCAAAGACGTGGGGATGACGGCGTATGAGTTTATCGACTATGCCTGATGCAACGTCCGCAGCGTCAAAATACCCGTCCTCGCGTGCGATCTCAGCATGGAACACTGTCTGCAGCATCACGTCGCCGAGCTCTTCACACAGCTTGTCCTTATCTTGCTGATCGATTGTGTCAAGAACCTCGTAAGTCTCCTCGACCAGGTACTTCTTGAGTGACTCATGGGTCTGCTCGCGATCCCACGGGCATCCATCGTCTGCTCTGAGAGCAGCCATCACCGATACCAACTCTGAGAATGCAACTGCAGCTCTCTCATATCCGGCGATATCCACTCTGGGCCTCAGCGGTGGGACAACAAGCGTTGTCAGGTAGTCGACTCGGTCATCTCTGTCTATCTCGTACAGGTTCATCCTTTCGACAAGCTCGCTGTCCGTGCGAACTGCCTTCGCCAGCAGGACTGGATGCTCATCCGGGTATGCTTGCAGCAGTCGCGACTTGACTGCACTTGCGACCATTCTGCTGTACACCTGAGGCACGACTAGTGCGACACTGGTGTTGAGGGGGACACTGTCTATAGACAGCGCGTCAACTACCTGCAGGCCATCGAATGGATCTATACCTGCACTGCAAACCACCGAGTCAAGGAAGCTCACCGCTGGCAAGATACTCACACTGACGCCGACCCGCTCAGAAATCTCCATCAGGAGTTGAACCGACCTCTCACCTATATATGGGCTTCCAGGTACTGCATATACTACGTAGGCGGCACGGTCGTCTTCAAAAGCACTGCGTGCAGCATCTATGACCTTCACGGCAATTGCTCTGTAAACAGCCTCGAAATCATCCCCCTCTTCGTACAACTGATCGAGCGTCTCGTAGGAGATCCCCTTGTCAGCCAGGTCATTGACTGTTGGATGGTGTGACGTGCGAAGAAGCACGCAAGAAGCACCGTTCATGAGTTCCAATGCGCTGACAGTCATATCGCCTATTCGGCCAGGTCCCAGGCCGATGACAAAAACCCGCGGACAGTTATACTGCTCCAACAAACCCACCTCCACAAGTACGGAGTCAGTCTCTAGTGTACGGATCGGTCTAATGACTTAGCCGCCAGAAAGGTTTGTCCTGCAAGATCGATGAGTTATCACTCAAGCGTTCTTGAGTACGGCATAGAATGGATAGTAGAGAAATCCTAAAAGAGCAGGAGATCCATGGGCATATTGTGCGCTTACTTGCCGGTAATTGATCAGGATTGGTCAAAACGGCATTTGAAGCAACACTTATGAATGTTAGAATAGAGTTGCAAGGTCAGTATTGGTCAAACACCACATCTGAGTGACATAAATCAAACGCTCATGGAGCAATTAGACAGAACAGGAGGTTGTTAAAATGAGATCACTGGTCCCAAGAGGCTTTTTTGATTCGCTGCTTGACACCGGGTTTGCGAGAGATATCGCTTGGCCGGGCTTCTTCACTAGTGTCTTCGACCGTCAGCATCCGTTTGTAGATATCGAAGAGACTGACAACATGTATGTAGTCAAGGCTGACGTTCCTGGGTTCGACAAAGAAAACATAGACATAGAGCTTAGCGACAACGTATTGACGATTTCAGGCAAGGTTGATGAGAGATCGGAGACCACTGATACGGATGGAGGTTATGTTCGCAGGGAGCGTAGATACGGAGCTTTCAGGAGGTCGTTCATGCTGCCTGACGAGGTAGACCATGACAAAGCAAAGGCTTCCTTCAAGAACGGCGTGCTGAAGATTGAGATACCAAAGACAGGTCGCAGGCCGCACAGAAAGATCTCCATCTCGTAAGTCGCAGCAAAGCGCGCAAGTTCCCGTTTTGCTCTCCATGACTCCCTTATACCTAACCAAGGGCTCGGGCCATAAAGCCCGAGCCATCTGCGCGCTAGTTGGCAGACGGATTGGTAATTACCTCAGACCGATTGGTATCAAGAGCATTTGGCCTGGATAGACTCTCAACGAAGTCAACCGGTTGTGAGCAGCAATGCCGTCAACAGAAACACCGTACATCTGCGCTATGGAATAGAGCGTCTCTCCGAAAGAGACTGTGTGATATGATTGAGGCTGCCAACTCGGCTGTCATGCTGTAACTACGACTGGAGTTCCAATACTCACCAAGTCGTACAAGAGCTCCACGTCTTCATTGTACATCCTGACACAGCCGTTTGATACTGCCTGGCCAATCAGCCAAGGTTCGTTGGTCCCGTGAATCCCATGGGCACGGTCAGTGAATCTCATCCAACGGGTCCCAAATGGGCCGCCCGGGTTCATCGTCTTTTCAAGTATCCTGTATGATCCGGCAGGAGTAGGGGTTGTGGGCTTGCCTACTGCTACGCTGAAGTCGTATAGCACCCGTCCACCCTGAACCAGCCGGAGTCTTCGAGATACGGTATCGATGTATATGACCGGCGAGTTTCCCTGCCATCGTGTCAGAGCCGCACCGCCTGCCATGGCTGAGGTCAATGTCTTCACCCCCATCCAATATCTCAATGCAGTCTACGCACTTGACGTTGTGCAGGTACACCCATGGCTGCGGCAGCAAAGTCCACTGCCACCCTTACGCCCGTGTAAGATTGACACTATTGCCCCTGCGATGCGATGATAAACGTGATTGGAGGGATATGTATGTCTAGAAGAGTTCTCCTCAAAGGCCTCACTATTGTCACCATGAACAAGAACAACGAAGTCATCGAAGACGGTTCCATTGCCATAGAAAACGGAGTTATACAGTTTGTCTGTGAGACAGATGCACAAACGCAAGACTGGCAGGCTGACGAGACGTACGAGTTTACAGGCAAGATCGCGGTGCCTGGTTTCATAAATGCGCACACTCACGCGGCAATGACTCTCCTCAGGGGATACGCTGATGACATGGCACTGATGGAGTGGCTGTCGGACAAGATCTGGCCGTTTGAGAGCCACCTTACTCCCGAGGATGTATACTATGGCACACTATTGGCGTGCGCCGAAATGATACGCAGCGGTACTACCACTTTCGCAGACATGTACTTCCATATGGATGCCGCCGCGGAAGCAACAAAGACTTCAGGACTGAGAGCGCTCTTATCAAGGGGCCTTGTCCATACAGTACCCGGCGACGAGAGCGCTATTGCCGATGCCGTACGTTTTTGCACCCAATGGCAAGGCGACGCCGACGGACGGATTATGACCTGCCTCGCACCGCACGCTCCATACACATGCCCGCCCGAGTTTCTAGGCAAAATCGTCTCAGAAGCGAAGTCGCGAGGTTTCATGATTCATACTCACTTGAGTGAGACTAAGGACGAAATTGAGCAGATCAAACGCACTTACGGTCAATCGCCGGTAGAATACATGCTCAGCCACAACGTTTTTTCATGCCCTACACTCGCGGCTCACTGCGTTCACATGGATGACCAAGACATGCAGATCCTTAGCGATCACGGGGTTGCCGTGGCACACAACCCGGGCAGCAATATGAAGCTGGCAAGTGGCGTGTCTAGCGTTGCAAAAATGCGCGAAAAGGGCATTGTGGTGGGACTAGGCACTGATGGCGCCTCGAGCAACAACAACCTTGACATGCTTGAGGAGGCAAGGTTGTGTGCACTCCTGCAGAAAGTGACCACCGGCGACCCAACTGTAATCAACGCAAACGATGCGCTGCAGATGGCAACGATTGAGGGAGCAAAAGCGCTCAGAATCGACGATAAGGTCGGCTCACTAGAACCGAGAAAACAGGCAGATATAGTGATATTTGGGACTGACAGCCCTAATATGACTCCTGAGTTCAATCCAACCTCCAACCTAGTGTATTCGGCAAATGCGGGAAACATCGAGTACGTATTCGTAGCAGGTAGGCTTCTTCTCGACCAAGGCAAGATCATCTCTTTTGACGAGCAGTTAGCAATCGACGAGTGCAGAAAGAGGTCATTGCGTTTGGCACGCGAGGCGAAATCCAACTAACGGACGAGCGGGTGCTATTCAAAGTGTCATTTGCCTCGATAAATCCGCTGACGGCTTCGAACAATAACTGTGGTGGCTTCGAAGATCAGTCAAAAGGAAGGTGCATCGATGTTTCTCGATTGGCTGCGCGGACAGGCACGCACTAATAGGCCTGCGAAACCGATGGATGATAACAAAAGAGACACTGACCGCAGACGCGGCCGGGTAAGGCCTCGAGGCGATTTCTTCGAGGAGTTTGCAGAGGAAATCATAGATGATGATACACGGCTCTATAGGCCGCTCAGGCAAGACTATGAGTTTGCAGGTTCGGTGTCACCTGCCAAGATCGACACTGAGAAGCGCAAGCGAACGACTGCTCGAACTGCCACTGCGACCAGGCGCACGGGGACAGCCAAGAGCCGGTCAAGATCCGAGGCAAGCATGAGCGTATCAGACGTTGGCGGCGGCGTATTCGTATCTCCAATGCCGATCACAAAAGGAGATCGCGTAACACTTAAGTACAACGGACTGCTGTCGAAGTCCGGGGCCACCAGTATTTTCGCACACGTTGGCTACGGTCCGGTAGACTGGATGGATGTTCAGGACATCCCTATGACCAAAGAACCTGACGGAACTTGGACCGTAAACATCGAGATGGCCGAGGACCAGATATCTCCATTAAATGTGTGTTTCCGTGACTCTGCCTATAACTGGGACAACAACTACGGGAACAACTGGAGTTTTCAGCTGCACGCCGGTAGATCGTAGTGTTTTGGCTTTGGCGCATTCTAGGTCGCACCCCGGCTCTGCCGGGGTTTTTTCTTTCATTGGACGATAAGTTAACCTATTTCTTAATTGACACTTAAACCACCACTGATGTACAATGCTCTTGAATGACCGGTCAGTCAGGAGGCGTCTTAATGAATCGTGACGAGGCTCCCGACGCACGCAATAGGATCCTAGACGCGGCAACTCAGCTCTTCGCCCTAAGAGGCTTTGATGCAACTCGAGTGACTGAGATTGCCGATGCAGCCGGTGTCACAAAAGCGCTAATATACTACTATTTCTCTAGCAAAGCCGACATTCTGGATTGCCTGATACGTGAACTTGTAGACAAGCTAACATCAATCGCCACTGACTTCGTCCATGAGAGCATCGTTCAAATGATCAAGAAAGGCTATCTGGACATCAAACCTGACCGACTCAGTTTCGTCAATGAAGACGCTAAGGATCACTTCTTGAGAAGCCTTCGTGTCTGCTGCGAACGAGTGCTTGATCACGCAATAGCCCACCGTGCTACTCTCCGAATACTGTTGCTCGAGTCGTTAAAAGGCAGCAGTAAACACCACAACATACTGCTAAAGATACATGAATCCACGCGTGATAACAGCGAGGGCAGCCTGTATAAGGCAATCGTCGATGCAGATAAAGACTTCACCTACTCCGATGATCTGCGAGTGTTCAACATATTCTTTGGTTACGTGCCCATAGTAAGTTTTGCATCTTACTATGACAATTACAAGAAGATCAGTAACTTGACTGATCAGGAACTACGTGAATCCTTTTTGAACTCGCTCTGGATCATCATCAACTCAATGGTCTCAGGGAGCGAATTGCTGCTCCGGACCAAGAATATAGGAGGTTGATGTGCTTGTCTGACTAGGCGTAGATCCTTAAAAACGTAGTGGTGTTTACGTCGCGCGATCGACTGACCGGACGGTCAGTCAACGGCATAAACTGTCTGAAGGAGGGAAGTGCTGTGAGAGCACTCAGAAACACAGCTGTAGAGATGCTGATTCGCTACCTGTCCAACGATCCGATGAATAAGCTGCCCTGGATGTTTGACATTGCGGAGAGGCTGGACCGCGGGAAGCTGTACACCTCAGAAATAAGAGCTGTACGCAGAGCTATACAAGACGAAAACAGCGTCTGGCATCGGTTCACAAAAAGCGTATTTGAAGAAATCGACTTGAAGCACCTTCAGAAGCTTGTAGAGACGTTCTTCGTCAACTCGATTCTAGACGGCAGAGCCCGTGCTCGCGAAGCTGAGGCCAAGTATGATTGCTACATACCTTGGGCAATCCTCATAGATCCGACGAGCGCGTGTAATCTGTCTTGTGTAGGCTGCTGGGCTCAGCAGTATGGCCACAAGTACTCCCTGTCATACGAGACCCTCGACTCTGTGGTTAGCCAGGGTAAGGAGCTCGGCATCCACTTCTACATATTCTCCGGCGGCGAGCCGCTTATGCGGAAGAAAGACATTATCAAGTTGTGCGAAAAACACCAAGATTGCGTGTTTTTCGCATTTACCAACGGAACCCTTGTTGACGATGAGTTCTGCAAAGAGATGCTTAGAGTAGGCAACTTTTCTCTAGCGTTCTCAATCGAGGGCGATGAAGCTGCTACTGACATGCGCCGAGGCGCGGGTACGTACCGGAAAGTCATTGAGGCAATGCAGCGAATGCGTGAACACAAGCTGCTGTTTGGCTACTCAACATGCTATCATAGGTATAACACTGAGAGCGTAGCCTCAGATGAGTTTGTTGATGACATGATAAACAGAGGTTGTCGTTTCTCATGGAACTTCACATATATACCCGTCGGGAAAGACGCTCGGGTTGATTTGATCGCAACTCCTGAACAGCGTGCCTACATGTATAGACGTACTAGAGAAATACGTGCAACCAAGCCGATCTTCGCTATGGACTTCTGGAATGATGGCGAGTACACTGGCGGTTGCATAGCCGGTGGAAGGAGTTATTTCCACATTAACGCAGCAGGCGACGTAGAGCCTTGCGCATTCATTCACTACTCGAGTGTCAACATACATGATGTCTCGCTGTTGGATGCCTTGCGGTCTCCCCTGTTTAGGGCTTACCAGAAGCGCCAGCCCTTCAACAGCAACCACCTCCGTCCGTGTCCCTTGCTCGACAACCCTGATACACTCGTCGACATCGTCAAAGAGTCAGGAGCCAAGTCGACGGAGTCCGAAGCTCCCGAGGACGTCGAGGTCTTGTGCGCACGGACAAGAGAGGCGGCCACGAAATGGGCGGAGGTTGCCGACCGCCTGTGGCAGGAATCAGGCCGAGCCTGTTCTACATGCGAACACAAATCAGAGCCCGAACTAGTGGCGGCAGCCGACCGAGGGTGAAGGTAGCGGTCGATCAGTAGGTCTCCGTAGCGACTGTTGAGGCAACTCGGAGTCAGGATGACGGAGAGTTGCCTCTCTCAGAGTGAGCGAAGCCAGGACGGCGGAGCGAACGGCAAGCGGAGGAGACCACTGATCGACTTACCCGTTTACAAAGGAGAATTTCTGTGGTATACTAGTCATCGATCGGACAAACGGTTTTGATGGGGAGTCGTCTAGTGGTAGGACGCCAGATTCTGGCTCTGGTAGCGAGGGTTCGAGTCCTTCCTCCCCAGCCATTGGTCAAGAGCCCGAGACCTGACCGGATCTCGGGCTCTTGCTTTTTGTGCAGTGTCTCAAAGGCATACTGGCAGCAGCATTCAGACCGACTGCCTCTTACTCGTCAAAGACAACCGGCATTCCGGTCCTATCGGACTCAAAGCACGCTTCCATCACTCTCATGACTCTGCGTACCTCGTCCGGCTTTACCGCAAGCTCTGCCCCATCCTCAACGGAAGCCTTGAAATTCCTGTAGAAGTCGAGGAAATCCGTACCAGGATCCTCAAGTACCTGGCGATACACCTCTACTCCTCCGACCTTGCCAAAGGTCCTGCTCGGGCCGGCACCGGTATCAACCAGAGGCTCGTTGGTGTGCTGCGCAGGACGCTTCAGTATGGTCAGTTCGCCTTCATCAGTGAAGGTCTCTATGCGGACCGTGCCGATGCTGCCGCCAACGTGCCACCTCGGCAGCGGTTGTAAACACATAGTCCCGACTTCGACATGCGCCATTAGGCCATCGGCGAACTCCATGTGGACCCTGAAGTAGTCGTCAACCTCAAGCTTCAGCACTCTGCGCATTCTGCAGTACACGCTCTTAAGAGGAGCCTTAATCATCCACAGGAGCTGGTCTATCAAGTGCACTCCCCAGTCCAACATCATGCCTCCCCCATGAGCCTTCTTGGACCTCCAGCCAAAGATCGCTCCATTTGGCCCATGGACTCGAGACTCAATAATGTATGGTTCGCCAATCTCACCGGACTGCAGTACGTTCATTATCTTGCGGAAGTCTTTGTCCCATCTTCGATTCTGGTGGACTGTGAACACGACGTTGTGACGTTCTGCAGCTGCTATCATCTCTTCTAACTGTGCTGAAGACATGGCCACCGGCTTCTCGCAAATGATGTGCTTCCCACATGCTGCGCTGGCGAGTGCAAGCTCCATATGACTGTCATTTGGAGTAGCGATTATTACTGCATCAATATTCGGATCACTCAGAAAATCCTGAAGATGCAGATAGGACTTGACACCGTCCGCTTCTCCTGCTTCCACTCGGGCTGGGTTGATGTCGTGAATAGCTGTGACTTCCATGCCCTCCAGCTTCTCAATGTGTCGCTTGTGCCACCCACCCATTCCGCCATAACCTATGATGCCGAAACGTAGTCCCATCCCTGCTTTCACCTCTTCTAAGCTTTACATTGACCCAACAACCGACAAGACTTCCGCAGTCCTACAGTGACATTGTAAGCTCGAAAAAGACAGATGTCCAGCGTTTGGGCAATATCAAAGGGGCCTGGTACTTCGACCACGCCCCATTTCTCCATTTACTGGCCAGAGTATTAGAAGTAGTATGGCTTGCCGCTTTCTGCAGAACGGTATATAGCCTCCAAGATCTCAGTTACGACCAGGGCTTCCTCAGGCTTGACATACACGTCAGTGTCATTCAGTATCGCGTCTATCCACATCCGCGCCTCGATGTATGACGGGTCGTGACTGACACCCTCGTAGAATGCCACTCCGCCGACGCTGAGATCCACCTTCTTTGTGTAAAGGCGGCCGTGCTCCTCGCCGTTGATCCTGAGGCCGTCAAGCATGTCGGCTCCTGCCTTAGTGCCGCACAAGACCGTCATGGCCTCGCCGATCTGGAGCGTGTTCAGCGCCCAGCTCGACTCGAGGATAACTGTAGCGCCGTTCTTGAAGGTTACAAATCCGAACGCAGAGTCCTCGACTGTGAATTCGTCAGGGTCCCAAGGACCAAAAGCATTCGCGGCGTTTTTCATTTTGCCGAGCTTGTGATATGTCGACCCTACAGCCATCACTGGCTCGTAGTTGTTCATCATGAAGAGGGTGAGGTCCAAGGCATGGGTTCCGATGTCAATCAATGGCCCGCCGCCTTGGCGTTCCTCGTCCAGGAAACTTCCCCAAGTCGGGACAGCTCTCCTGCGGACTGCAAGTGCCTTGGCGAAGTAAATCTCACCGAAGAACCCTTCGTCACACAGCTTCTTGAGGTGGAAAGCGTCAGCTCGATACCTGTTCTGATAGCCGATGGTCAGTTTCTTTCCTGTCCTCTTTGCAGCCTCCACCATCTTGCGGGCTTCATCTGCGTTCTTGGCCATTGGTTTTTCACACATGACGTGCTTCCCGGATTCAAGTGCGTCAATAGTTACGAATGAGTGAGCGTCGTTAGTGGTGCAGACGTGTACGATGTCAATGTCATCTCTGGCGACCAAGTCTCTGTAGTCAGTGTAGACCGCTGCATCAGGAGTGCCGTACTTCTTCGCACCCTCCTCTGCTCGCTCTTGGATCAAGTCACAGAATGCGACCATCTCAACTTCTGGAATCTTCGCGAGAGCAGGCATGTGCTTCCCATTAGCAATCCCGCCTACGCCCACGATACCCACACGCAGCTTCTCCATGTAGAATCAACCTCCACCTGCCTGAGACCAGCAAGTTGCTGTGGACAACCGAGGCCTCACATATTCCGCTGTTCTAGTTGATTAATCTTCGAGGACCAAGACAGCATTCCTGCTGAGTATGGTAACGCTGACAGCCGTAGGCTAGCTCGTATAGCTTTGCCATCTCTCCTTTAGGTCCGGAAGCTCGAGGGTCTCCATGATGTAGTCAGCGTATTCAGCAGAGGTAGCTCCGGAGGCCCTACCCGTGATTACAAGCCGCTTTTCATACTGTCCGCAAATATCAAGTGCCATATGTAGCCTGTCCGCTCGCCCCTTGAAACCTACGTGATCAAGCAACATCGCTCCAGCTCTGATAATGCTCGTCGGATCTGCATATTGAGCTCTGCCCTCTTTTACCATCCTAGGAGCGGACCCGTGTATAGCTTCGAACATGGCATATCGTTTGCCTATATTGGCACTTCCCGCAGTTCCCACGCCTCCCTGAAACTCCGCTGCTTCGTCTGTGAGAATATCGCCATAAAGGTTGGGAAGTACAAAGACCCTAAACTGAGAGCGTCTCTCTTTGTCGATCAGTTTCGCTGTCATTATGTCTATGTACCAGTCATCAAACTGGATGTCAGGATACTCGGCCGCTATCTTGTAAGCAATTTCAAGGAACTTGCCGTCAGTAGTCTTTATGACATTGGCCTTTGTAACTGCGCTTACACGATTGATGCCGTTCCTTTTTGCGTATTCGAAAGCCAAGCGGACGATTCGCTCAGTGCCTTGTGTAGTTGTAACCGTGAAGTCAACAGCCAAATCGTCAGTAACCTCAATCCCGCAGCTGCCCAGGACATAGGCACCTTCGGTGTTTTCGCGGAAAAAGACCCAGTCAATGCCCTCGGACGGCACTCTCACAGGCCGGACGTTTGCAAAGAGGTCCAGTTCCCTGCGCATCGCTACGTTTGCACTCTCTATGTTTGGAGCATCGTCAACCCGGCTTGGAGTGGTCGTCGGGCCTTTGAGTATGACGTGGCACTTGAGCAGCTCCTCCAGCACGTCGTCAGGGATTGCCTTACGTTGAGCGATCCTGTTTTCTATTGTCAAACCCTCGATTGTTCTGAGTTCCACCCGGCCTGACTTGAGTTCCTTGGAAAGCAGGAATTCAAGGATCCTCTTGGCCTCATGAGTGATGGCCGGACCGATACCGTCTCCGCCTACAACTCCGATAACCAGCTTATCAAGCGAGCTGTAGTCGATGAAATCGCCTTGGTGCTTTATACGCTCCACCCTGGCCAACTGCTGCTCGAGCAGTTCGCCAAAATGCTCCTTAGCTCTCTCAATCAGTTCAGTGTAGTTCTCAGCCATGTTAACCTCCCAGTCGACAATCGGTGCATCTAGCTCCGAATGTATATCTTTGACGACTGCTGTGCGAATCCTGCACAGCTCGTTTCAGTGCTTTCACTTATGGTATGTCTCACCACGGATTATCTTGAAAGACCTGTAAAGCTGCTCCAGCAAGACGAGCCTCGCAATCTGATGTGGCAAAGTCATCTTGGAGAGACTGAGTCTGAAATCCGAGCGATTCAGTACCTCCTGTGACAAACCCAGACTGCCTCCTATCACAAAAGCGAGGTTGCTCTTACCCGATACAGTGAGCTCCCGGATGTAGTCAGCGAACTCAAGGCTGGTGAGCTCAGAGCCGCCCAGATCCAGAGCCACGACATGCCAATTCTCGCGCAGCAACCTGAGGATTCGCTCTCCCTCTTGCTGCTTTATCTGCTCCTTCTGCGACTCGCTCAGAGACTCACGGTAGGGGATCTCGCGCAGTTCGCGAATCGAGACTGAGGAATATCTACTCAGCCTCTTTTTGTACTCAGATATAAGGGCTGCGAGGCTGCGTTCTTTCACCATACCTACGGCCAAGACAACGATCTTCATCTAGCCTGATGCAACTCCTTTGGCATGCACTGCCCTCTCAGAGAGATCAACTCCTGATCGGAATGCTATAGCTGCCTATTCGCAAATCAGGGTATCTGCTCTCCAACTCGTCTATCAGCTGTTTGACCCCGATCCCCCCTGCTGCGGGCAGCCCCATGATGTCAAAGAAAACGTCAGGGTCTATGTTCAGATTGCGCAGCTGAACCATACCTACAGGCAGCTGATCGAGGAGCTCAAACAGAGCGTTGACCTCTGGCTCTTGATCAGTAAACCCGGGCATCAGCAAAAGGTTTATTGAGACGAAGACACCTGACTCGAGCGCAGTGCCGATTGTTCTCCGGACATCGGCCAAGGAGTAGTTCGCAGGGCGATGATACCTGCTATATGACTCTGCTTTCGCGGACAGCAACGAGACTCTGATCGAATCCAGCCCGTTCTGTGCGAGCCTCCAGATCACATCAGGGTCACTCCCGTTGGTGTTAATGTTTATAGTCCCTTTCGACGTGCGCTCGCGTATTCTACGGACAGACTGGACAAGGTCATCACCTCGCAGAAGCGGCTCGCCTTCGCATCCCTGGCCAAAACTGACCATAGGGTCTTCGCCATTCTCCAAGTGGTACACGGCTACTGCGACTATCTCATCTATAGTCGGTGCGAAGTTGATTCTGCTCTGAGGTGAAGGGCAACATCCGGACTCTTGAAGGGAGATACAACCTACACAGTTTGCGTTGCACGCAGGCGAGATTGGGACACCGGCCTCCCAGCGCCGATAAAACAAGTTCTGAGCAGTTAGGCAGTGATATTCGATGGCACAGCGGCTGAGCTGCTCGACGATGCGATTGCCTCTGAACCTCTTCCTAAACTCCTCTGTCAGGCCAGGCAGTTCCGGAGAGTTGTAGTGAAGCGGATTCCACTTGTTGCTGTCGTCAGTCAGACATGCTGCGACGTACAACTCTCCCCTCAAGTCTGCCACCGCGGTGTATCCGAAGAGCGGCAGGTCGACATCACTCTCACGCTGCCAAGCAGGAAGAAAGAGACGAGTATACCCCGAAGGAAGGATAGCAGCAACAGGGTATGTTTCGTCCGATTCGGACAGTGGACAAATCTCTCTGAGTTCTCCTGTCTCAGGACTCATTCCAAGGGGTACTCTTCCGACAGCGTAGAAGAGGTCGGATCCGGGGGGCAGCGGGATCAGGTCTTCTTCTTCTAGCGCCCATATCTCTCGTCCACTGCGTCCTACAGCTTGCAGCTCTGAAGCCGTGTGCAGTCTGCCGAGGGGGTCCGCGAATACCGGCTTAGGGCCTTCAGGCACTCGCATGTCACCGATCCACCTTTCAGAACTCCATGTCCCTCATCTTGGAGCGGAGGTTTTCTGCGAAATCAGATTCTGTTATCAGCTTGACAAGCTCGATGTTGTTGCGCGTTCCTCTGATCCTGTCTATGACCAACTCAGTGGTCTCGGCCACACCCAGTGAGCTCATAGCCTTCCTGAGGATCCACGCGCACTCCAGTTCCTCGGGGGTAAACAGGAGTTCCTCTTTGCGCGTTCCTGACCGATTGATGTCAATAGCAGGGAATATACGTCTCTCTGCCAACCTCCGGTCTAGATGGATCTCCATGTTGCCTGTGCCCTTAAACTCCTCAAAAATGATCTCGTCCATGCGGCTGCCCGTCTCAACAAGAGCAGTGGCGATTATGGTCATGCTGCCGCCTTCCTCAACGTTGCGTGCAGCTCCAAAGAAGCGTTTCGGGTGGTGTAATGCTGCTGGATCGACGCCTCCGGAGAGAGTTCGACCGCTTGGAGGCTCCTCGAGGTTGTAAGCACGTGCCAAGCGGGTAATGCTGTCAAGTAGTATGACCACATGGCGTTTGTGCTCTGTAAGGCGCTTGGCGCGTTCGAGTACCATCTCTGCTACTCGTATATGATTGCTTGCGGGCTGGTCGAACGTGGAACTAACTACCATACCTTTGACCGAGCGCTCCATATCTGTGACTTCCTCAGGCCGTTCGTCGACAAGCAGGACTATCAAGTCTATGTCAGGGTAGTTGGTCGTCAGTGAGTTCGCGATCTGTTTGAGAATGGTTGTCTTACCGGCCTTAGGAGGAGATACGATGAGTCCACGCTGACCGCGACCCAAGGGAATCAATAGATCGATGAGCCGCATTGTTATGTTGTCCGGGGATACTTCCAACCTCAATCGGTCCGCAGGATATAGTGGAGTCAAGTCCTCGAAGTGCATCCTTGATTGGGCAATCTCCGGATCTGTCGAGTTGATTGCCTCTACTCTCAGCAGTGCGAAATACTTCTCTCCGTCTTTTGGGGGGCGCACCTGTCCGGAGATAAGATCGCCCTTTCTCATGTTGAACCGACGTATCTGAGATGGCGATACATATATGTCATCCGGGCTCGGAGTCATCCCTCCCACTCTCAAAAATCCAAATCCGTCCGGCAACACTTCCAATATGCCTTCGGCGAACAGGAGGCCCTCCTTCTGCATGTTGTTTCTGAGGATCTCAAGGATAAGGTCCTTCTTGCGCATCTTGCTGTATCCGACAATCCCCAGTTCCTTGGCAATCGCTTGGAGTTCAGAAACACTGTTTCTCTCAAGATCTGCAATGTTCATCTAAGAATCAACCTTCCCATAAAAAGAATGGTGTCCGAAAGAGCTGTCACATATCGCCTAGTCCGTTGACATAGGGAGCGAATATTTCGCAGGAGCGCTTCGATATGCCAGGTGGCGCGTATGTATGCGCAACAGACAAGACATTGCCAATAAACATGGCAGTGCAGATTCGGTCGCGTTACAGTTCTATTTTAGGCCACATGAGTGGACAGCGGAAACGAGGTAAGGCGTGTAGTCATAGACTCAGCGTGAACCATGTACCCCTAAATCAGTCAGAATGCCGCTTGTTCTGAGGAGTACTTAAGCCATGTCCGAACTTGCGCGAATCTACGCAGCTAAACCCACTTTCACTAAGCAAAATGCAATCTATGTCCCGTACCACGTCAAGATCCTCGGCGTTCTCTGCGTAAACAATGCACAGGCTACCACAGTCCTGACAGCTCAACTCAACCCGGTCGCCGAACACCTCGATCTTGAGTTCGTCATTGCCGCACTGACAGTATACGTCTCCTCTGTCCTCCAGGATACGTATTCTGCTTAAAACCTCGCCCATTACTCTGGGACTGACAAAGAAATCGTCGCGAGTGTCGTCAACAGCGAGGAACTCGATAGGCACTAGAGCATCAAGACTCTCGATCACGTTGCTGACCTCATCTGGATCACACAAATAGGAGGCGTCGACTCCCGAGCTGACGCACTGGCACACGAAGACAGGACTTTTCCAAAAATCAGCAAACGAGGCGTTCCACACATGGTCCATGCTGCACGCTAAGCAGTGCATTCGTATATAGTAACTCCGATGGCGAAAAGAGTATACCGATGCTTTCTTGTATCCACATGAACAGGAGATGGTAATCGTCTGACGGCCGGAGAATTCGAAAATTGAGACTTGGCGAATCTCGAGCTTGGCACATCTGGGGCAACGGGAAACAAAGACCCTCTGTCCTATGACCGACAAAACCCTCATCCCCCACGATTGTCAGATTGGCCGACCGCATACAGACGCACAATACGCGGTTTAAAGAACTGAGACTGAAGTCAAATCATCAGAACAAAACGTATGACGGCAGGGTCACAGAACCTTTTTGCACACATGCGAACCTGCCAAACCATTATTCTGCATTGCCTAAAGAACTCCTTCATCAAGATGAGACGATTCTGCCTATATCAGTCTGGCAAACTGAACTCCGGTGTAGTAGTGGAGGAGAATCGCACGATAATCGTTGCCGAGACTAGCCATGGCGTTAGCCCCATATTGCGACAACCCGACTCCGTGGCCATATCCAATAGTGGTGATGATGAGTTGGTCGGAGAGCACTTCAACGGTGAATCGCGCAGAAGACAGGCCCAGACGCTGCCTCACTTCGGGTCCTGTAAGCACAGCCTCGCCAAAGCGAACCAATCGAACATGCCCGTTTTCTGACCGGTCCAATATTTCAACACTATCAGCAGATAGGTTGCCCTGTACTACGACCTTTATTTCGTGTCCATCAATAACTTCTACACTCTCGCTTCTGTCAACCAGATCCACACCCAGCATGCTCTCAAGCTCCAAGACACCAAAGCTGTAGCTGTTGCGGTAATGCGGTGTGCCCAACTCAAAATCGCCCCTGACAGATCTGAGATAGGGTATCCTGACCGACCAAACGTCCTCAGAGTTTTCTGTCACTCCACCCGAATTCGCGTGGTAAACCGGGTCGATTACTGCTCCGTCATACGTCAGTATGATCCCCTTAGTCGCATCAACGGCCTCGGCAATCTTGCGCTTGTAGGTGAAGTAGTTCAAGTAACCCCACTTATCGACAAGCTCGTCGTCAGACAGCCAACCTTGGCAATGTGCAGGATCAGTGCAGATGTCTGCATCAGGATGTCGATCACACCCTTTTCCTCCCTGACGCTTCAGGCGCCCGGCTACGTAAGTCCGTGCAGCAATGGCCTGTGCCTTGAGGCTCTCCTGGTGAAAACCGGCAGGCATCTCAGCGGCTACGACCCCGCGAACGTACTCCTCCAGGTCCATTCGGTCCAAAGCGCCTGTCTCATGCATATAAACAGCTACCTGTATCGAATCGTGTCGATGCCAATACGGGATTAAATGCCAAAATTTGACTACAGCCAGCGGAACTCCGATAGTCGCGGCCAAATAGAGCGCTATGGACCACATCACCACACGTCTCAAGCGCAGCGTCCTCCCTGACCATCAAAAAGGGCACGTCTACATTCACATCTATGTATATGCAGTCAGGAAGAGATCCTAGAACATCGCAAGAAGCTGTGAGCGGTCCTCCTGGAGTCAGGCCTGCTGTGCGTCAATCCCAAACGGCTCCGGGGGGGCGTCGACCAATCCGAAATGATGAGCAATAGCCTGTGCGATCCGAGACGACGCTCGGCCGTCCCCATAAGGATTCGGAGCACTTGCCATCCGTGCATACTCACTCGAATCCTCCAGCAGGTCCCTCGCACACTCGAGTATTGACTGCCGAGCAACGCCTGCTAGGCGCAGGGTGCCGGATTGCACTCCCTCCGGTCTCTCAGTTACTTTGCGCAGAACCAATACAGGCTTGCCCAAGGCAGGTGCTTCCTCCTGGAACCCGCCGGAGTCGGTCATAACCATGTAACTAGCTTTCATCAAGTGCACGATTGTCCTGTAGTCCACCGGGTCGAGCAGGAATATGCGCTCATGGCCCCGCAGAATGCTGTTTACAGTGTCCCTAACGACCGGGTTAAAGTGAACAGGAAAAACAACGACTACATCTTCATACTCATCCACCATTGTACGTATTGCTTGGCAAATCTGAGCGAGGGGTTCACCCAGGTTTTCACGCCTATGAGCCTCAACCAACACGACTCTCCGCCCCTTAAGGCAACTCCAGTCCAGCCCGCCTGCTGTTGCCGGCCTATCCATAGCGGACACCTGCAAGAGCGCGTCTATCACCGTATTTCCGGTCACAAAGACGGTGTTCCGGTCTACGCCTTCTCTCTGCAGGTTTTCGGCCTGTCTGATGGTGGGAGCGAAGTGCAGATCTGCAAGTGCGCCTGTGAGCCTACGATTCATCTCTTCGGGGAAAGGATTGAACTTGTCGCCGCTTCTGAGTCCGGCCTCTACATGGCCGACCTTCGCCTTTGCATAAAACGCTGCCAAACCGGCTGCCAACGTTGTAGAAGTGTCGCCATGGACAAGCACCAGCTCGGGCCTGATCTCTCTAAACACTGTCTCTAGTCCTGTAAGCGCCTTTGCAAAAATCGCTGTCAGGCTTTGACGTTCCTGCATAATCCCCAAGTCATAGTGAGGGTCTATTGAGAACAGCTGAAGCACTTGGTCGAGCATCTCGCGGTGCTGGGCCGTTACCACAACGTGTAGATCAAACCAGTCGGGTTTGGCGGACATCTCTGCGATCAACGGGGCCATCTTGATCGCCTCAGGCCTCGTGCCGAACACCGCAGCTACCCGCACCTTCTTGGATTTCAAACGAAGACGCACCTCCCAGTCATTCGCGCAATCAGCCAAAGAGTCACAGCGGCCTTGTCTCCCGATGCGCTGTAGCATCGCCTGAGCGTACAGTCATGACAGCTTGTACCACTGCTACTGACGCAACCACAGCAGCAACAGCCATAGTGAGAATATCGTGCCTTGACAGAATCAGTGCTGAAACAGCCAATAGTATGCTTATTCTGAACATAAAAGCAGCAGCCTGTCTCTGGTCAAAGCCCCTACTGAGCAAGCGATGGTGCATGTGGCTGTTGTCAGGCTTGTAGAACGGACTGCCACGGCCAATCCGGCCTGCAATCACAAACGCGGTGTCCATAATTGGCAATCCCAAGGCCACAGCAGGGATCGATAGAGCGAAGGTGGTGGCACCCTTGACCGCTCCTATCACAGAAATCCCGGCTATCGTATACCCCAAGAACATGGCTCCCGCGTCTCCCATAAAGATGGTGGCAGGATGAAGGTTGTACCTGAGAAACCCAAGCGCAGCCCCTGCCAAGGCCAGCGCCAACGGAGCCACGTACGGCTGATCATTCAACCACGCTACTGAAAAAACAGTCAGACAAGTGATCGCAGAAATGCCTGCACATACACCGTCGATTCCATCCATAAAGTTCACTACGTTGGTCAAAGCCACGATCCAAAGAACCGTAAGCGGTATTGAGAGATACGACAGGTACACCATGCCTCCAAATGGATTGGTGAGAAACTCTATTTTCCCGCCGAACAACACGAGAACCAACGCAGCAGCTATCTGACACATCAGCTTCTGCCAAGGCTTCAGATCCAGCACATCGTCTACCACGCCGACTGCTAGTATAAATACACCGCCGACCAACAGCCCGACAACAGGCGAACCCACGTCACAGAAAAGCAGGACTGACAGAATAAATCCAAGGCAAATGGCTATGCCCCCCAGCAGCGGAATAGGTGAACTGTGCACCCTCCTCTCACCGGGGCGATCGACGATTCCGAACTTGAGGGCCAAAGCCCTAACCGCGGGTGTAGCAACAAGCGTAGTTACGAGCCCTGTCAGAAATACAAGCCAGTAGAATGCCATAAACCCACCTCCAGGAGGCAAAACACCAGCTAAGACCCTATTTCATTCTACTGCTGCCAGACTGATAGGTCAATCCGAAAGCCTGCAAACCTCGACCCCCGCCTGCCTCAATATCTCCATTGCAAGGCTGTCGGGATAGTCACCGCGGTAAACGATTCGAACTATTCCTGCATTGATAAGCATCTTGGCGCAAAGAACACAGGGCTGATGAGTGCAATACACAGTCGCTCCGCGCATAGTGACTCCGTGAAGCGCCGCCTGCACTATCACGTTCTGCTCAGCATGCAGGCCTCTACACAGCTCCTGCCTCTGACCGGAAGGTATCCCTCTGGCTTCTCTCAGGCAACCCACTTCAGCGCAATGCGGAACGCCTGTCGGTGCTCCGTTGTACCCGGTAGCCAGTATGCGCCGGTCTAGGACCGCCACGGCTCCAACGCTTCTACGCAAGCAGGTCGATCTTTCTGCGACCACGCTCGCCATCTTCATGAAATACGAATCCCAATCAGGCCTCTCGCTGACGACTCGCGGTCCATCTGTCCGCTCCATGACAAGCCTCCTGAAGTTACTTAGTGCCAAACAGGCGATCCCCAGCATCACCGAGTCCGGGGACTATGTAACCCTGCGAGTTCAGGCACTCGTCTATCGCAGCTACATAGATGTCTACGTCAGGATGGCGCTCCTGCACTGTTTGGATCCCTTCGGGCGCGGCTATGAGGCACATCAGGCGTATCCGCCTCCCGCCGCGATCCTTTATCGCCTGAATGCCTGCAGCGGCAGACCCGCCGGTGGCAAGCATCGGATCAACTACGATTAGCTCCCGTTGCGCTATGTCGGCAGGCAGCTTGCAGTAGTACTCGACTGGCTGAAGAGTCTCGGGGTCGCGGTAAAGCCCTATATGTCCCACCTTTGCGTTTGGGATCAGCTTCAGGATCCCGCCAATCATCCCTAGTCCTGCTCTGAGTATTGCGATTACTCCGACATCCTGCCCGGAGATTATCCTGGTAGGGCACGGGCCGATGGGCGTTTCCACCATAGTATCCTCGAGCCTCAAGTTCCTGGTTACTTCGTAAGCCATCAACAGTGCCACTTCATCAACGAGTTCCCTGAACTCCTTGGAGTTGGTATTCTTGTCCCTTATGTAGGTTAGTTTATGTTGGACCAACGGGTGGTCTATCAAACAAACTCTTGACACACTTATTCCCCCTGCAACCTAGTGTCGTCTCGACTAGTACAACCTCTTTTCATTTCTGTGCCGATCCGGGGATTCCTCCCCTTTAGCGCAGCATGGGTCAGACCGACTTATCCAGGCCCAACTTAGAGATCAAGCTGTCAAGAGACTCCTCTATCTCGCGCAAAGTCTTGCGGTATGCGTCAATATCGCCGCCAAAGGGGTCGACAATGTCGAGCTGGTGCAGCTTGTCCTCTAACATGCTGATGCTCTCCTGTTCGTCGTCTATACATGAATCAAACTGCGAATGCAGCCCCTCAATCTCCTGCTCTACCATTCTGAGTTCATTTCGAAGTTCTACCCTGCGTTTGTTAAGCTCCTGTAATCTGTTGCCATACTTGTTTACGAACTCCGTCCTTTTCTTCTCTATCCGATCCTGAAGCTCAGAAAGCTCTGCAGTGATATCGTCAAGTGAGCTGTTTTTCGACACATACTCTTTTAGGGTGAAGACCTTACCGCGTGCCTCCGGAAACCTGTCCAGGGTCATGCGTTTGTGTGTCAGCGTCATCACTAGAATGAGGTCAGCGCTACTTACCATCTCCCTGGTGACGTTCTTGGCTCTGTGCGAGCTGATATCGATCCCTCTCTCCCTCATGGCTCGCACAGCCTCATCCGACGCAGGCGAACCATCGAAGGCACTAAGCCCGGCCGACACAACTTCAGGCCTACGCGACCCAACAGAAGTATGCTCGAGCTTGTGCTTCAGTATACCTTCTGCAATACTACTCCTGCACGTGTTACCAGTACATAGTAATAAAATCCTCTTCGGACATCGATTCACCGGTTCACCACCCCTAGAATCGTCTGACTGTGTCTCCAAACAACCGGGCTATGAGCATCGAACGACAGCACCGCCGGCTGCCCTGCGCAAACGGTTCATCACTGCGAAACCTACACCTGTATCGTGAATCCCTTCAACGAGGATGATATCCACCTTGTCGCGATCCATAGCTCTGAGCACAGAAAACAGCGTAGCGGCAATCCTGCTCGGATCAAGTGCCGATCCCATGTCTCTAACAACTAGCCGCTCGCCGTTGCCACTCGGCAGGTAAGGAAGGCTCTCGCTTACTACCGCCACTCCAACTGTCTTGCCTTCGGCAACCAGCTTCTCGATACGGCGAGACAGCTCCACGAGACGGGCCTTTGGATCGCCTTCAAACAACACTAACGGCGCAATGGGCGCGTAGTGCCGGTACTTGACACCCGGTGACCTCGCCGGAGTGCTTGTTGCGCAATCGTCGATGCCGTCGGCACATGGATCGATAGCGACCTCGCCTACAACGGACCTGATATCCTCAACAGTAGCTGCTCCGGGCCTCAAAACTACAGGCGTCGGCCTCGTAACATCGAGGACAGTTGACTCGATGCCTACAGAGCACTTGCCCCCGTCTATGATGCAATCAACCCTGCCGCCGAGGTCGTCCATCACGTCCAAGGCAGACGTCGGGCTCGGACGGCCGGAGACATTGGCACTCGGCGCGGCCACCGGCACTTTGCAAGCTGCTAGGAACGCCAAGGCGATGTCATTGTCGGGCATCCTGACTCCAACTGTGTCCAACCCAGCAGTCACTGCATCCGGAACGCGGTCGCCTCGCGGCAGTATCAGAGTCAATGGCCCGGGCCAAAACTTGTCTATCAAACGCTGCGCACAGTCAGGCACTGCGGCAGCAATTTCTTCAAGTTGCTTGAGATCAAATATGTGAAGTATTAAGGGGTTGTCGGCCGGGCGGCCCTTGGCTGCGAATATCTTTCGGACTGCCTGGCCGTTCAACCCGTCAGCGCCCAGGCCGTATACAGTTTCTGTTGGAAAAGCCACCAGCCCGCCTGAACGCAAGATATTTGCTGCTTGTTTGATGCCGTCAACGTCACAGTGTCCGTCGGACGCCTTTACGATAACCGTTTGCATGCAGTCACCACTCGGTCAAGACCGGCGTAGTCCGGAAGTATTGAGATGCCCTCGTACATACCGCTCGCCTGCAGCATCCCCGCAACTTCACTGCCCTGGGATGCACCTATCTCAAGTGCCAGAAGCCCGCCGGGCTTCAAATAGTCAGCCGCTCTGGCCACCAACACCCGCTGAAAGCGCAAGCCATCTGAGCCACCATCGAGGGCAATAAGCGGCTCTGACTTGGCGATATCAGGGTGAAGTGAACGCATCTCCTCCCTGGACAGATAAGGCGGGTTAGCAACTACTGCATCGAACTTCTCTCCAAGCTTGTCCACAGGAAGCCGATCAAACATGTCGCTCCTTTGGAAATGAACACGGTCACTAACTCCAAGTGCAGTGGCATTCTCCCGCGCCACCCTGAGTGCCGGGGTACTGATGTCGACAGCTACGACTGAAAGATTGGGAAACTCAAGTGCCAACGAGATCGCAATCGCGCCGCTTCCTGTACACATGTCTAAGGCGACGATCCTTTCGTCGCTTTCGCCACAGGTGTTCAGGTAATCACAGACAGCCTCAACGAGATGTTCTGTCTCTGGGCGGGGGATCAAGGTATTGCGGTCGACCTTGAACCTAATGCCGTTAAACTCCTTATACCCGACCAAATAGGCGACGGGCACATTCTGGAGGCGGCGGGCAACCAAACGACGATACGCCGCAACCTCCTCATTTTGGAGAGGCTTGGCATAGTCAACGTAAAGCTTGATTCGCTCCTCACCAAGCACGTGAGCCAAGAGAACCTCTGCGTCCAGCCTAGCTGATTCAATACCGTGTTTGCGGAAGTGCTCCGTAGCAGAGACGAGTATCTCTCCCACGGTAATGCGGTTCACTGTAACACCACCTACTAGGAACCTGCAGCAGCAAGCTTCTGCGCCTCTTCGGCTGCAAGGAGTGCGTCGATAATCTCGTCAAGCTCACCGTCCATGAAGCTATCGAGCTTGTAGAGAGTGAGCCCGATCCTGTGATCTGTCACTCTGTTCTGTGGGAAGTTGTAAGTGCGTATACGCTCGCTCCTATCGCCACTGCCAACCTGGCTGCGGCGCTCGCTTGCCAACGACTCTCGCTGCTCTTCGGCTTTCTGCTGAAGCAAACGAGACCGAAGGATCTTCAGAGCCTTCGTCCTGTTCTTGAGCTGCGATTTCTCATCCTGGCAGGTGACAACCATGCCCGTTGGAATGTGAGTGATACGCACAGCTGAGTCAGTAGTATTCACGCTCTGCCCGCCATGGCCGGACGACCTGAACACGTCAATGCGCAGATCGTTAGGATCTATCTCTATGTCAACCTCTTCGGCTTCTGGAAGTACTGCAACAGTCGCAGCAGACGTGTGTATCCTACCGCTCGCCTCAGTCTCCGGAATCCTCTGGACTCTGTGGACCCCGCTTTCGCGTTTCAGCCTGCTATACGCGCCGGCTCCACTCACAAGGAAGATGACCTCCTTGAATCCGCCCAAACCAGTAGGGTTCTGGCTCATCATCTCAACGTTCCAACCGCGCTTTTCTGCATACCTGCAGTACATACGGAAGAGGTCTCCGGCAAAAAGCGCAGCCTCCTCACCCCCGGTTCCTGCTCTAATCTCCATAACGACGTTTTTCTCGTCGTTGGGATCCTTGGGCATGAGCAAAAGCTTGAGACGGTGCTCCAGCTCATCCCGCTCCTTGCTCAGATTTTCTATCTCTGCTTCAGCAAGCTCAACCATCTCAGTGTCCACATCGGAATCCCCTGAGTCTGTCTGACCGTGGAGCTCCTCTAAAAGAGCCTTAGTACCCTCAATACCAGCAAGAACCTCTTTATACCGCCAATATGGCTTCATAATCTCTTCTAAATCGGCATGAGCCTTCGCAACCTCTTGGAGCCTGTTCTGGTCAGTGACTACCTGGGGATCAGCGAGCTGCTGTTCCAGTTCCTTATATCTTTGCTCCAATTGCTCAAGTTGTTCTAGCATCTGCTTCTGGTTTCCCCCATTCAACTACCGAACAGCCACAACCTTCTCAGTGTCAGAGGCCAGTACAGTATTGAGCGCTCGAATCGCTACCTCTAATTGACTGTCATCTGGTTCTCTAGTAGTCAGCTTCTGAAGCATCAAACCAGGGTAGCTCATCCATCCGATATACTTGGACAGCCTCGGATGTGCAGCAACTTTCATAACCTCATACGATACTCCAGCCACCACCGGCAGCAAGACAATGCGGCTTACGATTCTCATCAGAAGAGTCTGCTTGCCTAGAGCCGAAAACACGAGAACACTCACGATCATGACGATGAGAAGGAAATTAGTGCCGCATCGTGGATGAAGGGTCGAGAAGGTGCGAGCATTCTCTACTGTAAGATCACTGCCATGCTCATACGTATGAATTACCTTGTGCTCTGCACCGTGATATTCGAAAACCCGCTGTATGTCCTTAATTCGCGAGATCCCCAGTACATATAATAGAAAGATGAGGATTCTAAGGATGCCCTCTGCCAGGTTGGCCAGGACCACCCGCCCGGCTAGAGCTCCTTGCAGCCATGTTGCGAACAAGTTTGGTGCAACGATAAACAGGACCACGAATAAGCCCAAGGCCAACACAAGAGTGCCAGCCAACTCCAGTGGGCTCAACTCCTCCTCCTCGTCTTCAAACACCTGGTTCGCAGAGTACATCAAAGCCTGCATGCCCACTACAAGAGACTCTATGAGCATTACCACCCCGCGAATCAGAGGAAGCCTTAGAAGTCGGTACCTGCGAGACAGGCTACCCATGGGCCTGGTATCAACAACTATCTCTTTGTCCGGTCGTCGTACAGCAATCGCAAGAGAGCGGCGGCCTCTCATCATAACACCCTCAATAACAGCCTGGCCTCCATACTGGAAGCGATCGCTCATCGTAAGTCCCTCCAGACTTGATCAGCTGGGCCAGTGCGGGCCAAAAAAGAACAGAGCCAATCGTGGCTCTGTCGGCAGGACCAATCCGGGGCCCACAGACAGAGCCGCCATAAGCCCAGGATGGGTTGCTGCACCGGATAGCCGCTATAGGTTGTGCTTCCTCCTAAACCTCTCAATCCTTCCTCCGGTAACCGTCGATGTTCTCTGGCCGGTGTAGAAGGGATGACACTTTGAACAAACCTCTACCCTAAGCTTCTCAACCGTAGAGCCGGTCTCAAACTGCTCTCCGCAAGCACAGGTCACAGTCGTCTTGTAAAACTTCGGGTGGATATCACTCTTCACGCCTACTCACCTCATAATATCACTGGCAACCACCGGGCTGAATCTGACAGCAGCCTCAGCAGCAGCACAAATTTCAACAACTGAAGCTAACTGCTTTATTATAGCATGCAGCGCATAGCGACGCAACTTGAGGAGTGAAAGGGACAAATCTTGGATGAGACTGTGCGTATATGATGTACTCAACTCGTATGTGGTATCTAGCATACGATGTGATTTTTTCTCGCCATATGCATCTGACTGCATACGCACATCGGACCTCATATACACGGAGCCAGGACGTCGAAGTGGACAATAAGCGGGGGAGACCATAGATCCACCCACGTCAGCGCAACGACCTAAGAGAGGCAGTAGTTACTCGCATCAAACCCGCTCGTGTCATAGGTTGACCGTATGTCTGTCCAGAGCTCGTCTTCTGATTCAGGGAGCGAATCTAGCTCGCTCTGCATTATGTCAAACCAGTGCTTCTCGCGCTCAGGGAGTGTCAACTCTCCCTCTTGCACCGCTTTACGGAGCAGTTTAAGTGCACGCTCGACTCCCAACCTCGTACGCTCGTACGCGGAGTTACCTCGGATTAGGCTCCTGCTCACTTCGTAGACGAAACTCGGTTCCAAGACATACGCCTGTGGATCTAGCGGCGCATCAGAGGCAGCGAGCCAATCCCGTAGCTGGCGGACACCGTCTTCTCCTGCAATAGTTGCCTGGTCATACAGACGACAGTCGTAAGCCAGTTGTTCCGTGGACACTACCGGTGCCATAGCGCCCAGCAGCTTGATGTTTTGAACTGACTCGTTGCTCCAAAGGTCGCACACAGCACCTGCGATGTTGCCCAGAGGACTCAAGTGTGCACATGCACTCGTTCGCCCCTCCATCGATATTGGATAGCCTGTTATAGCCTTGATGTAAGGCCCTTCATACGCGCAGTCCTTGCTCGGTCCGACAGCGCCTGCCTCGTAGGCTGCCAAGGTTCTGGCGACTGTCGCTACGCGGACAACCGCGGCAAACAGTCGGGGGATGTACCCCTTCTCAGCGAGGACCATTGCCGTGTTGCCAAATCCGCAGGCTGTATCTCCTGCTGCGATCGTTCCAGTCGACTCTGCTATGGAGGAGATGTGAGTCCACAAGAATTCCATGTCTCTTGCACCCATCACCGCAAGCGCGAATATGACACCGCGCAGATCGCCCTGGATCAAGGCATGGTCATGAAGCTCTTTGCCACCCGTTGATTCGATAGAGAGGAGATCAGCCCCAGCCTCAGCCACGCCTTTAAACGTTTCGAGCATCGCTTCTAAGTACTGGCTCTTGCGCATCCGTGTGGGGCGTTCGAATTCGCGCGTGTCGTTCGGAGTCACTCTCAGCCCAACCTTCATGCCCTTGCTCGCCTCGAAGTCTACCATGACATCCTTGACTGTCTTGACTACATCGATGCCCCAGCGAGGTGTATTCGTCATTGGAGGCAACAGCTCTACTTCGAGAATCAGTGCAGGGACCGAGAGTTCATAGGCCCTTGTCAGGATTCCTGAAACCATGTCTCTGTACTGGGCCAATATCTCTGGCATGGTGCTCTGGTTGATGTCGATTGGCGGAAGAGTGAAGTTGACTTCAGGAAGTACCCGCCCGCCGCCGATGGTAATACCGTTCGCCAGTCTCACTGGCCTCAAAGCACTGCCAAATACCAGATCATCAGCTGACTCATAGGCGACCCTGGTGAACGCAGAAGGCATAGCTTTCCCCTCCTATAGTAATTGAAGTAATCCTATCTGTATGCTTGGTATTCCACCAAAACTATACCCGAGCTTGCAGAGCAATTCCATGCAGTTGCTTGCGAAGCTCGGGTATTTTCTTGCGGTTTTAGCGGGTAGAGACTAGCGCTCGTTACGAAACTTATGACTTCGGAACACTCACTACACTGCCGGCAGACCTACGGATAGATGCGATAGAGCATGCGCGGGAACGGCGAGGTCTCCCTGATATGATCTAGTCCGCAGATCCACGCGACTAGCCTTTCGATTCCTAGGCCAAACCCGGAGTGAGGCACAGAACCGTACTCCCTAAGATCGAGATACCACTGATACGCCTCAATCGGAAGGTTGTGTTCCTCAATCCTTCTTCTCAGCAGCTCCGGATCATCTATACGCTGTCCGCCTCCGATTATTTCTCCATACCCCTCAGGAGCCAGCAGGTCAGCGCACAATACGACTTCAGGGTTGTCCGGATCTGGTTTCATGTAAAACGCTTTCGCCTTCGTGGGGTATCTGGTTACAAAAACCGGCCTATCGAACTGGCTTGCGAGAATCGTCTCGTCTCCCCCGCCGAAATCATCCCCAAACTCCAGCTCTACGCCGTTTTGTTTGAGTATGTCGAGCGCTTCTGTATAGGTGATGCGCGGAAACGGCGGTGAGACCTTTTCGAGAATATCTGTGTTCCTCTCGAGGGTCTGAAGCTCCCGCTGCCTCTTGGACAAGACCTGCCTCACAATGTACGTCACCATCTGCTCCTGGATGCACAAGCTCTCATCGAGCTCGACGTAAGCCATTTCGGGCTCCACCATCCAGAACTCCATCAAATGTCGTCTGGTCTTGGACTTCTCTGCGCGAAACGTCGGCCCAAAACAGTACACTCTGCCGAACGCCATGGCTGCTGCTTCCATATAGAGCTGCCCACTCTGAGACATATAGGCCTTGTCTCCGAAATAGTCGGTCTCAAACAGGGTTGTCGTACCCTCACACGCAGCAGGGGTGAGCACAGGAGCGTCGATGAGCAAGAAACCATTGTTATCGAGGAACGAGCGACACGCTGCTATCACTTCTGCCCTGATTCGCATGATGGCATGCTGGCGAGGAGTGCGCAGCCACAAGTGACGATACTGCATCAGGAAGTCGACACCGTGCTCTTTCAGGCTAATCGGATACTCGCGGGCAATCTGAACCACTTCGACTCCATCCATCAGAAGCTCGAACCCGCCTGGAGCCCTTTCGTCTGCACGCACTGTACCGGATACCCGCAAGGAAGACTCTTGAGTAACTCCTTTTAGGAGTTCGAAGGCCTCTTCTCCGACATCCGACTTGGAGGCTACGGCCTGCACAAAGCCGGTTCCGTCGCGGACGATCAAAAAGTGGATCTTGCCGCTTGAACGCTTGTTGTAAAGCCAGCCCGATATAGTCACTCGCTCGCCAACATACTTGGATATGTCCTCGATGTAAACCTGGTTCATCTGCTCATACACCCCACTAAATACCCGCTCAATATGAGCGGATAGCCTTCACATCTCGCTAGACATTGCCGGTCCAAACCACCTGTATGCTGAGAGTAATGGAACTAAGGTACTTGGATGAGAACACTGATCCTTTCTCGGTGAGCTCTACGTTCTCTATAGTAGTCAACACTCTAAACGGGCCCGCAGTGCTGGTTATCGTCCTGCCGCGATCCGCTTCAGTGACTGAGCTTGCAGGCAAGAAGAACACCTGGGTCACTGACCCCGTCGGCTGGACTGTGAGCAGGCCTTCGATCTGATACAGCTTCCCGTCATACGACTCTCTAGCGCGGACTTGGATGGTTCCTGAGTAGCCGAGATCTGCAGAGAACGTTCTGGTCGCGCTGTCATTTTCGCGTTTGATCGAAATCCTCCAAGGCCCAAAGATGACCCTTTCAGTAGGCACGTGTGTTCCGAGCATCGTAAGGGAGTAGCTCTTGTATTCAGTTGCTCCGCTCCTGACCGCGACCTGATCAATGACTGTTCGATAGCCTTCTTTGACTAGCGTCACCTCGTGATATCCTGAGACTAGGTCGCGCACAGTGCACGGAGTCACCCCAACCTGTCTGCCGTCTACAAAGACCAATGCGCCAGCCGGAGTACTGGAGACGCTCAGATTGCCTAAACGCCAGTAGTACGGCTCTTCAATGACGAATGAAATCACAGTCGCCGCGTACGCATCTGCATGAAAAGGCTGAAGCTCCGCCCAGCGGAGTCGGTCAAGAAACCCCTCAGGGGTGCTTATGAGCGGTGCGCCCATCCTTGCCGAATCCATGGCACGTTTTATCCAGTACGACTCGGTGTTCATCGGCCGAATGGTCGCAATGGCAACTAGGTACTCTACACCAGGTTTGTCAGCCGTGATCCTGTAATTGCCCCGCGGCAAACGAAGAACCTGTCCCGCTCTGACGAAATTGCTTGTCTCCCGCGAGCTTGGCAGCAGTGGAATGACTTCGCCTGTAGGACTGACGTTGAATATGTAGACATACGCGTCACGTGAAGTCCGAGCGTAGACAGTTATGTTTTCGCCAACCTGATAAGTAGGCCTATCGACCCAGACATCCAGTTTGAGTCCCTGATCCTCCACGACGAGCTGTAGCTCGACCTGAATCGGGGTATCGGCGAATGCGGCGTCAGCGAACATCAGGACGACAACAAGTGCAATCGCCAAAACCACAGGCGAAAAACCTCGACTAAAGAGCGCGTTCTTGGGCTTTCGTATCACTGTAATCGACCTCCTGACAGGTGAGTATACCGGGAGATCTGACACCCATCTTTATGTTATCCTATTCGCCGCACCTATGAACACTCCTTCGGCCAAGGCCTAACCGCTACTCTGAGCAGCCGGCTCAAACGGAAAACAGGATGTGTACAACATCCTCGGGTTCGATGATGTACTCTCGCCCCTCGGCCCTGACGAGACCGCGCTTGCGCAACTCAGAAAACGGCCCGTACTTCACTACGTCCTCGACCTTGGCGATCTCTGCCCTGACAAAGCCTCGTTTCATGTCTGAGTGAATCATCCCGGCAGCAGTGTGCGCGTCCGTGCCGTAAGGAATCTTCCACGCCTGCAACTTGTTGTTCGCGATAGTGTAGAAGTTGATTAGACCGAGCAAGTTGAACAGATGTCTCACCAGATTCACTGTCCCAGGCACATCAAGGCCTATCTCACTCATTAACTCAGTCCGGTCGTCATCTGGAAGCTCGGCAAGTTCGCACTCGAGTCTTGCGTTGATGACAACCACGTCTGCAGGCCTAACCCGATCTATGACTGCTGAGACTAGTGGAGGCACTGTGCGGAAGTCTTCACTATTTGTATTGGCTACGTACAACACGGGCTTCGCAGTCAAGAAGTTGTGGTCGTTAACAAGACTCAGCTCGTCCTTTGTAAGGCCGATGTCTCTTATTGCAGAGCCCGCATCCAAAGCCTCCACGATTCTCTCAAGAACCCCAACTCGCTTCTTGGCAGTGTCAGTGTGGACTTTGCGTTCTCGCTCCAGAGTCCTCTCCGCGGACTCCAGATCCGCTATAGACAGCTCGGTTTCGACCACATCGATGTCTCGAATCGGATCTACACCACCATCGACATGAGCCACCTCAGGGTCCTCGAAGCACCTGACAACATGCGCTATGGCGTCCACCTCTCGTATATGCGCCAAAAACCGGTTTCCAAGGCCTTCTCCTCGACTCGCTCCTCTGACCAACCCAGCGATATCAATGATCTGTATAGTCGAAGCGACGCACTCCTTCGGTTGGAGGGCATCCCTCAACCGAAGGAGCGAGTCGTCCGGGACCTCGACAACGCCGACATTCTTGTCTATAGTGCAAAACGGATAGTTGGCTGCTTCTGCGCGAGCATTTGACAGAGCATTGAGCAGAGTGGACTTGCCAACATTGGGCATACCCACGAGGCCAACCGACAACGACATACTACCTTCCTCCCAATCCGCTCCAGCGATATACTGCGGCAGAACAGCCCAAGCAATGATGTCAGCTCAGTAGTTCGGCATTCCTGTCAAAGGCATCCTTGAGGGCAGGGTAAAGCGATCTGTACAGCGCCTTGCCTTTCTCATAGCGAGCGGCATTGGACTCAACCGGGTCTAGGCTGGACTCAATGCGCACACAATGATCGCAGGCCTCTTCTACTGAGCTAAAGTGCCCGACTCCAACCGCTGCCAACAATGCTGCACCAAAGGCAGGCCCTTCAGTCGCGTTGGTCGTTGTCATCCTTGTCTTAAAGACGTCAGCCAAAATCTGACGCCACAGGTCGCTCCTTGCTCCTCCGCCTGATGCCCTGATCTCGCTCACGTCAGGCACGAGCGTCCTCACAAGATCCAGGCAATCCGACAGGCTGTAAGCAACGCCCTCTAGGATTGCACGAGCCATGTGGGCTTTTGTGTGCCTTAGTGACAAGCCAAAAAACACGCCTCGAGCGTTCGGATCAGGGTAAGGAGTCCGCTCACCGGACAGGTACGGGAGGAAGAAAAGGCCCTCACTCAAAATCTCCACAGTAGCAGCTTCAGCAGTAATCAACTCGTACGCGTCCTTGCCCATCAGCCCCGCGACTGACCGCTCTGACTCGCACAGGTTGTTTCTAAACCACTGCAGCGACCCTCCTGCAGCCAGAGTAACGCCCATGACGTGCCACTTCCCGGGGACTGCGTGACAGAACGTATGAAGTCTGCCCTCTTCGTCCAGATCGACTTCGTCCATATGTGCAAAGACGACTCCACTCGTCCCAACAGTGACCCAGGTAAGACCCGAATGCACAATACCGTTGCCTACGGCTCCTGCCGCATTGTCGCCTCCGCCGCCTACTACCGGAATCCCGGGCTTGATTCCCAGTTCGGACGCAGCTTCTGTGCTGACCTGGCCGCTCACAACTGGAGACTCATAGCAGTCCGGCATGAACTCTCGCGGTATCTCCAGCTCGTCCAACATCTCATTCGACCAGGTGCGGTTTTTCACATCAAACAGCAGAGTACCGGAAGCATCCGACACTTCGGTAGCGTACTCCCCTGTCATGCGGAACCGTATGTAGTCTTTAGGCAATAGCACCTTACGAACCTTTTCATATATCTCGGGCTCGTTCTTTCTCACCCAAAGTATCTTCGGAGCTGTGAAGCCTGCAAGTGCCTTGTTGTAAGTCAACTCCAAGAGGCGCCTCGCGCCGACCGTCTCAGTGATCTCGTCGCACTCTTGCGCTGTGCGCTGGTCACACCAGAGTATTGCTGGTCTGAGTACTCTGTCAGCAGAATCCAACAACACAGCACCATGCATCTGTCCTGAAAACCCTATTCCAGAGATATCATCACCACTTATCCCTGCGGACTCTATGGCTCGACGAGTAGAGCCGACAGTGCCCTTCCACCAATCCTCCGGATCCTGCTCAGCCCAATTCGGTCTAGGTGTGTACAGAGGATACTCAACAGTACCGCTACCAACCACTCTGCCGTCACCGTCAATCACGATCGCCTTGGTTGCACTTGTTCCGATGTCGATGCCAAGGAAAAAACCCACGACACCCACCTCCACAGCTTCCTTCTAGACACTTACTTCTGGTCGCCTTCGGTACCGACAACACGTATTCTGAGCTCCCGCAGTTGTTGCTCGTCGATCTCCGCGGGCGAACCGTCGACCAAAGACACTCCAGACGCGTACGGGAATGCTATGACGTCGCGCATACTCTCTGCCTGCGCTATCTGCGCAACCAGTCGGTCAAGCCCAAGGGCAAACCCGCCATGAGGCGGAGCGCCGAAGTCAAATGCCTTGAGCAAGAACCCAAAACGGCGTTCAGCCTCTGCCCGGTCCATGCCGATCACATTCATAACCTCGGCTTGTATATCAGGCCTGTTTATCCTTATGCTGCCACTGCCAAGCTCCATGCCGTTGAGCACGAGGTCGTACAGCCTGCCCTTGACCCTGCCCGGGTCCGAGGCAAGGAACTGCATGTCCTCCTGCTTTGGCATTGTGAACATGTGGTGCATAGGCTCCCATCTGTTCTCTTCTTCGTTCCAGTCAAACATAGGGAAGTCAGTAATCCAGATGAAGTTGTAGACGTCATCCGGAATGAGGTCCAGCTTGCGGGCCAAGTGATTTCTGAGCCACCCCAAAGACGTAGCTACGACCTTGGGTGTGTCCGCCACAAACACCAACAAGTCTGAAGGCTCAGCTTGAGCGCGCTCTCGAATAGCGGTTAGTTCCTGTTCAGTGAAGAACTTAGCTATGCTGGATTCCAGGCCGTCATCCGTAACACGCATCCAAGCCAGGCCCTTTGCCTTGTATATCTTAACGAATTCGCCCAGCTCATCAATCTCGCGCCTGGGCATCGTGGCTCCACCCTTGATATTGAGTCCCTTAACTTGTCCCCCATTTGCAACAGCCTTGGAGAAAATGGAAAACCCGCAGTCTGCAACCAGGTCTGTGTAATCAATGAGTTCCATGCCAAAGCGCGTGTCCGGCTTATCAAGGCCATAGCGGTCTATGGCCTCCTGATAGGACATCCTCGGAAACCCCGTCGCGACCTCGATCCCGGAGCCTGCCTTGAAGGCTGTGGCGACAATTCCCTCGACCACTTCAAAGACGTCCGCCTCGTCAACAAAGCTCATTTCCAAGTCGATCTGAGTATGGACAGGCTGTCTATCGGCCCTCTGGTCCTCGTCGCGAAAACACGGAGCCAACTGGAAGTACCTGTCCACTCCTGCGACCATCAGGAGCTGCTTGTACAACTGCGGGCTCTGAGGAAGAGCGTAAAACCTCCCTGGATAAAGCCTGCTCGGAACTACAAAGTCACGCGCGCCTTCAGGCGTACTGCGCACAAACAGAGGTGTCTCGATTTCCAAAAAGCCCCGATCGGACAAGTACTGGCGGACAGCCTGAGCCACTCTATGGCGAATCGTGAGGTTTCGCTGCATAGATGGCCTTCGAAGGTCTAGATATCGATACCTCAGTCGAATCTCCTCGTTGGCAACTTTGCTGTCGTCTATCTCTAAAGGTGGAGTTTGCGCTACACTGAGCGTTTCAAGCTTGTCACACGCAATCTCGATCTCGCCCGTAGCCATGTTTGGATTCAGGGACTCTGGCGGGCGTGCCTCTACAACTCCACTAGCCCTGACCACCCATTCTTTGCGAACCCGCTCGGCCTCTCTATGGCTCTCTTGGTCTCTTCTCGGGTCACAGACAATCTGAGTTTCACCATATCTGTCTCTCAAGTTGATAAATATCACGCCACCATGGTCACGAACACTCTGTACCCAACCACAAAGCGTGACCCTCTCTCCAATATGCTGTTTACTCAGATCGCCGCAAGTGTGGGTCCGCAACATACTACCACTCCTCCAACTCCTGTCGCACATTGAACCGAAACTCTACAACGTCTCCGTCCTGTACTCCGTAATCCCTGCCCTCGAGCCGAAGCGTTCCCTTCTTCATCGTCCACGCTCTGACTTCATCCTTTCCCACCATCAAGAGCGATATGAGGTCAAGTGAGTCATATGTATGGGGAATGCCCGGTAGAAACCTACTGCTGTAGCTCCTACCTGAAGGCGGTTCACTTACCAGCCCGGGCAGGTCAGACAGCGTCACCTGCGCATATGTAATCTTCGCCGCAGCACATACCGGCGAGAGGTAATCTATGCGGTTGTCGGGCACACGTGCCATAGCCGTATTGGCAGTTGGTCTGCTCGGTGTCGATCTAGAGTCGCTTGTGTTTGACCCTGAAAGAAGATGCGATAGCGTACTCCTGCATAACATTGATAGCCCAACTACACCGCAGGTGAGCGCTAAACTCTCCCAGCTCGCTCTCAGATATCCCATATATTATAGCACAGTCCAACCGTATGAAAAGGTAGCAACAGACCAGGTGGCAGAGGTACTGGTTTCCCGCACAAGAGCAGCTGTCATAGCCGTTTACTGAGAGTCATCTACTGAACCCCGCGGCAAGCCGGACGAGCGGTGAGGCGACATCCAGCCGATTGAAGGGCGCAATGATGTACACCCCGCTGAAGCAACGAAGTGCAGCCTCAGCAACCTGCTGAGCAAGTCTCAAGCCTACAGAACTCACCTGTTCTGGTGGAGTCGAGCGCAACTGAGACATAATCTCTTCGGGTATTCTCATTCCCGGAAACTCGTTGTTGAGGACCTCTGCGTTTCTGAGCGAGACAAAGGGCAGAACACCGACAAATACGGGTACGCCAAGATCGCCCAGCCTGTCGCGGATCTCATAGACCGCCGATGAAGTCCATATCGGCTGGGTTTGCACAAAATCTGCGCCCAAGTCGATCTTGCGTCTCAGGCGCTTTATTTCCGCATCCAACCTAACCGCATTTGCGTTGAACGCGCACCCGACACTTACCCTGTATGGCGCGTCGGGAGAGGTGTTGTAGCCTTGTATGAGCTCGATCAACCCATAAGAGCCTATATCGTACATGCCCGAGACTCTACGGCCCATCTGGTCGCCGGGCGGATCGCCGGTCACAGCCAACACAGCACGTATATCCATTGCAGCAAGGCTCAATACCCTCGAGTGTTGTGCAACCAGACCCCTATCTCTGCACGTCATGTGGATAATCGCAGGGACTCCCGTCTCCCTCTGAAGCATGTAGCCTGCGACTAAGCTGTCCATCCGGACTCTTGCGCCCGGGTTCTCCGGAACACTAAACGCGTCGACTCCGTCCCTCGCCAGGCACTTGCCAGTGTGAACAAATGCCGAAAGCGACCACGTTTTCGGCGGGTGCAATTCGGCGATTACGGTTGGTTTGCCAGACTTCGCCTTTTCTACAAACGGCGCAGCACCGAACTTCTGCGCAGTAACTCCCGGTTTTTCTCTTAGGGTCAATGTAAACTTGCGCTTTCTTAAGAGCAGTCCGCTCTGGTCAATGGACCGGGCAAGCGCATCAATATGGGCCGGAGTAGTCCCGCAGCATCCTCCGACTATGGCTGCTCCTGCCGCGACGCAGTTTGCGGCACTACTGCCAAAATAGGATGGATCGGCACCGTACAGGCTCCTGCCCCCGACCAACTCGGGGATCGAAGCGTTTGGAAACGCAGACGCGGGAGCATCGATCAGTTTCGCCAACTCACACACTGCTTCTGAGACTACCGACGGGCCCCCGGAGCAATTGACTCCGACTGCAGCAGCTCCCTTTTGTACCAACTCTGCAAGCCGCCTCAACCGCCCCAACTCGGCTCTGCCTGTTCCGCCCACGGTAGTGACTTGGCAGATCACAGCTACATCGCTTAGACTCAACGCAGTCTCGAGGGCTATCTGCAACTCGTACAGGTCCGAGAAGGTCTCGAGCACCAGCAGGTCGACCCCGGCTTCAAGCAGCGCAGCCATTTGTTCTCTGTACACATCTCTAAGCTCCGACTCGGAAGATGGGGCGAACTCACCGATAGACGCGGGCCCAACCGCGCCTCCTACCAAGACAGCGTCGTCGGCAATGCCCTTGGCTATGCGCACTCCGGCAGCGTTGATCTCTCTTACCTCATCAGAACGGCCAAACCTGTGGAGCTGACATCTGTTTGCAGCAAAGGTGTTTGTCTCAATAAGCCTTGCTCCCGCTTTCACATAGTCTCGATGGACAGAAGCGACGAGTTCCGGACTTGTCAGGTTGAACAACTCCACAGGCCCGCTCATCTGCGGACAGAGGGCTGCAAGATAGGTTCCCATGGCGCCATCGCCTATGAGCACGCCGTCCTCGAGCATCTCTCTTAGTCTATCTGGGGTCAAGTCTACCACTTCCTCCGGCAATGCAAGTTAAGCCCGGACCAGTACATTTGCGGCGACTAAAGCCCGGCGTTTGACTGCAGTGTCGGCTAATACAGCAATATCACTGCAACAAGCTCCAGCAGTTCGTCTCCGATGTTCTCAATCGAGTGGCTTCTCCCTCCACCAGTGAGAACTGCGTCTCCGACAGACAGGTCGGCAGTAGTGCCGTTGTCATGAACGCGAGCCCTGCCATTGATTATGTAGTAGATCTCTTCCTCGCCAGCGTGTTCGTGCAAGCCAATAGAGCAGCCGGGTGCAAGCGTGATCTTTGCTAGAAGCCTGCACTTGCCGGTCAACTCGTCCTTGCTGAATATGTGACGGAGCTCGACCTCGCCTTTGCCTCCTCGCATCTCCTTGCGGACCTCAACTTGCATCTCGGACTCTCTTTTTATCATTGACACCACCTCCAAGTTCCGCACAAACGCCTAGTTCTCACCATATTTCGCTATCGCACCGCAGGCTCCTTCCAACAACAAAGCCCGCAACCAGGTACTTACATGACCTGATTGCGGGCTTGACAATCTACCCACTCAAAACACGTCTACGGCGCGTCCGAAGTACTTACTCGTACTTCTCCAGAATCTCACTGACAGACTCAGGAGACACTCGGCTGTAGACATCCTCATCTATGGTAAGGACAGGCGCCAGGCCGCAAGCTCCTATGCATCGAGTTACCTCAACGCTAAATCTGCCATCTGCAGAGACATCATCATTTTCTACTCCTGCAGCCTGCTTAACAGCTTCGAGCAGAGCAGCGGCACCTTTGACATAACACGCAGTGCCAAGACATACGCCTATCTTGTGTCTGCCTGCAGGCTTCATAGTGAACAACGAGTAGAAGGTGACTACACCGTACACCTCGGCTTCAGAAACTCCTAGTGCCTCGGCGATCTTGCTCTGGACGAACCTCGGAAGATACCCGATTATCTCTTGAACTTCATGCAGCACCGGGATCAAGGCGCCCCTGTTTCCCCTATATTGCTCGATTACAGCATCAACCTTCTTCATCAGATCCGGGTCAATGCCGGTACCCGCTCCTTGGGCGGTGGACCTAACAGCTGCTTCGCTCACAGCAATCACCTCAATCAGTCGACTTCTCGCGGCAAGTCCACTGGCCCGCTCATCGCCGCGAGTTATTAGGCCAACGCGGCAGCGCCTTAGGCCCGACCGCCCAAGGGCGCTGCCCAACTAGTCTCAGCTTGCCTCTTTGATGTTGGCCGATGCTTTCTCAGAACACTTTTCACCTTGACAATAGGTGGTATGAAGTAGCTTATGGGCAATCTCGCTTCCCGGAGTTTCAAGAAACTCTCCGTATAGCTTCTTAACTGCCGGGTTGTCATGAGACATCCGCTGCTTCTTAGCTCGATCGCCAGCATAAAGAACTGACGCGCGCTTTGACTTGATGTCCGGGTCCTGAGAGAAGGGCTGTCCGCCGCCGGCTATGCAACCGCCCGGACAGGCCATGATCTCTACGAAGTGATACTCCTTTTCGCCGCTTTCAATGCGTCTCAGGAGCTCTTCTGCATTGGACAGGCCGTGGGCTACAGCTACACGGACCTTCTGGCCTGCCACATCGATCTCAGCCTCTCGAATCCCGTCAAATCCGCGAACTGGATGCAGTTCGAGGTTCTCCAAAGGCTTGTTGGTCAGAGCGAAGTACACCGACCTCAATGCAGCCTCCATGACTCCGCCGGTCACTCCGAAGATTTCTCCTGCTCCTGTTGACTCTCCGAGAGGGCTGTCGAAGTCGCTGCTTTGCACGCTCTTTAGGTCAATCCCAACCTGCCTGAGCATTGATGCCAGCTCCCGAGTGGTCAGCACATAGTCCACATCGCGGTATCCTGAGCTGTTCATCTCAGGCCGCTTCGCCTCGAACTTCTTGGCAGTGCATGGCATGATAGAAACTGAGACTATCTTTGACGGGTCCACCCCGGCCTTCTTCGCGTAGTAGGTCTTGATGACTGCTCCCATCATCTGCTGAGGCGACTTACACGACGAAACGTTGTCAACCAAGTCCGGATGGAAGTTCTCCATGTAGTTGATCCATCCGGGGCTACAAGATGTAATCAACGGGAGCCGCTCCCCGCTCTTCAGCCGCTCGATGAACTCGTTTCCTTCTTCCATAATCGTCAGGTCTGCTGACAGCTGCGTATCAAAAACCGCATCAAAGCCAAGCTGTTTCAGAGCCCCGACCATCTCTGCAGTAACATCGGTCCCTGCCGGTAGGCCGAACTCTTCTCCGAGAGCTGCCCTAACGGCCGGCGCAACCTGGACCACAACATGCTTGTTCTCATCGCTCAATGCGTCAAGCACGGCATCTGTGTCGTCCTTTACGATCAAGGCACCCACCGGGCAGACAGCAGTGCACTGCCCACAGGCAACACACTTGGTATCTGCAAGATCATCGCCAAACGCCGGGGCCACCACCGTCTCTATACCTCTATTGGCAAGCCCAATGGCTCCGACGCCTTGAACGGATGAACAGACCTCAACGCACCTGCCGCAAAGGATGCATTTCGATGGGTCTCGTACTACCGACGGGCTGGACGTATCCTTTGGCGACGCCTTCTTTTCACGAGTAAACCGCCCCTCACGGACGTTGAGCCGTGAAGCGAGACGTCTCAGCTCGCAGGTGTCAGATCTATCGCATGTCAGGCAATCCTGCGGATGGGACGCGATCATGAGTTCAACAACAGTCCGCCGTGCTTCTCGAACCGCCTTGGAGTTGGTCCACACAACCATCCCATCGTTGACAGGGCACACACAGGATGCCACCAAGTTCCTTGCTCCTTCGACCTCGCACACGCAGACTCTGCAAGCTCCTCCTCCACCAAGTACAGGGTGGTAGCAGAGAGTAGGAACGTTGGCGCCAACCAGTCTTGCGGCTTCAAGGATGGTTGTACCTCGCTCTACCTCTATCTGTTTGCCGTCAATCGTAAGCTTTACAGTATCCATAGTACACACCTCTCCTGATGCAGCTTGAGCAAATCGGCTCTAACTGCTTTCTCACCGCGTGATTGCGCCGAAGCGGCACTCAGCCACACATGCCCCGCACTTTATGCACTTAGACGCATCAATCGCATACGGCGGACGCTTTCTCTTGGTCCGTCCCTCATCACCCGCAACTGCTTGGAGCTCGATGGGGTGAATAGCGTCTACTGGACATACCTTGACGCAGAGCCCGCAACCACGGCACTTCTCAACTTCTATGACGTATGACGCCAGAGCTGTGCACACGCCTGCCGGGCAACGCTTGTCCCGAACGTGCGCCTCATACTCGTCGCGGAAGTATCTGATTGTGCTGAGGACAGGATTGGGCGCAGATTGACCCAGACCACACAGTGCCGTCTGGCTGATTGTCTTGCCTAGGGACTCGAGGAGTTCGATATCCCCTTCCTGTCCTTCGCCCTTTGTTATCCGGTCCAAGATATCCAACATCACCTTGGTGCCCTCTCGGCACGGAACACACTTGCCGCACGACTCATCCTGTGTGAATTGCAAGAAAAACTTGGCTATATCGACCATGCAGGTCTCTTCGTCCATGACGATCAATCCGCCGGATCCCATCATGGCACCTAGCTTGGTCAGCGAATCGAAGTCCATCGGAACGTCGAGATGCTGTGCGGGGATGCAACCGCCTGACGGCCCGCCTGTTTGGGCGGCCTTGAACCCCTTGCCTCCTGGGATTCCTCCACCGATCTCGTAGATGATTGTCCGCAGAGGAGTTCCCATCGGCACTTCAACGAGCCCGGTGTTGTTGATGTTTCCAGCCAAGGCAAACACCTTTGTACCAGGACTGCGGTCCGTCCCCATGCCCTTGAACCATTCGGGGCCATTTAGAATAATCGGTGCGATGTTTGCAAAAGTTTCGACATTGTTTATGAGTGTCGGCTTCCCCCAAAGTCCGGATGCAGCCGGGAACGGGGGTTTGGGTCTCGGCATGCCCCTCTTGCCTTCGATCGAAGCCAGCAGTGCTGTCTCCTCGCCGCAGACAAACGCGCCGGCTCCAACCCTTACCTCAAGGTTGAAGCTGAACCCGCTGCCGAGTATGTCATTTCCGAGGAATCCGCGCTCTGCGGCCTGCTCTATCGCGTGACTCAGCCTTTCCACTGCCAGCGGATACTCAGCCCGTACATATACAAGGCCCTGGTGCGAGCCAACTGCATACCCTGCGATGATCATCGCCTCGATTATGCTGTGGGGATCGCCTTCGAGCAGAGATCTGTCCATGAAGGCTCCCGGGTCACCTTCGTCAGCATTGCAGACCACATACTTGGGTTCACCAGGTGCGTCTGCTGTAAACATCCACTTGAGCCCTGTTGGGAACCCGGCACCGCCGCGCCCTCTGAGTCCAGACGCCTTGATCGCATCAATGACCTGTCCTGGCGTCATATCTTTTAGGACCTTTGAAAGCGCCTCATAGCCGTTCCGGGCGATGTACTCGTCTATGCTAAGAGGATCAATGACACCGCAATTCCGCAGAGCGATTTTTGTCTGTCCGCGGAAAAAGCTCATGTCACTCAGTTTTACTTCGAATTCCCCAGTGTCGCCTGATCTGTGAAGAAGCCGCTCAACAGGATTGCCGCCTATAATGTGATCGTTCACGATATCCGGCACATCCTCGGGGGTTACATGCTGATAAAACGTACCGTCGCTTTCGACGACAACCACCGGGCCAAGATCGCAGGATCCGATGCACCCGGTCTGCACTATCTCGACCTTACCGTCGAGGTCCGATTTGCGAACAACTTCACTAAGCGCACGCGCGACAGCCTTGCACCCGGAGGATACACATCCTGCGCCGGCGCACACCAGCACTCGGCACTTGCCACCATCCATGAGTCTTCCTCCCATCAACCCGCTGCGAGTAAAGCATTGATATCATCTTTGTAGGGTTTCCTTGTGAACAAAATCACAAGAACCTGCAAAATATGGAGCTTGTTGAGCAAGCCCTTTCCAACCCAGTGTCAGTATACTCCCCTACTCTCTCAGTGTCAACGTTTGTTATACGCATTTTGGACGAAATACGGCCCGGTGGGTCGCACCTCGTCCCGCTTTCTCTGTCTATCACCGATCTGGAATATAGCCCATTTTTCCAATCCGTCTCACAGACAACTCCATGTCTGTGAGACGCCCTCTCTGTATCGGCCCGTGCGGTCTCTGGTCCTCACCGACCCTCACTCGAGAGCGCCTCCTCAAGCAACGAGGTGTCAACCATCGACCTTACGTCCACCTTGTTTCTTATCAAGCCCTCCTGGAACAGGAAGTCTGCTACGTTCTGCAGGTCCGCGATAGCCTGTGAGTCAAGTTCAGCACTGAAGGTATACTTCTGGGCCACCCGCTCAATGACTGGCTGAGGCATGTCCAGTTCGTCCGCTGCAAGCGCCAGGACCTCATCGCCCATACTCTCAATATCCTGTATGGCCTCGATCTGCGCCCTCAGGTACTGTACGACCACGTCGGGACGATCCCGCAAAAACGAACCTCGGACAGCGACAAATGTGGCCCCAGGCATCAGCCCTTCGCCTGTCCTTAGCACCCTCACCTTGCCTTGATGCTCGTAGACAGACATCATGGGCTCCACAGCCAAGGCAGCGTCCGCACTGCCATTGATCACATAGCTTATCGCATTTGGCACCAAATCATTTCGCAGTTCGATATCCCGCAGGCTCAAGCCCGCCTCTTCCAGTGCTCGCGCCAGCAGGAAATGCACTTCTGTCCCAACGGGGCCTACCACTGTCTTGCCTTTGAGGTCGGCGACGGTCTCAATTGGTGAGTCCGGCCTCACCACTATACCAAAGCCTTGAGGGGCCCTGCTGTATCCACCGACTATGACGATATCTCGACCCCCAGCATATGAAACGACTGCCGAGGTCCCTCCCATAACGCTCGCTATATCCAACTCACCAGAAGCCATACTCTCAGTCATCAGCGATCCCTTTAGAAGCCCACTGATCCATTCAACCTGTATTCCAAGCGCGTCCATTCTGTCCTGAAGCATACCTCTGTGCATCAAGATAGTTGGAGCGTTGAACGGAATAGGGTTGTACGTCACCCTGAGGCTGTTGCGGCTATCTGTGGCTGCTGATATGAGAGGAATAGCAGCCAATAGCGCAAGAACCAGCACTACAGCAAGTGTGCGAGCATTCTTGCTCTGCACTGGAACTCTCTTTCTAGAACGATATATCTCCATAGCAAACACCCCTTTCGTGATTCGTCTGTATGACCTAAAATCATATGCCAAACAGCCCCTAGCAAATCGCAAAACGGCGGTCAATCACTCACTCGGCGACACTCCCAGCGCTTCGATCACCTGCCTTCTGACTTCTGAGAAGTCTGAGTAGACTCTATCTCTTGGACGGGTGATCGGCACATCGATCTCAGCAAGCACTGACGCGGGTCTCTCGCTCAAGACGTATATCCGATCCGACAGGTAAATGGCCTCATCAATGCTGTGGGTGACCATTATGCATGCGCACGGATGTGGCGAACCACTGCCTGCGATCTCAACTAGCAGATCCTGAATGGCCAGACGATTCTTAATATCCAGCGAGCCCAAAGGCTCATCGAGGAGAAGCAAGTCAGGATCTCCGACCAGAGCTCGGCCGAGAGCCACCCGCTGCGCCATTCCGCCGGAGATCTGATGAGGGAGATACGACGAAAAGGCGCCTAGCCCCAGGCGCTCGATCATGTCACTAGTCATACGCTTTCGCTCAGACCGCGTGATTTTATTGGCCGCATCTTGCAGGCCGTAACTGACATTTGCAAAAACAGACGCCCACGGCAAGAGCCGCGGCTCCTGAAAGACCATTCCAATACGCACCCTGGACCTGTCCACTCTGTCGGAGGAGTCGTCTACATAGACAACACGCCCGGTTTCCGGATGGTCCAATCCTGCTATCAACCTGAGCAGAGTCGTCTTCCCTGCACCGCTTGGGCCAAGGACACTTACGAACTCGCCCGAACGGCAATAAAGCGAAACTCTATCAAGGACCAACAGACTCCCCGAATCGCCTCGGAACTGCTTGGTAACGTCCTCGACAACAACTCCAACGCCGATAGCCAATACTCATCCTCCTGAGATAACGCTGCCGCCATAGCAGGTGACAGAATCCAAGACCGATTGCAGTAGCAGGTCAGCTCCATGGGGCGATAGCCCTTTGCAACCGCACTGCTCCAGCATCTACTGCGTACCCGAGCAAACCCATGACGACGATCCCAAGAAACATAACATCAGGACGGACCAACTCTCGTGAAATCATGATCATGTAACCCAGGCCGCTGGCAGAAGCCAGCATCTCTGCTGCAACCAGTGCCCGCCAGCTGCTGGAAAGGGCCAGCCTCAACCCGGCAAAGACCGGGCCGAGGCTCCCCGGCACTATGATCCGAGTCAACACCTGGAGAGGAGTAAACCTGTACACCCGGCCGAGTTCGAGGTAGTTGTCACTTATCTGAGCTGCAGACATCTCCGTGCTTACCAACACCGGGAAAAAGGCGGCATAGGCGATGACGGACACCTTGGAACCCTCTCCGATCCCAAACCACATGATAAACACAGGAATCCACGCCACGGGAGGGATCTGTCTAAGGAAATTGAGAAATGGGCTCATCACGGTCTTCAGAGCCGGGATCCAGCCCAACGCTAACCCCGCCAATACCCCGACAACGGACGCCATCAGAAATCCGCGAGCTACTCTAATGACGCTTACGCCGATGTACCTCACCAGTTCGCCTGTCTTGATTCCGGTGACTCCTGCAGCAAGCACTGACGCAGGCGCGGGAATCATCGAGGGGTCAAGAATCCCCTGTGAACTGAGACCCTGCCACACAATCACTATTGATAGCGGGATCAAAAACCCAAGTGCCTTGGGCATCAGTGTCCGCTTCAGGGGAAACCACTCTCCTAGCACAGGTCGATTGAACCGGCACACCGTACATTATACCACGCTTGTCCTACAGACAAGGTAACTCGGGTTACAATTCTCACTTCGCTGACCTCACCCTCATGATTCTGTGCAGTTGAGCGATGCATTTCTTCATTTCATGATAGCCTCTACTAATACACTCCTCGATTCTACTGGTGTCGAACAAACCGATGTCGTAAATCCTGGGCGTCACGCGCACAAGCTTGTCACGGTACCTGCTCTTGAGCATCTCTACTGACAGATGAACTGACTGCTGGGCCATTATGTCGATCGACTGAGCAACGACCTCCGCGATGTTGTCAATGTCTTCGCGCCTCTCACCCGAGTACCCCAGATCAACGCCGATCAAAATCTCGCAGCCGAGAAGGTCAAGTGGTTCGAGTGGGAGGTTGTCCTTGATACCTCCGTCTACCAGCTGCATTCCATTGATCCGCTTGGGCGCGAACACACCCGGGATTGCACAGCTTGCCCCGATCGCTTCTGCCGGAGCGACACCCGACACCACGGCAGTGCGATTGCGCCTCAGTCGGTAGCGTCTCGACAGCCTCAGTGCAGTGTCCTTATCTGCAAACAGCACCTTTCTCCCTGTGTCCAATTCCGCTGCTGTCACTATGCACGGCATGTGCATCTGTTCAAACGTATTTGCGATCCCCTGTGCTCGCAAGAATGCTTCCAGTCGTTGTCCCCTGATGATTCCGCTTGGCGCCTGTTTCAACAGGAACTTGGGGCCGCCCATTGCGTCGTTTACCACTTTGGCGAGGCCGGACAATATGGCTAGTGGGGAATACGGATCAAACACCTTGCCTACAGTCAATGAACGCGCTACATCCTCAAGGGATTCGGGGCCCAACCCCGACGCATAGAGCCCAGCTACTACAGACCCTGCACTAGTCCCTGACACAGCCCACGGTCTGATCCTGTAGTCATGCAAGCACTTGAGCGCTCCTACGTGCGCGGCCGCCCGCATCGAGCCGCCACTAAGAGCCAACCCTATTCGTGGCATACGGACATCGCAGCTCCTTTGAGAACAAAAGAAGTACTTGTGGTAACCCCGTGCATGCTACATAATATGAGAAGCTGGCCTTCGAGAACCTGGGGAGGTGTTGACAGGTGTTGACGAGTAAACAGAGGGCTTATCTCAGAAAGATCGGGCATCAGATGGATCCCATAATCCAAATAGGCAAGAGCGGAGTTACCGAACCTGTTATCAGACAAGTCGATGAGGCGCTGGAGGCTAGAGAGCTCATAAAGGCCAGGGTGCTACAGAGCTGCACTGACAGCATCGAGTCCATCGCAGAACAGCTTGTCAAAGCCACTGGAGCTGAGGTCGTGCAATCTATAGGCAACATCCTGCTGTTTTATAGAAGATCTTCAAAGCATCCGACAATCGAACTCGACTAGGTCGTCGAGATCCGGGCTGTTGTCTACTCCGCACTGTCTGCACTGTCTGCGATCAGCCCTTCCAAGGCTTCTCTGGACAAGATGCGGCCTGCACCGATCTGAATTCCGTCTATGAGCACTGCAGGAACAACAGTCACGCCTCGTCTTAGAATATCATCTATTCGTGTTATCCTGGCGAGCTCGACGTCGAGTGCAAGTTTTTCAGCGATCTCCGCTGTTTGGATGGCCATTCCTCTCAATGGTTCACAGTCCGGGCCAAGGATCTCGATCCTCAATGAAACCACCTTCAAAGTTGTTAAGGACTTATCCACAGTATTATCTCTAGTTGGGCGAACGCATACTCGCCGAATCCTAGGATTTGGAGCCAACATGCCTTAACAGTAGCCTCAGAGTAAAGAATATGTTAGAATACAAGCGATTCCTCGGTTTATGAGGTGCATGAAAGTGTACGAAGAGGAATTTGGCAGACTGGTCAAGAGACAACGGCAACGTCTAGGTATGAGTGCGAGAGCACTAAGTCAATACATAGGGCTATCGCCGTCTTACATCAGCCAACTGGAGCGAGGGCTGATAAAAAAGCCTACCTATGACATCGCGGTCAAGATAGGCAAGCACTTGGACATATCAGAGGATGAGTTGTTGTTCTTTGGCATTGAACCTCCTGAGGACGACGTTCTCGACCCGCATACCGGGCCCGACCCGTCTGATGATGAGATCCTGATCCAGCTTAGGCATGACAAGGCCAAGCTGTTCGCTCTAGTCTCACGTTTTTGCGAAAGCGACCCCTATACAGCCTATACACTACTCAGCTATCTCAACGAACTGCTGGCCAATCCGGAGACAAGGGAGTTCGTCAACGAGGTGCTTGACCGTTGTCGCTTTGCCGAATCCGAGCGCGACCGACAAGCCGTGCTCGATGCGATAGACGCGAAGCTCAAAGGCCGACCCTAAGGATTGCCGCACCTGATCACACAAAAACACCTGCGCCGTGCGCAAGTGTCAAGTTGGCTTGCTATTGCTTTAGCAGGCGGCCGTCAATGCCGCTTGAAACGGTACGAGTTGTCCGGTCGTCTAGTGGTGTCGTTGCGTCTAAACGACGAAGGACGCTTGCCATGACCATAGCCGCCTCTCGTATCGGTGGGCCGTGCTTCAGTGCGCGGTAGAAGCGCCTTTCTTGACAAGTTGATTCGTCCCTGTCCGTCCAGCTCAATCACCTTGACTCGCACCTGGTCCCCGATGTTTAGGACGTCCTCTACACGGTTAACTCTATTCCAGTCAAGCTCTGAAATGTGAATAAGCCCTTCCTTCCCTGGAAGCAGCTCGACGAATGCTCCAAAGTTCATTATTCGGGTCACACGGCCTTCGTAGATCTCGCCTTCCTCGACATCGCGAACTAGGTCCGCAATCATGCTCATCGCCTTATTGGATGCTTCTTCGTCGCTAGCGTATACATACACTCGCCCATCGTCTTGGATGTCTATCTTGACGCCTGTATCGTCGATTATCTTGCGAATCGTCTTGCCGCCTGGCCCAATTATGTCTCGTATCTTGTCAGTGTTGACAACCATCGTACTCATTCTGGGAGCGTACGGAGAGAGCTCAGGTCTTGGTCTGTCTATTGTCTCCAGCATCTTGGATAGTATGAAGAGCCTTGCTTCTCTTGCTTGCTCTAGAGCTTGCTCTAGTATCTCTGGTGAAATACCCTTAACCTTCATATCCATTTGGATAGCTGTGATTCCTTCGGCAGTTCCAGCCACCTTGAAGTCCATGTCTCCCAGACGGTCTTCCAACCCCTGGATATCAGTTAGAATGGCTATTTGGCCGCCATCGCCTTTAACAAGCCCCATCGCCACACCGGCTACGGGCCTGCGGATAGGCACTCCAGCATCCATCAAAGCGAGAGTGCTGCCACAGACACTGGCTTGAGATGTAGAGCCGTTAGACCCCAGAACCTCAGACACGAGTCTAATGGTGTATGGAAAAACCTCCTCATCCGGAATGACAGGCAGCAATGAACGCTCTGCCAGGGCTCCGTGGCCAATCTCGCGCCTTCCCGGACTCCTTATGGGCCTTACTTCTCCCACGCTGTAAGGCGGGAAGTTGTAGTGGTGTATGTACCTCTTTGATTCCTCTTCGCTCAAGCCATCGAGTAGCTGTTCATCGCCAATGGTACCCAACGTGCACACAGTCATGACCTGTGTCTGGCCGCGTTGGAAAAGGCCGGATCCGTGCACTCTCGGCAAGACACCGACTTTGCATGTGATCGTACGCACCTCGTCCAGAGCTCGTCCGTCAACTCTCGTTCGCTCGTTGAGTATCATCTGTCTGACGATTTCCTTCTCGATGTTGTCCAACACCATGTCAATGGTCTTGGAATGCTGTTCAAAACCGTCACCGTGAAGCTCCTCGAAATGCTGCCTCGTTTCATTGCGCACAGCATCAACCCGATCCTGTCGCTCCAACTTGTCCGGAGACCTCAGGGCGGCATCGATCTTGTCGGTCGCGTATGCTCGCACTGCCTGGTCAATCTCAGGATCCACTTGGAATACAGGCACCTCAATCCGCTGTTTGCCGACCTTTGCCATCATTTCGCGCTGTACAGCGACTATTCGCTTGATCTCCTCATGAGCGAACACAATGGCTTCGACTGCGTCCTTTTCACTAATCTCGGATGCCCCGGCCTCGACCATCATGATAGCATCCTCTGTGCCAGCAACGGTAATAGACATGTCACTGTTGCTTGCTTGCTCTACCGTGGGATTGACGACGAAAGCACCATCGACTCGCCCAATCCTTACTCCAGCGACTGGGCCGTCGAATGGTATCCCTGAAATACAGAGAGCCGCAGAGGCTCCGTTGAGCGCCACAATGTCAGGTTCGTTGTCAGTATCCACGGAAAGAACGGTCGCAACGACTTGAACGTCATTTCTGAAGCCCTCGGGGAACAGCGGTCGCAAAGGCCTGTCCACCATCCGCGCAGCCAGCGTTGCAGCTTCTGACGGGCGCCCCTCGCGCTTAAACCAACCTCCGGGTATGCGTCCAACCGCGTACTGGCGCTCCTCGTAGTCCACGAGAAGTGGGAAGAAGTCGATGCCTTCCCGCGGCTCCTTAGACATAACTGCAGTCACAAGGACCGTGGTGTCTCCGTAGCGAACGAGAACCGACCCGTCAGCCTGTTGAGCCAGTTCTCCAACTTCGAATCGCATTGTTCGCCCACCGATCTCTATCTCGAATTCTCCGGGCATTCTTGTAATATACCTCCTCTTCGCCATAGGAACGGGCGTGGGCATGACTTGGCATCATCGGCAGTCACATTTTGCCCACAACCAATTCCGAGTATCAGAAATAGGAGCGGGGTACCCGCTCCTAGTCACAACTCTACTTCCTGATACCAAGTTTGGCTACTATTTCACGATAGCGTTCAATGTCCTTCTTCATAAGGTAGTTAAGTAGGCCACGCCTCTGGCCAACCATCTTGAGAAGTCCGCGTCGAGAATGATTGTCCTTTGGATGCTCTCTAAGATGTTCGGTAAGGTAGTTGATCCTCTCTGTCAAGAGCGCCACCTGGACCTCAGGTGAACCTGTGTCCCCATCGTGCCTCTTGTGGGTATCAATGATCTCCTTCTTGCGTTCGCTGCTGAGCAACGCTCACACCTCCTAAAATCACGTCAGCCGCCATGCAATCCGACCGTCCGTATCCGATCTACTGTCTACCCACCGACTTTGGCGACTGAACTAACCCCAGTAGCACAGACGATGGTCGGAGTCTTCAACCGTCCGAGCCACTGGTTTACAGGACTGCCGTGAGACAGACCTACGTCATATTCTATCACAGCGAGCTTCGAGTGTAAATGCAACACTGCTCGAGACTGTGTGAAACAGCGTCCAGGAGGGTCGAACTGTGGTCTCCTCCGCTTGCCGTTCGCTCCGCAGAGGGCGATGTGAGGTCTCCTCCGCTTGCCGTTCGCTCCACCGTCCTGGCTTCGCTCACTCTGAGAGAGGCAACTCTCCGTCATCCTGACTCCGAGTTGCCTCAACAGTCGCTACGGAGACCTCACATCGCCCTGGGAATATCCTCACTGCAGCTCTCCGTCGTCCAGACTCCGAGTTGCCTCAACAGTCACCACGGAGATCATGAATGGATTGGTATCCTATACCGTTGTAAGCTTAGCGCGCTCATATTCGACAGCGGTCTTTGTCTGCAATCCATCTTCGCGCTGCGCGCTCGTCCGATGCTATCGCAGCCTTCAGCTCATCAAGTGAGGAAAACCTTCGTTCGCCTCTCAAGTAGCTCAGAAAACTGATCTCGATCGTCCTGCCATACACTTGTTCATCGTAATCTAGCACATGTATCTCGACTACAAGGCGATCAGTAGGCACTGTCGGCTTGAGGCCTACGTTGCATATGCCCCACCTTTGTTGCTGATCACCCTCGATTGTGACCGTTGACAAGTACACGCCTCTGGCGGGGACAACCTGTTCTTCTTGCGGATATATGTTCATAGTTGGAAACCCCAACTGCTTTCCGAGGTGATTGCCCTCGACTACCACGCCGCGCATTCTAAATGGCCTGCCAAGGTACTTACCGGCTTGAGCCACGTCTCCCGAAGCAACTAGGTTGCGGATTAGTGTGCTGCTTACTACCGTCCCATCGATCGCAACCGGCGCAACGACTTCTACATCAAACCCCAAGTCAACACCGATCCGCCTGAGCTCGGCAGCGTTGCCCTCCGCACCCCGTCCAAACGAGTGGTTTTCGCCAACTACAGCTGCGGCGATCCGCAACCTGTCAACCAGGACCTCCTTTGCGAAGCTATAGGCAGACATCGATGCAAGCTTCCTGTCAAACCGCAGCACTACTGCGGTATCTATGCTCATCTCATCGATGATCTCCAATCGCTCCTGCAGTGGCATCAGAGACAAGTCAATCTGGCCGGAGCCGACCACCACAGAAGGGTGTGGATCCAACGTCACAACGCCTGAACGAACCCCAAGCTGTCTGGCACGGGATTGGGCGGTTCTGATGATCTCTTGGTGGCCGACATGGACCCCGTCGAACACACCTATAGCATAAACATGTTCGAGCTCTACAGTCACCATGCTGTCGACAGACAGGTCTATCACTTTCATCTAGGTAGACTGCTCCTCAAATCCTAGTGCTTGTGCAACTCTTACCTTGAGCCAGCGGCACGGAAGCATGAGTTAACGACCACGGGCGAAGACCTTCTCCAACGCGATTTGTGGCAGGCCGCGGTCACTGCGGATCCGTCCTATCGCTCCGAGATCGCCGGTAGACAGGAATATAGAGAGCAGGTTGTCGCCGGGTCTCTGTACATCCAGCTCAGCCACTGAGTTGGACAACCTGTGCGGAACTACTCCATTGGCGACCAATCTGTCCTCACGAGGGAGACACGTTACTCGAGGTAGATCCCGCACCAAGTATTCCATGGGGAATGGAGGCGGGCCTGCAGGCTTGCTATAGGCTATCTCGCGGCACCCCTGATTGATGCGGCTCCACTGGGGAAGTGCCGGAACCTCCTCCAACGTGACTGCGTCATCGAGCGTAAACCCGGACGCGGCCAACCTCACAAGATAAGACATGTTAGCCTGTACACCCAACCTGGCCCCGATATCTTCACAGAGAGTTCTCACGTACGTGCCGGATGAGCACTCTACGTCGAACATCACCGTTGATCCAAAGGTCAGCTCGCCTGAATCACTGGACCCATCAGCTTGATCCGGACAGAAGCGCTTCAACGAATAAATCGTGATACGTCGCGGCCGACGCTTGACTGTTTCTCCTCTTCTGGCTAGCTCGTACAACCGCACTCCGCCATGCTTGATGGCAGACACCATCGGCGGAATCTGCTCGATTTCACCTACAAACTGGTTAAGTATGTCGTCAAACTCGTCCAGCCCAATGCGGAAGTCCCTGGTTTCGCAAGTAACAGTCCCGGTCGAATCCTGAGTATCAGTGCTCCACCCCAGCGTGATCTCCGCGCGGTACCTCTTCGGGTACCTGTCTGCATATTCAATAAGCCTGGTCGCTTCACCAAAACATACTACAAGCAAACCTGAAGCGGCTGGATCGAGAGTGCCCGTGTGTCCTGCCTTCTTTACGCCGGTAAGCCTACGGAATATAGAGACTACTTGTTGTGACGTTAAGCCCGGGGGCTTGATGATTGGGACTACTCCGCTCTGCATGTCAATCCGGCTCACTTCTGCTTTCCAACACCTCGGCCACGTACGTTATTACTGAATCAACGACTTCGTCCATACGTCCGTGCACACGAGCTCCGGCAGCATACCTGTGCCCGCCACCGCCAAAGTGGCGGGCAATACCGTCAACCCTAAAGCCGCGCCTGCATCTGAAGCTGATCTTAACCTCATCTTCAGCTCCAGGGCTAAACAGCACACTGTAGTCTGCGGTGTCCACCATCCTGACGTAATTGACGAGGCCCTCGAGCTCATCGCTTCTAGCTCCGTAAGCCGCCAAGGACTCCTCAGTCACAACCAAGTACGCAATGCGGCCGTCAGCGGCTGTCTTTAGGTTCTGCAACGCGTGTGACAGAAACCTAACGTATTCAATGGGCTTGGTATCAAAGACCTGGTCTGAAATCTCTCCAGGCATTGCACCGGCATCAACTAGTTCAGCCGCAATTCTGAGGCAGCGCGACGAGGTATTGGAGTACTTAAACGAACCGGTGTCCGTCGACAATGCAACATACAGGGAGGTCGCAACGTCGCTATCAATCTCCCATCCGAACTCCATGGCTACATCGTAGACGAGTTCACCTGTAGCAGCAGCCGAGCTGTCTACAAGCCAGGCAACGCAGTCGGCGCCCCCAAGCTGATCCTGAGCCTGGCCCGGCTTATCCCCAATCACGTGGTGATCGATTATGATCAAAGAGCCGCACCTGCCCATAACCTGGGCGACCTCGTCGCCGATCCTTGAGAACTCGGCGCAATCGAGAATGACGCCGACTGTTTCACGGTCAACTGAAAGGCTGTGGGCAGACTCGCCCAATATCACGTGCTCAGCTCCGGACACAAAGCGGTACTGTGGTGGAATCGGATCCCGGAAAACCACAGTGGCCTCCTTGCCCGCTAAAAGCAGCAGAGACCGCAACGCACAAGCGGACCCAACGCTGTCACCATCAGGATTGACATGACTGCTCAGAAGAAACCGCCGACCTGACTCTATGACGCTTACCACCTGTTTGATGCTGTCTCTTCTCTCGGCCGGTTTGCCTAAGATCTTGTTTCCAGATTTCACTAAGATGACCCACCACCGTCAGCCGACTCCTGGCCGCTGCTGAGTTTGGATAGGATGTCCAAAATACGCGCACCGCGATCTATCGACTCGTCCAGTTCGAAACTGATCTCGGGCACATGCCGAAGGTTCAGTCTATGCCCAAGCTCCGTGCGAAAGAAACCTTTGGCTCTATTAAGGGCAGCTATAGTCGAGTCCTTCGCGGCCTGATCGCCCATCACAGAAACGTATATCCTGACAACCGAGAGGTCTCCCGACACGTCGACAGAGGTTATCGTAGTCATAGGGGCTATTCCAGGGTCCTTAAGCCGCCTGGTGATAATCTCGCTGCCCTCTTGTTTGACAAACTCAGCCAATCGCTGGGCTCTTGAATTTGTCATTCCTACAGGCTCCTTTTCACGCTTTCCTTGACGTAGGCCTCTATAACGTCGCCCTCTTGGATGTCGTTGAAGTTCGCAACACCGATGCCGCACTCAAATCCTTCTGCAACCTCGCGGACATCGTCCTTGAACCTCTTGAGCGACTCGACGGCACTCTCGTGGACTACCACTCCATCTCGAAGCACTCTCACGAGCGCATTTCGAGTGATCGTGCCATCGGTGACATAGCACCCTGCTACTGTACCCGCCCTAGGCACCCTGAACGTTGCCCTGACCTCGGCATGCCCTATCACCTTTTCACGTATCTCAGGCTCCAGCATACCGGAAAGGGCCTTCTTGACATCTTCGATTGCCTCGTATATGACACGGTAAAGCCTAACATCGATCTTCTCACGCTCTGCAGACCTTCTAGCAGTCGCATCAGGACGAACATTGAAGCCGATGATGATGGCATCGGCCGTAGATGCCAGCATAACATCTGATTCGGTTATCGCGCCGACACCGGAGTGCACAATGCTGACCTTGACCTCATCTGTGCCGAGTTTCTCGAGTGACTGGCACAACGCCTCGACACTCCCCTGCACATCACCCTTGACAATGATGTTGAGCTCCTTGACCTCGCCCTCTTGCATCCGCTGATAGAAGTCGTCCAAACTGACTTTTTGCGTCTCAAGAAGCTCTTCGGTGCGCTTGCGCTCCTGTCTCTTGCTCGCCATCTCGCGTGCGGTCTTGTCGTCAGCGACCACATGGAACACATCGCCCGCCTCTGGAACATCGCTGAAGCCTATAATCTCCACAGGCGTTGAAGGTCCTGCCTCAGTCACGGATTGGCCTCTGTCGTTAGTCATTGCTCTGACTCGGCCATAAGCACCGCCTGCGATAATCGAGTCTCCAATGCGCAACGTACCCGTCTCTACCAATACAGTCGCCACAGGGCCTCTACCCTTGTCGAGCTCGGCTTCGATGATGTGGCCCTTTGCAGGACGAGCGGGATTCGCCTTGAGCTCACGCACGTCCGCAACCAGCAAGATCATCTCAAGGAGCTCGTCGATCCCCTCTCCTGTGAGCGCTGACACGTCGACAAAGACCGTGTCGCCGCCCCACTGCTCCGGGATGAGCTCGTGCTCGGATAGCTGTTGACGCACTCGCTCAGGTTCGGCAGTAGGTTTGTCAATCTTGTTTACAGCCACAATGATCGGCACCTCGGCAGCCTTTGCATGGTTGATCGCCTCGACGGTCTGAGGCATTACACCATCGTCAGCTGCGACTACGAGTATTGCTATGTCAGTGACTTGAGCACCTCTGGCGCGCATGGCTGTGAACGCCTCGTGGCCCGGAGTATCAATGAAAGTGATTCTTCGATCTCCCACGCTCACTTGGTATGCGCCTATGTGCTGGGTGATGCCGCCGGCTTCGGTCTCGGTAACGCGAGACTGACGTATCTTGTCCAGCAGCGATGTCTTGCCGTGGTCAACATGGCCGAGCACAGTGACTACCGGCGGGCGGGGTACGAGAGACTCTGGATCGTCAACGATCTCCTCAACCGTTACTGCACGTTCCTCGATTTCGCTCAGCCGGTTCAGCTTGACACCGTACTCGTCAGCCACTATTTCACAAGTCTCGAAGTCAATAACTTCGTTGATAGTCGCCATCACTCCGAGCGACATCAGTTTCTTGATGAGATCCCCGGTAGATACCTCCAAGCGCAACGCGAGATCGCGCACAGTCAAGGTGTCCGGAATACTCAGCGTCTTGGTCTTCTCGACCTTGGTCCGGCGCCGTTCTTTGGTTCGCTCCTGCACCTTTGGCCGCGGCTTTGGAGCAACGCGACTGATGCGCCGCATCAATCTTACGTCTTCGAGGTCGATATCAGCGGTTATCCTCGTCCTCTTTGCACTGCGCTTTCCGGCGGATTTCCGTTCGCGGCCGCCGTCGTCGACATCCAGACCGTCGCGCCTAGAGTCCTTCTTCTTGCCTCGCTTGGTAGTTTCGCGCTTGCCCTCAGGCACACTGAAAGGTAGCACCAGGCTCGCCGCGGCGCCCGAGTCTCTTCTCTCGCGGCTCTTTCTCTGTCTCGTATCGGGGTCGCTGCGCCGAGCATCTCGAGACACCTCTGCAGTCTCCGGCTCTGCCTCATCCGCTTCTGGCCTATCAAGACCTTGCTTCTTGGCTGCCTCAACGTCGGCCTTGTCGTCAGCCGCGGGTCCATCTGCCTGCTCATCTGTAACGGCATCCGACTCAACTGGGCTCGTATGAACAGCCTCCTCTGTCACAGTAGCTGACTCCGGCTTAGCTCCTGTCTCAAGTTCAGGCTCCTGTGCTCCAACAATGTCAGACGCTGCCTCCGCAACAGGCTCAGTACCGTCCATCGGTCGCACCTCGACCGGCGGCTCTGACGCTTGGATCTGTGCCTGAACTTCAGCATCTGCCTTGGCTTCCACTTCAGCCTCTGCCTTTGGTTCAGGTTTCGGCTTCTCAACTGGTTTCGTTCTGCTTGTATAAATAGCTCGCATGCCACCAGAAGACGACCTTGTATCAAAGTACGTTGTGGCATCGAACGTGATTACCTTCCCATCGTCAAACGTGGGCTTGTCAAACCTTACCGCCGGCTTGGCCGGAATAACATCGGTCTGACGAAGCCGTCCGCCTCTGCGACGGGTGCCGCGTGAGCCGCCTCCGCCAGACGCGCCTAAACGGCCGGATCTGTCATCTCGCCCGGCGAAGTTCTGGAAGCCGGACAGACTAGGTGAGAAGCCACTGCCTTGAGTCCGCGCAAAACCAGTTGCCTCACGGCTTGAAGGCATGGTCCGCTTCTTCTTCACTCTCCTGATGACAAACTCGGCTGCGTTGTCATCGACAGTGCTCATATGATTGCTCGCCGGCATCCCGTACTCCTCAAGAAGGTCCAAGACCTCCTTGTTCGAGATGCTGAGCTGCTTGGCCAACTCATATACTCTGACTCTAGACATCAACTTCCCCCTTGTCTATTCCTGTCCCCGCGCAGGACTTGTGACTCCTCCATTCCAAGCTTGGCTAAAATAGCGGTTGCCATTGAGCTGTCAGTGACAGCCAATACAGAAACCGCGTTTTTGCCTACAACCCGGCCTAGACCTGCCCGGTCTCCGGCTCTCACTAAAGGTACAGCAAACCTGCTGCACTCCCCAACGAAGCGGCGCACTGTGGCGTCCCCTGCATCCTTTGAAACGAGGACCAGCATTGCCCGTCCTGCCTGGATGGACCGCGAGACTGCGTCCGATCCGAAGACCAGTTTACCGGATTTACGAATTAGGCCAACAAAACCGTACAGCTGATCGGGCCTCAGTCGAGTTCCTCCAATCCATGCCTGAGCTGCTCAAGCACTTCATCGGGTATGCTCGTGTGAAGTGCGGATCCCAAGACCTTGCCCTTCATCGCTTTCTCCAAACAGTCATTGCTGGGGCAGATGTAAGCACCACGACCGGACCTCTTGCCTGTAGGGTCTATCTCAATTGACCCTTCGGGAGTCCGCACTATTCGCACCAATTCCTTCTTAGGCCGGACACTCCGGCATCCGATACATGTTCGTTGAGGTATCTTCCTCACCCGGCTCATGATTCCTCCATAGAAGACAAGCATCAAGCAGTTAGTTCTCACTTGTAGCGTCAATGCTCACCGCGGTAGATCCGTTCTCAACTTGTAAGTTTGAGCCATCGTAGTCAGTGACTGCATCGCCTTCTATGTCATTATCCTCGCTGTCATGCAATACGTCGCCGTCTTCGGCTTCGGGATGGTCGAGCTCCATAGACTCATCTCCGAGCGAATCAAGTTCCTCTTCTTGCTGCTCAGCTGCTTGATGAGCCTCCTGATAGGCCTCGGCTTCAGCAACCATCTCAAGATACTGAGCCTCGCTCTTAATATCTATCTTCCATCCGGTAATCCGAGCCGCCAATCTTGCGTTTTGGCCCTCTCTGCCAATCGCAAGAGACAACTGCGAGTTGGGCACAATCACCCTAGCGATCTTATACTCCTGGTTGATGCTTACAGCGAGCACTTTGGCTGGACTCAACGAATTCGCGACAAAGATCGCAGGGTTTTCGCTCCACTCAATGACGTCGATCTTCTCGCCCCTAAGCTCTGACACAATAGACTGAATTCGCACTCCCCTATGTCCGACACAAGCCCCTACCGGGTCGACGTTCTCATCGTGCGAGTATACGGCGACCTTCGAACGCGCGCCGGCCTCTCGTGCGATAGCTTTGATCTCCACTACTCCATCATATACCTCAGGAACCTCGAGTTCTAACAGTCTCTTAATCAGACCCGGGTGAGTGCGAGACACGGTAATGACAGGCCCTTTGGTCGTCCGCCTTACATCAACAATGTACATCTTGATGCGCTGACCCGGCTCATACTGCTCAGTCGGCATCTGCTCAGACTGGGGCAAAATAGCTTCGGCTCTTCCAAGGTCGACCATCACATTTCTGCCTTCGATCCTCTGTATCCTGCCAGTGATGATGTCGCCTTGCCTGTTGATGTACTCTTCGTATATTATATCGCGTTCAGCCTCTCTAATCCTCTGAACAACGACTTGCTTGGCTGTCTGAGCTGCTATGCGTCCAAACTCTGCGGGAGTGACCTCAGCCTCAACAATGTCCCCTAGATTGTAGGAAGGACTGATCGCTCTTGCCTCATCCAATGTGATTTCTGTTTTCGGGTCGGTGACCGCCTCGACAACGGTCTTCTTGGCAAAGACCCTAACTGTCCCGGCATCTCCGTCCAAGTCCACCCGAACGTTCTGAGTTGATCCGTAGTGCCGTTTGAAAGCAGACACTAAAGCCGCTTCCAGCGCCTCGAGGAGGATCTCCTTGGATACTCCGCGCTCCCGTTCGAGCTCCTCCAAGGCCTGGATGACTTCGAAGTTCATATGCCTTCCTCCCACATGACAACCTTTCCTTGCAAGGCGCCTCACGACCACGGAATGGCCAGTCTCGCCTTGCTGATCTTATCCAGGGGTAGAACTACTGCATCGTCTCCGTCTTTGAGCGTTACGCTCTGCTCGTCGACGCTATCTATGACTCCCTCATGCACCTTCGAACCTTCGATAGAGGCATAGGTCTCAAAGCGAGCGTAGCGGCCTGCAAACCTGCGGTAATCGTCAACACTTCTCAACGGCATCTCGCCGGGCGAGGAAACCTGAAGGATGTAGCTTCCACTGATGAAATCAGCCTCATCGAGCGACTTGCCCACTTGGTTGTTGACATCTGCGCAGTCTTCGATCGACACCCCAGAGTCCTTTTCTATATAAATCCTCAGGTATTGGTCATTGCCCTCTCTCACAAACTGAACATCGAGCACTCTGGCTCCGACGGCTTCAGCAGCCGGCTCTGCAAGCTCAAGAACCCTTCTCTCGATCGCTCTAGCCTTCACTGCCATCACTCCCCAGCTTAGCGGTGCAGACCTGTCCTTAGCTTGCCGCCTGCGGCTCGTCGATATGATGGTCAAGGAACTACTCGGCAGCCAAGTCAATGAAGGTGTTCCATAACAAAACGAAAGAGCGGGTCAGATCCGTCCCACTCTCCAGGTCAGCCCATCCATCTATCGTACATACCAACGTGAATACTATAGCATAGTAACGCGATTGATGCAACAGCCTGATTGCACTGACGCGTTGCTTCAAAGGCACTCTGCAACAGACACTGCAAACATCACCCGAACAAAGACAACTGGTCCGTCTCAGGCAAATGTTTCAAAATGCCCATTGAGCCCATCAAATCAATGATGGTCTTGGTGAGTTTGGTGCGACTTCTCAAATCCTCTCTGGATGTAAAAGGCCTGTCCCCTCTCGCACTCACAACAGACTCTGCAGCAGCCAGGCCGAGGCCTGGAATCACCACAAACGGCATGCGCAGCTTGTCACCTTCGATCACAAACTGACGCGGTTCAGATCTGTCGAGGTCCACCGGCAAGAAATCGACACCTCTAAGCTTGGCCTCCAGGACCACTTCGAGCTCATCTGCAAGCAGCCGCTCTCGAGCAGAAACTTCATCGCTTCTTGACCTGATGTCTCTAATGCGTTGCCTCACCAATTCCGGCTCAGCCAGCGTGACTTCTGCGTCAAAGCAGTTGCATCTGGTGGAGAAGTACGCGGCGTAGAAAGCATGTGGATAATGCACCTTGAAATACGCTAGCCTAAAAGCCATAATCACATACGCCGCAGCATGGGCCTTCGGAAACAGATAGCTGATCTTCTTGCATGACTCCAGGTACCACTCAGGCGCACCGACTGCACGCATAGCTTCTTCGTCCTCTGCGCTAAGCGGGCGTCCCTTTCTCACCTTCTCCATGACCGAGAAGGCGTGCGCCTTATCCATGCCCTTTTGAATCAAGACAAGCATGATGTCATCGCGGCAGCATATCACTTCGGACAATGACGACGCTAACCCCTGAGCAAGCAGATCCTGCGCGTTGTTCAGCCACACGTCTTTGCCGTGCGACAGGCCCATGATCTTGATCAGTTCGTCAAACGTAGTAGGTCGAGTATCAGCCAGTATCTGCCTAAGAAATGGGGTGTTGAACTCGGGTATTCCAAGGGTTCCTATGTCAAAGCCCAAGTCATCGGGATTGAGCCCGAGAGTCTCCACCCCTGAAAAGATGGCCATCGTGTCGGGATCATCCAGCGGGATGTCCTCAGGAGAAAGCCCGGTGATGTCCTGCAACATCCTCAGAGTAGTCGGATCTACTTTGCCCAGCAAGTCCAGTTTGGTCAAGCATTCATCGATCCCGGAGTCGTGGTAGCTGAAGTGGCTGGTCACAACACGGGATTCTGTGTTGTCGGCCGGGTATTGGACCGGACAAAAGTCGCATATGTCATAACCCTCCGGCACCACAAGCAGTCCTCCGGGATGCTGCCCTGTGCTCCGCTTAACTCCGGTCAAACCGCGGACCAGTCTGTTCACCTCTGCGCTCCGCAGGACCTTGCCGCGCTCCTCTGCGTACGCCTTGACAAATCCATATGCTGTTTTTTCAGCGATCGTGGCTACGGTACCAGCTCTGTATATCCTGTCACTGCCAAACATCTCTTCGGTATATCGGTGGATCGCCTCAAGGTACACGTCGGCGAAGTTCAGATCAATGTCGGGCACCTTATCACCCTCAAAGCCCATGAACGTTTCAAAGGGTATATCGACCCCGTTCTTGTTTAGCGAATGGCCACACTCGGGACAGTCTTTGGAGGGCAAGTCAAAGCCGGTTCCAACACTGCCATCAAGTATGAACTCCGAATACTTGCACTTCGGGCACACATAATGAGGGGGAAGCGGGTTCACCTCCGAGATGCTACACATAGTTGCAACTAGAGACGAACCTACAGATCCACGCGAGCCGACTTGGTAACCCGCTTCGAGCGACTTGGCCACGACCTGGTGCGCGATCCAGTAGTTGACCGCATACCCGTGCTCTATAATTGCAGTTAGCTCCCTTGACAGGCGCTGCTCAACTATGTCTGGAAGCGGGTTGCCGTAAATCCGCTGAGCGTTGGAGAGACACAGCTGCCGGATCGCCTCGTCCGCACCTTCGATATGAGGCGAATGCAAACCCTCAGGCAACGGCCGTATGTCACTGGAGATCATGTCGGCGATCTGGTTAGGTGCGTCAATCACCACATACTCAGCGTCTTGCTCACCGAGGTAAGCGAACTCCCTCAGCATCTCCTCGGTCGTTCGAAGATAGAGCGGCGCCTGATTGTCCGCATCCTCGTATTTCTGCCCGGCCATCAACACCGCTCTGAATATCGAGTCCTCCGGGCGAAGGAAATGGACGTCCCCGGTAGCAACTACCGGTTTTCCAAGCTCGCGGCCGAGTTCCAGGATCCGTCTGTTGATATCCTCCAGCTCTTCTCTAGAGCCCACCTGTCCTGACTCGAGCATAAAGGAGTTGTTACCTATGGGCTGTATTTCTAAATAGTCGTAAAACGATGCAATCTCCTTAAGTCGATCGTGCGACTCGCCTGCAAGTATCGCCTGAAACAACTCCCCCGCCTCACACGCGGAGCCCAGCAAGAGGCCCTCCCTATGGGAGATGAGTTCATCCCTTAAGATCCTGGGTTTCTTGTAAAAGTGCTCCAGATGGGCTTTGGACACGAGGCGATATAGGTTCTTGAGCCCCGGCTGGTCCTTCACGAGGATGACAATATGGTAGTAGCCATTGTGCTCCTCGTTGTCTGCAGCTGTCTCCCTTTGTGGGCGGTCACCTGAATCCGCAAGATACCCCTCCATGCCGTAGATCACCTTAATCCCAGCACGCGATCCGGCCCTAAACGCCTCCGGGAATGACTGCACTACCCCGTGATCCGTGATTGCGATAGCCGGATGTCCCCATTGAGCCGCCAGTTTTATGGCGTCTGAGCAATTGACTACCGAATCCATGGCACTCATCTTCGTGTGAAGGTGCAGCTCTACACGCTTTCGAGGGGCATCGTCAGTGACTGTCGGGGCTTCGCCGCGAACGATATTTCTCGCCATCATGACCAATTCGCGGCTGAACTGGTCGTATCTAATAGCTCCTTCGATCAGAAGCCAATCATCGTCTTCCAACAGCCCGGCCAAATTCTTCTCTTTGTCTTCAAAAACCTTGACCTGGATAGAGTCGCTCCCATCCGAAATGCAAAACGTAGTCAGGGTCTTGCCGCTCTTTAAAGGCCTGGACTCGATCGCAAAAATACGCCCTTCTATGACTGCATTCTGCTCCTCTGCGACCAGGTCAGAAATACGCATAGGATCAGCAGAGATGCCTCTGCCAAGGAGGATTGCGCTGCCCGCGCTGTCACCGCTCTCTTGCGCTCTGACACTTCCCTTTTTCGGACCGCTGTCGTTCAGCAGCTCGCCGAGGTATTTGCGCAGCTCTTCCTCTTGCCTAGTCTCCATAGCTTCGCGTTCCTCGGTGAAATCGCCTGCGCGCAGCGATATCTCGACCGTGTTGCCAGTATGCAACAGTATCAGATTTGAGATCAATCTGCCGATACGTCTCTCCTTGAGATGCTCTACAGCTGCCTGGTTCTCGACTTCGACAACTAGTCGGCCTGACTCAACCAAGCACCTTGAGGGCGTAAGCCATCCATTGGCTGCAGGCATGATGGCGGTCAGCTCTCTCATTGCCTCCTGCCACTGGTTGTCAATCCAAGTTTCAAGGTCAATCAGTTCCCTAGCTTCAACCTCGATCTCTACAGCCCTGAATTCAGGGAACCGCTTCGTAATCCCGTGCTTAACGAACTCGATCAGCTGCGATTCTACAGGATGCCATGCAACAATTTTCAGCTTGCAAGCCTTCTGCTCCGTGTCTACACAAACCGACTTGATGCAAGCACACTGAAGTCTTTCAACGCTCGGATGAGCAGACGCGTCTTTTGCAGGGAGAAGCTCGATTAGGCGAACTCTCTGCAGAGAAGGGATTATTGTTACACTAGCCATCCTCACGTACAATCCTCCTGATGAAGTAACGAAAGAGCAGTTCTCCCAATGAGTTGGGCATCAGGTCACTTCGGCATCAACATCTCCAGCTCTTTCCTGATGATCTCGGTTACGTACTCAGCAACTGACTCAACGTCTACCATTTGAGTCTCCTTACTCTTGCGCAACTTGACTTCTACCTGATTCGACTTAAGGGTCTTGGGACCCACGACTATTCGAATCGGATATCCGATCAGGTCTGCGTCCTTGAACTTGACACCGGGGCGCTCGTCCCTATCATCCAGGACAGCTTCTACGCCCGCCGCGTTGAGCCTCTCATAGACCTCGTTGGCGAGGTCATTTTGTGCCTGCTCTGTGACATTTATGGGAACCACAACTGCGTGATAGGGTGCGACGCTCATCGGCCAAATAATGCCGTCCTCGTCGTGGTTGCTCTCAATAATTGCTGCTACAGTCCTCGTTATCCCAATCCCATATGACCCCATGACAATGAGGTGGTCTTCTCCGTTCTCATCGAGGTACTTAGCACCCAGAGCCTCACTGTACTTGGTCCCCAGCTTGAAAATGTGGCCGACCTCAGTGCCTTTGGCTGCTGTCAAAGGCGACTTGCATCTTGGGCACGGGTCTCCGTCAACAGCATTTCTCAAATCTGCGTATGCGTCTACCTTGAAGTCCCTCTCTATGTTTACATTTCGGAGGTGCAGGTCCTCGGCATTTCCACCCACGACGAAGTTGGACATTCCCTTGATCTCAAGGTCGGCAATGACTTGGTCAACAGAGATGCCAACAGGGCCGGCAAAGCCCACAGGAGCTCCGGTTACCTTCCCTATGGTCTCTTCGTCAGCCATCGCAAGCTCGCCGGCACCGACGAAGCGCTTCAGCTTGGCCTCATTGAGCTCCCTGTCGCCGCGTATCAGTGCTGCAATCGGACGTCCGTCAGCTATGTAAATCAGGGTCTTGACAAGCTTCGATGGCGGTACCTCTAGGAACCCCGAGACTTCTTCGATCGTCCTCATATCCGGCGTGGAGACCTCTTCGAGGGGCTTCAAGTCCTCCAAATCGGTGACCGGAGGTTCGATGCACTCAGCGCGCTCAACGTTTGCCGCGTAACCACATTTCTTGCAGAACACCAAGTCGGCCTCCCCGACCTCGGTCACCACTACGAACTCGTGCGAGTCAGTGCCTCCCATAGCGCCAACGTCGGCCTCCACGACCATGTATGAAAGGCCGCAACGAGTGAAGACCCTGCAGTACGCCTCATACATCTTTTTGTAGCTGACGTCCAATCCCGCCTCGTCTCTGTCGAAGCTGTACAGGTCTTTCATTATGAACTCGCGAGCCCGTATGAGTCCAAATCTGGGCCTTATCTCGTCCCGGTATTTCGTCTGGATCTGATAAAGCAGCAATGGCAGTTGCCGGTACGACCGCACTTCGTCTCTTATCAGTGCGGTGAATATCTCCTCGTGAGTCGGTCCTAGGCAGAACTCCCTCCCGTTGCGGTCGTCGAGTTTGAACATCTCAGGGCCGTAATCTTCCCATCGGCCACTCGCTCTCCAAAGCTCTGCCGGCTGCAGCGCAGACATGAGTATCTCGAGTCCGCCCTGCCTGTCCATCTCCTCGCGCACTATCTGCTCTATCTTTCGTATGACTCTATATCCCAAGGGCAGGTACGAGTACACTCCGGAAACGAGTTTCCTCATAAGTCCCGCCCTAAGCATCAAGCGATGGCTTGCTATTTCAGCCTCTGCAGGCGACTCTCTCAGGGTAGGTGCATACATCCTGCTAACTTTCATCCACTAGTCCCCCTCCATCACGTCACTAAGAACAAGCTCGACTAGCTCATCCACGATTTTGCTCTCTGGAACTGTCCGCAGCCGCTCTCCCTTTCTAAACAGCAGTCCGCTCCCCTTGCCGCAAGCAACTCCATAATCGGCTTCTTTGGCCTCTCCCGGGCCGTTGACTATGCAACCCATGACTGCGACGTTAACCGGAGCACTGAGATTCGCCAGCCTGGATTCCACTTGAGCGGCTATCTTTGCTAGATCCACCTGTGTCCGGCCGCAGGTCGGGCAGGAGATCACGTTCACCATATCTCTTCTCAGCCGCAGGGTGTTCAAGATCGCTCTAGCGGCCTTGACTTCCTCTACTGGATCGGCAGTGAGCGAGACTCGAATTGTATCCCCAATGCCTCTCGATAGGATTGCTCCAATCCCTACGCTGGATTTCACCGTACCAAACCATAGTCCTCCTGCCTCTGTTATGCCTACATGCAAAGGATAGTCCACCTTGCTCGCAATCAACTCATAGGCTTCTGTAGCAGTTGAAACATCGGATGACTTAATTGAAATGACTATGTCATGAAAACCCAGAGACTCCAGTATCGCGACGTGTTCCAGTGCGCTCTCAACAAGCGCTTGTGGAGTTGGGCCGCCGTATTTGTCGAGGAATCTCTGCGGTACGGATCCGCTATTGGCCCCGATTCGAATAGGGATGCCTCTGTCCTTGGCTGCTGACACGATCTCTGCTACCTTGCTGCGAGAGTCTATGTTCCCTGGGTTAATTCGCAGCTTGTCCACGCCTGCCTCAATCGACAACAGTGCGAGCTCGTGGTTGAAGTGTATGTCCGCTACGAGCGGTACATCGACAGCCTCCCTGATGCGTGCGAGCGCATGCGCAGCTTCTCTATCTGGGACGGCGACTCGGACAATGTCGACTCGAGCCGCCTCGAGCCTGCGGATTTGCTTTATTGTCGCATCAGCATCTCTGGTGTCTGTATTCGTCATCGACTGGACCGAGACTGGGGCACCGCCGCCGATAGGTACGGACCCGACCATAACTCGCCTCGTCTCATTTCGAGTCACCATGTCCGGTGCCCCACCCCTTCTTAGCGCATTCGTCGCAGACTCCGGCGTTCCTGCGGACTTGAGCAGAGGCCTCCTTGCCGCATCTGGAGCACAAACCGCCTACTGCAGAGGCGCACTGCCGACACATGCCCAAACGCCGGACAGTCTGCGGGTCAGGCCTGCCACAAGCCGGACAGACACACTCCTTGCAGAACCCTCCGTGTCGTGACAGCTGCTCGGGAGCGATCTTGCCACATCCCTTGCATGCGTATTTGCCTTCGCGTCGGCTCGACAGGGACCGAGCGCAGAATTCGCAGATGCTCGCCTGCTTAAGGATGCGCGCTTGCTTAACCGTGTTACCGCAGATTCTGCACTTGCGTGTTCGGGCGCTGCGCTTGTACAGATCGAGGTTTCTATCCAACCATTTGCGTTTTGATCTGGAGGCCATCTAGAACACGTCCTTCAAAGTCACCAGTACAAACAAGGCCATGATCATCAAGAACCCAACAAACCTGTATATGGCCTCATGTTCTACTGAGACAGGTTTACCTCTGATCGCCTCGACTATGATCAGGACCAACCAGCCTCCGTCCAAGACCGGAATTGGGAGCAGGTTGAACAGGGCTAGATTGGTGCTCAAATATGCAGCCAGCACCATGATACCCATCACAAAGGCAGAAAACGTAGGAGTAGCCTCGGCTGTCTGCCGGATCGCGCGGAAAATCCCAACAGGGCCTGTAAACTCCGCAGCGGCCCTCCCTGTCAACACTCTCCAAAGGAACACGGTGATCATCCGGAATATCTCCATCGTATATGCAACTGATGCTGACAAGGTCTGAAGCAGGCCCCTCTTGACCTTGGCCTCGCCGATCTCGATCCCCAGTCGGCCTTCGCCTGTCCCTGGAACTGCCTCGGGGACTGCTGTCACCTGAACCTCCGCGCCCTCGCGGGATACAACTAGCTGCAGCTCTTTGCCTGGATTGGCGTTGATAATCTCAAAGAGCTCGAGAGCCATCTCTACTCTACGGCCGTTGACAGAAACCACTATGTCATTTTCTTGTAATCCGGCCAGGTCGGCAGGGCTTTCTGGCAACACACCCATCACCGAGACTGCAGGCACTCCTACAACTGAAAATATCGTGAAGTAAAGCAAGACCGCGAGCACTATGTTCATGAATGGCCCTGCGACAAACGTAGCCAGTTTTGCCCAGGTTGGTTTGGAGTAATAACTTCTCGGATCAGTATAGACTTCGTTATCGTCCTCTGATCTGTCCAGGCCCGCAAGCCTGACATATCCGCCCAACGGGACGCCGCGCAGTGAGTAGACAGTCTCTCCGATGCGGCGGTGGCCTATGCGTGGGCCGAAGCCAATCGAGAACTCGTGCACCTTGATACCAACGAGCTTGGCAACGATAAAATGGCCCAACTCGTGAAACAGCACCAGTACTGCGAAGACCACGATAAAAGAAATGATGGTCTCCACTCAAACACCTCCAGAGCGGATTCTCTCAACAAGACCCTCTGCGTATTGACGGGCCCAACTGTCAATAGACAAGACATCACTTAAGCTGGGATTGCTTTCGAACCTATGTACCCTTAGTGTCTCGCTGATTATGCGCGGGATGCTGTCGAACGCGATCAGTCCGCTGAGAAATGCTGAGACTGCGACCTCGTCGGCAGCGTTGATCACTGCTCCGAAGGTCCCTCGTCTTCTGGCAGCCTCATACCCAATGCTGAGACAGGGAAATTTCTCGTACTCAGGTTCCTCAAACGTCAAGCGGCTCAGCCCGGGCAAGTCCAAGAACTGGCGTTGGGCTTCTACGCGCCGCCCTCGCATCAGAGCGTACTGGATCGCAATCCGCATGTCTGGGTTGGAGAGCTGGGCCAGCGCAGACCCATCCACATACTCGACTACCGAGTGTATAATGCTCTCTGGATGAATCACTACTTCAACAGACTCAGGCGGCACGCCGAACAGCCAGCAAGCCTCAACCACTTCGAACCCCTTGTTCATCAGAGTTGCCGAATCAACAGTTATCCTCGGTCCCATACGCCAGCTGGGGTGGTTGAGAGCCTGCTCGGGAGTCACCTCCGACAGTTTGGAGCGCTCAAGTGTTCTAAACGGGCCACCAGAAGCAGTCAGTATCAACCTGCGAACCTTATCCACTCGATCCTCGTTGAGGCACTGCGCAATCGCAGAATGCTCTCCGTCTACAGGGTATATCCGTGAACTGCTGCTTGCCAATGCCTGATTCACGAGATGCCCTCCAACTACGAGGCTCTCTTTGTTTGCCAGTGCGATGTCTTTGCCTGCGTGGATCGCTGCTAGCGTAGGCTCCAGGCCGATGGATCCGACCAGTGAGTTCAATACCAGGTCAACACCTTCATATGCTGCGGCAGCCACCAATCCATCTCTGCCTGAAAGGACGCGCGGCCGACGAGCGAGTTCGCTAGCATCCAAGCAGTTGGTGAGAGACTCAACCTCATCTTTGCCCTTCACTACTACGAGCTCAGGACTGAACTCTATTATCTGTTTCATGAGTGCCTGAACTCGTGTCCCTGCCGTCAAGACTAAGACTTCGAATCGGCCGGGCAATCCACGCACTACGTCAAGAGCCTGGGTGCCTATCGACCCGGTTGACCCGAGTATGGCCAGGCGAACTGTCTGATTGCTCAACTACTCCACCTACCAACAACTTCACAACTGTCGCTTGTGAGGCAACATCGGAAGGATCGCCTCGACAACTATCGCTCTAATCACGACTGCCAGCACAGGGCCAATAAAGAACCCAGCGAACCCGAACAGGCGGTATCCCACGTACAGACTCAGGAGAGTAGCCAGTGGGTGAACACCGATGCTCTTGCCTACTATTTTGGTCTCTACGATCTGCCTAACCAGCAGCTCAATCCCAAGCAGGATCAACAGGCCTAGGCCAAAGCCTACCCTGCCGACGAAAATCGAGTACAAACCCCACGGCAACAGAAATGTCGCTACGCCAATCATAGGCAGCATGTCAAGGACCCCAACGAACAGCCCTATCAGCCAGGCATAATCCACTCGAAGTATGCTCAGCCCAATAATCGTCATCAACGCCATTATGGTCATTATGAGCAACTGCGCCCTGATCAGCCTGACAACTGCACCCATGATCTGGTACTCCATCCGCCTGGCCGACATGCGCTGGCGCTCAGGTAGAAACTCAAAGAGAAAGGTAGTCACCTTTGTCTTATCCTTGCTGATAAAATACGTCGCAAGTATGCTGACTATGAGAACTGTGAGCAGATTGGGTATCTCTGCGACGAACGCGACCGCAGAGTTGACTACCTCCATAGCCTTGTTTGCCAGCTGCCTTGTGTTGCTGCCGATAAACTCAGTCACCGGTGCTGGCAACGTAGAAAATGACTCTCCCAACTCATCGACAATCGACTGCAATTCCCGAGTCAACCAAGCCGAGTACTGAGGCAAGCTCTGTCTCAACTTGCTTAGCTCCGTCTGAATCTGGGCTATTCCTATCACGACAAAAAACCCAACTACGATGACAACCAGGCCCAAAATCAGAAATACTGCCAAGCCGCGAGGCATTCGAGCTCTGCGTTCGAGGAAGTTAACTGCCGGATCTATCAGGAATGAAATCACTGCAGCTACAATAAAAGGCGCTAGATACGGAGCCACAAATCGAATGAACAAGTACATACCGAGGACAACGCCAACCAGGATCGCCGCAGCTCGATAAACGTTTTTCATTGGTCCGGCAGGTCGGATAGCCATTGCGGATCAGCTCCTTCGACTGGGCACTACCCTCGACAGCCTGCTGCGCCCACGCAGCACCACTCTTCAAGTACAGACGACTAAATCAGGAAAGAGACAGCAGCCAAGTATGCGACAGCACTTGCAGCGATGAGCGAATCACAACGATCCAGAACTCCACCGTGGCCTGGGAGCAGCGAACCTGAGTCCTTTGCACCGACACTCCTTTTGAGCATAGACTCGACCAGGTCGCCTAGCTGAGCAAATATCCCTATCACCAGACAAAAGGCAACCAGTCTGCCGGGTCGGAACGCGTACCACAGGCCCAGGCGGCCGACAACAGCATTTATGGCTAGCGGGGCCACAACTGCACATGCGAGGCCAGCTATTGCGCCCTCAATCGACTTGGACGGACTGACTGATGGTGCTAGCTTGTTTCTGCCAAACGCAGTTCCGAAGAAATAGGCACCAATGTCAGAGGCCCATACTGTAGCCAAGATCATCATAACGAGGCCCAAACTTATTGATCCAGGTTCGGCATTACGAATTCTTACCAACTGAGAGAGCGGCAATCCTATGTACACCGTTCCTGCGAACGTGACCGCCGGCTCCACAAGTGCCGAGCGAGCCCTCTTGCCCAAGAGATGCCCGAATAGCAAGACGAAGAGCAAAATTGCTGAGTACTCGCCAGTTGCAGAGTGCATGTCAAAAGCCTCGAGGACAACAAACCCGAGTGACCCTGCTATCATTACCAGGAGCGATACTGAGATCTTGCCCAATCGCATCAGCCTATGGAACTCAACGGCAGCAAGCAGTACGATGATGCCAACCAGGACCGAAAATGCGGGGCCTCCAATGACGACCACGCATAGGACCAGCGCTGCTGCGATCACGCCCGTGACGATCCGCTGAACTAGCATTGCGATCATCCGCCTCCATCTATCAACCTACACCGCCGTACCGCCGGCTCCTCTTTGCATACTCCGCGAGTGCCTTGTCGAAGTCTTCTGGCCGGAAGTCCGGCCAAAGCGTCTCAACAGACACAATCTCTGTGTATGCTCCCTGCCACAACAAGAAGTTGCTGATTCTCAACTCTCCACTAGTGCGGATAATGACGTCCGGATCAGGCATACCAGCAGTGTAGAGCCGCTCGGACACGGTATTCTCGTCAATAGTCTCAGGATCAAGCGCTCCTGTTGCAACGTCACTGGCAATAGATCTGACGCAATCGACGATCTCCGCTCTTCCTCCGTAGTTTATGGCAAAGGTTAGCACCATGCCCGAAGCTTGTTTCGTCCTTTCAACCGCTTGATCAATGAGTCTCCGGATGTCCTCAGGCAAACCTTGCCTTCTGCCTATCACCTGAATCCTGATGTTGGTCCTGGACAACTCATCGGAGTAGGTCGAAAAAATCTCCCTGCACAAATCCATAAGGCCGTTTACCTCTTCGTCCGGCCTCCTCCAGTTCTCAGTAGAGAACACAAACAGTGTGAGATACCCTATGCCAAGCGATGCCGCATGCTCTACGATTGCCTTAGCACTCTGGGATCCTGCTCTGTGGCCAGCCAGTCTCGGCAGATTCTGCCTAGTCGCCCACCTGCCGTTTCCATCCATAATGATCGCAACATGAAGGTCCGACATGTTGATCTCCGTGTGACCGGAGACAGCATTCCTAGGCAGCAAGCCACGCTTTATCAAATCGGTTATTCTTCCAATAAACCGCATCTTTTCCTCCGCGACACTGCACCACCGCTGCATTTGAGACGCAATGCCTAGGTACCGGCGAGTTTTCATTCGACAGAATTAACAGCAAAAGACCCCCTGCCGAGATAGGGGGCCTTACGAGCCTCGGGCCTGCCGGTACAGATCCGGCGCCACCAGCAGTGCGACGCCCCTGCGACCTACGGCTCTCTGGCACACAACCCTACTCGGGCCATTGCTGATATTTCCCTGAGTGCGCCGCCAATCTTTCATGTGAATCACATCCACATCAACGCCCCACTCAGACATAATGCGCAGAGACACCTCGGTCTCGAGGCCAACTACATCCGGTATGCTCCTTTTGGCACTGCTCAATCCAAGCTATACCTCCATGATCTCTTCCTCTTTGCGCTTGAGCAAATTGTCGATCTCAGTTATGTACTTGTCAGTCAACTCTTGCACTTCTTCGAGCGCTATGCGCAGCTCATCCTCTGAGATGCTCTTTTCCTTTTCGAGCTTCTTTAGAGCCTCATTCGCATCTCGACGTGCATTTCTCACAGCGACTTTGAGCTCCTCTGCCTTCTTGCGAGCCACCTTGACCAAATCCCGCCTGCGCTCCTCGGTCAAATGTGGAATGCTGACCCGAATTACGTTGCCGTCGTTGGTTGGATTCAACCCGAGATCAGCCTTTAGGATAGCCTTCTCGATGTTGCTGATAGCTGACTTATCGTAGGGCTGAAGCACTAACAGCCGGGGTTCAGGGACCGAAATGCTCGCCAGTTGATTGAGGGGAGTCGGTGTGTTGTAGTAGTCAACGAGCACTCCGTCAAGAAGCGCAGGATTCGCTCTTCCTGTGCGAATGGACGCAAACTCTTTTTTTGTCGTCTGGATCACAGCCTGCATCTTTGATTCACAGCTCTTTAGCTCGTTCTCAACCACACTAGTCCCTCCTAACAATCGTCCCCGTCTTCTCTCCCATGACGGTCCGCACTATGTTTCCGGGCACGCGCATGTTAAACACTATAATCGGTATACCATTGTCCATGCACAACGAAGTGGCAGTGGTATCCATGACCTTGAGGCCCCTGTTGAGCACATCGAGATAGGTCACATTAGTGAGAAGCTCTGCTGAAGGATTCGTGACAGGATCCGAGTCGTAGACCCCGTCCACCTTGGTGGCTTTGAGTAGCACCTCGGCATCCATCTCAGCAGCCCTAAGGGCAGCAGCCGTGTCTGTTGAAAAAAACGGGTTGCCGGTACCAGCAGCGAATATGACTATGCGCTTCTTCTCGAGATGGCGGATAGCCCGCCTTCGAATGTATGGTTCGGCAACCGCGCGCATCTCTATAGCTGTCTGAACTCTGGTGGGAACCCCGAGCTTCTCCAGTGAGTCTTGAAGAGCCAGCGCATTGAGGACCGTTGCGAGCATGCCCATGTAGTCGGCAGTGCTGCGCTCCATCCCCGCCTCAATCGCCTCAATGCCTCTCCAAATGTTGCCGCCTCCCACAATGACGGCCATCTCCACACCTAGACGGTACGCTGTTTCGATCTCTGATGCTATCCTCTGAACGGTAGGTATATCAATCCCGAAGCCGCCTTCGCCTGCCAGAGCTTCACCGCTCAGCTTGAGCACTACCCGTCTATACTTCGCAGAACCCATACTGAAACCCCCGAGTGCCGGTGCGCATTGCCGACTTCAAGTACTTGTTATTCGCTGTCGAGTCCTATTATCCTCGTAGTACTGTCAAGCCGATCAGTCGGCTTTGGCAGCCAAATCTCATGTAGTTACTCTGCAGGGTCGCCGATGGGCTCTTCGACGCTTTCGCCGAGTTCGAAGCGAGCAAATCTGCGTACAGAAATGTTCTCTCCGAGCAATGCGATCTTCTCTGTCACGAGGTCACCTACTGTCTTGTCCTGGTCCTTTATGAAGGGCTGCTCCAACAGACAAATCTGCTCATAGAACTTCTCAAGCCGTCCTTCTACGATCTTGTCAACGACATTCTCAGGCTTGCCTTCATTAAGGGCTTGTGCTCGATAGACTGCCTTCTCCTGCTCAATAGCCTCGGCAGGGACTTCCTCTCTACGTACGACCATCGGCTTGGACGCAGCCACCTGCATTGCCAGGTCTCTGACCAGTTGCTTGAACTCATCGGTCTTGGCAACGAAGTCTGTCTCGCAGTTGACCTCTATCAACACGCCGACTCTGCCTCCGAGGTGTATGTATGAATCAACCAAACCCTCTGAGGCGGTTCTGCCAGCCTTCTTGGCCGCGGCAGCAAGCCCTCTTTCCCTTAGGATCACTATGGCCTTCTCAATGTCTCCCTCTGCCTCAACCAGTGCCTTCTTGCAGTCCATCATGCCTGCACCAGTTCGCTCTCTTAGTTTCTTGACCATCTCAGCCGATATCGTCATAGCGACGCTCCTTTCTCGAATGCTACTGTGCTTGGCTACAAGTAGAAGAGGGCACGCCCTCTTCTACTGATGTGGTTCTGTTATAGGGCCCGACGGACCGACAAGGTCTTCTGGAGACAGACTCCTGTCACAGGAGCGTACTACTCAGAGACCTCTTCATCTTGGAAGTCGGAATCAGTGTCTTCGTACTCTTCATATTCGTAGGCTTCATCGTCGTAAACAGTATCGTCGTCCGCGACATCTCGAGCCGCCGAATCTCTGCCCTCTCTTCCCTCGACAACGGCATCTGCGATCTTGCTTGTTATCAGTCGAACCGCACGGATTGCATCATCGTTGCCAGGTATAACAAAATCGATCTCATCCGGATCACAGTTAGTATCAACTATGGCTACAATAGGTATTCCAAGCCTACGAGCCTCTGCAACTGCTATCTGCTCTTTCCGCGGGTCGACGACGTATACTACAGACGGCAGTCTGTTCATGTCTCTTATGCCGCCTAAGTATTTCCTAAGACGCTCCATCTCCTTGCGAAGCGACTGTACCTCTTTCTTGGGAAGGACATCAAACGTCCCGTCCTCCTCCATCTTCTCGAGGCGCTTCAGGTGCGCGACTCTGCTGCGGATTGTCTTGAAGTTGGTCAGCATGCCGCCAAGCCAGCGCTCGTTGACATAAAACATCCCGCAGCGCTCAGCCTCTTCTTTGATCGTATCGTGAGACTGCTTCTTGGTCCCCACAAAAAGGACCGTGCCTCCGCTGAGAACAACGTCCCGCACGAAGTTGTACGCTTCTTCAATCATGCGGACGGTCTTCTGGAGGTCAATAATGTAGATGCCGTTACGCTCTGCAAAGATGTACCTCTTCATCTTGGGGTTCCATCTTCGCGTTTGGTGACCAAAATGGACTCCTGCCTCAAGCAACTGCTTCATTGAGACTACTGCCATATGGAGGTCACCCTCCTTCCATTGGTTTTTTCCTCCGCCGCCGTCATCTCCCACAGCCACTGCAGGCGCACTTAACACCTGAGTGTCTGAATAACTGAGTGCCTAAGCACTCTGACACACCTGCAGAACCACGCCAGGAATCAGGCAGACGTGTGTATTCACACCTTTGATAGTATAGCACACGAGTCTATGGCCTTCAACAACGATTCGTACCGAAACGATTCGCACCGAGTGCCATCGGTCTGCAGCAGAAGCCGTGTGCGTACAATAGGAATTCTTGGATTAAGCCTGGATGACTCCATATACATAAGGTCTGATGTGCATATGGGGTAAAACGCAAATGATGAGGAAAAATCGCATCTTGTGCTAGATACCACATACGAGTTGAGTGTATTATCAGTGTAGACCCGCCCATTATTTGGAAGTGGCGTCAGTGCTGGTTAACGTCTCAATCTCTGCTCGAAGTCATGAGGACCCAAGACTGACCGTGCATAGATCGCCCCCCATGCACTACGACATCCAAACCTCTTCTCCCGGCCTCAGATCGCTCTTCATCAAAGCATCCGGCAGCGACCGCCCACGGATAAAGACCTTCTCAGCGCGGCTGCGTGCATCGAGCGGATCACTCGACCATATGACTAGATCCGCATCCTTGCCAACTTCGATAGAGCCTAGGCGGTCGTCTACACCAAGGATCTTAGCAGGGTTGATTGTCAAGATCTTAAGCGCGTCGGACGATGACAGCCCTTCTCTGACTGCCAATGCTGCATAGACCGGCAGGTATTTCATGGGGGTGACGTGATGATCCGAGGTTATGGCTACAGTAAGGCCAGCTTCAACGGCTTTGACTACGCTCCTAAACGTCCGATGAAAGACCTCGACCTTGCTCCTGCTGCTCATTGCAGGCCCGATCACCACCGGGATGTCTCTGCGCTTCAACTCTTCCATTACCTGTACACATTCAGTCGCATGTTCGAAGCAGTACTTGAGACCAAACTCATCTGCGATTCTCATGAACGTCAACATGTCAATAGCCCGATGCGCGTGGCAGCGAACTGGAAGCTCGCCTGAGAGCACTCTGCAAATCGCCTCCAGCTTGAGGTCCCGGGCAAGGGGCTCCTTGTCTTTGCCTTTTTCAGAATAGTAAGCCTTCTTCTCCTGGTAGTTCACAGCGTCGGCCAAGGTCTTGCGCAGCAGGGCCGCAACACCCATCCGGGTTGAAGGTGTCTTGTCCTTGGACCCGTACACGCGCTTGGGGTTCTCGCCAAGGGCCATCTTCATGCCTGCAGCCGGGTTGACTATCTGGTCGTCGAAACTGGTGCCCCAGGTCTTGACCACTGCACCAATGCCGCAGATCACGTTGGCACTGCCTTGAGAGATGTACATGGTCGTCACACCTGCGGCGGCTGCCTCTAGAGTGCCCACGTCACTCGGTTTAAAGCCGTCTATAGCCTGCAGGTGAGGAGTGATAGGGTCAGTCATTTCGTTGTAGTCCCCGTCGGTAGGAAACCCGTCCTCGTACAGGCCTGCGTGGGAATGAGCTTCTATGATCCCGGGAGTCACTATGCGGCCTTGAGCGTCAATGACTTCCGCGCCTTCGGGAATGTCCACGCTCTTGCCAACCGCCTTGATGCCGGTCTCATCAAACACAATCGCCCCACGGGAGATACGCCCGTTAGTGATTGTCTCGATCTCGGCATTTAGGATAGCCTTCATGGCTCTACCTCCAGATCCATATCCATGTTGTGTATCAGTCAGGCGAGGAACCCCTCTAAAATGGTAGCCTCTGCTTCCTCCTCGGTCAAACCCAAAGACATAAGCTTCAGCAGTTGCTCTCCTGCAATTCGTCCAATAGCAGCCTCGTGGATTAGCTGAGCCTCGGAGTGATATGCGCCTACCTCAGGGATCGACTGAACATGCGACTGATCCATTACTATGGAATCGCACTGGACGTGCCCTCGGCATCTGTTCCTGCCATTTAGTGTGAAATAGAAGACCTGCTGTGACCGATCCTTTGCGACTGATCTAGAGATCACCTGGGCAGTCGAGTCCTCGCCGTTCAAATCTATGGTTATCCTCGACTCTGCAACCTGGTCCCCGCTTGTTAGGAGACGCTCGGTTATGACGATCCTGGCACCTTTTGCGAGCGAGATCCTTGTCTCGCGGTCGGTGCTGTCAACCCCTCTGATCTGCACAAGCTCCAGCTCAGCAGAAGCATTTTCCTCTATGTGTACGACTGTAACCGGGTTTAGGATCCTTCTGCCCTGTCCTTCCCCGTAGTGCTTCTCCACATAACGCATGTGCGCACCTTTGCGCACTATGAACTCGTGTACTCCGTCATGCCTGCTGTCACTCAAACCTGAGTTGTGGATCCCGCAACCGGCCACTATCAGGACGTCGGAACGCTCGCCAACCTCGAATGTGTTGTACACCACATCTGTCAGGCCCGACTCGGACAAAATGACCGGAATGTGGACGCTCTCATTAACGGTCCCGGGTCTTATGACTACGTCAATTCCGGGTTTGTCGGCCTTCGGAGTGATCTCTATATTAGCTGTGCTATTGCGAGAGATTCCTTTGCCGTTCTTTCTTATGTTGTGGGCACCTTGAGGAATCGAGTGCAGACTTGCGATCTCATCTAGGAGGCGTCTGTCAATGCTGCCTAAAGTATCCGACATGTTCCTCGATCCCTTCCTCTGTAGGTAGACTGCACCTGCACGCCTCCTCGTCCCTGATGACTGCTAGCACCTCATCCTTTGATCGAGGCGTCTCGACCCTGCCATCTGCGACGAGGATGATGTCATCGGCCAACTCGAGAATTCTCTCCTGATGCGAGATGATTACAATCGTCGCATTGGACTGTTCGTGGAGTTCGCCAAAAGTCTGTGCCAAACGCCGAAAACTCCAAAGGTCTATACCTGCCTCAGGTTCGTCAAACACTGCCACCTTTAGGTCCCGAGCGAGGATCGAGGCTAATTCGATTCGCTTCAGCTCGCCCCCAGACAAGGTGGAGTCGATCTCCCTGTCTACGTAGTCTCTGGGGCATAACCCAACTCGCAAAAGCAGAGACGAAATCTCCGACTCGCCCAGACGGCTGCCGCCTGCAAGCCTGAGTAGACGGCCTACGGTCAACCCCTTGAATCTGGGCGGCTGCTGAAAAGCATAGCCTATCCCGAGCCTTGCTCTTTCGTCTACGCTGAGATCGGTTATGTCTTCTCCATCTAGGATGATCTGCCCAGAGTTCGCTCGATAGATGCCCATAATGAGCCTTGCCAGCGTCGATTTGCCGCCGCCGTTTGGCCCGGTAATCACATACAGGCGCCCCTCCTCAAGCACGAGATTGGCGTCTGCCAGTATTGGGTCTGTAGGCCCATTGCCTTCGGGAGTGTAAGATACATGCTTGAGAACAAGCATAGGTTGACTTCCTCCTAATACTCAAGCTCTAGTGGTCCTCCGACCACCTCAAATTCAGCGCACAAAGGCTTTCTGCCTGTAAGGACGAGACTCCTCTCATCCGGCTGGCTTCCCCCAACATGGATGCGGAAACGTCCGGGCTCCAGAACGCGCCTGCCTTGTTCATCGATCAAAGCCATCTGTTTCGCGCTGATCGTGAACGAGAGGGTCTTCTTCTCGTTCGGCATCAGACTGAGCCTGCGGAAACCAACCAGCTCTCTGATTGGCCGCCTAACTGACGATTCGAGGTCCTCGAGGTAAACCTGCACGACCTCATCTCCCGCGATCTCGCCTGCATTTCTAACCCTGACAGACAGGGTCAGGTCATTGCCTCCATCAATCGTATCCGAACCAAGAGACAGCTCGCTGTATTCGAAGGTAGTGTAGCTCAACCCATACCCAAACGGGTACAACGGCTCTTCTTTCATATACCTATACGTGCGCCCCTCCATGCGGTAATCCGTAAAGGGAGGCAGTTGATCAAGAGACTTCACGACTGTAACAGGCAGCCTTCCTGCAGGATTATAGTCTCCAAACAGGACATCAGCGATAGCCGTCCCGCCCTCTTCACCAGGATACCAAACCTTGAGAATGGCTGGCACGTGTTGCTCGGCCCAAGTAATGGAGATCGGACTGCCACCAAACAGGACGAGAACGACCGGCTTTCCAGTAGCACACACCGCCTCAAGCAACTGCTGCTGTACGGCAGGCAACCCGATGTCTGTCCTGTCGCCTCCTCCGTCCGAGGCGGCAACCTCTCCCTCCTCGCCTTCCAGCTTCGGAGACAAGCCCAAACACATGACAACGACATCTGCACGCTCTGCTGCTGCAACTGCCTCAGCAAACCCCTTGGTTGACCTGGCACCCCAGTAGTCGTCTCTACCGACCAATTCACAACCTTGTGCATACAAGACCTTAGTCCTCGGAGAGACCTTCTGCCGTATACCGTCGATCGCAGTCACATACTTCGACGGGGTCCCAAAGTAGTTGCCCAACAGGACATCGAGGCTGTAGGCATTAGGGCCAATGACTGCTATGGCATCCAGGTCCTTGGAGAGCGGCAGCAATGAACTCTCATTCTTGAGCAAGACTATGGATTCTCTTGCCATATGAAGCGCTAATGCCCTGTGCTCGTCTGAAGCATTGACTTCGTAAGGGATCTGTGCGTAGGGCACTCGCTCCGGCGGGTCAAACATGCCGAGCTTAAACCTCGCCTTAAAGAGGCGCTTTACAGCGGTGTCTATCTCTTCCTCGCTTATCAGTCCCATCTCGACCGCGCCGATCAGACTGCGGTAGACGGATCCGCAGTTGAGGTCGCATCCGTTCTTGACTGCGAGAGCTGCTGATTCCTCAGGGGTGTCTGTGACCTTGTGATGTGCATGGATGTCGTGAATAGCGCCACAGTCGGACACGACATAGCCGTCAAATCCCCATTCATCTCTGAGAATGTCTATCAAGAGGGTCTTGCTGGCGCAACACGGTTCGCCGTTTGTGCGGTTATACGCGCCCATGATCGAATATGCCTTGCCTTCTTTGATGCATGCATGGAATGCGGGCAGGTAGGTCTCTCTCAGGTCTTTGACGCTAACTTCGGCATCAAAGTGGTGACGCATGGTCTCAGGGCCGCTATGCACAGCAAAGTGCTTAGGCGTAGCTACAACCTTCAGATAATGCGGATGATCGCCCTGAAGCCCCTTGACGAACGCAACGCCCATGCGGCTGGTCAGGTAAGGGTCTTCGCCATAGGTCTCCTGTCCTCTGCCCCAACGAGGGTCTCTGAAAATGTTGATGTTAGGAGACCATTCGGTCAATCCCTTATATATAGTTCTGTCGCCCTTAGCTGCGAACTCATGGTGCTTTGCCCTAGCCTCATCTGAGATCGCCGTCGCGACCTTGTGCAACAGCTCGTCATTCCACGATGCAGCCATGCCAATAGCCTGGGGAAAGACCGTTGCCACACCGGCTCGAGCGACTCCGTGAAGGCACTCGTTCCACCAGTTGTACCGCGGCACGCCCAGCCGAGGGATCGCAGGGGCATCGTACAGCATCTGTGCGATCTTCTCATCCAAGCTCATCCGGGAAACAAGGTCATCGACCCTCACATCGATGGGTAGATCCGGATTCATAAAGGGCATACTGAGCAGGTCAACGTTCTTAGTTTCTCTGGCGCCGTCCAAGCCAATCAACCTCCTGATATCTGAGGGACGTACACTGCTGCATCGCTCCGCTGGTTGGTCTCAGATACAATGAAATGAAGGAATAGGGTCTTATACCCGTGTACTTTGTTCCCTATTCACCTTAGAGAGGGAGGATTCCTTCAACAGCGGAGTTTCTCGGCATTCACGACCGGCGCACCGCGAGTAGAACTGCGTTGACAAAACGGCCGGGACGATAAGCCCCGGCTCAAGTCAGCGTGCCCTCAGTCTCTCTAGCTCATCAAAAAGCTTGTCGTTTAGGACCCGTATGTAGGTCCCCTTCATGCCTAGAGAGCGCGATTCTATGACGCCTGCACTCTCGAACTTGCGCAGAGCATTGACTATTACCGACCGAGTGATCCCAACCCTGTCAGCGATCTTGCTGGCTACCAGCAGTCCCTCCGAGCCGTTCAACTCGTCAAAAATATGCTCAACTGCTTCTTGTTCGGAATAGCTGAGGGTGTCCATGGCCATCTGTACAGCCGTCCTCTTGCGGGTTTCTTCTTCGATCCGCTCGCTCCTCAACCTGTAGATCCTCATACCGATGAGAGTAGCAGCATACTCTGCGAGAACGAGGTCATCGTCGTCGAACTCACGGGCGAATGACTCCAACACCAGCGTCCCCAAGCGTTCACCGGCTCCAAGCACCGGGACAACAGTCAGGAAACACGACTCCAGCGGACACTTGACCTGACTGTCCAGAAAACACCATCCATCGGCGAGTCTAAGGTTCGCAGAGGTGGTGGTCATCGCCAGTATCATATTGTTGAATTCCTCGGGAAACTCGCCCTTACGATGGATCTCCTCTGCAACGACCTCACACTGGACTTGCTCACAACAACTGAACCCCAGGACTTTTCCGTTCACGCCGGCTAAGTAGACGTTGGAGCCCACGTTCTGCCGCAGAACATCGGCTATTTCTTGGAACCCCATCGGGTAGCCCGCAGAGGTCTGAACATATCGGTTAATGTGTCTGGTTCGCTCTAACAGTGTCGCCAACTACGACTCCTCCCTTGTCTCGCATGATGCTGTTGCCATTACCTCATAGGCCTCGGTTTGGCAACTCGTTCTTATATTATGCAAAAATTCGTCATTTAAACAGCAATCATGCGATTCGCAAGGGAAAACAAGTCACAGGATGTACCTTGCCAGGTCGACGTCTCTGACTACATCGCTGAGCTTGCTGTTGACATAGTCACGATCGACCACTACCTCGCCTTGCACACCCTCCGGAGCAGCGAACGAGACGTCCTCTAAGAGTTTCTCAATCACCGTATGTAGACGCCGCGCTCCTATGTCCTCGGTCCTTTCGTTCACCTCAACCGCTATTCTGGCTATCTCGTCGATTCCATCGTCAGTAAACTTGAGTTGAACGCCGTCGGTACTCAGAAGCGAACGGTACTGCCTAGTCAACGCGTTTTCAGGTTCGGTAAGGATCCGCTTGAAATCCTCCCTGGTCAGGCTCTTGAGCTCCACACGTATCGGAAACCTGCCCTGAAGTTCGGGGATCAGGTCCGACGGCTTCGCAGTGTGAAAAGCTCCTGCTGCTATGAAGAGGATGTGATCGGTCTTTACCGGACCGTGCTTGGTCATGACTGTCGATCCCTCGACAATGGGGAGTATATCTCTTTGGACGCCTTCTCTTGAGATATCAGGGCCTCCGCCCGTCGGGCCGGTCCCGGCGATTTTGTCAATCTCGTCGATAAAGATGATGCCTGTCTGTTCCGCACGTTCAATGGCGACCCTGGTCACCTCGTCGAGGTCAATGAGCTTCTGAGCCTCTTCCTGCTGCAGTATCTTCCGCGCTTCAGCAACAGTCATCCTGCGCTTCTTCTTCCGCTTCGGCAACAATCCGCCAAAGACGTCTTGTAGGTTGATGCCCATTTCCTCGACTCCGTAAGGGGACATGACCTCCATTACAGGCATGCGGTTTTCTTCCACTTCAAACTCAACTAGATGATTCTCGAGTTCGCCCAAAGCCAGGTTCCTGCGGACAGCGTTCCTTCTGGCAATAAGCTCGGACTCTCGTTCACTGTCCTCGTTGTCTGTGCCGTAATTCCGTGCAGCGCCTCCCATCAGTATCTGAAACGGGTTCATCATCCTCTTGCGCTCGGACGGGTCCGGGACCAAGAGCTCGACCAGCCGCTCGTTTGCCATCGCTACTGCCTTGTCTTCGACTTTGCGCATGTACTCGGACCTCACCATGCGGATAGATGTCTCAACCAAGTCCCTTACCATGGACTCGACGTCTCGGCCGACATAGCCGACCTCCGTGAACTTGGTCGCCTCCACTTTGACAAACGGAGCGTTGACTAGCTTAGCCAGCCTGCGGGCGATTTCGGTCTTGCCTACGCCGGTCGGGCCGATCATCAGTATGTTTTTGGGGACTACCTCATCTTTGAGCTCGGCCTGCATCCTTTGGCGTCTATATCTGTTACGCAGAGCTATGGCAACTGAGCGTTTTGCAGAATCCTGTCCTATGATGTACTTATCCAGCTCCTTCACGATCGCCTTGGGTGTAAGTTCGTCCATCACACGCCACCTCCAGAAGGCTACGCGAGCTCTTCGACGATTATGTTTTCGTTGGTATAAATGCAGATCGACGCTGCTATCTTCAAAGAAATGGTAGCGATGTCCACTGCACTCAGTGAGGAATGCTCCATCAATGCCTTGGCAGCGGCCAGCGCATACGCCCCGCCCGACCCAATGGCGACTATCCCTGAATCAGGCTCTACGACATCGCCACTGCCCGACACAAGGTACTCGCTCTCACGGTCTGCAACAATCAACAGAGATTCGAGCCTTCTCAGTGCTCTATCAGTGCGCCACTCCTTCGCAAGTTCTACTGCAGCCCTGGCGAGATTGCCTCTATACTTCTCCAGGTTGTTCTCGAACTTCTCAAACAGGGTGAAGGCATCTGCAGTAGACCCGGCGAACCCGGCCAACACATTGCCGTTGTACAGACGCCGAACTTTCCGCGCACTTGCTTTTACGATAGTATTGCCCATTGTGACCTGTCCGTCGCCGGCCATAGCCAGCCTTCCGTCCCGTCTCACAGCCAAGACTGTTGTTCCCCTGAACACCTGCACCCCTCCTAAGCTCGCGGGTGAGCAGCCCGGTAGACCTTTGCAAGGCGCTCACGCGATACATGGGTATAGATCTGAGTGGTCGATATGTTGACATGGCCCAGCAATTCCTGTACCGCCCTCAGGTCGGCTCCTCCCTCCAAGAGATGCGTTGCGAACGAGTGCCTTAGGGCGTGAGGGCTGACTCTAATCAGGCTTGCCATCTCTCTCAAACGCTTGTCGAGCAAGCGCTGCACGGACCTTCCACTCAACGGGTACCCGAAGCGGTTTAGGAACAAGATATCCTCGTCCGAGTCACACTTTCTCCTGCTAACTAGTAGCGGGCGGGCGTCTGTCAGATAGCACTGCAACGATTCGACCGCCTTGTCGCCTATAGGCACTACTCTCTCCTTCGCACCCTTGCCAAAAACTCTGATATATCCTGCATTTAGGTCAACATTGCCTACTGTCAGGCCTGTAAGCTCGCTCAGCCTTATGCCGGATGAGTATAGAAGCTCGACAATCGCCCGATCTCTCACGCCCAGTATGTCGGATGTATCGATCGATTCGATCAAATTCTCTATCTCGTGCACGTGCAAGACATCCGGGAGCCTGCGCGCATACTTAGGAGACGAGACGTTCGCAAAGGGGTTTACTTCAACAACGCCTTTGAGTGCGAGATACTTGTAGTAACTCCGAAGCGCAGACAACTTACGCCCTATTGTGCGTTTGCTGAGGCCTTTTCCGCTTAGCCAAAACAGGTACGACCGAGCTGTGTCCGAGTCGACTTGACTCGGATCTGCTTGGCCCGGATGTCCGGTCTCAGAAAGATACTGCTCGAACTGCTCCAGATCTCGCTTGTACGCATCAAGAGTCCGGATCGAGCAGTTTCTAATCAACCTCAAGTTCTCCAGAAACGACCGTATACTCACAGGCAACCCACTCCAAGAACAAGTTCTCCATTAGTCGCAGGTCTGCTGCAGCAGTCCTTGGTCTCGCAAGAAGCCTCTAAGCGCAGCAATAGCTCTCTCCGCTTGAGCCTGGCGCCTCTGCCTCCTGCCCCCTCTCACTGCGACAGGCGGCAACAAACCAAATGCCGCGTGCATCGGTTGAAGGGTCTCCTTTGATTGATCCGAGATGTAGGACATGAGGGCTCCCAGCATGGTTTCTCTCGGAAAACTCAGTGGTTCTTGGCCGTTCACCAAGCGCCACGCGTTGATTCCGGTCAATATACCGGAAGCTGCGGATTCGAGATACCCCTCGACTCCACTCAACTGGCCTGCGATCAGGATGTGCGGATAGGATCGCATCTGACCGGTGTCTCTAAGTACAGACGGAGAATTGATGTATACGTTCCTGTGCATTACTCCGTACCTGACGAACTCCGCATTCTCCAAGCCGGGGATCAGCCTGAATACTCGATCCTGTTCTCCCCATCGCAGATTGGTCTGAAACCCAACCAGGTTGAACAAGGTGCGTTCGCGGTTGTCAATTCGTAGCTGAACCACAGCGTATGGCCGATCGGTCCAGCCAGGCGGCATGAGTCCGACAGGCTTTAGCGGACCGAACGCAAGTGTGTCCCTGCCTCTCTTGGCCAGCTCTTCGATTGGCATGCACGCTTCGAAAAAGACCTCTCTTTCGAAGTCCTTCAAAGGGTATCTCTCAGCTGCGACCAAAGCCCTCCAAAACGTCTCATACTGCGCTTCTGTCATCGGCGCGTTGAGATAGTCGTCGCCGCCTTTACCCCAGCGCGATCCCCAGAAGAGTTTGGCCATGTCCAGCGACTCGGCCGCAACAATCGGAGCTGCGGCATCATAGAAATACAGGTATTCCTCTCCAGTGAGCCTCTTAAGGGACTGTGCGAGTTGTGCGGAAGTCAAAGGCCCGGTGGCGACCACTGTAACCTGCCCGTCGCTTGGGTCGAGTTCGGTGATCTCCTGCCTGACAACTTCCACTCTAGGATGCTGCTCGATGCGAGCCGTAAGAAACGACGCGAACACGGTGCGGTCGACTGCCAAGGCTGAACCTCCGGGGACCCTGGCAGCCTCCGCAGCCTGCATGACGAGCGAACCCATCAACCGCATCTCGGCTTTGAGCAGTCCCGATGCGTTCGACAGCTCTTCCGACTTAAGCGAGTTGCTGCACACGAGTTCGCCCAACAACCCGGTAGTGTGAGCAGGCGTCTGTCGCTCCGGCCGCATTTCGTACAAGACCACGTCTACTCCGCGAGACGCCAGCTGCCACGCGGCCTCGCAGCCTGCCAAACCACCGCCAACTACGTGAACTCTCTGCACTGTCAGTTCTCCTTTGGGGCTGCCTGGATTAAGTAACCGCACGTCTTGTCGGAGCACGCGAGCTGGTTGCCGCTGCGTTTGCTGTTTTTCTTCACCATGTAGCTTCCGCACTGCGGGCACTTGTCGTTTGTAGGCTCATTCCACGACGTGAAGCGGCAATCGGGATAGCGGGAGCAAGCATAAAAAGCCCTTCCTCGCCTGCTTCGGCGCTTCACAACACGGCCGATTGCGCATTCGGGACAGGCAACATCCAATTCCTCGATCAACGGCTTCGTAAACCGACACTCCGGGAACCCGGGACAAGCAAGAAATCTCCCATACCTGCCGTCTTTGTAGACAAGGTTGCGGCCACACTGAGGGCACTTCTCGTCGGATTCCTGATCTGGGACAGAGACTGTCTCTGCGTTCTTCATGGCGGTTTCCAACGTCTGTTCGAAAGGTTTGTAGAAGTCGTCTACCACCTCGTCCCAGGCTGCCTGACCCTCAGCTATCTTGTCCAGATCTTGCTCCAAGTTTGCAGTGAATTCAATATCGACTATGCTAGGGAAGTACTCTGCCAATAGATCATTTACAGCAACACCGAGATCTGTGGGCCTAAACTGTCGATCCTCCAGGTATACGTAATTGCGCTTGCGTATGGTGTCGATGATCGACACGTACGTACTCGGCCGGCCTACACCGTTTTCCTCGAGTGTCCGGATCAGGGTCGCCTCCGTATATCGAGGAGGAGGTTGCGTGAAATGCTGCTCGGGCCGGACTTCTATCCTGCGAAGCTGCTCGCCCTCGTCCAGCTGCGGCAGATCAAAGCCCTCATCCGCTTCAGTTGCTGCATCCCTGCCCTCCTCATACACACTGAGGAATCCCGGGAAGATCAACCTGGAACCACTGGCACGCAGACCGTAGACGCCAGCCTGGATGTCTACTGCTACTGAATCATAGACTGCCGCAGACATCTGGCTCGCAATGAACCTAAGCCAAATAAGCCTGTAAAGCTTATATTGGTCAGCAGTAAGATATGGTTTCAGCGCATCAGGCAGACGACTCGAAGACGTGGGCCGAATAGCTTCGTGAGCGTCCTGAGCGCCTCCCCTGCTCTTGTACTGATAAGGCCTAGACGGCACGAACTGCTTGCCATATGCCGATTCGATGTACGATCTAGCTTCTGTTTGGGCCTCAGAAGCCACACGCGTCGAGTCTGTACGCATGTAAGTGATTAGTCCGACAGTTCCCTCTGAACCAATGTCTATTCCCTCATACAGCTGCTGCGCGACTCGCATGGTCCTAGAGGGAGAAAATCTAAGTTTGCGAGAAGCCTCTTGTTGCAAGGTGCTTGTGGTAAACGGTGGGGACGGGCTTCTGCGCTTCTCCTTGCGAGCAATGGCAGTCACCACAAAACTTGCCTGTTCTAGGTCGCACCTTATCCGGTCGGCCTCGTCTTCGTTGGGTATGTGCACCTTCTTGCCAGACTCGCTCACCAGCCTAGCGGTAAATCTAAAGGATGCACTTTCCTGACCCTCAAATGAAGCAGGTTTTGTCGTTTCATCTGCAGCGAGCGGCTCGAGGTCAACCTCTATTGTCCAGTACTCCTCAGGGACAAAAGCCTCAATCTCCCGCTCCCGATCAACTATCAGTCTAAGCGCCACAGACTGCACTCTGCCGGCGCTGAGGCCTCGCTTGACCTTACGCCAGAGAAACGGACTCAGCTTATAGCCGACGAGTCGGTCCAGAACGCGTCTGGCTTGCTGAGCATTGACATAGTCTATGTCAATCTGACGAGGGTTCTTGATCGCCTCTCTGATCGCGTTCTTGGTTATCTCGTTGAACTCAATTCTGCACTTGGACGCAGGATCGATCCCAAGCAAATGGGCCAGATGCCATGAAATGGCCTCACCCTCTCGGTCTGGGTCAGTAGCAAAGAGCACAGTATCCGCGTCCTTGGCTGCGGCTTTTAGTTCGCGGATAACCCCACCCATACCGCGAACATTTATGTAAGTAGGCTTGTATCCGTCGTCGATATCGACACCAAGCTTGCTTTTTGGGAGGTCACGGACATGACCCATAGAAGCCTTGACCTGGTATCCCCTTCCCAAGAACCTAGAGATGGTCTTGGCCTTCGTCGGCGACTCCACTACCACGAGAGACTTTTTCATATTTGGCGTAGATCCTCCAATCTACAGTCTGAGGTACAAAAGCGCGTCAGTTGGGGCCCGGCGTGATTCCAGGCGTGATTAGCTCGGGTGCAATGAGCGCCCGTCGGTCTTCATCCGGTATTATACTCATGAGCAATAGCAGCAATTCGGTTACACCGATGTCTCGCAGACCCGAACCGACTATCTGAAACAACGCTTCTTCAAGTTCGGCATCTGTGAGCAGCCCACACTCAGTAAGCTTGATGAGTTCGGTCTGAGCCTCTGTGCTCAGTGCGACCCGCTCGGCTGGAATGAAGAAGCGCTTTGACAATCGCTTAGTCTGAACCTCCGAACCGACACCCGTGTCCAGCACAATCAACCTTATCGGCAGTGAGAACAGGGTTTCTAAAGCTGCGTCTATCTCGCGCAGGTGGTATCCACGCTTGACCAGGCGCTCTATCAGGGAAATCTCTGTATCCAGAGTGTCGTCGTCAGCCGATATCATCTCGACCAAGAGATCTACTATCTCCCTGACGCGTGCGTTCACAGTGGCCATCCTCCTTGTCAACACTGTCTACTCCGGGATGGCTCCAAAGGCCCCTGACGGGTATCTCATGACCTTGCCTTCAAGTTCAAGGAACATGAGTTCAGACAAGACGCTCGACACGTCCACCTGAGCCATCCGAGCTATAGAGTCTACTGTACTACCGCCCTTTCGCACGGCTGACAGTACTCTCCGAGCAGCCTCGCCAGGCGTTGCCTGCAAGCTCCCGGCGACGTCCTGATGGACCGGAGGGACAGGTCTCGGCATCTGCCAGGCCTCCAACGTGCTGTAGATCTCCATCAATAGCTGCTCGACGTCGACTACGGGCGTCGCACCGTCGTACAACAGACGATTGGTCCCGGCAGACGCACGGCAGTATATGTCACCTGGGACTACGTACACGGTCCGTCCCTGCTCTGCAGCAAAACGAGCAGTGATCAACGCACCGCTCTTTATTCCTGCCTGGACTACCACAGTAGTTACGCTCATCCCGCTTATAATCCTATTCCTCGCAGGAAAGCGTGCGGGCAACGGGAGCGTACCCGGATAGTACTCTGAGACCACTGCACCAGCGCGGGTGATTCTATCATAGAGCGCCCGATGCTGTCTAGGATATACGACATCGGGCCCACACCCAAGGACGGCAACAGTACGGCCTCCTGAGTCAAGCGCAACGCGATGAGCGCAGCTATCGATGCCGAGAGCCATGCCGCTGACTACGCAGAAGCCCGCCTTGGCAAGTCTGGAAGCTATCCCTGCAGCGCACCTCAACCCATACGGAGTAGGCCTGCGGGTGCCAACAACACTGACGCAGACGTCTGTCTGTCCGGGCAGAGTGCCTATGCAATACAGGACAGGCGGAGGTGAAGCAATGTCCTTGAGAAAGCGAGGGTACCGCGAGTCCTCGAAGGTGACTGCTTCGACTCCCGAGGACCTCAACTCGTCAAGCAAACGGTCAGGATCCGTACACGCCCGCCACCTAGTAAACCGAGTCAGTAAACACTGATTGCCACTAAAGACATCCTGCAGGTGCTTCCCATGTGCGCGCCAAGCCTCTCTGGGACTGCCAAACGCATTGACAAGGCGAAAGAAATAACCGCTCCCGACCCCGGGAGCACAGCTAAGGGCGATCCAGTACTTAAGCTCGCACACAACAAATCACCCCTATGCACAGCACCAGTCCACCCAGGGTTTGGTCGCACGCTTTATCTCTTCAACACGTCACTGCGTTGTCCTGTCACCCGAAAGCATTTCACCCTTTCCGCAATCCAAGAGGTACCCTGGAGTGCAGCAAAATCACCCCCAACCGGGGCAGGGTATCGATTTGCTGCCTGCGAATCTACACTATGCGATCCAACCCATGAAATGCCAATCGATTTGTGCTCAGGGAGGGGCGAGGCAATGCTTTCCATTCCTCGGGAGCGTTCACAGGCAGCGCTAGCGCGTCTGGGAGAGGAGGTATGCGCGAGGTGGCTCATGTCCCATGGCTACCAGATCCTCTGCAAGAACTACACTTGCCCCATTGGAGAGATAGACATCATCGCCAAGAACGACAACACAGTGGTGTTCGTAGAGGTCAAGACCAGGACCACCTGCGCTATCGGAACGCCCGAGGAGGCGGTAACTCACTCAAAGCAGCACCGCATCAGGCGCGTCGCTTGTTACTTCCTATCCGTTGGTTCAGCGGTGATCGAGGACAGTCAGGCGCTCCAATGCCGCTTTGACGTAGCTGCCGTAACAGTGGACCGGCAGCGGCGACGCGCCAAGATCCGCTGGATAGTCGACGCGTTCTGAGTTCGCCTGAGGCTAGGAGGCAACTGCGTGATATCTATCGTCTATTCCGCAGCTTTAATTGGGGTCGAGGCCAGACTCGTTGAGGTCCAGGTCGATATCTCACGGGGCCTGCCTTGCCTTGACACTGTTGGACTCCCCGGAGCGTCCATACGGGAGTCGCGACAGAGAGTCAGGTCAGCCCTTCGCAGCTCAGGCCTGGACTTTCCCCTCGCCAGGGTTACCGTCAATCTAGCACCTGCCGGAGTCCGCAAAGAGGGCAGCTCTTTTGACCTTCCCATAGCTCTCGGGATAGCTATGGCGTCATCGCAACTGCGCTGCTTCGCAGATGACATGATGATAGCAGTCGGTGAACTCGGCTTGGACGGCAGTATTCGATCTGTCAATGGCAGCCTATCCATTGCGGAGCTGGCTCGAAGTATCGATCAATGTGTGCTGGTGATACCACAAGACAACTTAGACGAAGTGAACATAGTTCCAGGGCTCAAGGTGATAGCAGCAAACCATCTGACCGAACTGATCGAACGCCTGCATAGATCCGACTACGTGGTGACGAGTGGCAGGGCCCGACAACCGCTTCCTACTAGAGAGACTCAAGGGTCCCGCGACGGCGGCAGCACTCACATGCATTGGCAGGACCTCAAGTATGTCGTTGGTCTGGAGTCTGCACGCAGAGCACTGGAGACGGCCGCCTCTGGCGGTCACAACCTTCTNTTCTCATGATCGGGCCGCCCGGTTCTGGCAAGAGCATGCTAGCATCCTGCGTTCCAGGGATCCTGCCTCCCCTCACGCTAAGAGAAGCCATCGAGACTACCAAAATTCACAGCATAGCCGGGATTCTCGAACGTTCGCGGCCTCTGTTGGAACACAGACCCTTTCGCGCTCCGCACCACAGTACAACTCTCGCAGGTCTAATCGGAGGCGGGAGGCCGCTGCGTCCTGGCGAGCTCAGTCTGGCCCACAATGGTGTCCTCTACCTGGACGAGCTGGGCGAGTTCAACAAGAAGGTCACAGATGCCCTCAGAGAGCCTCTTGACTCGGGCAGAGTGGTGCTCAACAGGCACCTCCAGACCGTTGTATACCCCTGTCGGGTATTCCTAATCGCGTCGATGAACCCATGCGCGTGTGGCTTCTTTGGTTCAGCGGACAGGGAGTGCCGCTGCACTGAACGAGAGATCCGCTCATACAGGTCAGTCCTATCCGGCCCTTTTCTGGATCGCATGGATATGACGATCAACGTGCTTCCCGAGCCGTCAGAACGCCTCGCTCGCGTAGCTGTCGAAGGGGCTGCCGAGGATTCTGCGACTGTGAGGTCGCGAGTGTGCCGTGCGCGAGACATCCAGCTCGAGCGGTTCAAAAAGAGTGGCAGCACGACCGTCGTCAACTCACAAATGAACCCTGCAGAAATCCACCGCTACTGCATCATGACGCCTGAGGCCGAACGTTTGCTGATCGAGGGCGGCAGGAGGCTTCAACTGACCGGCAGAGGAATGACGCGCTGTCTCAAGGTCGCCCGTACAATAGCTGACATGGACGGCAAGTCCAAGATTGAAGTGCGGCATATTGCCGAAGCCCTTCAATTTCGGCAGATATGATCAAGAGTGCTTCACGGTTGCTTCGCACCGGATCAAGCGCTACTTGAGAGCCGAAATGTCTTTCTGTGGACCGGACATGGGCCGTATTTCTCGAGGGCTTGATAATGAGCCTTAGTAGGGTACCCTTTGTTGCTGTCAAAGCCGTACTGCGGATACATCGAGTGCAAAGAATCCATAATCACGTCCCTAGCGACCTTGGCAACGATGGACGCTGCAGAGATCGAAAGCACTCGGGCATCTCCCTTGACAATGCACTGGGTCGGACAAGGAAGTCCGGGATCGCTGTTGCCGTCTACAAGCGCGAGATCCGGTGTTTGCTTCAACCCACCAACAGCTCGGCGCATCGCCATGTGAGTAGCTTCGCGAATATTGACGTGATCAATCTCTGCAGATGTGGCAATCCCAAGGGACACCTCTTCGGCAACTCTCATGATCTCCAAGAAAAGCAAGCATCTCCTCAAAGGCGACAGACGTTTGGAGTCGTTTATGCCCAACAGGGAATCAACTAGGTGGCTATCACTGCCTGTAGGCAGCACTACCGCCGCGGCGACCACCGGTCCGGCCAGCGGGCCCCGGCCCGCCTCATCAACTCCTGCAGTTCGGCTTTCGATGCCTGCTGCTGCATCAAGACCAGCTCTCGCCATCGTCTCTATACGGCTGCGTGCCTCATCGGAGTTGCGTAGCGCTCGGTGACGCCGAGGCTTAAAGGAGGCGACTATCGACACGATCTCCGCCAGAGTCAACCGCTCGATGTCCCGCTCATGGCGGGGCATAGCGTCCGCAGATCCAAGTAAGTCGTTCATAGTCCATCCTCCGGTCGTTCCAGAGACACTCTGCCAATCCTTCCGGCGCGGAAGTCCTTGAGGATCATCTCAGCTGTGCGCTGCGTATCGACCCTGCCGCCGGACAGAAGGCACCCGCGCCTGCGTCCGATCAGAAGGACGATCTCATCACAATCAGGTGGCAGATGCTCGTCCCCGACGTATCTTGAGAGCACCTCAGGATAGCGATCGACGAGAAACTTAATCAGCCATCTGCTCAACATCTCTGCGTCCGTCAACCTGTCATCCACAGCTGACGTGACAGCAAGCTTGATTCCGACTTGCTGATCATCAAACTTGGGCCACAGCAGGCCCGGCGTATCCAAGAGTTGGAGTGACCTCCCAACAGACACCCACTGCTGGCCTCTAGTCACCCCGGGTCTGTCACCCGTCCGCGCTGCACTCCTGCCGGCGAGTCTGTTGATGAACGTCGACTTGCCTACGTTGGGCACCCCTACGACCAGCATCCGTGCGGGCCGAGGGCGCCTGCCGCGAGCAGCCATTCTGCGAGACAGCTCTGCAGCTACAGAAGAAGCTATGCGCCTGACCTCCGCCAGTCCCTTGCCTGTCACAGCTTCCACAGGAACAACCTCATCCCCCGAACTAGAAAGTGTATTGATCCACGCATCTGTGACGCTCGGGTCGCTGAGGTCGGACTTGTTGAGCACGATGATCCTCGTCTTGTTTCCAAGCAGCCCGGGGAGATCCGGATTGCTGCTGGAAACAGGTATTCTCGAGTCTCGCAGCTCGACCACAATGTCGATGATCCGAAGCTTCTCGCGGATCTCTCTCTTGGCCTTCGCCATGTGTCCCGGATACCACTGTATCATCTTCTCACCCTACTGATCGTCTGCAAAGGGATCTACAAAACCCACGCTGTCCACTATCGAGACCTTCGTCAAGGGCCAATAGCGAACAAATGCCTCTCCAACGATGTTCTTGTAAGGCACAAACCCGACAGAGGGTTCTCTGCTGTCCTGAGAGTGGTTACGGTTGTCTCCCAAGACGAACACAGTATTCTCCGGTACAACCGTCTCAGGGTATCTGCCATAGGTCGGTTCGTTGATATAGGGCTCCTCAAGCGGGACACCATTCACATAGACGATCCCGCCGGAGACGGCTACACGGTCTCCCGGTATCCCTATGACCCTCTTTATGAAGTTCCTGCGAGGATCAGCGGGATACCTGAACACAATGATCTCTCCTCTTTGGGGCTCCCTAAACCTGTAGACAAGCTTGTTGACAAAAAGCCTGTCTCTGTCGCTTAGTGTCGGGTACATAGAACTGCCTTCAACCAAAAAAGACTGCATAACGAATGTTATGATGAAAATGGACAGGACCGCTGCTATCGCAACTGCCTGTACAAACTCCCAGACCTCAGATTTCCACGACACCGTATCAACCTCCGAATCAGAAAAAGAGGCCCACTTGGAGCCCCATTTCTCACGAGACAACTCTATTGCATCGATTCTTACCTCTGGTGCCTCTCTGCTACCCTGGCAGCCTTGCCCACTCGATCTCTGAGGTAGTAGAGCTTCGCGCGACGGACGCGGCCTCTGCGCGTTACCTCGATCTTGGCAATACGGGGTGAATGGAGCGGAAGTGTACGCTCAACGCCTATTCCCTGAGAGACCTTACGAACAGTAAAGGTCTCCCTGACGCCACCACCGCTTCTGCGAATAACGGTGCCTTCGAAGACCTGTATTCTCTCTCTTTCGCCCTCTATGACCTTGAGGTGGACCCTCACTCCGTCACCAGGCCCAAAATCCGGCAGATCAGTCCGCAACTGCTCCTTTTCAAGCTGATCTATGACATTCATGGGTCTCCCCTACCTCCTCCAATACATTGGGCACAACCACAATGCGTATCCGCGCATTAAGTCTTTTCGTATCCTCAGCAAACACCATTATACTATAGCCGTTAATGACTGACAATGCAAGTCTGCTATGAGCCGTTTGCGTTGTCACTCTGACCGTTGCCTTTCAAGACAACGCAAGCCGCCCGTCTATGGTCTCCGACGGGGCTGTTGAGGAAGCTCCTCGGCTATCTCCTTCAACCACTTGCGGTCCTGATCTGTCAGCTCCGCAGTCTCAAGAAGGTCAGGGCGGCATTGAAGTGTCCTCCGGAGGGATTCCTTCCGGCGCCATTGGTCTATCATCGCGTGATTGCCGCTGACTAGGACATCCGGCACAACCATTCCTCGGAATTCCCTAGGTCTCGTATAGTGCGGGTGCTCGAGCAGTCCGGTATAAAACGAGTCGTTCTCATAAGATTCACGTTCCTTGATGACACCTGGAATCATCCTCGACACTACATCTACCAGGACCATAGCAGGCAGCTCGCCGCCTGTTAACACATAGTCGCCAATCGAGATCTCGTGGGTTATCAAATCGTACCGGACCCGCTCGTCTACTCCTTCATAGTGGCCACACACTATGACCATTCGGTGGTACCTAGCCAGTCTGCGAGCTAGCTGTTGCTCTAGAGGAGTACCCTGAGGAGTCATCAATATTATCGGGCACCTAAACCGCCTGCCAGACCTGGTCACATGGACAGTGATCTCGCACTCATCCTCTGAGCAATCTCCAGCCTTAGAAACCTCGGCCTCGGTGACCTCTTCGTCGCCCGCACAGGCCTCAATCGCTGCAAACAGCGGTTCGGGCTTCATGACCATACCGGCTCCGCCACCGAACGGGTAGTCATCGACTGTCCTGTGCTTGTCTGTGGCGAATGCACGTATATCGTGGATCCTTATGTCGAGGATCCCTTGATCGACTGCCCGCCCGATTATGCTCTCAGACAGCGGGCCCTGAAACATAGCCGGGAAAAGAGTCAGAATGTCTATTCGCATGGGCTCACCTCTGCGGGAACAGCCAAGACGCGCAGGTTCCCTGGGCTACATCCCGTCGAGCCACTCGACCACCATCCTGTTTGCCTCAAGGTCGATCTCCCTTACTACGGCCTTCACTGCAGGAACGTAATGAACTCCGGAAGGGCCCTCGACGACATAGACGTCATTGGCCCCCGTACTGAGAACGTCAGTCACCTTGCCGACCAACGTGCCGTCTGTCGTGTAGCAGTCGACTCCTATGAGTTCGTAGATGTAGTAATGATCAGGAGGCAGCTCTACGCGTTCGCTCTCTGGGATCATCACTGAGTGCCCCCGGAGATCCTCGGCTCGATCTCTGCTGTCGATCCCGGTCAGCCCAAGGAGCACCACCTTTCCGTGAAGCGACACTCCTCTCACAGCATATTGCTCGTTGGCCTCGTGGCTCCCAACGAACACGCGCTCAAGCTCTAGAAAACGTTCGGGCCAGTCAGTGAGAGGCAACACCCTCACATCGCCCCGCACACCATGAGGCTTAAGGATGCGGCCGATGGTCAGTAGATCCTCACCCACCTGCCCGTCACCTACTCCCTGATATCTACAACTGTCCCGTCCTTAACCACTATCTCCGAGGTCAAGATGGACGCGATGTTGTCTCCGATCTTCAGGTCTACACTGCCCTCAAGTGTCCCTTGAATGACCTCGTCACCGATTTGCCACTGCGTGACCTCCTGCAGTTGGCTCCGGAGTCGTTTCTTGGCTTCAAGTCTCTTCTGTTTTTCGGCCTCCAGCTGCTGACGGATAGCAACCGCCTGCTTTACGTTCTGCTTGTCCAAACTGGAAATCGTCCGCTTGCTCTGAAACTCCATCTGCTGAAGCTCCAGCTCGACACGGTTGAGCGAAGACCTGATCCTATCAAGGGTGTCTTCCTTGAGTTTTTCAGTTACAATCGCCTTGACGACGACAGTCCTCTTGACATTGATCGACTTCATCTGTGACAGCTCTCCTCGAGTCACGTACTCCCGTAAAGAGCTGATGCACGTATAGTCAGCTAACGGATCTCTACGGTGACCTTTTTGTGCTGCCTAGTTGCAGCGGCCTTGACTACGGACCTGATAGCGCGAGCAACTCGACCCTGCCGTCCGATGACCTTGCCCATATCCGACTCCGCGACGCGCAGCTCATAAGTGACTACGCCACCGCCATGGTCTATCTCCGTCACCCTCACTTCGTCTGGGTGCTCAACCAACGACTTAGCGATGAACTCAACAAGCTCTTTCACAGCCCGGCACCCCCAATTCAATGAAAAAGCCTAGTCGGCCTGCTGGGTCCTGGTCCTTCTAGCCTCCTCATACTTCTCCATGACGCCTGCCTTCTTGAGAAGTGCCCTCGCGGTGTCTGAAGGCTTCGCGCCGTTGAGGAGCCAGTATACAGCGCGCTCTTCGTCAACCTTTACGACCGAAGGTTCGGTGATTGGGTTGTAGTGGCCCAGTATCTCGATAAACCTCCCATCACGGGGAGATCTGGAATCCGCAACCACCAGTCTGTAAAAGGGCCGTTTTTTTGCTCCGGTTCGAGTGAGTCTGATTCGTACAGCCATTGTAAACACCTCCACACTAACTCAGCCTACATAAACGGCAATCTGATCCCGCGTCCTCGCTTAACGCGTCCCTTTCCTGTATCCTTAAACTGCTTGAGGAGCTTGCGAGTTTGCGCAAATTGCTTCAACAGTGAGTTGACCTCTTGCACAGACGTGCCACTGCCCGCAGCTATGCGGCGTCGTCGGCTTCCATTGATAACCTCCGGACGTAGGCGCTCTTCCTTGGTCATCGAATTGACTATTGCCTCAATCCTGCTCAGCTGCTTCTCGTCGACACTCAGGCCTTTCAAGGCCTTGACGTTGCCCAAGCCGGGCATCATAGACAGGATCTGGTCAATCGGCCCCATCTGCCTCATCTGAGCCAACTGATCCATGAAATCATCCAGCGTGAATTCAGCCCGCCGCAGTTTTTCTTCCATCTTGCGGGCCTTCTCCCGATCTATGACAGCCTCGGCCTTCTCAATGAGAGTCAGCACATCGCCCATGCCGAGTATTCTCGATGCCATTCGCTCAGGATGGAAGGGCTCAAGAGCATCGAGTTTCTCGCCGACGCTCGCAAACTTGATGGGACAGCCTGTCACCGAACGAATAGACAGCGCTGCGCCTCCTCTGGCGTCTCCGTCGAGCTTCGTCAAGATGACTCCTGTGACCCCCAAGCGGTCTGCAAAAGCCTTGGCGACATTGACCGCATCCTGGCCTGTCATGGCGTCTGCGGCCAAAAGGATCTCGTTGGGATTGACTGCTGACTTGATCTCTTCGAGCTCAGTCATGAGATCATCGTCTATGTGCAAGCGCCCGGCGGTATCAACAAGGACTATGTCTCGGCCTCTGGATACCGCATGCGCCACTGCAGCCTTTGCGATGTCTACCGGGTTCTGGTCCGCACCCATTGAAAAGACCGGAACTTCTACTGCGTCGCCCAGTACCTTCAACTGGTCGATTGCTGCAGCCCGATAAACATCTGCAGCAACCATGAGTGGGGAGTGCCCCTGGGCTTTCAAACTGCGAGCCAGTTTTGCGCAAGCCGTAGTCTTGCCTGCTCCCTGGAGGCCGACGAGCATGACAACAGTAGGCGGCTTCGGAGCCATTGCGATCTTCGCCTGGGTACCTCCCATCAAGCTGGTCAGCTCCGAATGGACTATCTTGACAACTTGCTGGCCCGGCGTGAGGCTGCCAAGCACGTCTTGGCCGATCGCTTTTTCCTTCACTGACTGTACGAACTGGCGAACAACTTTGAAGTTCACGTCAGCCTCAAGGAGTGCGATCCGCACCTCGCGAAGAACCTCGTCTACGTCTTTTTCAGTCAGCCTGCCCTTGCTTCTGAGCTTGCGCAGTGTTTGCTGAAGTTTTTCTGACAGGCCTTCAAATATCATGTCAGCAAACTCCTCCTAATCACTACTGACAGCCGACCCATATCTCAGCAGGCTGTCGATGTAGTTGAGATCCTGCACAAGCTGCTCGATCAAGGCGTGAGTCTCATCTGCCGAATCGCCGAGCTGATCCTGCAAGCGGTCCTGCAGTTTTCTGCAGGTGTCGCCGGCTTGGCTTACGACTTCTAGGACAGCCTGGATCCTCTCTAGCAAACGCAGCGAAGCCTCTACTCGCTCCAAATAGCACTCTCCTCGAGTGAGAGTGTCGTGCACAGCCTGTCTGGAAACACCATAGTGCTCAGAGATCTCCGCAAGCGAGAGATCGCGCATATAGTGCAGGTCGTAAAACTCTCTCTGTCGCTCTGTGAGAAGCCCCCCATAGAGATCAAAAAGCGCGGTGGCTCTCAGCATTCTGTCTAGCGCTCGCTCGGACACTGTCGGGCCTCCCTGCCTACAGGCAAAGACAATAGGCTGTCAAGCAAAAGCACTTTACAGAACAAGTATAGCTACAGGCAGGTTCGCTGTCAAGACGAGAACAGTGCCTCAACATAGAGGCGCGGGTCAAACTCTCTTAGGTCCTCAACCGCTTCACCCACTCCAATGAGTTTCACAGGTATCGCCAGCTCTTTGCCAATGGACACGGCAATGCCTCCTTTGGCAGTGCCGTCCAGTTTTGTGAGCACGATCCCTGTTACGTCCACTGCCTCCTTAAACAGCCTTGCTTGAGTAATGCCGTTCTGACCAGTGGTCGCATCGATCACCAGCAGCACTTCATGGGGAGCTCCCTCGACCTCTCTTCCCACTACCCGCCTTATCTTCTTGAGTTCCTCCATGAGGTTTACCTTAGTGTGCAGCCTGCCGGCGGTGTCGATCAGCAGGTAGTCTACTCCTCGAGACTTGGCGGCCGCGGCTGCATCGTAAACAACAGCCGCCGGGTCCGAACCTTGCTGCTGCCTGATCACCTCGGCTCCAGACCTTCTGCCCCAGATCTCGAGCTGCTCGATCGCGGCGGCCCTAAAAGTATCTGCTGCTGCAATCAGGACCTTGCTGCCGCTCGATTGCAGCATCGCCGCCAGCTTGCCAACAGTAGTTGTCTTGCCCGTCCCGTTGACCCCGACTACCATGATGACTGTCAAAGCATCTCTATTGGCTCTCAAGGGTACAGTCTCATCTCCAACCAAGGAAAGCAGCTCTTGTTTCAGCACTTCCTTCACGTCTTCGGGCTCTGTCATGCCTTCTTGGGAGACCCGCTCTTTCAGGTTGTCGATCAGCTCTATCACAACTCCGACTCCCAGGTCGGCTTCTATCAACAGCTCTTCGAGTTCGTCGAGAAGGTCACTGTCAATCGTCTTTTTGCCCTTGAGAAGGGTTTCAAGACGGCCTACGAACCCCTCTCGGGTCTTTCGCAATCCTTGCTTTAGCCTGTCTAGAAATGAGATTTTCCTGTCCATGTGTATCGCGTCCTCCTGAAGTTACCGTGTAGCCAAGTATCATCTCTCAGCTTACTGCTGCAGTTTCACAGACACTACTTTGGAGACGCCTGACTCCTCCATCGTAACACCATAGAGCGCGTCCGCAGCTTCCATAGTCCCCTTTCTATGCGTCACGACAACGAACTGCGTGGACTGTGCAAGCTCTCTCAGGACCCTAGTGAACCTCGAGACGTTTGCGTCGTCGAGGGGTGCATCGATCTCGTCAAGCACGGCAAAGGGACTCGGATTCGCCTTCATCATGGCGAATATCAGGGCAATCGCTGTCAAGGCCCGTTCACCGCCTGAAAGAAGCGATAGACTCTGCAACTTCTTCCCGGGAGGCTCGGCGTAGATCTCAACGCCTGTCGAAAGAAGGTCGTCCGGGTTCTCAAGCACCAATTCAGCGCGCCCGCCTTGAAAGAGCTTAGCGAACATCTCCTTGAAGTGCTCATTGACGACATCAAAGGTCTCTCTGAACCGCCTTTCCATCTCTTGGTCGATCTCTGAGATCACTTCGGTGAGAGATCTCTTTGCATTGACTAGGTCGTCGCGCTGGCTGCAGAGAAACTCGTAGCGCTCTCTTGTTTCTTCGAATTCCTCTACTGCTGCAGTGTTAACCGGGCCAAGGTCCCGTATGCTCTGCCTGAGAGTCTCGATACGTGCGGATGCACCAGCCTCGTCCATCCCGAGGTCGCGAATCTCAAGCGAATCTAGATCGAGCATGTAGTCTTCCCGCAATCTAGCCGCAATCGCAGACAGGCTTTCAGACACCCTCGCCATCTCGACTTCACGTTTGGAGAGATCCTTGGCGAGCCCATTGAGTTCGCGCCTCGCCTCTCTGACAGTTATCTCTCGTTCAGATATCCGAGATGCGATTTCGAGGCGTTCTCCCTTTGACCTGCTCAACTGATCGTTCAGGCCTGCCTTCTCCGACTCAAGTCGCTGCCTGTCCCGCAATGCCACCTCTATATCGACGTCTGCTTCTTCGATCGCCCTCTGATTCTGCGAACTCAGGCCATCAAGCTCGTCGAGTCGAGAGCGGAGCGAAACAGCCTCGAGGTCCAGCCGCTCGACTGTTGCCCGCTGAGCATTGACCTCCTGTTCGCACTTGCCCACTTCTACCCTCAAGCCAGTGATCTTTTCCACGATCTCATCTTTGCCGGCCTGCCTGGACTTTAGCAAGGCTTGCTGCTGCTGCAGATCTCCTTCGAGAGCCTTCTCTGTGAGTGCAAGTCTCTCGAGCTGCTCCTCTGTTTCCACTATGTTGGTGCGATAACGCTCGAGCCCTTGCTCCAGGTCGGCCTGTTCATCCCTGATCAAACGCTCTTCAGCGAGTAGCCGCTCGATGTCCTTCTTCGTGGACTCGAGTCGGCCGTTGAGTTCTGCAATCGACAGGTCGGCGTTCTTCTGCGCTTCGCCAATCGAATCTATGTCGCTCTCTAGCGAAGCCCGCGCTTGCCGAGCTTCTGCGACCAACCGCTCGTGTTCCAACAGATCTTCCTGCATCTGATCTGTCTGCTCGGTCAACTGATCGATCTCGCTCTTGCGTGCCAATATGCCTCGATCGTTCTGCGTACGGCTGCCGCCAGTAATAGCCCCGCCTTGGCTGACTATGTCTCCATCAAGAGTGACCACTCTTGCAGCACCGCGGAGTGCCCGAGCGGCATTCACAGCAGCATCGAGGTCGACTGCTATGACAGTCCTGCCCAGGAGATGATCTATAGCCGATTTGGCCTGACTGGGGACCTCCACAAGAGATGAAGCCACGCCTATGACTCCAGGCAGAGGCTTGATGCGTTCTGCCAACCGCTCTGTAGACGGAACCCTGATCAAGTCAAGAGGGAGGAATGTTGCCCGCCCTCTGTTGTGCTCCTTGAGGAACTGAACGCACTGCCTGGCTATGACATCCGACTCCACGACGACGTTCTGCAGAGCCGACCCTAAGGCGGATTCGATCGCTTGAACGTATTTTGGAGCGACCTTGATCAGATCTGCAACAACTCCCAGCAAGCCCGGTGTTCCCGCATACCTCTCCAGCACTGCGCGGACGCCCGCGAAAAAGCCTTCGTAAGACCTGTCCAGATCCTTGAGAGCCGCGAGGCGGGACTCTGCCCTCGCGAGCATGCGCCGCTTCTTGTCCGCAGCCTCTAGCAGCTCTGCAAGCTGCCGGTCTATCTCATCCCTCGTATTGCGCAACTCCTGAGATCTGCGTTCGAACTGGCTACGCTCAGCGGAGACTTCCTTAAGCCTTTGCTCTAGCGAGTCGGCATTGGCAGACACACTCTTTAGGGCATCACGGACTTGTTCAAGTCGCTCGTTTAGCCTTTCTGAGTTGCGCTGTCCGGCCTCGAGACGAGCTCGAAAATCACTCAGAGCGTTTCGGTGTTCCGCCATTTCGCTGACGACACCTACTATCTTGCCCTTGAGATCTTCGATTGACTGCTCCATCGCAGCAACTTGTCCGGTAAACTCGTTCATTTCATTCTCTGCGGACTTCAACTGGCGGGCAAGCGTAGCAGCTCTAAGCCTGACGTCCTCCAGTTTTCTGCGTTCTTGTGCCAACTGGGAGTTCAACCGGCTCAGCCGAACCTCGACGTCCTGACGCTCTCTAGCAAGCCGGTCTCGCTCCTGCTCGAGAAGTTTGATTCGTTCTCTTGCAACTGCCTGTCTGCCGTCACATCTCTCGATCGCAGCCACAACCTCTGTGAGACGGGCGTTGTCTGCTTCAGACCTGGCGTCCATTGCTGCGACCTCTTCACGCATCTGTGCAAGCTCAGCCTCAGCCTTGGTAACTTGCGCAAGCACAGCCGCATGCCTCGCGTTCAAATCATTCATCTCGGATCCGAGAGCATCCAACCGGGCTTTTCCCGCTAAAAACCTGTTTCCTAGGAGCCCTGTCTCAAGGTCTGCTAATTCTCCATACAGCTCCATGTATGTTTTGGCTTTTTCGGCCTGGCCTCTCATCGTCTCTACCCGGACACTGAGCTCATTGATCAAGTCCCATACCCTTACTAGATTGCGCTCAGCATCGTCAAGTTTTGACAAAGCCTCCTGCTTGCGTGCCTTACACTTGGCTACTCCAGCCGCTTCGTCGAAAAACGCCCTTCGCTCGTCGGGGCGAGCGTTCAGTATCGCATCAACCCTGCCCTGCTCAACGATTGCATATGAGTTCCGTCCCAGGCCTGTATCTAGAAACAAATCCCTGATGTCTTTTAGTCTGCAGATGGAGTTGTTCAACAGGTACTCGCTCTCGCCGGAGCGGTACATCCGCCTGCTGATTCTGATCTCCTCGCAGTCAAGGGGTGCCCGTCTCTCCTTGTTATCGAGCACCAGCGTTACTTCAGCAGCCCCGAGAGCGCGCCTCTTGTCGGACCCTCCGAAAATAACGTCTTCCATCTTGCTCCCCCGAAGGACCCTGGGGTTGTGCTCACCGAGCACCCACCTGATAGCGTCAGATATATTGCTCTTTCCACTTCCGTTAGGCCCGACGATGGCTGTGACGCCTCGCAGAAACTCAAGGGCTATATGGTCGGGGAAAGACTTAAATCCAGTCATCTCAAGGCGCTTCAAGTACAAAACAAGACCACTCCTGCCCATAGCCTAAATAGAGCTAGCATCAAACCTGTCTTCACTTCTGCGACAAGACTGGTGATTCCTTCTCTATGGCAGGGTGGCTGTTCGGCGGCATCTCGCCATCAGGTTCGCAGACGCAAATACAGATCTTTCCTCTTGCGCACTTTCTGAGGCACCTTCGGGCTGAGCAAAGATCCGTAGCGGGCGACGAGACGTCCGAGTTTGAACTTCGCGCGTGTCCGAGCATTGTCAATAGACTTCGCAGACACCCCTATCTCCTTCTCGATCTCAGAGGCCGCATAGCCGTTGATGATCCTTGTCACCACCTCGTATTCCAGGATCGATAGATGATTTCTGAGAAGCTTCTCAATAGTTTCATCGACCCAAGCTTCTTGGACCCATTCCTCTGGATCATCTGTCTTGGCTGAGATCAAGTCCATGATAGTGCGTGTCTCATCGCGATCGACATACGTGTGGAGCGAAATCGCTTCGTTCAACGTCCTGTTCTTGCTGTTTCTGGACTGCCTAATGCAGTTGTAGATCTTCCGGATGATACACAGGTACGCAAAAGAGCTGAACTTGATGTTGTGCGTTTCGCCGTCATACTCGTCAATAGCTCCCAGCAGTCCGATAAGCCCTTCTTGAGTGAGGTCTTCGTGGTCGAGAAGCTTGCCGTAGCTGTTGCGAACCAGGCACTTCACCATGGGTGTGTACTTCGCGACGAGTTCTTCTCTGGCCGCCTCATCGTTGTTCTTGATCCGCCGAAGAAGCTCCATGTCCTGTTGCTGATTAGCATCAGTCATATGCTCGCCTCCGGAGAACATGCTGTACCTGTCCACTAGAGTATATTTGGTACTGACTAGCAATATGACGAAATCAATAGGCAAGCAGGCTCACCGGGACTAATCCAACTGTCGGAGGCGCCAGGCACAGTACAAAAACAGAAAACGGTGGAGCAACCTCTAGTATCCCGCTAAGGTCACTCCACCGTTGATACAACTCATAACAGAGTCGCCAATGCCTATTCCTCGATCAAGCCAAGCTTGATCAGCGCAGCTTTCGCCGCCATCTGCGATGCGTCCTTCTTGCTCTTGCCTTTGCCCTTGCCCAGGGCCTCTCCTCCGTGTATCACCTGTATTACGAAAACCCGTTCGTGATCAGGGCCCCACGTATCGACCACACGATACTTGGGGCTTTCCGCTCCGTCTCGCTGAAGGTACTCTTGCAACATCTCTTTGTAGTTCAGCTCAACCTTTGATCTGGAAGCCAGTTCAATGGCAGGCCCAAGGGCTCTGAGAACGAGCTCCTTGGACGCCTCAAGGCCGCAGTCCACATAGACTGCGCCAAATATGGCTTCCATAGCATCAGCGAGGACAGAATTACGGCTTCGCTCTCCTGTCTTCTCAGCACCTTTTCCGAGCAAGAGGAGCTTTTCCAGCCCGAACTTCCGGGCTACCGTTGCCAAAGCCTTATCACTCACTACATATGCACGTATCTTGGATAGGCGTCCCTCATCCTCATTTGGGAACCGTCTCATCAGTTCCTCGCTGACAACCAGCTTGAGGACTGCATCGCCGAGAAACTCCAAGCGCTCATTGTCGCACACAGTGCCTTGCTCTCTCGCGTACGAGCTATGAGTCAAAGCCTGTCGGAGTAAATCCGTTTTCAGAGAGCGGCAGCCAAGCGATTTTGCCAACTCTGCAATCGAAGCATCACTGAAGCCGAGTTCCATAAGTCACTCTACCCTGCGAAAAGCCAGTACCGAATTGTGCCCTCCAAACCCAAACGAGTTCGAGATGGCCGCCCTCACCTCAGCTTTTACTGCGTGATTGGGCACATAGTCCAAGTCGCATTCCGGATCAGGCTCCATGTAATTGATAGTAGGAGGTATGATTTGCTCCTTGACCGTCATTACAGTAGCTACTGCTTCCACAGCACCTGCCGCACCGAGCATGTGGCCAATCATCGACTTGTTTGAGCTTACCTTCAGCCTGTCGGCATGCTCGCCAAAGGCGACTCTGATAGCCTTGGTCTCGGCTTTATCGCCGAGCGGCGTCGATGTGCCGTGTGCATTGACATAATCAACGTCTTCGGGGTTTAGACCAGCCATCGACAAGGCCGTGTGGATCGCAGACGCCGCTCCGTCGCCTGTAGGATCAGGCGCAACAATGTGGTAAGCGTCTGCCGTCATTCCGAAGCCCGCAAGCTCCGCATAAATCTGCGCTCCTCGTGCCTTGGCGTGCTCGAGGGACTCAAGGATCAATATGCCTGCTCCTTCGCTCATCACAAACCCATCGCGCCTTTTGTCAAACGGGCAGCTAGCTTGTTCGGGCGCGTCATTGCGAGTAGAGAGAGCGCGATTGGCGCAAAACCCGGCGATACCAAGCGATACTACAGCAGCTTCGCTGCCACCGGCGATGGCAACGTCAGCCTCGCCTGATCTGATAATCCTCGCCGCATCGCCAATGGCATGGCTGGAGGTCGCGCAGGCTGTTGCTACAGAGAGATTGGGGCCTTTGACTCCACAGATGATGCTAATCTGGCCTGCGGCCATATTTGAAATCATCATTGGGATGAACACCGGGCTCACTCTCGTCGGACCCAGCACGTACAACTTCTCAAACTCGGCGACAAACGTCTCTATACCACCGATGCCCGAGCCTACTACTACTGCTACCCGGCCTGGGTCGACTGAGCTGATGTCCAGTTCGGCGTCTTCAATCGCCATCTTCGCTGCAGCCACTGCAAACTGCGCGTACCGATCCATTCTGCGGGCATCACGCTTGTCTATGAATTCCGTAGGGTCGAAGTCGTGGACCTCTCCGGCGATTCGCGTAGGGTAATCGCTTGCGTCAAATCTGGTAATAGGGCCTATTCCGGATACTCCGTTGACTAGATTGTCCCAAAAAGCCTCTTTGCCGATGCCAATCGGAGTGATGACGCCTAAACCAGTCACTACCACTCTGGTCGAGCTGCCTCGGCATCGAGTTTCGTCCGGACGCTGCTCCTGCTTAGATACTGTAACACTACTAGACACCGTGATACACCCTCTCCTTGCCGTGTCCTCGGAGGGCCCTGCGCTCTTGCAGGGCCCAGCAGAATATGGACACCAAGCTACCGGCTAGCGATGTACCTCACTGCGTCGCCGACAGTCTTGATCTTGTCGAGATCTGCCTCTTCGATGGAGATCTGAAACTCGTTCTCCAAGTCATCCACCAGTTCCATGACATCGAGCGAATCTGCTCCTAGATCCTCCTGAAACGACGCTTCCATCGTAACCTCGTCTTCGTCCACATCCAGCTTGCTGACAACCAGCTCTCTGATCTTTTCAAAAACCTCGCTCTCGTTCACGATGCTCACCTCCTTTCACATGGCCATTCCACCGTCGACGCAAATGACTTGCCCGGTAATATAGGCAGCCTCGTCGGAGGCCAGGAACAACGCGGCATTTGCTACATCTTCAGGAGTACCGGCCCTTCCAAGAGGAATCCGGCTCATAAATGCTTCCTTGGCGGACTCCGGAAGATCCTCGGTCATTTTGGTCTCGATAAATCCAGGCGCAATCGAATTGACCGTAACACCTCTGCTGGCCAGCTCTCTGGCAACCGCCTTTGTAAAGCCGATCACTCCCGCCTTCGAAGCCGCGTAGTTCGCCTGCCCAATATTGCCCAATAGGCCTACCACTGACGTTATGTTAATGATCCGTCCATAGCGCTGCCGCAACATCGCCTTTGCGACAGCCTTTGTGCAGTTGAACACTCCCTTGAGATTCACTGCCATAACTGAATCCCAGTCACTCTCGCTCATTCGCAATATCAGCCTATCTCGAGTGATGCCTGCGTTATTCACAAGTATGTCTATCCTGCCAAATCTCTCGATTGTGAGCGACACTAGCTGTTCAGCCTCGTCTCTTAAGGCAACGTCGCATTGCACTGCCATCGAAGCCGCTCCGAGTTTCTCCAACTCACCGGCAGCCGCACGCACGCTTTCGTAGTTGCGGCCTGCTACCACAACTGAGGCGCCTTCAGACGCGAACTTCCGGGCAATCGCGTACCCGATCCCTCGAGAACCGCCTGTGACTACAGCGACCTTGTTTGCCAACCTCATTGCTATTCCTCCTTGACAAACCGGAGAAGCTCGAGGACGTCCTGGCCTGTTTCGACGTTAAACACAGGCATACCCTTTGCAGTGCGCCTGACCAAGCCGGATACGACTTTCTGAGGGCCGAGCTCAACGCAACCATCTACCCCCAACTGGACCAGCGCCCTCACGCAATCCTCAAACCGCACCGGAGAAGTAAGCTGTCTCAAGAGAAGCTCTTTGATCTCTGATCCCGACCAAACAGCAGTCCCTGTCACATTGCTGACGATGGGCACCTGTGCATCGCGTATTGGCACTGCATCGAGATGCGGCGCAAAGAGACGTGCCGGAGTCTCCATCAGCGGACTGTGAAAGGCACCGCTGACGTTGAGCATGACCGTGCGCCTTGCGCCTATGCGTGATGCTTCTTCTGCTGCCAAACGCACCGCTTCTCGGTGGCCGGATATCACTATCTGCCCTGGGCAGTTGATATTTGCAGGAACAACAGTGCCATACTCCGAAACGCTGCGACATACGCGCTCTACTTGTGCCAAGTCAAGCCCGATCACCGCGCACATGGCTCCAGACCCGTCGGCTGCACTCTCCATCAGTTCGCCTCTCTTGCGCACTAGCAACACTGCATCCTCAAAACGCATGGCCCCGCACGCAACCAAGGCACTGTATTCCCCAAGGCTATGTCCAAGCACAACTGCAGGAGTTATATGCTTGGCTACGATCTTCATAGTAGCGACACTGACAGCAAGCAGTGCCGGCTGTGCATTGGACGTCCTTGTCAGCTCAGCATCAGGGCCAAAGAAACACAACTGTTTCAAGTCGATGCCGATCAGCTCTCCAGCCTTGTCCAAGGTCTCCTCTATTTCAGGATACTCGCTTGCAAGCGCACGGCCCATACCCACCTGCTGAGAACCCTGTCCAGGGAAAAGAAACGCGATCTTCTTAATAGCGCACCACTCCCAGTCAAACTGCAAGACGCCGGCCAGCTTGGCTGCTCGGGGTTACCAAGAGACTATAGCCGCTCCCCAAGCCAAGCCGGCACCAAAACCGACTAAGGCAACTAGGTCTCCAGACTTCACAAAACCGGTGGCCTTCGCCTCGCAGAGCGCGATGGGCACCGAAGCAGCGCCAGTGTTGCCATACTTGTTGATGTTGAGGAACACCTTCTCCGGGGGCAGCTGCAATCGTCTGGCAGCAGACTCTATTATTCGGGCATTGGCCTGGTGGGGTATATAGCAGTCTATGTCCTCCTTGTTAAGCCCCATCCCCGAGAGTGCTTCCAAGACGGCATCGCCCATGATGCGCACAGCAAATTTGTACACTTGGTTGCCACTCATGCTGATGTAATGAAGCCTGTTGCGCAGAGTCTCCTCGCTGGCAGGCCTGAGTGACCCGCCGGCTGGGACATGAATCAGATGAGCGCTGGAGCCGTCAGCACCAATCGATACGCTCATGATCCTCGGAACGCCAGAATCCCGGTTGATATTGCCCACGACAACCGCGCCGGCTCCGTCTCCGAACAAGACGCATGTAGAGCGATCTGTCCAGTCCGTAACTCTGGACAAGACCTCAGCACCGATGACAAGTACGGTCGAGTACATCCCCGATTCGATGTAAGCGGTCGCTACGGACAAGCCATATATAAACCCTGCACAAGCCGCTGACAGGTCGAACGCAGCCGCCCTGTGGGCTCCGATCTTGTGCTGCACCAGGCATGCGGTAGCGGGAAAAGGCATATCTGGAGTCATCGTTGCAACGATTATTGCATCCACCTGATCCGCTGCGATACCTGCGTCCTCCAGCGCCATCAGAGCCGCCTTGCTCGACAAGTCAGACGTCGCTTGATGGGGGTCTGCGAGACGCCGTTCGGAGATCCCCGTGCGCGTTCTGATCCACTCGTCCGACGTATCGACCATCTTTTCCAGATCGTCGTTGGTCAGGACCTTTTCAGGGACAAACATCCCAATTCCCAGTATACCTGCAATTGCTCTCAACACATTCTAGACCCCCGATGTGCGCTGTGCGTAGTCTTGAACCGCTGCTTGGATCTGTTCTGTGACTCCGTACTGCTTCGTCCTTATCGCCGCTTTGACAGCGTTGTATATGGCCTTCGAATCAGAACTGCCATGTGCGATCATCGTCACCTTGTTGACGCCCAACAACGGCGCGCCTCCATACTCGCGATCGTCCATTCTTCGCTTTACGTTGACGAATGCTGGCCGTGCAAGTGCTCCGCCTAGCTTCAGGATCAACGACCTGCCAATCTCTTCTCTTATCATGTCAAACAGGGCGCGGCCCATTCCCTCGGCGAACTTCAAGACCACGTTTCCTACGAAGCCGTCACACACTATGACATTGGCCTTGCCAAACGGAATATCCCTGCCTTCTACGTTGCCAATGAAGTTTAGCCCGGATGACAGCAGGAGCTTATGCGCCTCAATGGTCAAGTCGTTGCCCTTCTCCGGCTCTTCTCCTACACTGAGCAGCCCAACTGTAGGGTTCTCGACCCCGGTTAACGACGAGTAGTAAATCGCACCCATGAGCGCGAATTGGAGCAAGTGCTGAGGCCTTGACTCGGCGTTCGCACCACCGTCAAGCAGAAGCGAAACCCCACTGACCGTAGGCATAGGGATTGCGATCGCAGGTCGGTCAATCCCTTTGATTCTCTGAATTTTCAGAAGTGAGGCAGCCATAGTAGCACCCGTGTTGCCAGGACTGACGACTGCATCTGCCTCGCCTCTGGAAACCATCTCGCACGCAACCACCACCGACGAACGCGGTTTCTGCCTAACCGCCTTTGCAGGGTGCTCGTTCATGCCGATGACGTCAGGTGCGTCGACGACAGTTATTCTCGCGCCGTCCAGAGACCTAGCCGAAAGTATGCCCTCCAGCACAGCCTTAGGCCCGACTAAGGCTACCTCCTCTCCAGTCTCGGCGGACGCTCGCAGAGCACCGTCTACGCACACCTCAGGCCCAAGATCCCCACTCGCTGCATCCAGCGCTACTCTCATGTTCTAATCCTCCCGTAGACAAAGCGTCGGACCGACCGGGCAGCCAAGCGCAGAACCGTCAATCCTCATCGACCGCAAAGACGACAAACTCACCTGCAAAAACCTCTTCGGTGTCAACTCTCACAGTGACTGCAATCCTGTGTCGCCTCCCGGAGATCTCACGGACACGTGCCTTGGCAACCAAGCGATCACCGACCCTGACAGGACGAAGAAAACGCACATTTGCCGAGCCGGTTAGGGCGATCTCTGCGTCCACGACTGCGACTGCCAGCGAGTTTGCCATAGCAAACAGGTGGTGGCCTCGCACTACTCCAGAATGCAAGAGCGCCATGTCTGCTGTTGGCGTCATCACGGACAGGGCAGAGTCTCCGAGGTCAAGGTCGATCAACTCGCCTATTACCTCTGACTCAGATATGGATTTCACTCTGTCGTAGGCGTCCCTCGCCACTTTTTTTATGCGCGTTCTCATGTCCGGGATGCCCAGTTCCAACCGGTCCAGCCTGACGGTCTGTACGCTAACCCCAAGCCGGTCGGCCAAGCCTTGGTCAGTTATGAACGGATTGTCGGCAATCAGCTGTCTCAACCTACGCTGCCGCTCTTGCTTCTGCATTCGTCCGGCCATGGTCTCGGTACCCTCCATACAACCTCCGGCCAGCAGTCTGCGTCTCAGCCCGAAAAGCAGGACAGATGGACTGGTTGTTATCACTTCGTCCTAGTACCAGGTGCTAACTCAGTATACACCATCTGTACGAAAAAAAGAAGACATCAACTTGATCTTCTGATCCTGCGGTAAGGACTGAAGTCAGTCATGTCTTCTTGGTCAAATGCGATATAGACTAAGAGGTTGGCGACGCATATGACTCGCTATTCCTCGTCTACGGCAATCGCCACTCTGTTGGCGTAGTACCCACACTCCTCACAAACCCTGTGGGACTGCTTAGGCTGATGACACTGCGGGCATGGAACCAAGTTCGGTGCTGCTATCTTCCAATTTGCCCTTCTCTTACGAGTCCTGGACCTACCTTGCTTACCCTTTGGATTTGCCAACGGTTTCACCTCCACCTAATTGCCTATACAAGGACGCGAGATCAGCCAGCCTCGGATCTACCGAATCTTCAGCGCACTTGCATTCGGATTTATTGCGATTTACTCCACAGACAGGACAAATGCCCTTGCACTGCACCGAGCAAAGGCGCTTGCTCGGAAGTGCCAGCAAGACGGCTTCACGGACCTCGTCTGTGATGTCAATCTCATCGCCTGCGAACTCTCGTATGTCCGGGTCTGCGTCGGGTTCGCCTTCCCCGGCCACTCGAGCAACATGTCCCCGAAACCCACAGGCGTCAGCGAACGAATATTGGAGTTCTGCTTCAATGGGGATCACAAAGGACTCCATGCATCTGTCACAGATGAGCTCTACTTGTCCTATAGCGCTGCCCGTAAGCAGGAAGTGCTGGTCGATATTTACCACAGAGCCCGTGACCTTGACTGGCTCTTTGAACCTGACTACATTGCCTTCATCCACAAGGTCCTCAAGCCTGGTAACAAACTGTACCGGAATACTGACTCCCTGCCGATTTCGTATGCTCGAAATGTCGATCTTCACTGGCTCACCCCATCGCAACTAGTGATCATTATAATCAACGGCCATGTACAGTGTCAACAGCCCCCGCCTCGTGTATAGGACGGGGGCTGCGCCTCGATCACTTCAACGGACTGCGTCACTCTGTACCGGCCGCACGCTTGACCATGGCCTGATGGCGATCGTCAATCGCCCCTGTCTTGTGTATGCGGCTACCAAGGAAGTGAATACAGAAGTGGCCAGGAAATCCGTTGTCAAGGATACTCTGCTCTGCATGCGGCATCCCGTTCATCGATGCTGCAATCGAATAACCGCCTATTTGGACGACTATAGCCCTGCGGTCCCAGCTAAATGACCCGCCGTACATCCGCTTGATGATCTCTGTATCGTACTTGGTGAGCGGCTCTGCGTCCGCATGATAGTAGCCGCCTCTCCGCATTGCCTTAAAGGAGAGGCCGGTCTCCACGTCTATCACTGTAGCGACGGATCCGACAGTGAATATGTTCCTTGCAGTAGTCCACGGCACCAAAGCACCCGTCCTGGCAGCGCCTCTTGACACAGGCAATGTCAACGGGATCTTGAGCCTGGTGCCAACACGTAAGGTACCCTCGGGATCTATCCCGTTAATCCCAGCCAGGGCACTTACGGTCGTTCCAAATCTCCGTGCTATTGACCAAAGGCTGTCCCCGCGCCTGACCGTGTAGTCATATGACATCCTGGCAGTGAACTCCTTGCTGAGCCGACTGAATGTTTCCGGGCCTACCTTGCCGTCGACCAGCAAACCGTTGGCGATCTGGAAGTTGCGCACTGACAGCTCCGTATTTGCCCCGTATACTCCGTCAGGCTCACCAATGAGGTAACCGAGTGTCCACAGCATCTCCTGCACGAGTTCGACTTCACTGCCAACGCTGCCGCGCTTGAGGACGCCCGGCCACGAGGCGCCGACCGCAGCTGGCATCATTACCAATGCCAAGACAACCAAAGCTGCACAACTGAGTACACTCATGCGGGGAAGGGTAGAAGTCGCGGCCTGTCTAATCCGACTCACTGCTTAGCCCTCCGTACATCCGCAACTGAACTCACACTACTGAGTGGAACCTGCCTGTCCACCAGCAATCCACAGGTACCCTCGTTTTAGTTCGGTATTCGTCACTCTGCGGCCTGTCTCCTCCCCAATCCCGAGGTGAGAAATGCGTACGCATCCGAGAAACTGGCGACTGGCACGACCAGTACACTCGAAGCCACGCTCTGCGCTTCGTCGTAGTTGTCTTGCGGGCAGAGAAAAACATCGGCACCGGCAGACTGCGCGGTGATAACCTTCTGCTTGACTCCACCCACTGGTCCCACGTTGCCGTCAATATCTAGAGTCCCTGTTCCGTACACCTTTAGCCCCCCAGTCAGATCCGGCTCGTCGAGCCTGTCTCTGACCTCGAGAGCGAACATGAGACCAGCAGAGGATCCCCCTATACCTTCGGAGTCTATTGTTACCTCAAATGGAAGATCGTATTCTACGCTCGAACTCAAGTATGCCCTAATCCCAGCCTTCTTCTGTCCCTCGCTGTTCGTAATCGCTGCAGTGTTCACCTCAGTATGCACGAGTTGCCCGTCGCGCTTAACTGTGATCGACACACTGTCGCCGATCTCTCTATCCTGAATCAACCTTATGGCCTGCTCGACGGTCTCGATTTCGACACCGTCTACCGCCACTATGGCATCACCTACACGCAGCACTGACTCGGCAGGGCTGTTCTTCATGAAGGCGGCGACTCTCGCCTCGCTTTGAAAGGCGACATCATAGCCCGCGTGCATCAATGCCACAGCGGCAGCCACGACCTGGCTCTCGCGCATAAGGCTGTTCATCATCTGTCTATACTCCTCGAATTCTACACCGGCAGGAATCTGACTGGATGCGGGAATCAAGTCCACGGCAGGGTCAAACCACGATCTTATCAAAGCGCCAAACGAGGCCTTGGAGGTCGATACGGCGACGAGATGGAAGTCTCCTTCGCTGGCAAAAGCTCTACCCTCTACTTCAACGACATCATCCAAAGGAATCGCGACGCCGGGCATCAAGACCCAGTAGACTGACGAGACCACCCTCTGGGACACCAGCAACCCAAGGACTAGGAGGAGAACAAGAAGATGATGTCTTGGTCTCGTCGTGCCTGCATTGTTCATAGTCTGCCCTCCACGATGCACCCACACTGACAGTCCTGCTACTCTACTGTCGTTAGCCTTCACTTGTCTTCAAATCGGTATCCATCTCTGCAGGTATCTCAAACCGGGTGTAGCCGTCCATAGAAAACGGCTCAGTCTTTACGCTCCAAGGCACTCCGATCTCAGACAGCAACTTTCTGGAGCTGAACGCCTCATCCATGTAGCTCTCTATTCCTTCAACTACTGTGACAAGATCGCCGGCTTTGTTCTCGCTTTCCGTAACGTACTGCAAGGGTATCGGATGGACTCGCCTCGATGACTCATAAGCTCCGTTGACAGCCAACACGAAGCTCCTGCAGTTGTCCACCCGGCAGTATGGTTTCTCAAGCTCACCCCTAGATACACGGGCACACGTTCTGAGCACTTCCAGCCAGGGGTCGACGCCGTCATTTGAGAACGTCTCTCGCGTCCCGTCCTCGTATGTAATCTCAGTAGTCTCATCCATCTTCCAGACGACCTTTCCGCGGGTTCCCGTAATTTCCATGTAAGGATTGAGCACACGCCCAGAGCAGTGTGTTACATAGAAGTGAATGGTAGTTCCGCTCTTGCAGGTCACTCTCATGCACGTCGTGTCCTCGGCCTGTATGTAGGTGTGGCCGCGATAGAGCTCTGCATGGACCGTGTCGATCTCCACTGCCTGATCAGGCACATCGGAAGCCAAGAACAACATGTTGTTTAGGTAGTGGGCGAGAGCGTTGTTTACGGGGCCGTCAAGAACGATATTGCCGTTCCAGACAGTCTTGCCTGCCCAGCCGTTTCGGGTGTAGTAAGACTTCGTTCTGGGCCAGTATGCTTTGCAGGAGATGTCCGCTATCTCGCCCAGGTCTCCATTGACGATCTTGTCTTTGAGTTTGCGAATAGTGACTGAGTGAATGAACTGAAACCCAACCGCACACCACCTGCCTGTCTCACGAGAGACGGCAATCATCTCATCGAGCTCCTGGATGGTTGGCGCGGGCGGCTTCTCGACGAGTACGTTGTAGCCGGCACGCATGGCGTCGATCGACATAGGCGCGTGTGTGTGGATCGACACAGGCAACGATAGCACGTCGAAATAGTCCTTTCCTTGCGCAAGCATGTCATCCCAGCTTGTAAAAACCTTGACTCCTCGATTGGCGAGTTCCTTGGCGGCTTCGCCGTTACGTTGCTGGTCGTTGACAAGAATTGCTGTCAGTTTAGCCGTTCCTTCTTTCTCAAGGATTCCTAGATTTCTGATGTGGGTGTTAGCGAAGTTCCTGACGCCGACGACTCCAAATCGTACCATTCCTCTACCTCCCATGTTAAGTTGCGGACAAGCGTCCATATTATTCTAGCATAGTCCGTGCGCCTGTGGAATCCCGGTCATAGAGGCGCCATTGCCCCAATATACTCTAGGGCGAGCATTGTGCAACGCCGTCAACCGGGAAACCGTAGTATACGCACTTGTTACAGGAGGTGGACCAATGCACAATAGCCACGCAAGACGAACCTCAACATACATTTACGCAAGTATTGCCACTGCTATCACAGTGGGGATCATCGCATTCCCTGAGGACTCATTCAGAGCTGCGCTTGATGGGCTTGCAGTCTGGTGGGAGATAGTGTTTCCTGCCCTTCTTCCATTTTTTGTTGCTTCAGAAATCCTCATGGGGCTCGGAGTAGTGCACATGCTTGGTGTTCTATTGGAGCCCCTGATGCGTCCGATGTTCAACGTGCCAGGAGTCGGAGCGTACGCACTTGCTATGGGTTTGGCATCTGGATACCCGATGGGAGCAAAGATCACTGCACAACTGCGGTCTAAGCGACTGTGCTCCCGTATCGAAGCAGAGAGGCTTGTCAGCATAACAAATACCGCAGATCCGCTATTCATGGTCGGAGCAGTGGCTGTCGGCATGCTTGGCAACGCGAAGCTGGGAGTCGTCATAGTTCTGGCACACTACTCGGCGAGCATCCTCTTGGGCTTTGTCATGAGATTTTACGGCCGCAGAGGCACGGAGACATCCGGCGCACGGCCGTCCAGGAAGACAGGCCTGCTCTCACACGCTGTGAATGAACTTGTCTCAGCTCGTGAATCTGACGGGAGGTCAATCGGACACCTTCTGGGTGACGCGGTCCACGAGTCAGTCAAAACTTTGCTGTTGGTTGGCGGCTTCATAATGGTCTTTTCTGTTGTGACCCGCATTCTCGCACTGGCCGGAGTGACTCACCTGATCGCTACTCCTTTAGGTGTGGCGCTCAGGCGGTTCGGAGTTGAGCCGTCGATTCTCGATGCACTGGTGAAGGGGTTCTTTGAGATCACCATCGGCTGCCAAGAGGCGTCAATGGCCAGTGCTTCTATCGCCACACAACTGATCGCGATCTCAGCTATCATTGGGTGGAGCGGGCTGTCTGTATGTGCGCAGGTCGCGAGCCTAGTCCACGAAGCTGGCATCCGGCTGCACGCTTATCTCTCCGCCAGAGTGATCCATGCAGTATTGTCGGCAGTTGCCTGTGCGCTGCTCCTGCGCCTTCAGCCATTCTCCGTCCCTGCAGCCGAGTTGCAGGCCTCAGCTACGAGGCTTGTGTACCAGCCGAGTGCGATCGGAACATTGATTGGCAGTACCAAGCTGTTGGCTGGAGCCCTGGCTGTCACATCAGTCTGTGCGCTGCTTGTCTCGTTGCCCGCCTCTCTTCGGGTGGTGAGGTTTTTCTACTCCAGCAAGAAATGACCCATGGATGGAACTGTGGTCTCCTCCGCTTGCCGTTCACTCCGCCGTCCTGGCTCCGCTCACCCTGAGAGAGGTAGCTCCATGTATAGTAAAGTCCGACGTGCGTATGCGGTCAAATGCAAATGTCGAGAAAAAATCACATCGTATGCTAGTAACCGCATACGAGTTGAGCAGACTATATGAGCACAGCAACCCCTGCTCTCACGATTCCTGCTCGAGGCAAGAGCGACCTCGAAGAAAGCGACACCGCAAATGGCTCAGTTAGGTGTGTTTGTTCCTCTTAGGCCATTTCCTGTGGTATACTCTGGTACAAGTTATGTGATGTCCTTCAACCCATAGGAAGGGAGCTGCTGTTGCAATGCGTTCCATTAAGGCCCTTTCACGCATTCTTGTTATACTGGCCACTTTCGCAGCTGTTGCTCTATTACCGCCTATGCAGTTATCATCAAGTCCTGAGCCGAGTGAAGTTGTTGATTCCGACCGCCTGGCCCAGTCGGCAGTGGGATGGCGCGAATTATGTGACAGTTGCGGCACACAGACTAGCGCTGGATCCCAGTTCGGACTCAGGTGGAATTCTGAGTCCACGTGGTTCTTTACGGATTACAGCAGTTCAGATGCTGTTGTAAGGCTGAACGACGGGCCGCTTGTCCCCGGAGACATCGTGATGGAGTACCTAGTCCGCACTCGTGAACCGGACAAAACAGCGGCTTACGAGGTTTACGGCCAAGCAACCTATTGCGGGTTTGACTCCACCGGATTCTTGATACTTGAGAGCATGCTCAGTATACCGTCTTCGTCGCACTTCAGTCCCGGCTCTGATGAGCTGAGCAATGTGCAGTGGACAAGCTGGAGGTCTATGCTGACGACGTCTCCTTCGGCTCGGAGCGTCTATTGCGTGTTCCCTGCCGACGCCGAGAGCATAGCTTTTGGCCCCACCGGCCGTCTCGGGTTCAGGCTGGCATTTACGGAATCGCCTGATGAAGATGATGCAGTGTTGGTGAACGCCAAGGTCCTTTCCATCTCGCTTAAGGAACTGGATCAACAGCAAGTCGATGACGAAGAGGCCACTGATGCTGACGACCAGTCCGGGTCGGAACCGCTTACCGATCTGGCAACTCCCGAGAGTACAGCTGCGTACTTCCTAGATGCAGTCATGGTCGACAGAGATCCGACCAAGGCCAAGAGGGCGTGGTCCCCGCGGGTCCCAAGTTCTGCAATAGATGCTGTCATTGCGCACGAGATCGAGTTGTTTGCAGATCGGAGCAGCGATGTATTGCGTTTCGTCCTGGACTCGCTTTCCTATTCGTCCAAACAAGTGTCTGAGCACGAAGTGGTGGTATCAATCGTAGATAATGGCGAAGAAGCGGTGTTGGGCAGGCTTGAGCTCTACAACGGCGAGTGGCTGTTCATTGCTCTGGGCTATCAGCTTGATCAAGACCTAAACGTCTCGCCAGAGTGGCAGCGGGTGATTGACTCTCAGTAGCTCACGTAACTGATTCTCTACACCTTGTCTACATCGATTGCCATTGTCACCTATTGTGCAAAGGGGGCGGACTCGCCCCTCTTCTTATCCAGTCTTATCAATCGCCAGCTTGGCTGCTTAGCGATATTGCACCAAGAGATAGCCTCTAAGAAGTATCAGTACCTCCCCAGCTCCTTGGCGAGCTCCACTATACGGCGAAATGCATCAAGACTGACACTGTCAGGGACTGAGTGGTCAGTAGAGAAGATATACCCTCCAGACTCCTTGAGTACCGGCAGTACCCGCCGCATCTCTTCTTCCATCGCGTCTAGATCGCTCCAGAGCACTGCGTCGATTCCTCCGTGGAGGACCAGGTCAGATCCGTATTCCTTCTTCACTGACACTGGATCGACACCTGCTTTGACCTCAAGAGGATTGAGTGCATCCAGTCCCATGTCTACGAACTCAGCGATGAAAGGCCGGATGTCTCCGCACGAATGCAGCTCCGCCTTGACTCCCTTGCTGTGAGCCCATTCGATTGCCCGACTGTGGACCGGCTTCAGGATCTCCCTGTACATATCTACCGAAAAGAACTGATTGCCCTTGTATCCCATATCGTCAGGCCAGGTCACGGCATCGAAATGATACCCTGCGTCCCATATCATATCGAGTAAAGCGAGATCTACATCGAGGTAATGGTTGAACATGTCTAGGCACCATTCAGGGTCCTCTATCAGGGCAATGAGCAATCGCTCAGTCCCAACAGCCCATGAATGGGTCACATCGAACCCAAACCACAGGCCTGCCTGAATCCAGTATCCTTCCTCGCGCCAGCGCCTGTAGTTGGTCTCAAGAAGGTGCCAAGGTATCCGGTCCCGGGTGGGGACCATGCGCGCCTTCGCGTCCTTCCATGAGATGCGATCCTTTATCCGGAAGTCTAGGAACTCCGGAGTCGACGTGACGTGCTTCCAATGCCGCAAAGTCGCACCCCATGCAGTCGTGACTATTCTGTAGTCCTCTGTTTCTTCGATCACTCGTTCCTCGTACCTCGGGCTGTTGTCTACGCCGATGTGTGCGACGCGGTCCAACCCGAAGAAGTCCACATAGCTTACGCCTTCAGGCATTCCCTCCCGATGCCATCGCTCGATAGTGGATCCCCACGGCTGATCGATTATGGGAATCCTGTCGGCTTCTCGATGCTCGAACATCCTCTGGAACCGCTCGCGTGAAGTCATCTCTGTCACGATGCTCTCTCCCTTACACTGCTAATGACTTCTAAGGCGACTGAGTTTACAAAGCAATAGGTTCGGGACAAGCAACTCCCGAACCTACAAAGCACATCGTAACGGTGCGGGAATCAGAGATTTGCGACAACCAACGGCAACAGTGCTCAGCAGCCCTCTAGTCGTCTACCTCAGATTCATCAGCATCGTCATCCTCATCAGAAGATGCGGCTTGGCGAATACTCTCGTTCAACTCTGATTGCCCTTTGACAACTGCGTCCAGTACCCTGCGGAGCGAGGTCTCAAGCGAGGCTAGCACAGATTGAGCGTACTTGTTGGCGCTATTGACGATATCGGCCGCAGTCTCATCGGCCTCTGACAGGATCGCTTCTCGTTCCTGTCTGGCGATCCTGGAGATCTCACTCTCGTCTACCATCCTTGCGACCTGATTGCGAGCGTCGCCCAGTATGTCAGCTGCCTGCCGTCTGGCGTCCAGCAACACAGCCTCACGCTTGGCGAGCACCTCCTGTGCTTTTTGATATTCCTCCGGCAGCTCTGCGCGCAATCTATCGAGGATATCCAAGACTTCGTCCTGGTCGAGTATAACCTTGGAACTAAACGGGATCTTAGCTGCTGACTCCATTAGCTCTTCGAGCCGGTCTAGGAGTTCAAAGATACTTATACCCTCGCTCACAACTCTCACTCCTCAATCGCAGAACCCTCTGCCTTCCGAGACAAGAACTTCTCTCTGAGCCTCTTTTCGACAACCACAGGAACCAATCCTTTGACACAACCGCCGAAACTCGCTACCTGTTTTACAACACTTGAACTCAGGTAAGCATACTCATTGCCGGTCATCATAAAGAAAGTCTCGATTTCTGGAGCCAACTTGCGATTCATCGAAGCCATCCGGAACTCAAATTCGAAATCGGAGATAGCTCTCAGGCCTCGGATGATTGCAACGGCGCCGCTCTTGCGCACGAACTCCACGAGCAAACCGCTAAAAGCAGCGACACAAACGTTGTCCAGATGAGACACGCATTCCTCGAGCATCTCAACGCGCTCATCTATCGTAAAAAGCGCCTTTTTTTCAGGGTTGTTTAGGACGCCGACTATGATCTTGTCAAAGACTGCGGAAGCTCTTTCAATGATGTCCAAGTGACCGTTAGTGACCGGGTCAAAGCTCCCCGGGCAGACTGCGATTCGTTTACTCACTCTTGTCCCTCCACCATACACACATAAAGACTGACATGAGTATCTCCATACGTCCTAAGGCTCTCTCTCGCTAGGCAGCCTTGCCGAACCGGAGTCTCTGTCCTACAGCTATGCTCTAGCACTACAGTAGCCGAAGGCCTCAGAATGCGCAGCTCGCTGAGACGAGCTAGAAGCAGCTGCTCATGCCCGCCCTCGTAAGGCGGGTCGGCAAAGACTATGTCAAACTGCCGTCCCTCTGCGTTCAGCGCATCAACCGCCTTGTATACATTCATTCTATATACCCGTGCACGATCCGACAACTGTGTAAACTCTAGATTCCTCTTTATGGTCCGAACACATCTCTGGTCATTGTCCACCAGAACACACTCTGCTGCGCCCCTGCTCAAGGCCTCGATTCCAAGACTGCCGGAGCCTGCGAATAGATCCAGGACCACTGCTTTATCTACCTTGGCAGCCAGAATGCTGAATATCGCTTCCTTCACATATTGAGCTGTTGGGCGAATCGGCCCTCCCTTGGGGACAGCCAAGACTCTGCCTTTGGCTGATCCAGCGATCACTCTCATGATTACCACCGCTGATCTATGCACGAAATGGGATGCAATCAAGCCGCTGCCTGCGTATATATGCCTCGATCGGTCATATAATAAGACTGTGGTACGACAGCGTTCTGTGAGGGACTCAAGCAAACACTCCCCCGCAAGCTCTTCCTCCGGTTTCTCCTCTCCCATGAGATGGCGATCAGGCCGACCGCCATCTCCCTTTTTGCTACGGACAATCAGCCGACAGTCGAGAGATCCAGCCAATCTGCAAAACGCCTGTTCAGCTCCATCCTGAGTACCTTGTGGTCGTCATGTATCAACTGCGGATCCCTCTCTGCGATGAGAAACGCCTCCTCCCGAGCCACCTTCATGACACCCATGAACCTAAGGATATTACCTATCCTTGTATCGGGAAGCCCGTGCTGACGAGTCCCAAAAATCTCACCGGGCCCCCTGAGCCGCAAATCTTCCTCAGCGATCTCGAAACCGTCGTTGGTCCTGGTCATAACTTCGAGCCGCGCTTTGGTCTCGCTCGAGCTCGCGTTCGAGACGAGAATGCAATAGCTCTGCCTGCTGCTTCTGCCTACCCTGCCCCGCAGCTGATGCAGCTGCGAAAGCCCAAACCTTTCTGCGTTTTCGATTATCATGACAGAAGCATTCGGAACGTCGACGCCCACCTCTACCACTGTCGTCGACACGAGAACATCTAGGTCACCTGATGCAAATGCTGCTATGATTTCCTCCTTTCGGGATGAAGGCATGCGGCCGTGCAGAGTTCCTATACGCAGCCCGGCCAGATAGGTTTTCTCGAGCTGCTCCGCTTCAGATACAACAGATCTGAGATCCATTAGTTCTGAGTCCTCAACCAAGGGGCAGATTACATAGGCCTGTCCACCGCGAGCAACCTCCTTTCGGAGGAACTCATACGCCCGGCGTCTACTCGAGGCTCTTATCCACCGAGTTATTACCGGCTTCCGGCCCGGTGGAAGCTCGTCGATGACGGATACATCGAGGTCTCCGTACAGAGTCATTGCGAGAGTGCGCGGTATCGGGGTCGCGGTCATCACCAGGACATCAGCTCTTTCTCCCTTTTGCTGGAGGAATGCCCGCTGCTCGACACCGAACCTGTGTTGTTCATCTGTTATGACCAAGCCAAGCCTGCCGAATTCGACTCTCTCCTGAATCAGTGCATGAGTCCCGACTACTACTGAGACCTCGCCTGTTCTAAGCCCCTCGTAGGTCTCCTCTCTCTCTGACTTGGGAGTTCCGCCCCGCAGCTCTCTGACAACCAGTCCGAGCGGAGTGAAAAACGACTTGAGTGTGTTGAAATGCTGGTTTGCCAACACCTCTGTTGGAGCCATTAACGCGCCCTGGTATCCGGACTGTATCGCCTTGATCAGAGCATACGCAGCCACCACGGTCTTTCCGGAGCCGACGTCTCCCTGTATCAGGCGATTCATGGGCCGCGTAGACTCCATATCCGCCCTAATCTCGTCAATGACCCGCTTCTGCGCTGCAGTCAGGTTGAAGGGCAGAGACTCAAGGAAAGATCTGACCAACGGCCCATCCTGCGCATGAGCGATTCCCTGCGCCTCGATTCTCACTCGTCTCTTTAAGGCAATGCCTACCTGCAGCAAAAGGAACTCTTCGAATGCGATCCTCCGAAACGCTCTCTTTATCCGTGTGGGATCTGAGGGCTGATGAATCTCACGAAGAGCCTCTGCTTTAGTGGGAAGCGAGTATTTGTCAAGCAACTCTTGACCTATCGGATCCGGTAGACCGTCTAGATAGCCTGCCTCAATGGCGTTGTCTATGAAACGCCTCAGGTGTTGTTGAGTTAGCCCCTCGGTCAAAGGATACACCGGGATTATCTTTCCAGAGGAGTCGGCATCTCCTTCAGCCTCTTCGTAAGTCGGCCTCAGCATTGAAACCCGCTGGCCTTCCCGCTTGATTGTGCCGGAAAACATATACTTGGAGCCCTCGACAAACCTACTTGCAAATCTTTCAATCCACTGCTTGTCTCGTGAGGTGTAGAACCACTTGGCCTCAAGTATCCCGGTGAGATCGGAGGCTCTCACCAAGACCACAGAGAGCAGTCTGTTGCTGCGAGAATGCACGACCTGGACCGACACGACCGTAGCTACGACGGTCGCGCTTTCGCCGTCGTCCAAGTCCGCTATGTTCTTGGTCGCCGAATAGTCCTCGTACCTTCTGGGGAATAGGAAAAGGAGGTCCTCCACAGTGTGCACTCCGACCTTAGCTAGCAGCCGTGCACGCGCTGGGCCAACCCCCTTTATGTACTGGACAGAACTCTCCGGTGAGAGTTTCATCCGACCTGATAGTTCTCTTCGTCTCATTTTGGCCACAGGTTAGTCCCATGCCAGACCACTGCCAGCGTGCCCGGTCCGGCATGTGTACCTATCACTGCCCCTATGGAGGTGTGCATCAAGCTTTCGATAGAAATGGCCTCGGTGAGCATGGACTCGAGTTCCTTTGCTCTGTCCGGGCAATTGGCATTCAAGATATACACGACCTGCGGATCGCCACTCGCGGCGTTCTCAGATACGAGCTCAATCATGCGCGGAAGGACGCGAGAGCTCCCTCTCAACTTCTCCAGAGGAGTCACTACTCCATCTGCGACCGTAAGGACAGGCTTGATCTTGAGCAATCCGCCTATGAGACTCGCAGCCCTGCCTATCCGTCCATTTCTCCGCAGGTACTCGAGTGTGTCGACGATGAACACCACTCTTACCTCTGTCTTTGCCAGCTCGAGCATTTGCAAGATCTCTTGTTTGGAGCAGCCTGCGAGAGCCATTCTTGCAGCTGCGACGACCTGTGCTCCAATCATGGTCGAAGCCATCCGTGAGTCAACAACAGCAACGTCGATTCCCTTGTCCTTTACCATCTGACCCGCCATCACCGCAGACTGGTAGGTACCGCTCATGTCTGAAGACAGGTGAATAGACACTATGGACTCAGTCTCGGGATCCGCTGCCAGCTGCTCGTAGACATTGACAAAATCCATAGGAGAAGGTTGCGATGTTGTGGGCATCACCGAAGACGCCTCAAGCTTGCGGTAGAACTCCTCAGGGCTAATGGTGACCTGATCGAGATAAACCTCTTCGCCAAAATGAACTTTCAGAGGAACCATCTCTACTGCAAGATCCCTGCGAACCTCAGCTGGGAGGTCACAGGTGCTATCTGTCACGATTCTGACTCTACTCACAGTTCTGCCTCCTAACATCCAAGCTTGGGCAGCAATAACCCGTATCTGGGGACATCTTGCAACGCACGATCCAGTCTATTCGACCATTATAATGTAGTAGTACAAGGGTTGCCCTCCGTACTGCAGCTCGACCTCGCAAGTAGGATGGTCCTCTGCGATCTGCTCAGCCAGGCGGGAGGCCTCGCTCTCAGAAACGTCCTCACCATAGAACAAGGTGATCAGCTCGTCATCGGGCTGCACCATATCAGTTACGAGGCTCCGAACAACTTCAGCGCACTGCTTGCCGGCCACTCGCAGTTCTCCGCCTGCGATGCCTATGAAATCGCGCTCAGAAACTTCAACGCCGTTGTGCGACGAGTCCCTGACAGCGTAAGTCACCTCGCCTGTCTTGACCCTCTTGGCTGCCGAGGCCATCGCCTTGGCATTGTCTTCGATCGATGCGTCAGGATCATAAGCAATAAGAGCAGCTATGCCTTGAGGGATGGTCTCTGTCGGCACGACCTCTAGCTCGGCATCCACAAGCTCCTGTACCTGACGAGCTGTTAGAACCACGTTGCCGTTGTTGGGGAGTACCAGCACTTTGGCTGCTCGAGTCCTGCGCACTGCGCTCGCCAAGTCCTCGGCGCTAGGGTTCATTGTCTGGCCGCCCCTGACGACCTCGTCAACATTGAGGCTCTTGAATATTTCCTCTATGCCTTCGCCGACAGCCACAGCCACAATACCTACCTCGCGAGTGGGACCCGCGTCAGCCTGGACAACCTCGTCTTGAGCATGGCCGCCGCGGCGAAACTCCTCCTTCTGTTCATCCATATTGTTAATGTCTATGGCACTGAGTTGGCCTAATTTAACGCCATAGTCCAGTATAATGCCCGGGTTGGCTGTATGAATGTGTATCTTAACCACTTCATCTGTCCCAACAACCAAGAGACAATCGCCAAAGCCTTGCAGGTCTTTTCTGATCTGGTCGGTTGACAGGCCTTGGCCCTTGAGAATGAACTCTGTGCAGTAGCCGAACTCGAGCTCGGCGAGGGTCTCAGGGTGTTCATCCTCCAATCCCAACCCGACTACACTCTGGTCAATACCAGGAATCGAGCTGCCAACCGCGGCTGCGGTAGCAGGCTGTACCGCCTCTACGTATATACCTTCATCGAGAAGCCCTCTTCTGAGTCCGATTATAAACAGCAGCAATCCTTTGCCGCCTGCGTCCACAACTCCGGCTTCTTTCAGAGTCGGGAGCATCTCGGGAGTCCTGTCAAGAACTTCCTGAGCATGCTCAATTGCAGAATCCAAAACACTCACTATGTCGTCGCCGCGCTTGGCGGCATCGAGCGCTGCCTTGGCTAGCTCTCGGGCTACTGTGAGCATTGTTCCCTCGACCGGCTTCAAGACCGCCTGATACGCGGTCTGAGCGGCCCGCTCTAGTGCTTTGGCCAACTGAGCTCCATCAACTCTATCATAAGGCTCTACATACCTGCTAAACCCTCTTAGTATTTGTGAGAAGATCACTCCGGAGTTGCCCCTCGCTCCCATCAGAGAACCCATCGAGGCTGCTGCGGCAACCTTGCCGATCCTGCTCTCTCCGACCTTCTCGCTTTCCTTCACCGCTGACAACACGGTGAGGTACATGTTAGTACCTGTATCTCCATCTGGAACGGGGAAGACGTTGAGGGAGTTGACCAATTCCTTGTTTTCGCCCAATGTCTGGGCTCCTGCGACAAGTGCTTTCCTGAAGTCATTCCCGTCCATGTATTGTAGCTTCAACGACAGTACCCCCATTCCTCACAAGCAACACACGTGTCCACGGCTCGAGAACCCTCCGCCTGACCCAATAAGGAGCCCGCGTGCGCAACACTACTCGATACCCGTCAGGCTCCGACAGGGTTCAGACTATCGGCAGTCAACGAGTTGGTCAGGCACCGCGCCCAGCCTCATCCCGGGGTGAAGCGACTCTGACTCCCTGGACTACGATGTCGACACCCATGACCCTAAGTCCTGTCATGCTCTCAATGACGTACTTGACCTTCCCCATCACGTTGTGGGCCACCTCGGTGATTCGAGTACCATATTCCACGATGATATGGAGGATGATGCGCACTTCGTCTCCGTCTAGCTGGACCTCCACGCCTTTCTGCAGGTTGTCCATTCCAACCAGCTCAGAAATGCCGTCTTGGAGGTTTCTGGAGGCCATACCAACCAAGCCATAGCACTCAGAGGCAGCGATGCCCGATATTATCGCGATTACGTCGTCAGAGATACATATCTGACCATACTCAGTGCTCATCTTCTTGCTCATGATGAACCTCCTCCAGATCTAGGGGACAAACACGCCTCCGGTTTCATCCTCAGTATATTTCTCCTCTGCAGACACGATTCCTCCAACGCGTTCTTTGCCATACCGCCGCTTTGCTGCTGACTCTTTAGTATACACCTTGACGATCACAAAAACCATACGTACAATTGAAGAGGACGGGATGGCTAAGGAGGATGACTTCTATGTTCTGGTTTGATCCAACATACTTGCTCCTATTGCCAGGGCTCATATTGGCAATGTGGGCACAGAGCAGGGTGAGCGGTGCCTACGCCAAGTGGAGCCGATATTTTAGCTCCTCCGGCATAACCGGCGCTCAGCTGGCACGCGACCTGCTATGGCGCAACGGCATCACCGATGTCTCTGTCGAAATGGGCCATGGCGTGTTGACTGACCATTACGACCCCAGGCACAAGGTAATGCGGCTTTCGCGCAACGTATACAGCAGCTCCTCAATAGCCGCACTGGCTATCGCTGCCCACGAGTCTGGCCACGTCATTCAGCACGCAAGAGGCTATGCTCCGCTGGAGATACGCAACAACCTAGTTCCGGTCGCAAATATCGGTTCTATGATGGCCTGGCCGCTGTTCATCATAGGTCTCTTGTTTGGTGCAACCAACCTGGCATGGTTGGGCATTATTTTCTTCTCAGCTGCGCTGCTGTTCCACCTAGTTACTCTGCCTGTGGAGTACAACGCAAGCAACCGCGCTCTCGCCATGCTGGTCGATGGAGGGTACATCGTTGGCCAGCGAGAGGTCGCGGGAGCCAAGGATGTCCTTGGCGCAGCTGCCCTTACCTACGTAGCAGCGACTGCCATGGCAGCTCTGCAGCTGCTTAGGATGCTCGCACTGCTGGGTGGTTTTAGCAGGAGAGACTGAGGTTAGTCAGTCGCCCGGCATCGCCGGGCGAAGTCATGCACACCAAGCGAAACGCCGAGGCCGTTCAGCCTGCATGGCGAGAGACAAACCTCTGCATGCGGTTGACGGCCTCTTCGATTTCTTCGAGTGACGCAGCATAGGAGCATCTCACATAGCCCTCACCTGCCGCTCCAAAGGCACTACCCGGAACGACCGCGACCTGCTCCTCCATAAGCAGACGATTGCAAAACTCCTCAGACGACAGTCCGGTTGACCGTATCGACGGAAACGCGTAGAATGCTCCTTTTGGTTCAAAACAGGTCAAACCTATGCTGTTGAGCTGTTTCACAATATAGCGTCGCCTGCGGTTGTACTCCGACACCATCCGTTTCATCTCAGCCTCGCCGCGAGTCAGGGCCTCTATTGCGGCCTTTTGCCCCATTACAGGAGCACAAAGCATCGTGTATTGATGTATTCTCATCATAGCTCCGACTATGTCTCTATTGCCTGCAACATACCCAATCCGCCAACCCGTCATGGCATACGCCTTTGAGAATCCGTTGAGCAGCACAGTCCGCTCTCTCATGCCGGGGAGCGAAGCAATGCAGGTGTGGGTTCCATCGTACGTCAGTTCGTCATAGATCTCATCCGATATCACGATCAGGTCGTGACTTTTTGCGATTTCAGCTATCTTGACCAGAGTCGCTCTGTCAACAACCGCTCCTGTAGGGTTATTTGGATACGACAATACGATGGCTTTTGTCTTGTCAGTAATCCGCCGTTCAATATCTGCAGGATCAGGCCTGAACGCGTTCTCTACGTATGTGTCGACAACTACAGGCACTCCTCCGGCAAGGTGAACGCATGCCTTGTATGACACGTAGCACGGTTCGATGATGATAACCTCGTCTCCCGGAGACACGAGCGCCCTTACTGCAAGATCCAACGCCTCACTGACCCCGGTTGTGACCAGGACCTCATCTACCGGATTGTACTCAAGCCCGCATTTCTGATAAATGCGGTCGGAAATCGCCTCACGCAGCTCGAGAAGGCCCAAGTTTGAGGTATAGCTGGTATGGCCTCTCGAGACCGAATAATACGAAGATTCGATGATATGCCAAGGCGTCACAAAATCCGGTTCGCCTACCCCTAACGAGATGACACCCTCCATCTGAGAAGCTACATCAAAGAACTTCCTGATACCTGACGGAGGCAAGCTCGCCACGGTCTGGGACAAATACTTCGTTCCTTCAAACTTCATGGTGAAACGACCAGCCTCTTGACCTCTGATTTGTCATCCAAGATCACGCCCTCCTCTTTATACTTGCGGAGTATAAAGTGAGTCGTGGTACTTAGGACATGGTCTATCGTGGCCAGCTTGGTAGCAACAAAATCGGCAACTTCCTTCAAACTACGCCCTTCGACTGCCACGGACAGGTCGTACGCTCCGGACATGAGGTAAACGCTCTTCACCTCTGGGAAGCGATAGATCCGCTCTGCTATCTGGTCAAATCCTACATCTCTCTGGGGCGACACCTTGACATCGATCAGTGCCTGAACGAGGTTCTTGTCGACCTTCTCCCAGTTGATCACAGCATGGTACTTGACTATCGCCCCGGACTTCTCCAATTCGTCAATAG
>FIZI01000006.1:212-568 GCA_900016865.1 uncultured Clostridia bacterium | reverse complement strand
ATCCTGACCGATTTTACCTAATATGCTGGCACAAACGCCATCTGATGTCAATACTGGCTAAGCAATCGGTGCAGGCAACCGCAGTGCTGACCTGGCGCTGTCGAACTCGCTATAGTATACTCACAGTTAGAAAACACTGTGTTCAGTCGAACGCACGAGGTTGCAGGTAGGTGAGCATGGTACAAGGACCAATAGCAAAGGCTGACCGTGCCGTAGTTATCAGCGGCGGATGTCTAGTGAGGCAACCTCGAGAGCTTGCCTCACTTGCTGCAGAGGATTCACCGGAACAGTGGGACAGAGCAGGCGCGCTGCGATCACTCCGCGACCGTGTGCTCGCGTGGATGAGTGAAGAGACA
>FIZI01000006.1:0-148 GCA_900016865.1 uncultured Clostridia bacterium | reverse complement strand
CTGCCAAGTCGGATGCAGGCGGGCTTGCATCCGGACTGGAGATATACCCCGAGGCAAAGGAGTCTACTGACACGGAGATAGCAGTCGACCGGGCAGTATCAATGGGTGCCCGCAGTGTGTTGATACTCGCCGCACTGGGCGGGAGAAT
>FIZI01000005.1 GCA_900016865.1 uncultured Clostridia bacterium | reverse complement strand
CTCCCAGGAGACTTATGGAGAGGATCCTTTTCATGTGGGCGAGATGGGCAAGGCCCTGACAGAAGGCGTGCAGGAGCATAACATGATGGCACGCGTCAAGCACTATGCAGTCAACAACATAGAGAACTCACGCTTTTTTGTAAACGTGAAGGCCGATGAGCGGACAGTGCGCGAGGTGTATTTGCCACACTTCAAGAAGGCGGTGGATGCAGGCGCAGCGTCAGTGATGGGCGCGTACAATCGCTACAACGGAGACCACTGCTGCGAGAGCAGGAAGAACTGGACAAGGCAGCAGCAGAGGCTGCTCAGGCTGACTGCGTGATCATAGCTGTCGGCAATGATGCCTACGATGAAGGCGAGTTCTTGCTGCCGCAAGATGAGGAACTCTCCTATAAGGACTTCGAAGCTCGGAGGCGACAGGCAGAGCCTCTCACCCAAACCGGCTCAGATCGAGCTGATCAAGAGTATAGGCAGGATCAATCCAAACACCGTTGTGGCACTGGTCTGTGGCGGCATGATCATGACGAGGGAGTGGGAGGACCACGTTCCAGCTATCCTGTACAGCTGGTATGCGGGCATGGAAGGCGGTAGTGCACTGGCTCGTGTCCTATTCGGCGACGTGAATCCCTCTGGCAAACTGCCGTTTAGCATTCCCCGTGACGAAAGCCATCTCCCGTATTTCAGCAGCACCGATAGTGAGATCACCTATGACCTGTATCACGGGTATACGTTGCTTGAGAAGAACGGGCATGAGGCGGCGTATCCTTTTGGGTTTGGCCTATCGTACACGACCTTCGAATACGGTGAGCCGCAGGTGAGGAGAGTAGGTGATCGAGTTGAGGTGTCTGTCGAACTGAGAAATACAGGTGTTATGGCAGGGGAAGAGGTAGTTCAGGTGTATGTTGGGATGAAGGCGTCGGTTGTGGACCGTCCCAAGAAGCTACTTAAGGGCTTTGAAAAGGTCTACCTTGATCTGGGCGAATCGAAGGTCGTCTCGATCCCTGTAGACATCTCCGGAGTTTCAGACCACTGAGCAAGAAACCTCGCGCATCCTCTGGACGAGGAGGAAACGGACGAGGCAGATCCTGATTTTGCCGAGCTAGCCTAAGACAAAAACAGCTGATAAGCGCTTTGCGAGGAGGAGATGAAGATGCGCGTTGTGGTTGATTCATGTATCGAGTTGCTGGCGATCGTGCAATTGCTAGCTGACTGTCGCGGGCCTAGCGGTGAGCGAGTGCTGACTAGGCTTGATATGCCATATCTTCGGGCAGCGCAGCGCAGATTCAGCGCGTGGTCTGACCACCCCGCGGTAGCCCGACACAAGCAGATGCATCAGCAAGGGTTTTGGTTTGGGCATCCTCCGCATGCCATGCTGTTCCTCAGTGAGCCACCGGATCTCGCCGTGTTGCAGCCCATTGACGCCTTTGTTGTGGAGCGTGCAGGGGGCGCCGACGCGTTGAGCGATTGGATAGAGCTGCTTCGACGTTTTGCCCGTGACTCGAACTTCGTGGAGTTCTACCGAGAGCAGCAACCGTTTTATCAGACTATGGTGGATCGATATGAGGAGACGGTGTCGCAGGTCGACTACGTTGATCAATTGGAGACGTACTACGGCCAGTCCCAGGCTTCTTATACGATCATCTTGGCGCCATTGTACCATCCCGGCGGCTTTGGCCCTCGAGTCGAGCGCGGTCCCGGCTGCTATGACGTTTACAACATCTCCGGTCCATATGATGTTGCGCCTGATGGCGTGCCTACGTTTGGCGGTACAGAGGAGCTTCGCCGGATCGTCTGGCATGAGTTTGGGCACTCGTTCGTTAACCACCTCATAGATCGCCATCTAGACCTGGTCATGGAACCCTGCTCAGTGCTGTTGGCCGATGTGAAGGCCCGCATCGAGGAGGCGCCTAACGTCAGTTGGGCGGTGTTTGTTCACGAGTGGATTAGCGAGCACGTGGTTCGGGCTGTGACAACACGACTGGCATATCGTGAGCTGGGCGAAGGGCCCGGCGATTTGGCCCTCCAGAAGGAATATAGTCAGGGGTATACCTATGTAGGCGAGCTTGCTGAGGAGCTCAAGAGATACGAACGCAAACGGGCCAAGTATCCCACTTTCGAGTCTTTCCTGCCTGAACTCCTCCAGGTTTTTGAGAGAGCATGCTCTGCCTGTTGATTGGGCCGTTCGGCGCCGTCTCGATCAGGCCGGAGGTGCGGGCCTTGCTCAAGCGTACCATTGCGCTTGAACCTTGTACATTTTCGCATAGAGCCCGTTTCGCCTCATGAGCTCGTCGTGGTTTCCGTCCTCCACTATGCGCCCTTTGTCAAACACGAGGATTCGGTCGACTATGCGGGTGATGCCGAGTCTGTGCGAGATGAGAATCGTAGTTCTGTCGCCGGTAAGTTCGCTGAACTCACTGTAGAGCCTTGCCTCGGCCTTCGGATCCAGTGCAGCAGTCGGCTCATCCAAGACCATAACCCTGGCGCCTTTTCTGATCAGTGCACGCGCGAGCAACAGCCGCTGCCACTCTCCTCCAGAGATGTCGATCCCGATCTCACCGAGGGTGCCAAGATCAGTGGCATAGCCATTCGGCAGCTTCTTGATAAACCCATCAGCCCCTGCAGCACATGCGACCTCTTGGATCTCTTCGTCGTCCACATCCCTGTAGAGATCACCGATTCGGATGAACTCCTTCACAGGCAGCTCAAACTTGCCGTACTCCTGAAACACGCATGATACTGATTTCCTGGCAGTTCCGAGACAGCTCATGATGTCTTGTCCGTTAAACATCACAACGCCTTTCTGCGGTGCGAACAGTCCCGTCAACAGCGCAGCAAATGTGCTCTTGCCTGACCCGTTCTCGCCAATGATGGCTACTTTCTCACCCGCGGTGATCTTTACGCTCACGCCGTCGATAGCGTCTCGGTCGCTTCCGGGATACCTGAAGTGAACGTCTTTGAACTCGATCTCAACACTGTCTGGAACCGGCTCATGCTCTCCCAGCATGACCTCGCTTTCTTGATTCATGAGGTCGTTGAAATCCTTGACGTACTTCGCACCATACCCAATGTATATGAGGTCGCGCGAGATGCTCCTTAGGCTTTCGTTGAAGCTATGGATAGCGCTAGCCATCATCGCAAACACTCCGACTGATGCGACGCCCGTAAAGATGTTCCATGCGACGATTCCGAGTGAGATGGTCACGGATAGGTTCATGAATAGCAGGGCAAGCATGTTGTAGAATGACAGGGAGAAATTGAGTGTCTGTCTTTCCCGCAGCACTTCCTTCATTGCATCTTTCCACTTGTTGTAGATGATGTTGCCCAGCCCATTGAACCTCATCTCGTTGACGTAGTACTTCCTGATAAACATCCCTATGGCATTGCTGACCAGTCTGTAGCTAGGTAGCTCCCAGTAAGCCTGCTCATACTGTATGTTTGACTGCTTCCTGTAGAGCAACAGACAAGGTATTACGCCTGCAACCATGACGAGGCAGATCACAGGCGCAGTGCCTGCAATGAGTGCCAAGACACCGACACTGGAGAGAACGCCCATGACGACATTCATGATGCGCCACATCATCTGCATCATCTCATCGCCTACACGGCCGCTCAGAAACTCTACGTGCTCGTAAAACCGCGTGTCCTGAAACCTCTCAAGCCTGATTGTGCAGCATTTCCTTACGATGTCTTCTCCCACCTTGTCGGTAGCCGCTAGGAAAGCCCTTCTGAAGAAGGGGTTTGAATGAAGTTGGAAGAAATCCAGGAACGTCAGTCCTAAGAAGTAGCCCAACACTATCCAAATGGCCTTGAACAGCAATGTATCGTCTGCCGGTGTGCTTAGCCTTGACGCTATATCAATGACGTACCGGTTCAACAGAGCAAGCGTTGCAGGCAGAACTGCCCCAGTAAGGTATGCGAATGCCACATAGGCGCGGTCTCTGGCCGAGGTGACGCCTAGGAAATACCTCAATCCGAGCTTGACTGACTCAATCGTCTCAGAGAAACTAATCTCTCGTCTTAACATGTCGGCTCTGCTTGTCATCTCACATGGCCTCCTCGCCTGGCGCGTTGCTGGCATCTGTTAGGTCCTTGTACCACTTGGCCTGACTGGTGAACAAAGCTGCATATTCACCTCTTGCTCTCATGAGTTGTTCGTGTGTACCGTCCTCGACCACCCTGCCGTCCTTTAGGACAATTACCCTGTCCGCAAGGCGTGCGAAACCGATTCTGTGCGAGACTAGGATCGCGGTCCTGCCGTGAAGCATTTCTCTGACAGCTTTGAACTGTTCGTACTCAGCAACCGGGTCGAGCTGAGCCGCAGGCTCATCCATGATAAGGACATCCCGGTCTCCTATGTGGGCTCGGGATACGCCTAGGCGTTGCCACTGTCCCCCGGACAGCTCGAGTCCGTCGGGATACAGATAACGGCTTAGTCTAGCCTCGTAGTTATCCCCGGCCAGATCTCTGATGAACTCGGCTGCGCCTCCCTTTTCGGCAGCCTTTCTGATGGCGTCGATGTTGTTCAGCTCGGCAATATTGCCAAACCCGATGTTTTCGCGAATCGTGTAGTTATAGCGAACCGACTCTTGGAACGCAACGCCGATCCTCTTTAGGAGGTAGTCTCTTTCCAGCTCGCTGTACTTGTAGCCTTCAAACCTGATCTCTCCTGAAGTCGGAGGGTATAGGCCGAGCATTATCTTCACCAGCGTGGACTTGCCTGCGCCGTTCTCGCCGCAGAGCGCAACTACTTGCCCTCTCGGGATAGACAGAGTGATCCCCCTGAGCGCCTCGTGACCTTCGCGATAGGAGAAGTGAATGTCATTTAGCTCAAAAACATAATCGCTCTTCCTAGGAAGATCCCTGACCATGGATTCAGAATCAAGCGCACCGATCGTTGGCAGTCTCTCATCAGATACGCATAGGTCTAGGAGCTCTTTCTGGACGGCTAGATCTGCAATGTAGCTGTACATTCCGAAGAAACTGCTTGACAGGCCGTTGAGTCTACTGCCAAGTTGCTGGACTATCTGCCATATCATGGTCAGTTCGCCGAGTGTGATTTGCCCTTTGTGTATCATGATCAATGACGAAATAAGCGCGAAGGCATTGAAGGTCGAGTCTAGAGCCAGCGAGACGTAATAGCCCTTGTTGCTCATCATGTTGATTTGGTATATCCTGTCTCTAATCTCTCTAGAGTACTTCTCCCTTAGGGTCGCGAGCATATCGCTGAGTTGGAGCATCCTAATATCTCGAGCGAAGTCTCGAGCGCAGCTACGGCCGTGGAAGTATGATCTCTTCCTTTCGATAGGCATGATTTCGTGCCACGAGTCTATGATCTGTCTTCCGACCGCCTGATCAACTACGAACCGTATGGCCACCATCACCAAAGCGATAACGGGGAAATACCACCTGATGCGGGCTGCGACGAAGAAGACAGAGGCAGTGCCAAACACCTCGCTCACGAATCCAATGAGGTGCACGATGAAGTACGTTATCCGGTTCACGGTCCCCTGAACCTTGTTTGTCAGGTCGTTGAAGTGTGGATCGTCAAACTTGCGGACAGGTACTCCATCGAGTGCGAGGATGAACTTCTCCTGCATTTTCGGGGCGAAGTGATTGAGAAGATTCCGGTGAGAAAACTCCGTCAGTACGTGGTATGAACTCTGAAGCACATACAGAGACCCGAGTATGACTATGAGAGCCAGTATATCACGAAACTCAGTGCCTATACTCATGTCTCCGGAGATCTTGTCGATTATTCGACCGATATTGGATATGACGAAGGCTGGCAGCAGCGCACCTAAGACGGCTATCAGCGATCAGACAACAAAGGCAGCTTTGTTTAGGCTCCATCCTGTGGCAAGAGCCCACTTGAACACCTCCATGTTGGTGCTCTTTTTGCGGCCGGGGGCATCAGTGCCCATGGTAGATCACCTCGTCTGTTCCGACAGTGGGTTCTCGTGATGCTCTCAAGGACAGCCTGCATTTCTCGGTCGTGCCTCGTGTATGAATTAGTCATTCAACCAAACTCTACCACAGATGTCATCTGCTTTCTAGTAACTTGTAGTTGAGTTGGACTTGATTCCTACTACGCCAGAGTCGGCTCCCGGCTGTTGGCCGATGTGGACGGTATGCGTTGAACAAGTAGAAAGTCGGAGGATAAAGCCACGATGCAACCGGTGGTTGCAAAAGTGTCGGCAGCCATCCGTACGGCGGGACTGCATCCCTCGTTTGCAGGTTTGGAGCAGGATTATCGACGATGGGCTGGCGTTCAATCGTTTGTACGTCCCCGAGTATGGATTTTGTGTCACGTGCTGCAGGCATATCGTCGAAGACTCAGATGGTCCTTATGGCAGAGGCGGCTCTTGAAAACTTCGGGATTCCAAATGCTGTATTGAGTGGCACTCGAAGCGGGAACGGATGGCATGTGCGCAGAGAGTTATTGTGATTTCATAGGAACCCCGTACAGACTTTGGGTAAATCAGCAGCGATTTGCAAGCGACGAGCCTGCGGCTACCTAGTTGGAGATGTTGCGAGGGGCAGGCTCGCACCTGCCCCAGAATAGCCGAATCTTGCGTCTTGACCTGCACTGATGCCCATCGAACGGCGTACCTAGCTAATATCTATGCACGAGTCTACTTCAGAGATCTCAGGTAGTCTATACTCATTTTTACAGATTCCATTGCGGTCTTACCAGGCCCAGGTTCGTCCTGCTCGACGACGAGCCATCTGGCACCCGCATCTTCTGCTGCTTTTAGGATAGCCGGGATGTCCTGGACGCCGTAGCCGACCGGCCTGAACCCGAAGCTCTCATCGCTTGACTGAGTATCGTCATCGGACTCCATTCCGATCAGCTGATACATCTTAGCAGGCTTTTCTTTGCCCTTCATCACGAAGTCCTTTAGGTGCACCACTGGAGCCCGCCCTGAGTAATTCTTGATGTACTCCACAGGATCCACGCCTGCAACATTGACCCAGCAGGTGTCAATCTGCGTCTGGAGCAGTTCAGGTGAAACGCTGCTGTACAGCAGGTCAAGGCCGTAGACGCCGTTCACCTTAACGAATTCAAAGTCGTGGTTGTGATAGAGCAGCGTCAGCCCCTTGTCTCTCGCGACTTGTCCGAGCTTCTTGATGGATTCGATGACTTCCCCGAAGCCCGGTGCCCCAGGGCGGTGCTCCTCTGTCATGTAAGGTATGGCGACATAGCTGCATCCGAGTTCAGCATAGCAGTCAAGCACTCCGTCCGGATCTGACATCATTTCTTCGAACGGCACGTGAGCAGATACAGGGATCAGGCCAAGATCGTCGAGGAGCTGCTTGACTCTCTCGACGCTGCGATCAAACAACCCGGCGAACTCGACTCCCTCATAGCCCATGTCCTTGACTTGCCTTAGTGTACCTTCGAAATCAGAGGCCAGATCGCGTCTCACGGAGTACAATTGCAATGCGACAGGTATTTTGCCCACTAGCGTCTCCTCCCAACAGTAAAGTCAGCGCACAGTCTTGTGAGGAATCCTTCGGCAGCAGGAACCGGACTCCCTGCTAGATAAGACGTTGATTTCCTTGCCTGGCCGCTCCGGTGGCTTGCAGCTCAGAATTGCGGGCCTTCTGCAACCGTCGGTTGAATGTGTTGAACATTGAGTTTGCCCGAAGGCTACTCACTTGCTCAGCGCATGCTATCTAGGCATGAGTGAGCTTGGAGTTAGGTCTAGTTCAACCGCGAGTATACCCGGTTCAACCATCGGTTAGTAGCAGACTCGTCGTTGTTGTGGTAGTGTTTGGTTGACGGATGGGCGCTCGTTCCGTGATAGTCGTCGCAGAGACCGCGAAGGGAGTGACTCACGTGATCGATACGCGTGCAGTAGGAGCCTACATATCGCAACTACGTCGTGATGCTGACCTAACTCAGGCTGAGATGGCGAGCAGGCTAAACCTAACTCACCAGGCAGTATCCAAATGGGAGAATGGTTTGGCATTGCCCGATATCCAGACATTGATGGATCTAGCCGATCTGTTTGGTGTCTCGATTGAACAGATCCTCAGTGGCGGAACCAGAGCTTCACATAGTCGCCCTGATTCCATCCATCGTGATCCGGTTGAGACTGTCGCGCCAATGACTCCGAGTGTTCAGCAGGAGCCCTCATCGGATCAGCCTCCTGAGGAGCCGTTTCACACTGAGCCACCTCGTGGCTCCACGCCGGAGCAACCCGATCACAGCGATGCCGCAGAAGGAGAGACGGTTGAGCTGGACATCGAACTCCTGTTGCAGTTGGCACCATTTATGAGAAAGGAAACCGTGAACCGTGCCTTTGAGAAGGCGTGTGCAGGAGAGATTGATCCAGATTGCTTGATAGAGCTGGCTCCGTTCGTCAGTAGAGAAATGCTCGACAAGGCAGTACACCTGGTCAGCGAAGGCAAGCTTTCTGTACAGCAGCTTGCTGGCTTGGCTCCTTTCCTGAGTAAGGAAACCGTGAACCGTGCCTTTGAGAGGGCGTGTGCAGGAGAGATAGAGCCGGACTGCCTGGTCGAGTTAGCCCCGTTCGTCAGTAGAGAGCTGGTGGAGAGGGCGGTGGATCTGATCGGTGAAGGTAAGCTCTCTGAAGAACACCTCGAAGATCTCGCCCCATTTCTTGGGAAGAATGCACTGCAAAGGGCGTTAGACAAGATCAAGGATGGTTCGATTAGTCGTGAGGCTTTAGCAGGCCTGGCCCCGTTTCTTGGACCTGATTTGATAGAAGAAATCGTCTTCGGAAAGGCGAAGCCGGAGTAGACTAGATATCCGTCAAGTCGGAGCTGGGTGGGCCGATGGATGATCACAGCCTGCCCGGCTTTTTTGTCTTGACGGCTTTGACACTACCCTATATGGTCAAAAGTGGATCTATGCCTCGGGAGCGACGCAACAGAACAAGACTGATGGAGGTGACCTATGGATTACAGGGTTCATCGCGGCGTAGAGCTCTCGGCCGTGGGAGTGGGGTGCTATTCGCTCAGTGGGGCCTATGGTCGCAAGGACGTCGATCAAGTCGTCTCCATGTTGCAGCGTGCATACGAGTTGGGAGTCAATCTCTTTGACACAGCAGAGGCTTACGGTGATGCAGAGACCGTCCTTGGTGACGCAGTGAGGCCTTTTCGCGACAAGGTCTTGATATCTACGAAGGTCGGAGTTAGAGAAGGGATCAAACCGAGTCTGACCCGCAGTTATGTGCACGCGGCGTGCGAAGATAGCTTGAGGCGGCTCAAGACTGATTGGATTGACATCTACAGTGTGCATTTCGACGATCCGGACACTCCAGTGGAGGAGACGGTAGAGGCTCTCGATGACCTGATCGCCCAGGGCAAGATCCGCAGTTACGGACTTGGCCACCTGCCGCTTAGCAAGGCCGTTGAATATATGACAAAGGGCAGTGTCTTCTCGGTCTTGATGGAGTTCAGTGCCGTCTCGAGGCAGTCGAGCAGGCAATTGATATTTGTCTGTCAGCAGCATGGTGCAGCTGCGATTGCGTTCAGTGTGACAGGTAGAGGACTCTTGACCGGAAGGGTCGGGCGAGAGACTCGGTTTGAAGAAGGCGACATCGACAAGGATGCACATAAAGCGTTTGTTGATCTTGTCTATTGTATTGAGACTGCGATGACACTTGGCTATGTGGAGGAGCCTCAGATAATGCCGGTGTTTTACAAGTTGTATGGCATGAAACCGACGCTCAATCACTCATCTATTTCGGATCTTGAGGCTATAAGGTCTGAGATGAAAAGGGTGATTCGAATCCCTAGTGCCCCCTGAAGTTGCTGAAACTTCTCTGTTACGGGTATAGCTACGCTGGTCGTGGGTTTGGCATTGAACGGGCTGATGCAAGGGAGCGGTTTTTTCAGCAAATTCACTGCAAAGTTTTCATGAAGAAAGAAGGAATGTTACACTCAGTATCGAACAGATAAACATGGATCTTGGTTTTGTAACGGCTGTCGCAAATCGAACGTACAAGGGAGATAGCAATGTCCGTCACTATAGATGACGTGGCTCGGCGAGCCGGTGTTTCAACAGCCACGGTTTCGAGGGTCTTCAGCAACAGTGGTCGAGTCTCGCCGCATACCAGGGAGAGGGTCCTACGAGCGGCTGCTGAGATGAACTACAAGCCGCGAGCGTACAGGAGACAGCAGGATATCAGGAAGACTGTGGGTATTGTCTTTAGTGACAGGTTTTTTAAGTCGCTAACGACCACACCTTTTTATGGCGAGGTCATGGCTGGGATAGAGCAGAGTTTGCGCGAGAACAAGCACGATGTACTGATTCGAGCCTTGACAGATCAGGGCGATCAGGATCTTAAGTCCATACAATCACTCCATGACAAGCGGCAATTGGGCGGCCTCCTCGTCATCGGATATGAGATTAAGAGGGAGTTCATTCTACAACTGCTTAGGGTTGGTGTGCCCATTGTGGCTGTAGACAACGACCTATGGGCGGACAAATTGGACTGTGTGGTCAATGAGGACTATCTTGGTGCTGTTGAGATGGTCGACTACTTGATCGGGCTTGGCCACCGGAGGATAGGTTTCATTTGTGGGCCACTTAGTCATAAATCGCTGGATCTACGCTATCAGGGTTACAAGGACTCCTTGGCGAAGGCGGGCATAGCATTCGAAGACAACTTAGTGCGAATAGCCGACTCGTTCTTCGGTATCCCGGAAGGCGAGCGTATGGCAGCCGACATACTCACCACCAACCAGCCGCGTCCCACAGCTATCTTTGCAGCTATTGACTTGCTTGCCATCGGTGCACTAGCTGCCGCGCGGCGCCTCGGGTTGTCGGTACCGGACGATCTGTCAATTGCTGGATACGACGACATTGAAATGGCACGGCATGTCACTCCACCTCTAACTACCATTAGAAACCCCAAATGGGAAATGGGCTATTTGGCGGGCAAACGCTTGATCGAGCTGATGACAGGCACCCTTACCAAGCCGGTGAAGCACACACTTGCAGTTGAGCTGGTTGTCAGAGATTCTGTATCTGAGCCATAGTCGCACCTCTTAGCCGCGCATCATCTATAGTTTAGTCGTAGAAGGAATCGTCGCAGGGCTCACTTGTAGAGGGGAGCCGTTTGGATGATGCAGCTATTGACCACGACGTTCTTCCGTCAAACTAGATTGACGCGTAGTGCAGCAGTCGCATGGGTTGTCCTGTGCCTGCTCTTGTCAGCTGTTTGCATTGCATCCGAGACAAGAGCGGATTCCGCCTTTGAGATCGAGATCGAGTACGCTCAGTACATCTCCCGGCACTCCACCGCAGCTAGGCCCGCTCTTGAAGTCGTTATTCCTTTGGCGGACTACGTAAGTTCGGACATGCGCGTTGAAGTCCTGCAGGACTTCGAGGGCATGCAGGGCGAGTCCCTGTGGACGGACGAATATGGCTATGTAGAGTGGGAGATCGACGTTCCGCAAGCCGGACTCTACAATATAGAGATCACCTATTATCCGGTTGAAGGCCACGGCAGTGACATCCAGAGGCAGATTGAGATCAACGGTGAGATACCGTTTTTCGGAGCAAGGCATTTGTCCTTTCCCAGGGTGTGGAAGGACGCAGGCGAGATCCGGGTAGACAATAGAGGAAACCACATCAGAGCCGCACTTGCCGAGGAACCCATGTGGCAGACCGCGATGCTCAAGGATCACATGGGTTATTACATGGAACCTTATCTCTTCTACTTCGAGCAAGGGATCAACCGCATCAGGCTCGTCTCTCAAAAGGAGCCCGTGGTTCTTGGCCAGATAAGGCTCCTTCAGGCCGAAAGGCCACCCACCTATGCAGAGATCAGTTCGTTGTATGACGAGAGAGGGTATAGGCCAGCTCAGGATTTTTTCCTCAAGATCCAAGCCGAAGACGCCAAATACAAGTCCGAACAGACCCTCTATCCTGTTCACGACAAGGGTGATCCGAGCCTCGAGCCGTACCATCCGGTTGAGATCAGACTCAACTCGATAGGCGGCTACAGCTGGCAACGCCCTGGACAGTGGATTTCATGGGAGTTCGAGGTTCCCGAAGATGGCCTGTATATGATCGCGCTCAAGTCTAAACAGAATCTCCGCAGGGGCACGTATAGCAACAGGCGGTTATACATCGATGGGAAGGTCCCGTTTCAAGAGGTCGATGCAGTCAGGTTTAAGTTCACCACCATGTACGACATGAAGGTCCTCGGGATGGAGGAGATAGGAGAGCCGTTCCTGTTCTATTTGACCAAGGGCAAGCACGAGCTCAAGCTGGAGGTAGTCCTTGGCGATCTTGCGGACATCCTCCGGCGGACCGAGGAGTCGCTCTACGAGATCAACAGGATGTACAGGAGCATACTCGCGGTCACTTCAGCGGCTCCTGATCCTATGAGGGACTACAGGCTCGACAAGCGAGTGCCCAAGGTCATAGAGAACCTAAAGATCCAAAGTGATGTAATCTATGGCCTATCAAAAGAGCTCGTGGAGTACACCGGGCAGAGAGGCGACCACATAGCGGTGCTCGACCGGCTCGCCTGGCAGCTCAACAACATGGCGGAGAGACCGGACACCATACCGAGGCGGCTGTCCGAGTATCGCGACAACATAGGGGCCCTCGGCACCTGGATACTTCAGACCAGCGAACAGCCGCTGCAACTTGACTATATCGTTGTAGCCTCGCCAGATTCACAACTGCCCCGAGCCACCCCGACTGTTTGGGAATTAGTCCTGCACGAAATCAAGGCTTACTTCGGATCCTATGTGTTTGACTACGAGCAGGTTGGAAATGTTTACGATCCGTCAGACCCGGAGTTTGGCGGCCGCAAGCCGCTGACGGTTTGGATATCGTCCGGCCGCGATCAGGCTCAACAGCTAAAAACCATGATCGAAGACGCATTTACGCCGTTCACGGGTATTCCAGTGAACCTAGAGCTGGTCAACATGGGTGTGCTCTTGCCTGCAACCCTTGCAGGGAGAGGCCCGGACGTGGCGCTTGGAGTGGCGACCTCGGATCCGATCAATCTAGCGCTCAGAGGCGCCGTGGTCGACCTTACGCAGTTTGACGACTTCGATGAGGTCCGCGAGCGCTTTATGGAGAGTGCCTTGGTTCCGTTTACATTCAGGGACAGCGTCTACGCACTGCCTGAGCAGCAGCATTTCCCGGTGATGTTCTACAGAAAGGATATTTTCCAGGAGCTGGGCCTTGAAGTTCCGCAGACGTGGGACGATGTGATCAAGCTGATTCCTGAATTGCAGAAACAGTACATGGATTTCGGTCTGCCTGTGTCCGATGAGAGACTGAGGCGCAGCTTCAATGCTCACGATATTGGCATGGCGACCGCAGGTGCGGGGAGTCTGGCCGTTCACAGAGGTGCGCTGACCTTTATGATCTTCTTGTACCAGAGGGGCGGCGAGCTCTATCTCCCTGACGGAGTGGCGTCTGCGCTCAACTCGGAGGAGGCAGTCGATGCATTTAGGTTATGGACCAATCTCTATGAATTGTACAAGTTGCCTCTACAGTATGATGCGGCCAATCGGTTTAGGATTGGAGAGATGCCGATCCTGATTGACAATTACGGACTGTACAATACTCTCTCGGTATTTGCTCCTGAGATCAAGGGGAGATGGGAGTTCACCCTGGTGCCAGGGACTCGTCGAGAAGACGGGACCATAGATCGCACCGTTCCGGCTAGCACGGAGCTTGGCGGTGCTGGATGCATTATTTTGTCGCATACAGAGGACAAACAAGCGGCGTGGGAGTTTCTGAAGTGGTGGACGAGCACAGAGACACAGGTGCGCTATGGCAAAGAGCTGGAGAGCCTGATGGGGCCTGCAGCGCGATATGCTACAGCCAATGTAGAGGCGTTGAGGAGCCTGCCGTGGACTGTTGAGGAGCTCCGAAAGCTTGATGAACAGTGGCAATATGTCAAAGGCGTCCCCGAAGTGCCCGGCGGTTACATGACAGGCAGACATTTGGACAACGCGTTTAGGAAGGTCGTCTATCAGAAGAGAGAGGCACGAAAGACCCTGCTGGACTACGTTAGGGTCATGAACGAAGAGCTCGAGATCAAGAGACAGGAATTTGGCCTGGAGACAGACGTTCAAAAGGTCTTGGAGATGTACAAAGCTGCATCGTCACAATGAGGCCCGCGTGCAGTACAGGCGATTGGGGCAGCAAGACAGCGCTGAGATTGACCGGAGGTGACACGAAGCGATGGCCGGCGCACTCAAGAGATCCGCACAGATACAACGGGGACCGATTCGCCGCAGACTGACAGACTTGTGGAGGCGGGTCAAGGCGAACAAGGCGAACTACCTGCTTCTTGCCCCGTTTGCCACGATATTCTTCGTATTTACGGTCTTGCCTGTCATCATGTCCATCTTGCTGAGCTTCACCCACTACAATATGCTTCAACCGCCAAGATGGATCGGGTGGGGCAATTACATCCGCCTGTTCCTCGCAGATGATGTGTTTCTGATCGCGGTCAAGAATACATTCGTCTTTGCAGCCATTACCGGTCCGCTCAGCTATTTTGCATGTCTCTTCTTTGCCTGGATGATCAACGAGTTGAGGCCGAAGCTTAGGGCATTTCTTACACTGCTCTTCTACGCCCCGTCCATCTCGGGAAACCTGTTTTTGATCTGGACGATTATCTTCAGCGGAGACTCATACGGACTTGTCAATGGCTTTCTCATGAGATTTGGCATCATTACAGAACCAATCCAGTGGTTTCAGGATCCCAGGTATATGATGGCAGTGATCATTCTTGTGGTTCTCTGGCTAAGCCTTGGTACGAGTTTCCTTGTCTTTATTGCCGGTCTGCAGAGTATCGACAAGAGTCTGTACGAAGCCGGAGCCATTGACGGAATAAAAAACAGATGGCAGGAGCTCTGGTTCATCACTCTGCCGTCGATGAAGCCTCAGCTGATGTTTGGAGCGGTCATCTCGATTACTCAGTCGTTTACTGTTGCCGGGCACACGATTGCCTTAGCAGGCTTCCCGAGCACTGACTATGCTGCCCATACCGTTGTGACGCATCTCATAGACTACGGCAGCGTCAGGTTTGAGATGGGTTATGCCAGTGCCATAGCTACTGTGCTGTTCGTCACTATGATCATAACTCAGCGTGCTATCCAGTATCTCCTGAGAAAGATGGGTTGAGAGCTTAGCGGGTGGAGGTGGATCTCGTGTCATTGCGGCTTCGAGACAGGAGGCTTAACAGGTCTGCCGGTGGCGACGTCCTAATATTCACGGTCTTGGCGATCTGTGCCGCGTTTATGTCGTTGCCTCTGGTGTACGCGATATGCAATGCGTTCAAGCCCCTAAACGAGCTGTTCTTGTTTCCCCCGCAGTTCTTTGTCAGAAACCCGACCCTTGACAACTTCAGAGACCTCTTTGTGCTGATGGGCCAGTCGTGGGTGCCGTTTTCGAGATACATCTCCAACACGCTCTTGATTACTGGACTCGGAACTGCGGGGCACGTGATGATCGCATCGATGGGTGCGTATTCCGTGTCAAAGCACGAGTTTCCTGGGTCAAGGCTGTTTTCCGAAATGGTCGTGCTGTCGCTGATGTTCGCCTATCAGGTGACAGCTGTACCCAACTACATAATCATGTCAAGGCTGGGATGGATCAACACCCACTTCTCAATGATCATACCTGCGTGGGGTATGAGTCTGGGGTTCTTTTTGATGAGTAGGTTCATGGTCCAAGTGCCGGATGAACTGCTCGAAGCCGCGCGAATCGATGGAGCCGGGGAGTTTAGGATCTGGTGGAGTGTAGTGATGCCAATGGTCAGGCCGGCCTGGCTGACTCTGATCATTCTCTCGTTCCAATCGCTCTGGGGCGATACAGGCGGAAGGTTTATCTATAAGGAAGCTCTCAAGACGCTGCCTTATGCCCTGTCACAGATAGCAGCCGGAGGCATTGCCAGGGCGGGCGTCGGAGCTGCTGCCGGGCTGATCATGATCATCATCCCTGTCGTGGTGTTTGTGTACAACCAGAGCAACATAATCGAGACGATGAGCACATCAGGACTAGATTGAGAGCTGAGAGTCAAAGATGCGGAGCGCCTTGTTTGGCTGATGCCGACATGACCGATGCTTGGAGGAGACTAGGTTGAAAGCACGAGTTGCCTGCACCATCGCGATGTGCGTTGCCTTCATAGCCCTGGGTTCTGCAGCTGTAGGGGCGATTCAGTATAGGAACTACAACTACGATTTTTGGGGAGAGCCGGTTCCAGGTCCGCAGGCATACGTCCTCAAACGAGTATTCACAGGCAACGACCTTGGGGTTGGCCCGTTCAAAGACCCAATGGACATCTTCGTGCGCGAGGGGCTGGGGATCTTCCTGCTGGATACGGGCAACAACAGGATCATCTGTATGGACGAGGAGTGGCGAGTAACGCGCATCATCGACAGCTTTGGAGACGAGGGCAAGCCGGATAGGCTCAACAGGCCAATGGGCCTGCACGTGACTGAGGAAGGCCTCATCTACGTGACTTCACAGGGGGACGGCAGAGTCGTAGTGCTTGATCAGGACGGCCGATTCGTCCGGCAGATCGGCAAGCCACAGACAGACATCGAGGGGCTGATACCCGAAGGCTTCATTTACAGGCCTGCAAAGGTGGTCGTAGATCAGGCGGGCAGGACATACGTGTTGGCGACCGATCAGTACGAAGGCCTGTTGGAGTTTGACGTCTCAGGCAGTTTCAAAGGCTTCATAGGAGCGCCTGAGGTCAGACCAAGCATCATCGACTACATCTGGAGAAAAATAGCCACTAAGCAGCAAGAGGAGCGCATGGCTCTCTTCTTGCCGACTGAGTTCAACAGCATTGATCTTGACGATATGGGATTCATATACGCGGTAGTGCCTCCGGGAGATACCGGAAGATACGACGCAATCCGGCGCCTAAATCCCAGCGGTGAAGACGTTTTGAGAAGGCAGGGATTCCACTCTCCGATTGGGGATGTGAAGTACCCGGAGCAATGGACGCGTGCTTCGATACGGGGACCGTCCATTTTTGTCGATATAGCAGCGCAGGATTTTGGAGTGTATTCGGCGCTAGATGGCAAGCGCGGCCGCGTTTTCACCTACGACGGGCAAGGCAACCTGCTCTATGTATTTGGCGGCGTTGGCGACTATGTTGATACCTTTAGCAACCCCGTGGCAATCGATACGCTCGGCCGGGAGATCATCATATTGGATGCCGGTTCCCGTTCGATCAAAGTGTTCGAGCCAACTGAGTATGCAAACGCGATCCTATCTGCAATTGAGAGCTATTACATGGGCAGGTACGATGAGTCCACAAAGCTGTGGTCAAAGGTTCTCAGCATGGATGCCAATTGCGATCTCGCTTACCAGGGGATTGGCCAAGCGCTCCTTGGGCAGGACAGGTTCCGCGAGGCGATGGACTACTTCAAGCTGGGCAACGACAGGATAGGGTATTCGGAGGCCTACGCTCTCTACCGCCGAGAGGTCATGGCAGACCGTTTTGGCGCACTTGTGATGGGGTTTTTGGCAATCATCATTGCCGTGTACTTGAGCGCTAAGTATGAGCTTTGGAGCAGGCTGGATCGGTGGCTCGCTGAGGAGGAGGTTGAGGACAGTGGATTTCGCCCCAGGATACGGGCTGACGTTTAGGCACCGTGAACGGCTCACAGTCAAGAAGGTTCTGAGGAGTCTGCTGTACTCGCTGTTTCTTATCGTCCACCCAAACGATGCGTTTTGGGACTTGAAGTACGAAAGGCGCGGCAATGTTCCTGCAGCTACGATAATCCTTTGCCTTGTGGTCATTGTGTATGTCCTTACTCGACAGTTTACTGGTTTCATATTCAATCCCATAGATCTCACAAAGCTCAATATCGCAGTCGAGGTTTTGAGCGTCCTTGTGCCGTTTTTCCTGTGGTGTGTCGTCAACTGGGCGTTGACCACACTGATGGGGGGCAAAGGCACGTTCAAAGAGATTTACGTCGCGTCTGCGTTTGCACTGACTCCGTTGGTTTTGACGCTGGTGCCTGCGACAATAGCCAGCAACTTCCTCATTCTCGAAGAAGGGCCGTTCATCGCAGTGCTCATTGTCGGAGGTGTGCTCTGGAGCTTGCTGTTGCTTTTCATCGCGACCATGGTCACGCACGAATACGATACGGGCCAAACGTTGCTCACATGCGTTTTGATCATCGCAGGTATGACGGCTGTGTTGTTCCTGGCTGTCCTGTTCTTCTCACTGCTCAACCAGGCCTACGTGTTTGTTCACAGCATTTATAGAGAGCTGGTGTTCCGGTAGACGAAACCAATGTGTTCTTGCGTCGGTTGATTGTGATGGATGCTCGCCCCGGCGGGCCGGGATCGGTGTTGAGGAGGCAGAAACATACATGAGCCGGTTGGTATGTGTTACTGGCACGATCATGTTAGCACTTGTGGCAGCGTACGTCTGCGCATCTGCAGAGATCGCTGCGATTGACGAACGGTTCCAGCTGGCTGCAGAGAACCAGCACCTCGCGCTGTACATCGATCCTCAGACAGCTGAGGTTGTTGTGCAGCAAAAGGAAACCGACCTCATCTGGTCCACCAATCCTTTGGACAGAGGGACAGTTGAGAAAATAGCACGCGGCACGGCAATGAACGAACTGCAGTCTCAGTTGATACTGCACTACTACACTCCGGATGACATCCAAAAGAGCATTGACTCGTATTCAGAGAGTGTGTCGCATGAGCAGGTCACCATCAAAAGCATCAAGGACGGAGTCAGAGTCGAGTATGAGTTCGGAAAGCGATGGGACGACATGGCGTATATACCAGTCATGATCAGTCAGACAAGATTTGACGAGTTGCTCGGCCGCATAGAAGACGAAAGTGATAGAGAGTTTATCAGGAAGCAGTTTTACCTGATTTCAATAGAGCCGTACGACGGGTCGGGATCCTGGACCACCACCGCGGCATTTGACTTCATCAAGCTGTTTGGCAACAGTCAGGTTGTATCCGGCGACATCCCGCTCCGCACCGCGTCAGACAAACGGGGAATCGTAAACCACATAGTTAATTCGATTCACGAGAACCGTGAAGACTACGAACGATCCGATCAAGTGCAACCTGAGGATTTGGCTGCATTGAGGAGCCAGCCGACGTACATTAGAAGAAGCCCGCTTAGGTCCTGGGAGGTTCCGCGGATTGTAGAGATCCTCAAGGATATCGGGTATGGACCTGAGGAGCGCGTAACAGACGATGCGGAGTACTCTCTCCACTCACCAAGACCGAACCAGGTGGTGTTTGCAGCGGCGATCGAGTACGTGCTTGACGGCGGGGACCTGGTAGTCAGGGTGCCTGCTGCAGACTTGAAGTATCCGATTGATGTTCCAGACGATCAGGGCCGTCCGGTGAGTTACAGGGTGTACTCGATCGACGTGCTCCCCTACTTCGGAGCAGCCGGACCAGGCGAGGCCGGACACATGTTTGTCCCAGACGGTTCGGGTGCGATCATCTACCTCAACAATGGAAAGACAGATAGGCAGAGTTATCTGCAGCCTGTATACGGCACAGACCGGTCGCTGTCACTGCGCATGGAGCGGCGAGGCTACGATGAGCCGATCCGTCTGCCCGTGTACGGCTTGGCCACTCAAAGCAGGGGCCACTTGGCAGTGATCGAACAGGGCGACGCCTTTGCACGCATAAGGGCCGATGTGGCCGGAAGGACAAATTCGTACAACTTCGTAAGTGCCCGCTTCAACGTCATGCCCGTAGCACGGGCCGTTGTGTATGCGAACGAGTATGGGACTGCGGACTACCTCAACGTTTATCAGGCGCGCAGCTTTCAGGAAGATGTAGTTATCAGATTCCTTTTTCTCAGCGGGGATGAGGCGAGTTACGCCGGGATGGCCAGGCGATACCAGAGGTACCTGGTTGACAAGTACAACCTGAGCAGGCTTGAGAAGTCGCAGGATCTTGCGCTGTATCTGGAGATCATAGGTGCTATTCACCGGGAGCGTCCTGTGTTTGGCATACCGCTCAAAGTGGTGGAGCCCCTGACGACGTTTGCGCAGGCTCGCGAGATGGCCGACGCCGTGATTTCTGGAGGCGTTTCCAACCTGCGCATCAGGCTGTCAGGATGGCTGTCAGGTGGGCTGGAGCACGACTATCCGGCTGGAGTCAAGGTCGAAAAGCGCCTGGGTTCTGTCAACGAGTTGAGAGAGCTGAGCAGTTATCTCAAGGCTAGAGGCGTGCCTCTGTTTGCGGATGTGGGATTTCTCAACATCCCTGAGCGTGCTAGAGGGTTTAGTGTGAGGAGAAGCGCTGCACGTTTCTTGACTCGAGAGGTTGCACAGGTTTACTGGCTGGATTGGGCAACCAACTTCTACGAACCGGACGGCGACCGCTACAGTTATGTCCTGTCTCCTTCTTCGCTGTCCAGACTGGTAGACCGATTCTTGGGCGATTTCCGGACCTTGGGGGTTCCTGGGATATCACTTCGTTACATCGGCGAGCAGCTTAATTCAGACTTCAGGCCCAATCCTCGCAATCTGGTTGATAGGGCGGACGCGCAGAAGGTAGTGGTCGACAATGTTAGGAAGATGAGCGCAGAATGGGATGTTCTGGTGACAGGTGGGTTTGAATACTTGTTACCGCACGTGCGGCACATACTCAATGCTCCCATGCATTCGAGCAGGTTTTCGATTCTTGATGAGGACGTTCCGTTTTACCACATGGTGCTTCGCGGCTATGTAGATTACGCAGGCGAGCCTGCGAACCTGGCTCAGGATCGAGATGCAGCATGGCTGAGGACCTTAGAGACCGGTGCGTCGCTGTATTGCGTCAGCTTTTGCGCTGACTCGTCAGTGGTGAAGCATACAGACTTCGATCACTACTACTCTTGCGGGTTCAGTGGTCTTCTTGACCTAGTCTTGAGTCTCTACAACCAAGTGAATCGCCTCTTGGGCAACACCGCGGGTGAGCTGATTGTCGACCACCAGATCCTCGCGCCCGGAGTTCACATGACTGTTTTTGAGTCGGGTACAAAGGTAGTTGTCAACTACGGAGAAACGCCGTTTGAGTCTGATGGCCTGAAGGTTGGGGCCGGAGGCTACACCATACTCGAGGAGTAGGATTTGCATGGCTGTTAGGTTGAAAAAGGGCCACAGAGAGGCGCTAAGCGGCATAGTATTCACGCTTCCGTTCACCATAGGCTTTATCCTCCTGTTTCTGAGGCCCTTTGTCCAAGCGATAGTGTTCAGCTTCAGCCGCCTGAACATCGGAGCGGGAGGATACACTCTCGAGTTTGTGGGGCTGGGCAACTACAAGAACGCCTTGTTTGTACAGCCTGAGTTCGTGAGGACGTGGGTGGAGACCACTGGTATGATGATCGTCAACGTCCCGCTCATATTGGCCTTCTCCTTCTTTTCTGCGATACTGCTCAATCAACCTTTCAAGGGCAGGACTGTTGCGCGGGTCATCTACTTCTTGCCGGTGATCCTCGCATCCGGCATAGTGCTTCAGCTCGAACAGGACAATTACTTCATCGAGTCGCTGCAGGACCTCGAAGAGACAGTGAGTGGATTCATGAGCCTGGAGACACTCGGAGTGTTTCTGATGAAGCTCAAATTGCCGGCACGGATGTTGGAGTTCATAATGGCTGCGGTCCAGCAGGCACCAGTTATTATACGCAATTCCGGAGTTCAAATCTTGGTTTTCCTTGCGGGCCTTCAGTCGATTCCGCCGTCTCTTTACGAGGCTGCTCAGGTTGAGGGCGGGACTTCATGGGAGAACTTCTGGAATATCACTTTTCCGATGCTGAGTCCGCTGATACTTACAAACATCGTGTACACCATCGTTGACTCACTGGCCAACCCTCAGAACGAGCTGGTCAAGCTGATACGCTCTTCGGCTTTTGGACCGCCGGGATATGGAGTTAGCACTGCTATGGCTGTGTTGTACTTCCTCGGCACCTTTGCAGTCTTGCTGATCACAATTGGCATCGTATCAAGGTGGGTGTTCTACCATGAGTGATAACCTGAACACACGAAGCATAGGCGCAAGGTTCCAACAGACTCCGGCTAAGGCAGCGTTGGAGAGGCTGCAAAAACTGTTTACCCCCCGCAATCTCGGTGGCCTGCTGGTAAGTCTAGGTCGCCTGGGGGTGTTGATCGGGGTCTCTTATGCAATCTTGTTTCCTCTCTTGGCGAAGATCGCTACGTCATTCATGGCTGAGATTGACATATTCGACAAGACTGTTCATTGGATACCGAAGCACTTCACTTTGGACAACTACAGAAACGCGATCAAATACATGAAATATCCGTCTGCGTTTGTGAACTCCCTCGCTCTTACCTTGGGCCTGAGCCTGCTTCAGCTTGCAAGCTGCACAGTCGTGGGATACGGGTTTGCGAGGTTTGATTGGAGAGGCCGGGAGGTTCTATTCGCGGCTGTGCTGTTCACTCTGGTGGTTCCACCTCAGATGATCATGATCCCTCTGTATCTGAACTATCGCTATTTCGATTTCTTCGGTTTGGCTAAGGAAATGCAGCTAAATCTCTTGGGCACTTACTGGCCGCTGGTGCTTATGGCTTCGACTGCTACTGGTGTGAAAAACGGACTCTTTGTGTATATCATGCGGCAGTATTTTAGAGGTATGTCGAGGGACCTTGAAGAGGCTGCTTACATAGACGGCGCGGGAGTCTTCCGAACGTTTTTCTCCGTGATGCTTCCAAGCGCCGTGCCTGCTATGGTCGTCGTCTTCCTTTTTGCCTTCGTCTGGCAGTGGAATGACTACTTCTTTGTCAACATATTCGCCGGAAACAGACACTTGCTTCCAAATGCGCTGGCACAGCTTACCGGTGAGTATTCGCGAGATCTGACGGTTGCAGGAACTGAGCATGTCATGAGGGCTTATGGTTCTTTGCTTAATAACGCAGGGAGTCTTCTACTCATTGCGCCGCTGGTCACTCTGTATATAGTGCTGCAGAGATACTTCATTGAGAGCGTGGAGAGAACTGGACTAGTTGGGTGAAGGCCTGTCTTGCCGGGAGGTGGTTATCAGAAAGGGTGTAGCTATTGATCGATGTGGAATCTTGAAGTAGCTTCGGGCGAAAGCAAGGCATAACAAAGAAGGAGGTAAGTTGAAGTGAAGGCAAGGTTGTCGTTGATGATCGTCTTGACGGTCATAGTAGCGTGTGCGAGTGTCAGCATGGCTTACGACTATGACAATCTCGACTTCGGAGGAAAGACTATTACGTTCCTCTACTACGATCCGAATAACCCTCTCGACGCCGATGTTGTGGCTGAAGCTGAGGAACTGTTCAACTTCAAGTTCGAGATGCAGGTTGTGGACTGGGATAGCTACACTGAAATGGCGATGGCAAGGCTGCTGTCCGGTGACTCTGATTACGATGTATGGATGATGGGGCATCCGCATTTCGTGCAACTCGTCAGCAACAATGCAGTGTTGGCTGTGGACGAGATGCTGCCGGCAGACCATTTTGACTATCTCGATCCGAGCATAATAGAGCGGATTAACAAGCTCAAGATGGATGGCAAGACTTACGCGTTCCACTCCTGGATACCAGTGCTCAACGACATGGTGTTCTGGGTGTTCAACAAGGACATATTTGAGAGAGACGGTCTCCCGGATCCTTACGAGTTGTATGATAAGGGCGAGTGGACTTGGGACAAGGTTGAGGAGATAGCGTTGATGGCTACCAAGGACACGGATAATGACGGAGAGATCGACCAGTACGGCATTGGCGAGATGAGGACGCTCTTCACGCTCATTCCAAACGGCGCTCGTACTGTCGACCTCGTTGATGGCCAGTTTGTGTTCGCGTTCAACCAACCCGAGGCACTCGAGGCTATCAACCTTGTGTACCGCTGGAGAACCCTTCTCAAGGTCTCTCAAGGCACCTGGGATATCAGAGAGTTCCTGGCGGGCACTAGGGCAATGACTGGCGTGATCAGCTGGCAGTTCTGGACGCTCATGGGAACAGAGCTGAACTATGGAGTAGTCCCACTGCCAAAGGGTCCGAATGCAACGAAATACGTGTTCCCGACGGACAAAGTCTGTATGTTCTACTTGCCAGCTAACGCGAAAGAGCCTGAGAAGCTGATCGCTTTGGTCAACTACATAGCGCCGTCCGCCGAATGGCATGAAATGACTATGTTTGACCAGTGGATTCCATGGTGGGTCAGGGATGAGAAGTCCGCGCAGATCATGATGGAAGGAATCGAGAACTGGGAGGGTGAGTTTGACATCATGGAGGGCACGCTCACCATCCCGCTGGATCCCGTGTTCAACGGCGAAAAGAGCGCAGCCGCGTACATCGACGAGATCTATCCTCAGATCCAGTCGCAGATCGACGATCTGTTCAAGCAGTAAGGCTGCTTTGGCAAGTGTCGTGGTTCCCAACCTACTGCAGCAGGGCGCCGCGAGGTGCGGCGCCCTGTTATCCTTTGAAAGCAAGAACAACTGACTTTGAAACCGTTGGGGGTGAGTACTGTGAGAACCGTTGCACTCCTGGCGATGGCCTGTGCATTTGTGCCCGCTATCTTGTTGATCGTTGACGTTGCCCTGCCGCGTATCGCGTCCGCATCTGTTCAGTTCTTCGTAGACGCCACGGAACCGGGCCACCGCATCAGCCCGTATATCTACGGCACCAATTTCCACACCCTGGGGCCTCAGGAGAATATCGAGTCGCAGCGATACGGAGGCAACAGACTTACGGGCTACAACTGGGAGACAAACGCGTCCAATGCAGGCGCTGATTGGTATCATTCTAGCGATGGCTATCTGTCCTCGAGCGTTGAGCCAGCGAAGGCCCTCATGGACTTCCACGAGAAGTCGTTGGAGATGGGCGCATCGTACACTATAGTGACCCTCCAGGCTGCGGGGTACGTCGCTGCTGACCGTCAAGGGCCTGTCAGTGAGGCCGAGACAGCCCCTTCCAAGAGGTGGAAGGAGGTTAAGTCTAGAAAAGGCGAACCATTCAGCTTGAAACCGAGCAGATTCGATGACTACGTTTACATGGACGAGCTGGTTAACTTCCTTGTCACCAAGTATGGAGACGCATCGACGCCGACTGGTGTCAAGGGATACTCGATAGACAACGAGCCCGCACTGTGGCCGCATACGCATCCGCGCATACATCCGCACAAGACGACGTGTGAAGAGATAGTCCAAAAAACCATCGAGCTCGCGTCTGCTGTCAAAGACGTGGATCCCTATGCCGAAATCTTTGGTCCTGTGCTCTATGGGTTTGCGGCGTTTGACACCTTCCAGGATGCTCCCGACTGGAACCGCGTTAAGCTTGGCAAGGGCTATTCCTGGTTCATAGATTACTACCTCGACGAGATGAGGAAGGCGTCTGAGACGGCAGGGAGGCGATTGCTGGATGTGCTGGATCTGCATTGGTATCCTGAAGCCCGCGGAGACAACCGGATCGTATTTGAGAGCAATGCGACTTCTGAAAAAAACGTCGCTGCGCGCTTGCAGGCGCCCCGTTCGCTGTGGGACCTGGAGTACGTGGAGGATAGCTGGATAAGCCAATGGAGAGCGCACTCCAGGGAGATCCCAGGTGTCGGGACTACTCGCCAAGGTGCTATAGCATTGCTGCCGCGGGTCCTGGCGTCCATAGAGAAGTACTACCCGGGGACCAAACTCGCCATAACAGAGTTCTCTTATGGGGCCGAAGACCACATCTCTGGCGGTATCGCAATGGCAGATACCTTGGGTATCTTTGGGAGGTATGGAGTATATGCCGCGAACTTCTGGCAGGTGAGTCAGAAGGTAGACTACGTTGCTGCTGCCTATAGAATCTATCGCAACTACGACGGTAACATGTCGACGTTCGGCGATGTGAGCTTGAAAGCGACCAGTTCAGACGTTGCCAAGACATCTGTGTACGCTGCAACAACGAGTGCTGCGGATCAGACAGAAGAAGGCAGCGGAGTGCAGAAAGTGCACATTATTGCGTTGAACAAGACGAAGGAGCCTTTGGCGGATTCGTTCTTTACGATCGCCACTGACCGCAAGATAGCCGATATTGAGGTTTGGGCGTTTGACAGTGGATCTCCCGACATAAGGAAGCTTGATTCGCCCATGGAACTCGAAGATAAGGCTTTCCAATACACGCTTCCGGCTTTGTCGGTTTGCCACTTCGTGATAAGCTTAGAGTAGAGAAACTAGCAACAGACAAAGGAGTTCGTGCAGATGATCACCATCTTTGATCGTAGCGTCCAGAGAGTACCTATCAAGGCTTGGTTGGAGTCTGCTGACGATATTGAGTCGGGAGCTATGGCTCAGGCGCTAAACCTTTCAAGGCTTCCGTTTTTGGTGAGCCATGTCGCACTCATGCCTGATGTACACGAGGGCTACGGAATGCCTATCGGAGGAGTCATAGCTGCAAAGGGTGCGGTGATACCGAACGCAGTCGGAGTAGACATCGGATGCGGCCTGATTGGCTCAGTGCTCGATGCACCTGCGAAGCTGCTGAGAGAAGTCAAGACAGGCAGCGGAACGCTTGCTCAGGCTCTCACAGGGGATATCATGCGTGCAATCCCACTGGGATTTGAACACAGGAAGCGGCCAATCGATCCGGAGATGTCTCCGACAGCCGATATGTGCGAGATCAAGTCGTTGTGCAAGGAGTGGGAGAGTGCCCCGTATCAGTGTGGCACCCTTGGCGGTGGCAATCACTTCATAGAACTGCAGGAGGATGGGTCAACCGGCGAGCTCGTGATCATGGTTCACAGCGGCAGCCGGAACTTCGGTTACAAAGTCGCAAACACGTTTAACAACCTGGCGAAAAAACTCAACGAACAAATGAAGAGCGAGGTCCCGGCTAGCTGGCAGTTGGCGTATCTCCCAACAGAACACGAGCTCGGCCGGATGTACCTCAAGTGGATGGACCTCGCACTCCGGTTTGCTGCGAAGAATAGGTCTGTGATGATGCAAATCGCGACAGAGATCGTTCAAGAACGCCTGTCCAAGCACGCCTCGGTCACTGCAAATGTGAGGCAGGTAGTGCAGTGTCATCACAACTACGCGTCGATCGAGAGACACTACGGTGAAGAAGTGGTCGTCCACAGGAAGGGTGCGATTCGCGCAAAAAAAGGCGAAAAGGGCATTATCCCTGGAGCTATGGGCGGCAAGAGCTACTTTGTCGAGGGCCTCGGAAATCCAGAGTCCTTTGAGTCTGCATCTCATGGCGCAGGCCGTGTCATGAGCCGCAACGAGGCCAAGCGTAGGTTTACTGTCGATCAAATGATGAGAGATCTGTCGGCTCGTGACGTCGTGCTCGGCACTCCCAAGAGCCACGCTGTGGTCGATGAGTTCATCGAAGCATACAAGGACATCGATGAAGTGCTGGCCTACGAGCGTGACTTGGTCAAACCGATCAGGACTGTGCGTCCGATAGCGGTGATCAAAGGGTAGAGGGCATCCTGAGGACGACTCCGGTGCATTATCAGCGCAAGCACATCCGTTGACCGCATGCACTTGCTGTGGTAGAATGACTCTAAATTCAGTTGTTGCCATATTTGTTCACAGACTATGAAGGAGCAAAGTAGGCTGTGTAGTCGCACCAGAGAGTCGGGGCCGGCAGCAGCCGGGGTGGGAGCCCGATGCGATGAACCAGTCCGAAGTTCGCTCCGGAGTCTCAGGCTGAATCCGGCGTCCCAGCCAGGGATGCTGAGTAGTAGGCCTCGACGGCAGCTTCCTCCGTTACAGGGAAGGGGGTATCGGATGTGTCCGCTGGAGAGCTTGCGAAGGCGACTCTCGTGGAGCATGTCCCGTACTCTATCGAGCGGATCTCGTTTGAGTTGTAGATCAACCAAGGTGGTACCGCGGAGGGTTAGGCCCTTCGTCCTTAGGACGAAGGGCTTTTTTGGTTGTTGGAAGTACGTCTTGATCGAAGTGCGTTGCAGCTCATGTAGGGCCTAACTCACATATGCTCAAGAAGAAGGGAGTAGGTGAGCAGTGAAGGTCGTTATGACTAGCGGCTGCCCGGAGGAGTCCATTGCAGCTGTCAAGGAGATGTTGAGCAGCCTCGGATTCGATCCTCACGTGATAGACGGCAACGGGAGGAGCCAGGTAATAGCCATAGGCAACGGCAGGCGAGACCGGCTTGCAGACTTGCGCTATATGCCTTTTGTTGAACACGTGTCACCCGTCCTGCAGCCCTTCAAACTGTGTGGGAGGGAGGTTAGGCCAGAGGACACAGTAGTAGAAGTGGGCGCAACTCGCGTAGGTGGGGGAGCGTTCACGCTCATAGCCGGGCCTTGTGCAGTTGAGAGCAGAGAGCAGCTATTGGAGGTGGCGCTCAGGGTCAAAGCTGCCGGCGCCACGATCTTGAGAGGAGGAGCGTTCAAGCCTAGAACCTCGCCATATAGCTTCCAGGGCCTAAAGGAGAGTGGGCTGAAGCTCTTGGCAGAGGCGAGGGAAGCTACGGGACTGCCTGTTGTCACAGAGGTAGTCAGTCCTGAGGACGTCAGCATGGTTGCGGACTACTGCGACATCTTGCAGATAGGAGCCAGGAATATGCAGAATTTTGCACTGCTAAAGGCGATTGGCCGAGTCGACCGTCCGGTTGTACTCAAGCGTGGGTTGTCTGCGACGATTGAGGAGTGGCTGCTGGCTGCCGAGTACATCATGTCAGAAGGAAACCACGACGTGATCTTGTGCGAGCGAGGAATCAGAACGCACGAGACATACACCCGCAATACTCTGGATCTGTCTGCGGTGGCTCTTGCCAAGGAGTTGAGCCATTTGCCAGTGATTGTCGACCCAAGCCACGCGACAGGCCGATGGAAACTCGTTATGCCTTTATCGAGAGCTGCTCTTGCAACGGGTGCGGACGGTGTGATGGTAGAGGTGCATCCGAGTCCAAACGAGGCGCTTTCCGACGGCCCTCAGTCTCTAACACCTGACGAGTTCGAAGTCCTCGCTCGGAGACTGAGGCGTGAGTATCAGGCATTGCGTTTCTCTGATGATGAAAGCAGAGTCAAAGATATCGGCTGTCTGCGAGGTGATAATTGAGATGAACATACAAATCGGGTACTTGGGACCGATGGGCACGTTCTCCGAAGAAGCTGCCCGCAGAGTCGGAACACTATTAGAAAAAGGAGCTCGTAGTGTCGGTTCAAGCGTTTCACCCAAGCCGGGGGAGCCCGTGCAGTACAGCGTGCATTACAGTCCCTACAAAGGGATAGCAGCTCTCATTTCTGCAGTTGACGCAGGAGAGATAGACTACGCGGTTGTACCTGCCGAGAACTCCTACGAAGGATCGGTTAGCCCTACCTGGGACATCCTCTTCCATGACTCTTCGGCAGAGATCATCCGAGAAGTGCTTGTGTCTGTCCGGCATCACCTCTTGGTGCAGCGCGGGACCAAGCTCTCGTCAGTAGGGACTGTGTTGTCGCACCCACAGGCTCTGGCGCAGTGCAGGAGGTTCCTTTCGGAACACCTGCCGAACGCCAAGCAGTTCGAGACAGCCAGCACTGCAGAAGCAGCCAGGGTCGTCTCAGTTAACTCATTGCCGCTAGCTGCGATCGGCACTGAGCAGTGTGCGTCGATCTACGGCCTGGACATAGTTGCTAGAGATATTCAGGACTTGCAGAACAATGTGACTCGGTTTTTGGTCTTATCGAAAGGGGACAACGAGCGGAAGTCACTGCTTGTTGAGGCAGGACTGCCGTATAAGACGTCGATCGTCTGTGCAATAGAGCGCGACAGGCCGGGAAGCCTGTATGAGCTGCTTGGAGTGTTCGCAGCCAAACAGATCAACTTGACAAGGATTGAGTCAAGGCCTTCGCGCCAGGGTTACGGCGATTACGTGTTTTTCATCGACGTAGAAGGGACTGTGACAGATGCCGCACTCAAGGAATCGTTGGACAGGCTCAGCGAAAAGGTTATTTCTCTCAAGGTTCTGGGGTCATATCAATACTGACGGATTCGTGCCACAGTATTGCCGACGGGGGGTGCGAAGATGAAAAAGCGGGCTAGACTACTAAGTGCGGTTTGCCTTTTGATCGCGTTGGTAGTCTCGTGGCTGGTGCCCGGAGATGCGGGCTTGGCGTTTGCTGAGGATGGCCTGGTTTGTCTGCAGATACTCGCCATAAACGATCTGCACGGGCATATCGAACAGACTGAGTATCTTGACGGCAGGCCTGTTGGCGGCGTTGCGTACCTCGCAACGTACATGCTCGAGCGGGAGGCCGATGCTGTCAACACTCTCAGGGTGCATGCAGGCGATATGATTGGCGCGAGCCCTCCGATCTCAGGACTGTTGCAGGATCAGCCTACTATCGAAGTGTTGAGTTTCATGGGATTTGATGTGGGAGTTCCGGGAAACCATGAATTCGATGAGGGAATCGCCGAGCTGTACAGGCTTCAGTATGGAGGGTTTCATGAAGTTTCGGGCTATTTCGCTGGCAGCTCGTTTCCTCTCGGGCTCGCAAATCTAGTCTCGGCTGAGACCGGAGGCCCTGTCTTCCCGCCGTATGTCGTCAAAGTGGTCGAAGGAGTCCCTGTGGCATTTATCTGCGTCATTACAGAGGAGTTGCCGGCCTCTGTGACGCCGGCAGGCATTCAAGGCCTCAAGGTCATCGACCCGGTCGAAGTGATAAACACCTATGCAGAGATCGTCAGAGACAGAGGTGTGGAGGCTATTGTAGTTCTCGCACACGAAGGCGGGTATGTGAGTTCGTCAGGTGAGATCGTTGGGCCCATAGCCAAGCTGGCCCATGGCATAGACGATTCTGTCGACGTCATAATCAGCGCACACACTCACCAGGGCTATGTCGGCTACATCGATGGGAAGCTGGTCACACAGGCGTATTCTAACGGCACTGCCTTTGTAGACATAGACTTACTGATCGATAGGGCGACAGGAGACGTCGTGTCGTCTACTGCAGAGCTGGTGACCGTGTGGTCGGACATGAGGCCGCCGGATCCTAGGATAGAGGCCTTGATTGATCGATACAGGCCGCTTGTGGAGGCATTGGTCAACCGTCCGGTCGCAGTTGCCGCTACCCGTCTTGGAAGGGAAGGCAGAGATCAGGGTGAGTCTGTGCTCGGCAATCTGGTTGCTGATTCGAAAAGGTGGATCTCCAAAGCTCAGATTGCGTTTGTCAACCCGGGCGGGCTGCGCTCGGACTTGGAGCCCGGGATATTGACATGGGGGCAACTGTACGCTGTCTTGCCTTTTGGCAATGAAATCGTCAAGATCGAGATGACCGGTGAGCAGATCCTCAGCGCGCTCAACCAGCAGTGGCAGGAGACGGAGGATGGAGTCCAAGTAAGGTTTCTCCAAATGTCAGGCATGACCTACTGCTACGACGACAGTTTGCCTATTGGCAATAGGATAGTGTCTGCTTCGCTATCAGACGGCACGCAGATTGGGGATGAGCAGGTGTATACAGTTGCCGTTAACAGCTTCCTGTATTACGGCGGCAATGGCTTTACGGCCTTCTTGGAAGGCAGGAACCCAATGGTAGTAGCTAATGACCTTGATGCGTTTGTTGCGTATCTAGAGTCGTTTGCGGAACCTATCGCTCTTGAGATCGAAGGGCGGATAACTAGGTGCTTGATGAAAAACTGACTGAAATGGTCTGGTATTGCCATCTCTGATCTGATAAACTTAAGCAAGCTGAAGTTGAATGGAGGAAACTGTGTGAAGCATATAAAGCTGGTCACAGACAGCGCGTGCGATCCTGTTGACGAACTCGTTAGCAGTGGCCGGTTCAAACGAGTGCCTTTGGCGATATTGCTCGGTGACCGGGAGTTCGTTGATGACGAGTCGCTCAATGTACAAGATCTGTTGGATGAGATGAAGAAGTCAGGTGCGGGTCCCAAGACATCGAGCCCCTCGCCTGGAGACTTCATGCGAGAGTTCGCAGGCGAAGACTGCGTCTTCGCTGTGACGGTCTCCTCGAGACTCAGTGCTTCATACTCCAACGCAATGCTTGCAGCGAGAATGGCTATAGAAGACAAACTTGCTCGGTTCGTCCACGTGTTTGACTCAAAGACCGCATCTGTAGGCCAGACTCTGGTGAATCTGAAGATTATAGAGCTCATCCGAAAGAACTGCGGGGAAACGGAAATAGTCCAAAAGGTCACGGATTACATCAAGAGTCAGAAGACCTACTGTCTACTCGAGTCTCTGGACAACCTTGTTAAGTCCGGAAGGTTGAACAAGATCGTTGCCAAGTTGAGTTCTGTCCTTTCCGTGAGGTTGATCCTGGCAAAAACCGACGAAGGCACGATTGAGCTGGCGGACAAGGTGAGAGGAGCAAAGCGGGCACTCCAAAGGCTCGTGGACATAATCGCAGAAAAAGGCGAGCAGTTTGAGGAGAAGATCTGCGGAATCGCTCATGTAAACTGCAGAGAAAAGGCAGAGCAACTCCGCGACCTGATTTTGGAGAGGCTCAAGTTCAAGGACGTGATCATTGTTAACGGAGCCGGAATAACCACTGTCTATGGTGACCAGGGAGGACTGGTAGTAGCGTTCTAGGGCAGATCGAGCTCTATGTCGTCGCTGCTAAAGCACCACTCTATGTCTACGTCGGGTGGATCGGCCTCTTCTCTCATAGGTCGTATCTGCCCGTCTTCGAATACGAGGATTCGGTTGCAGACCGACTCTAGCATGCGCCTGTCGTGAGAAGCCATGATTATGGTTCCGTCATAGGCGACTAGCGCCGCTTCGAGTTGCTCTCTAGCATAGATGTCCAGGTGATTGGTTGGCTCGTCGAGGAGGAGAAGGTTTGCCTGGTTGATGATCAGTCTCGCTATCTCCACTTTGGTCCTTTCGCCCGCACTGAGGACGCTGACGGGCTTATGAACCAGATCCTCTCCGATACCCATCTGTGCGAGCAAGGTCCTTGCCTTTGACGCGAGCACGCTACTCGATAGGCCGAGAACATCCAGCGTCGATCCATCTGCGCCTGACAGCGGATCTCCCTGAGCGAGGTATCCGATGCACGCAGATGGACTGATCCAGACCTCGCCCTCATCAGGAGTTTCTTCTCCCAGGATGATTTTAAGGAGGGTTGTCTTGCCGCAGCCGTTTTTGCCAAGCAATCCGACTTTGTCACCTCTGAGGATGTAGAAACTACTGTCTCTAAACAAGGCCCTGCCCGAGTACTCCTTGGAGATCCCCTTGGCGTAGATCATTCGCCTGCCGTGTTTCTCTGCGCTCTTGATCTGAAAGCGAATATTCGGGTCGTCCTTTGGTTTTCTCGGCGCTCTTGCCCTGTGCCGTTCGAGCCGCTTGACCTTTGCTTTGGCCTGCCTATCGATCCGCTTTGCTCGGGCTCTGTCGCCGACCTTTGCCGACCTTATCTCCGACTTTTTGCCTGCCTCCCTGTGAGCCTTGGCCGCCCATTGCTTGGTGCGCAAAACGTCCTCTTCTAAGCGTTTCTCCTGCCTCTTTGCTTCTTCATACTGTCTTAGCTGGGCTGCTCGAATTCTTGCCCTCTCTTCTCTATAGAAGGAGTAGTTGCCGCTGTAGCTCTCAGCTTTGCCGTCATCGATTTCTACGATCCTGCATACAACCTGATCAAGAAAATATCGGTCATGTGAGATTACAAGGACCGCGCCTGTGTACTGTCTGAGCTGATCGATAAGCCAGTCTATGCCGTTGAGGTCCATATGATTGGTGGGCTCATCGAGCAACAAGAGATCAGGCTGAGCCGACCAGATCCTTGCCAGTGCAAGCTTTGCTCGCTCTCCTCCACTGAGGCCGTTGATGTGCTGTGCACTCCACTCGTCTAAATACCCGATGCCTAACTGACTCGAGATCTTCAGCAGCTCACGAAGCTCATCAGTATCTGCGGCTGGCGGTTCGACTATGGTCTTGCCCGACTCGAGTCTGCGGGTCACTGTGATGAGGCGGTATCCTTCAGAGAAACGCGAGGCTCCGACAGACTGGCGCAGATATCCTATTTTCGTTCGAGGCAGCCAGAAGGTGATATCTCCATCGTCAATCGACACCTCGTGAGCAATGGCTTGCATGAGAGTGGTCTTGCCAGCCCCGTTGGGTCCGACCAGACCGATCCTTTCACCAAACGCGATATCGAGATCGATGCCTTTCAGTATTTCGATCCCGTCATATTGCTTCCGAATCCGGTTACAGCTCAATAGCATTGACGTCCACCCCCAAGGCTGTGAGCGCAAAATAGTCTCGCAAACAAGCAAAGGCCACGGCGGTCAAACCTGCCGTGGCCCTGAGCGCACACGTAGCTTATGGGTGATCGGATAGGACTGGACTAGGCGGTCCTATCCCGGTGAATCACTCCAAACAGCGCAATGAAAGACGAGAGCCCAACCACTGCAGGTTCGACCTAAGTGATGACGCTTTTTGAGGCTGCGTACCACAAGTCGGTTACCTGCTGAACATGGCGGCTCCTTTCTATCCCGGAGTGGGTCTCGTAAACTCGGTAGACCTGCGGAGCAACCCGCCCACGATGTCCACCCGCTGTAATTGAACCAAACCGACTGCTGATTGTCAAGTGAAGTGTGGACATGGGCCGTGGATGCGACTGACACCTACCCCAAATATTGGATGCACCTGCACCTATAGTGCACTCGACTCGTATGCGGTATCTAACAAACGATGCGATTTTTTCTCGTCGTTTGCATTCGACCATATACGTACACCGGACCCTATATATGTGGAGACGTTAAGAGAACCACTCACAACCCTGTACTGCGCTGGGCTTTGCATGTGTGGCATAGCAGCTGCGAGCTGAATGCATACTAGTCATACGGCTGTTTGATTTGTGTACGCCTTTTATATATGGAAAGATGGTGATTTCATGACTCCGGAGAGTATGCACACTCAGTTGCTGCTATCAGGCAAGGATTCTGCTCTGTCCGAGCAGATCGGCGGGAGGAGAGCCACTGCAGATCCAGGCAGAAGCAGGGCATCCAATGCTGAGCGCAAAGAGAATGTTGAGGAGAACAGGGATTACTCGGCCCAATCGACCATGGAGTCAGTGAAACAAATGGGCCAAACGCCACCTCTAGGAGCTCACAGATCTGAGATCCACTGCGTGACCATAATCGGGCAGATCGAGGGACACTTGGTCCTCCCTCCTCAAAACAAGACAAGCAAGTACGAACACATCATTCCCCAGCTGGTGGCAATAGAGCAGGACCCGAGCATAAAGGGCGTCCTCGTCGTCTTGAACACCGTAGGAGGGGACGTTGACGCAGGGCTGGCCATCGCAGAACTGTTGGTGACCCTCTCAAAGCCGGTAGTGTCACTAGTTCTTGGAGGAGGCCATTCGATCGCCATTCCGATAGCAGTCAGCGCAGACTACTCGTTTATTGCCCCCACTGCTACAATGACCATCCATCCCATAAGACTCGCAGGCCTTGTCATAGGCGTGCCTCAGACCTATGAGTATCTGGACAAAATGCAGGACAGGGTGATACGTTTTATCACTAAACATTCTCGAATCGAGGCAGAGAAGTTCCGCGAGCTGATGACTCGAACAGGGGACTTAGTGCGGGATGTAGGTACAGTCATGGTCGGTGCAGAGGCTGTCGAGGTAGGCTTGATCGATGAGGTGGGCGGGTTGTCCGCTGCACTTGCCAAATTGCATGAGCTCATAGAGTCTAGCGAAAAAACCGGCAAGGACAAGGAGTAACAGCTGTGCTGTATTCAGTGATTCCTCCAGAAGTTGTGTTCGCAGATTGGCAGTCGCTCCACGGCCAGGAAGTCGAGTCTCTAGTAATGACGAGCGCTGCATTGGACCCCAAACGGTATCGTGAGGTAGTCCGAGGAGGTGCGCGCCTCATCGTGTGTGAAACCGGAGAAGGCATGGCGGAAGTGGTCAGGCTTATAAGCACAGACCCATCTGATTATCTCAATCCTGAATATATGCCCGGAGCTGGGATTAAGCTGTGATGGTCACACGTCAGGACAGGTAAAAAACAACTTTGACATGTGTGGGCTATTAGTGTTAGACTACCACTAGTATACTATTCGAAATAATTTCGGAAGTATATTGTTGGAAGCAGTTGCACCTCGTCATTGGATCTGATCACGAGATGTCAGATCCTTTGTGCATATCTGTATTCTGGGAGCGATCGCTGGTGCCGATCGCGGCCGCTTGACCGCTCTGGAGTCTGCACGAAGGCTAGAGGAAATACAGAGTATTCGTCAAGGGCGCTGGTTTGGTTTAGACGGGTTGGAGGTACTAGATCATGGGCTTGGACACATTGGCTAGGGTTCTTAGGAGGAACGGCGGTCACAACGCCGTTCAGCTCGATCAGAATGGACTTAAGATGGAGATGGGCCCGTCTGCGCTTTTGAAGGTTGAGGATCTCTGCACGTACTTCTCATACGAACAGGGTACCGTACGCGCAGTTGACGGAGTATCGTTTGAGGTAGAGAGGCAAAAGGTGCTCGGATTGGTCGGGGAGAGCGGTTGCGGCAAGAGCGTGACAGCCCTCTCAATCATGCAGCTCGTACCCGAGCACAGCGGAAGGATTCACTCCGGACGAATCCTGTACAACAGGCGTGAGTCCGGCCCCATAGACATCGCCCGTCTTGACCCTAAGGGCCCGGTCATGAGGAACATCCGGGGCAATGAGATAGCGATGATATTTCAGGAGCCCATGACGTCGCTGAACCCTGTGTACAGCGTCGGTTATCAGATTGTTGAGGCTATTCTTCTGCATCAAGATGTGACAAGGAAAGAAGCTTGGGACATGGCCATCGACATGCTGGACAAGGTAGGAATTCCGAGTCCGGCCCAGAGGGCAAAGGAGTATCCCCACCAAATGAGCGGAGGCATGAGGCAGCGAGCGATGATCGCCATGGCGCTCTCGTGCAACCCCAGCCTTCTTATTGCGGATGAACCGACAACTGCACTTGATGTAACCATACAGGCGCAGATCCTTGATCTGATGATCAAGCTTCAGGATCAGTTCCACATGTCGATCATTATGATTACGCACGATCTTGGGGTTGTCAGCAGGATGTGCGATGATGTGGCAGTCATGTACATGGGGAAGATCGTCGAAAGCGCCCCTGTCGAGGCCATTTTCAAAGAGCCCGCTCATCCATACACAGTCGGACTGATGAACTCCATACCGAGACTCGGCTCCAGGCGCAGCAAGTTGATTCCAATCGAGGGCACAGTGCCGGACATCACCGAGATTCCGGAGGGCTGTAGCTTCAGACCGAGATGTCCGAGAGCCATGTCCGTGTGCAGCGAAGAGCCTCCGCTTGTTGAAGTTGCGCAAGGACATGAAGTTCGCTGCTGGCTCTATGAGTGATGGGAGGGCTTGTTGAAAGATGACTGCTGATAAACAGTTTGAGGATAACGGCTTTACGGGTGACGAACGACCTGGCGAGCCATTGAATGAGGTTGATCGCGAGGACGTTCTGCTTGAAGTCAAAGGCCTAAAGAAGCACTTCCCTATACTTGGCGGTGTGTTTAGGAGGCCTGTTGGATGGGTCAAGGCCGTTGACGGTGTGGATTTTTACGTCAAACGCGGCGAGACCTTCGGGTTGGTTGGAGAGAGCGGTTGCGGCAAGACCACTACAGGCCGTTGCATAATGCAGCTTGAAGAGCCTACAGCCGGAACGATAAGGTTTAACCGCGACGGGCAGTGGATCAATGTAGACCGCAAAACCATAGCGGGTCTGCGCAAAGATATTCAGATCATATTCCAGGATCCGTATTCTTCTCTCAGTCCCCGCATGAGAGTGCGAGACATTATAGCTGAGCCTCTCGAAGCTCAAGGGATGAAAAACCGTGCAGAGAGGTACGCACGCGTAGAAGAACTGATGGAAGCCGTTGGCCTCAGTAAGTCTCATATGGACAGATACCCGCATGAGTTTAGCGGCGGGCAACGCCAGAGGATAGGGATAGCGCGGGCATTGGCGCTGAATCCTTCTTTGATCATATGTGATGAACCTGTCTCTGCTCTCGATGTTTCCATTCAGGCTCAAGTGATCAACCTGCTGGAAGAGCTCCAGGAACGGTACGGGTTGACATACCTCTTTATAGCTCACGATCTTTCGGTCGTTCAGCACATCAGCGACAGAGTGGCTGTCATGTACCTTGGCAGGATTGTGGAGATGGCCGATGTGGATTCGCTGTTTGAAAACCCACGTCATCCCTACACGGAAGCCCTGTTTTCTGCCATTCCTGTTCCTGATCCGGACTTCAAGATGGAGCAGATCATCTTGGAGGGCGACGTGCCGAGTCCATCCAATCCGCCCAGTGGCTGTCATTTCCACCCTCGCTGCAGGTATGCCACAGACATCTGCTCGAGAGAGACGCCTCAGTTGACACGGGTTGATGGCAAGAAAGACGAGGTTGGCAGTCACTATGTCAGCTGCCACAGATATAGGGAGCTGGACCTGGCTGGTGTCAGCCTGAGGCAAGGAGCCTAGCAAGGCAGGCGCCCGCTTCGGTCTTGCTGCATAAAGCACTTGATCAGCATTCATTAAGGGAGGAGACAGTATGAAGACTAAGTTGTTTGCTGTCGTAGTCGCTGTCATGGTGGTCTTCGCGGCCACGGCATATGCTGCAACTGATCCGGACACATTCGTGTTCGTGACGTTCGGCCAGCCGGACACGCTTGACCCTGCGGAGTGCTACGACACCGCCAGTGGTGAGATTATCCATCAGATTTACGACAACCTCATCGCCTACGAAGGGAGTAGCCTGGACGTGCTAATCCCGATGCTCGCGACAGAGGTTCCGAGCGTCGAGAACGGGCTCATATCTGAGGACGGCACAATCGTCAAGTTCCCTATACGTGAGGGCGTGAAGTTTCACAACGGTGAGGTCTTGACTCCGGAAGACGTCGAGTACACATTTGAGAGAAACCTGCTGGCAGATCCGATGGGTGGCCCGCAGCTCATGTTCTATGAGCCGCTGTTTGGGGTACACAGTCTGGCTCAGCTGGTGGCGAAACTCGGTGGACCGGATTCGTTTGAGAGCGTCGAGGACCTCGATGCTGAGATCGTCCGCAAGGTATACGAGGCTGTCGACGCGGCAATCGAAGTTGACGGCAACTACGTCGTGTTCAAGCTGGCAGCTCCGTATGGGCCGTTCTTGAACATCCTTGCCAAAGGCGGCAGCTGGGGATCAATCTTGTGCAAGAGCTGGATGATTGAAAATGGCGCATGGGATGGCCAGCCTGACACTTGGCCGAAGTACTACCAGAATGCCAAGGAGAGCCTGGCAGCATATGACAAGGAGAACGGATGCGGTCCGTTTAAGCTGGTAACTTGGGACAAGGCTACTGGTCAGATCATACTCGAGAGGTTTGACGACTACTGGCGCGAACCTGCAAAGCTCGCTAGAGTTGTCATCAAGTACATCGACGAGGACAGCACTCGTCAGCTCATGCTCAAGACCGGTGAAGCTGACGCGGTCGTCGTCAATGCTCAGTTCCTGGATCAGGTCAGGGGCATTCCGGGCGTCGAGATAGTGGAGAATCTGCCCAGGATAGCCAACAGCGTTCTGATCTTCAACTTCAACTTCCCTGTTGAGGGCAACGAGGCGATTGTCGGCAGCGGCAAGCTGGATGGCAACGGCGTGCCCAGTGACTTCTTTGCAGACGTCCATGTCCGCAGAGCCTTCAACTACGCGTTTGATTACGCTGCCTATATCGAGGATGTCGCAATGGGTCTAGGGTTCAAGCCATACGGCGCAGCTCACCAGGTTCTGCCATTCATCGACAAGGACATACCTTGGTACGACTTTGATCCGGACGCTGCAGCAGAGGAGTTCAAGAAGGCGTTTGGCGGCGAGCTCTGGGAGAAGGGCTTCAAGCTGACCCTGCTCTACAACAGCGGCAACACCCAGCGAATGACCGCAGCTCAGATGCTGGAATACGTCATAGAATCTATCAACCCGAAGTTCCAGATCGACGTGCAGGGTATGGAGTGGGCGACCTACCTCGACAAGCTCACTACCGGATCATTGCCTGCGTTCTTCATGGGCTGGGCAATGGACTTCCCGGACATCCACAACTTCTATGTTCCGTTCTTGCACTCAAAGGGAACGTTTGCCGAGCCCTGCATGAGGGAGTTTGCAAAGGAGAACTTCGATGCCTTGGTCGAAGCTGGCATCTCGGCAACAGACCCTGAGGAGCGCGCGGCCATCTATAGAGAGTTGCAGCAGAAGGTGAAGGACCTCGCACCGTGTCTGTTCTACTATGACGCAGTAGACCACAGGGTCCACAGAGACTGGGTGAAAGGCTTCGTCTTCAACCCGGCATTCAGCTGCAACTACGATTTCTACACCGTCTGGAAGGAAGTCAACTAACGCTGCTTCTGGGTGAAACTGTATGCAGCAATACGGGGAGAGCCCGCTAAGGGCTCTCCCGGGCCGAACTAGACATCCGGGTTCGGAAACATGAGCTATCCGGTGCATAGAACGGCCATTGGGGGATTAGATCATGCTGAATTACATCATTCGGCGGCTTCTGTTTTTGCCTATAGTGCTTGTGGCTGTGACCTTTTTTGTATTTTTGACCACGGCTTTTCTCTCGCCGTATCAGCAGCTGGCTACGCATGTAAAGGATCCCGATGAGCTTCGGCGGTACGCGGGCAACCTGGACGCACTGGTAACGAAATACGGACTTGATCAGCCCTTTTACGTCCGCTATTGGAATTGGCTGAAGAATCTCGTTCGCGGTGATCTGGGCTGGTCGGAGTCTGCAAACATGAGCGTTGTGGAGGCGCTGACAAAGCGTTTGCCTGCTACGATCGAGCTGGCTCTGTTTGCTGTGATACCGGTGATCATGGGCGGGGTCATATTGGGCCAGACAGCGGCGATGAATCACAACAAGCCGCTTGATCACGGAATACGCATATTTGCGATAGTCGGGTGGTCACTCCCTGATTTTGTCTTTGGCTTGTTGTTCCTCATGTATTTCTATGGAGCGCTAAGGTGGTTTCCGCCGGGAAGGCTGTCAGTATGGGCCGACCAAATCGTGATGTCGAGTTCGTTTGTCCGCTATACGGGCATGAACACAATAGATGCAATACTAAACGGTGAGTGGCAAGTGTTTCTTGATGCTTTGAGGCATTTGGTTGGGCCCGTCATAACACTCGCCTATCTTTGGTGGGCGTTTATACTGCGGATTACTCGATCGAGTATGCTTGATGTCCTAAATAAGGATCATGTGCGAACAGCACGTGCAAAAGGGCTTCCTGAAAGAAAGGTCGTCACGAGACACGTAAGAAGAAACGCATTGATTCCAGTCGCAACTGTAGCCGGATCTATGGTTATCGGGTTGCTGGGCGGTGTGGTCATCGTCGAGACGGTCTTTGACTTCAAAGGAGTTGGAATGCTGATAGCTCAAGGCGCACAGCAGCTCGACTACACGCTGGTTCTAGGCACCACGCTGTTCTTTGGATTGCTCATGGTGTTGGGCAATCTCGTAGTCGATATTCTATACGCCGTGATCGATCCGCGGGTTAGATTGGAGTAAGGACTATGGCTATGGTATTCAAGAAACTGCTTCGCAATCCTGTATCTCTGCTGGGGTTGGTTCTCCTGTTGGGTTTTGTTCTTGTTGCGATATTCGCACCTGTCATAGCTCCGACCCCTGAGAGATACAAGGATGATCCTTATAGAATACCGAGGTACGGATGGAGAGCAGCCCCGTCGCCTCCGTCGCCGGAGCATCCGTTGGGGTTGACGCACCAACAACATGATATCCTGTATGGCCTCGTTTGGGGCACTCGGACTGCGTTTAGAGTCGGTATAACCGTGACTGCAGCTACATGCCTCATAGGGGTCATTGTGGGATCGGTTTCTGGATATATCGGCGGTCGGTTTGATGAGATCGTGATGCGCATAGCCGACGTCTTTATGAGCTTCCCGTTTCTCATTGCAGCCATCGTGGTCACCACCATATGGGGCAGAGGCCTTACTCAGGTCATGGCAGCGATGATCGTCTTTAGGTGGGCAGGTTATGCACGGCTGATGCGCGGAAGCGTCCTTCAGGTGAAAGAGGAGGAGTTCATTGCCGCTGCCCGTGCGGCTGGGGTCAGTGACGCAAAGATACTCATGCGTCACATAATTCCAAATACCATCTATCCTACGCTCATACAGGCATCGATGAACATCGGCTCGATTGTGGTCTCAGTTGCATCTTTGAGCTTCTTGGGATTTGGCGCCCCTGAGGGCTATGCGGACTGGGGACAGATGATTAGCTACGCCCGAAACTGGATACTCGGCACTCCCGACAATCCGCTAGCGTACTGGTATGCAGTTGTCTATCCCGGGCTTGCAATAGTGCTCTTTGTTCTGGCATGGAACCTAATCGGCGATGCATTTAGAGATATTATGGATCCCAAGATCCAGGGTTAGCAGCCTTAGCTCAGGCGACAAGGTTGAGGTCTGTTTGGTATATGCCTCGCGGTTTTTGCCGCGAGGTTTTCTGTTGCCAGCCACAGGGTGACACTTGCCCATCCTTTTGTTATACTGTTATTTGGGTGTCCAGGCTGACAGACCGCGAGTAACAGTTTTTATGCATACGGCCTGGACTGATCTCCGCGGTGTGATTGCCTAGTATAGCTCGCTGTTTAACAAAACGGCATCTCATATTTACGAAGAAAGAAGGAGATGGACAATGAAACAGACCCTGATGATGATGGACGGCAACACGGCTGCGGCACACGTTGCGTACGCACTTAGTGATGTAGCCGCGATCTATCCGATTACCCCTTCGTCGGTAATGGGAGAGGTCTGCGACGAGTGGGCTGCACGCGGTAGGAAGAACATCTTTGGGCAGACAGTTCGTGTGACGGAGATGCAATCCGAGGCAGGAGCTGCAGGTGCAGTTCACGGCTCTCTGTCGGCTGGAGCCCTGACAAGTACCTTTACAGCTTCGCAGGGCCTGCTATTGATGATACCCAACATGTACAAGATATCCGGTGAGTTGCTCCCGGGTGTGTTCCATGTGTCAGCCCGTTCGATCGCCGCTCATGCATTGTCGATATTTGGCGATCATTCTGACGTCATGGCTGCCCGCCAGACCGGCTTTGCAATGCTGGCGTCTGCTTCTGTACAGGAAGTCATGGATCTTGGCCTAGTGGCCCATTTGGCTGCGATCAAGTCCAGCGTTCCGTTCCTGCACTTTTTTGACGGTTTTCGGACTTCCCATGAGATTCAGAAGATTAGTGTGATCGACTACGAGGATATCGCCAAGCTTGTCGACTACGAGGCGATCAGCAGATTCCGGGCACGTGCGCTGAGCCCTGATAGGCCTATCATGAAGGGCACTGCACAAAACCCAGACATCTATTTCCAAGGACGGGAAGCTGCCAACCCATACTACGACAAGCTTCCAGAAATAGTCCTTGATGTGATGAAGCAGGTAGGCGATTTGACCGGTCGGTATTACAGCTTGTTCGACTACGTAGGCGACAAGGAAGCCGAGCGGGTCATTGTACTGATGGGCTCCGGATGCGAGACAGTTGAGGAGGTTGTCAACTACCTCGTCGCACGCGGCGAAAAGGTCGGTGCAGTCAAGGTCAGGTTGTACCGCCCGTTCTCAGTTGAGCATTTCCTCAGTGTATTGCCTTCGACTGTGAAGTCTATAGCAGTTCTCGACCGCACCAAGGAACCCGGTTCTATAGGAGAGCCGCTGTATGAGGACATCTGCACAGCGTTTGCGGGCAAGTCAGATGCTCCGAAGATCGTAGGCGGCCGCTACGGCCTGAGCTCCAAGGAGTTTACGCCGTCGATGGTCAAGGCCGTGTTTGACAACATCGCATGTGAGAATCCAAAGAACCACTTCACCGTCGGAATAGTCGATGATGTGACCAATACCTCTCTTGAAATCAAGGAGAATATCGTCACTGCTCCTGAAGGGGCGTTTAGCTGTAAGTTCTTTGGCATGGGCTCTGACGGAACCGTCAGTGCAAACAAGAACTCCATCAAGATCATCGGCGACAATACCGACATGTACGCTCAAGGCTACTTCGTCTATGACTCCAAGAAGTCCGGTGGAATGACGATCTCGCACCTGAGGTTTGGCAAGTCACCGATTCAGTCAACCTACCTCATCGACGAGGCGGATTTGATTGCTTGCCATCAACCGTCTTATGTGACGAGGTACGACTTGCTTGATGGAATAAAGGACAACGGTATCTTCCTCCTCAACTCCGGATGGACTGTAGAGGAGATGAACGAGAAGCTCCCAGCCTCTCTCCGAAGAACGATAGCAACCAAGAACCTGAAGTTCTACAACATCGATGCAGTCAAGATAGCTCAAGACGTAGGGCTGGGCCACAGAATAAACACAGTAATGCAGGCAGCCTTCTTCAAGATCGCAAACGTAATCCCATGGGAGGATGCAGTCCGCTATATCAAGGAAGGGATTAAGTCGGCGTACAGCAAGGCTGGGGAAAAGGTCGTCAATCTCAACTACGCAGCAGTCGATGCGGCGTCTGAGGCACTCCAGGAGGTCAACTACCCGAAGGAAGAGTGGGCCAACGCTGCCGATGAGCCAGCCAAGAAGGTCGATGAGCCTGAGTTTGTTACAGACATCGTCCGCCCGATGGCTGAGCTTAAGGGCGATGACCTGCCTGTAAGCAAGTTCACGCCTGACGGGACGTTCCCGACCGGGACAACCAAGTATGAGAAGAGGGGCATTGCAGTATCGGTTCCTGTATGGATTCCCGAGAACTGCATACAGTGCAACCAGTGCGCGTTTACCTGCCCGCATGCAGTGATCAGGCCATATCTCGCCAAGCCTGAGGACCTGGAGGATGCTCCTGCTGAGTTTGCGTCTTTGGATGCTATAGGCAGGGAATACAAGGGTCTCAAATACACGATTCAGGCATCTCCGTTGGATTGCACAGGCTGTGGTCAGTGCGTCGAGGTCTGCCCTGCCAAGCAGAAGGCTCTCGAGATGAAGCCTCTAGAAGACGTGGTCGAGGAGGAAAACGAGAAGTATCAGTTCGCCGAGAGCATTGAGACACCGGAGATCGAGTTTAACAGGGAGACTGTCAAGGGAAGCCAGTTCGTCAAGCCGCTGTTTGAGTTCAGTGGCGCATGTGCTGGCTGCGGCGAGACACCGTATATCAAGCTCGCGACCCAGCTCTTTGGCGACAGGATGATCATTGCCAACGCTACCGGGTGTTCGTCAATCTACGGCGGAACTGCTCCTACGTGTCCGTATACAGTCAACGATAAGGGACAGGGGCCTGCTTGGGCGAACTCGCTGTTTGAGGACAACGCCGAGTATGGCTTTGGCATGCAGTTGGCCGTCTTGCAGAGAAGGGCAAAGCTGGCTGACATGGTAAAGGCGGCTTTGGAGGCCGACATCTCTGCCGAGCTGAAGTCCGCTCTTGGCGAATGGCTAGAGGTAATGAACGATGGGCCCAAGTCAAGGCCAATGAGCGACAAGGTGAAGGCGGTTCTTGAGAAGGACCTCGAGTCGGCTGGGGAGAACGCCCCTGAGCTGCTACAGCAGATATGGGAGTCCAGAGATCTCCTTGTCAAGCCGTCGATCTGGATCATCGGAGGCGACGGTTGGGCATATGACATCGGCTTCGGTGGACTCGATCACGTGCTCGCCGCTGGTCTTGATGTCAATGTCCTCGTGCTGGACACTGAGGTCTACTCCAATACAGGCGGTCAATCCTCCAAGGCGACACCGACAGGCGCTGTAGCCAAGTTTGCTGCAGCTGGCAAGCCTGTCAAGAAGAAGGATCTTGGTCTCATGGCCATGTCCTACGGTTATGTCTACGTCGCTTCTGTTTGCAGCGGCGCAAACAGAAACCAGACTGTGAAGGCCTTTGTAGAGGCGGAGAGGTACGCTGGTCCGTCGCTGATTATCGCTTACGCTCCGTGCATCAACCATGGGTTCAACATGAGGTATGCACCTGAGCAGAGCAAGGTAGCGGTGGAGACCGGATACTGGCCGCTCTACAGGTACAACCCCGAGTTGGTAGATCAGGACAAAAATCCGTTCCAGCTGGATTCCAAGGAGCCGGCGGGTGACTTCAGACAGTACCTCATGGGACAGAGAAGGTACGCCAATCTGGCCAGACAGTTCCCTGACAGGGCAGAGAAGCTGTTCAGTCAGGCTGAGAAGGAAGCTTTGGCTAGGTACAGGATGTACAAGAGACTGGCTGAGGACTTCGACTAGTGCCTGAGTTGGCAATAGTGCGGTAGAAAAAGGGCCGGGGATCAAAATCCCCGGCCCTTTTTGGTTCAAGAAGACATATCGAATCGAGTTCAACGGCTCGATCCTTATCCGATCAATCGGCTGAGCCTACGGCTGCTGATGTCAGTAGCCAAACACTAGGTCATAGGGTAGTCATTGAGGTCCTCAGCTGACTCGATTCGGATAACGTCGTGAGCGCTGCCTTCTCTGATAGCTGCTTGCGACACGACAACGAGCCTCGCCTCTTTGTGCAGTTCACTTATTGTCAAAACCCCGCAGTTGCACATGGCAGCTTTGATCTTGGAAAGCGATGTTTCGACGTTTTCTCTGAGCGAACCTGCGTAGGGGATGTAAACATCAACACCCTCTTCGAATGACAGCGTAGGCTTGCCCTTTGAGCCATGGTCATATCGCTGCCAATTCTGAGCTCGATATGAGCCTTCGCCCCAGAATCTCTTGACCGTGTGCATTCCTATGCGCTTCTTTTCAGCAGGGCTCTCCTCAAACCGAGCGAAGTACCTGCCCATCATCACGAAATCGGCTCCGAGTGCTAGAGCTATGATGATGTGGTTGTCGTGGACAATGCCTCCGTCGGAGCAGATCGGAACGTAGATACCGGTTTCCTCGAAGTATTCGTCCCGAGCTTTGGCAACCTCCAGTACAGCAGAGGCCTGCCCGCGGCCTATGCCCTTCACTTCTCTCGTGATGCAGATCGAACCGGGTCCGACGCCGACTTTGACGAAGTCAAGATCGGCCCCTTTCACCAGATACAAGAACGCGTCGCGGTCGACTACATTGCCTCCGCCTACTTTGACCGAGTCGCCATATTGCTCGCGAATCCAGAGTGCAGTCTCCTTTTGCCACTCTGAGTACCCGTCGGAGGAGTCAATGCAGAGCACGTCGGCTCCCGCCTCGACGAGCGCAGGAACCCTTTCCTTGTAGTCCCTAGTGTTGATTCCAGCACCCACCATCAGTCGCTTCTGCGTATCAAGCATCTCAAGCGGGTTGATCTTGTGGTCGTCGTAGTCCTTCTTGAACACTAGGTACATCAGTTCCTGTCTGGAGTTGAGGATCGGAAGCACCGGAATGCGGTTTTTCCAGATGATCTCGTTAGCCTCAGATATGGAGATTCCATCCTGAGCAGTCACGAGCTTGTCTATTGGGGTCATGAACTCTGAGACGGGGAGGCTCAAATCGTCTTTGTACTGCCAGTAGTCGTGCTTTGTAAGAATGCCGCACAGCTTCGAATGCGGACCTCCATCCTCAGTGATAGCGATCGTGGAGTGCCCTGTGACCTCTATCAAATCGAGGGCCTCCTGCAGAGTCTGATCCGGACGCAGGTTTGAGTCGCTCACTACGAAGCCGGCTTTGTGAGTCTTGACCTTCTTCACCATTTCAGCTTGCCTGTCGATTGGTTGTGAGCAGTAGATGAACGACATGCCTCCTGCCCGTGCCAACGCAATCGCCAATCGATCATCTGAAACGGCCTGCATGATCGCTGAGGTAAATGGGATGTTCAGCATCAGATTCGGCCCGTCGTCTTTGCGGTACTTCGTAAGAGGTGTTCTTAGCGAAACATTGTCCGGAGTGTGTCGCTTTGTAGTAAGGCCCGGAAGCAGCAAGTACTCCGCGAAAGTCCTCGACGGCTCGTCAAAGACGATCTTGGCCATAGGCGATCTCCTCCTCCCCGTGGTCAATACAATCAGATTTTAATCATGATACTACAGGAACAATTCAAGGTCAATGCCACTGCCACTATCAGCAGCAAAGGCCTGACTGAATAGCATACACAGAGAGGCTTAACAAGCGGTGTAGCAGACAGATTAGGTAGACTCGGGGGATAGTGTATGTGGATAAACAGGCGCAAGCGGATCCCGGTGATCGCGATAACCGGAAGTTCCGGGAAGAGTACCACAAAGGAAATGCTTGCCTCCATACTTGGTCAGAAGTGGAGAATTTTAAAAAGCATCGGCAATAACAACGCCCCAAGCCACATAAGGAAGCTACTTCAGGGGCTCAAACCGTCTCACCAAGCATGTGTCTTGGAGTTCGGCGCCAGCAGACCGGGCATGATAGCTCGGCATTGCCGCATCAAGCAGCCCACTATTGGGATTATCACCCTCCTCGGAACCGCACACATAGGGAAGTTCGGCGGCCTCTCCAAACTGATTGAAGCAAAGGGCGAACTCATTCGGGGAATGGACCCTAATGGACTATTGATACTCAACAAAGATGACCCAAGAACTCGTCTTTTGGATAAAGGCCGATTTAGAGGCAGGACCATCTACTTCGGAGTTAAGAACGAGTGCGAATACAAGGGCCGGAATATTAGATATGCGAAAAACGGGATGAGATTTACAGTCACCATCAATGGCAGTGACGAGGAGTTCTTCATTCCCATATACGGGGCGCACAATGTGTATAACGCTCTGGCGGCAATGGCAGCTGCCAGAGAACTTGGCTTCTCTGTCGAGCACATCAGGCGCGGGCTCGCGCGATACTACCGGATGAGGAGAAGGCTGCGGGTAAGTAAAGGTATCAATGATGTCATTGTGATTGATGACAGCTATAGCGCCATACCCGAAGCAGTCAAGGCCGCAATCGACGTGCTGGTAAAACTAAAGAAGGATAGGCCAGCAGTTGCGGTTCTCGGAGGTATGGCAGACCTCGGTAGGAGTTCAGACCGAATCCACAGACAGATTGGGCACTACATCGCAGAGAAAAGAGTTAGCAAGCTAGTCACTGTAGGCGACGCTGCCAAGCTCATCCGTGAAGGCGCTATTGAACGTGGATTTCCATCAAACAAGACAAAGCATTTTGACAACTTGGGCAAAGCAGTAATAGGAATTCGCAGAGCAATCCCCCATGGTTCAGTAGTCCTGCTAAAGGCGTCTCACAGATACGGATTCAGCTCCCTGGTTTGGATGCTGAAAAACAAAGGTGACCGACCACCTAGCAAACGACGGTAGTCCGTCCTGCAAAAGACGTTATCTGCACCGACTCAAAAAAAGGTGGGTTGAAATGCGGATTATTTTAGACAGAGTGGGTCTCCTAAGCCTGGAGCCCACTCTGTTTGTTTGTCGGAGTGCGCGAAGCCGGTACGATGGAGAGGGCAAGCGGAGGAGACCACACATCGCCCCCTGTTCGAGCTGATGCCGCCGCGGTTGCTTTTCAGCATCTCGTGTGCTATTATTGCTGCGTTAGAGCGCCGCCGAAGGCGTATTGCAGTGTTTGGGTGTTTGTTATGAATGGGGATAGGGTGCGTTTATACTGTTTGTACTGAATGAGTCGATTGGCGGCAGGAAAAGGACTATTGATGAGGTGACCAACAGTGGATGTGTCGGTCGAGAAACTAGAGGGCAATCAGGTTCAGATGACCGTGACAGTCCCTCCTGAGGACGTGGATGAGGCAGTCAAGAAAGCAGTTCGGTCTATTGCCCGCGGAGTCAATATCCCCGGCTTTAGAAAGGGAAAAGCCCCGCGCAGGGTGTTAGAGATGAGGTTCGGCAAGGAGGCCATTCTTGCTCAGGCACTCGAAGACCTGATTCCGGACGCGTACCAGCGGGCTTTGGACAAGTCAGGAATCCAAGCCATAGATAGGCCTGTGGTGGACGAGCTGCCTGACCTAGTCGAAGGGAGCCCTTACACATTTAAGGCAAAGGTTCAGGTATTGCCCGAGGTCGAATTGGGTGACTATAGGGCTGTACGAGTTCAAAAGGAATCCGTTGAGATAACGGATGAGCAAGTTCGAAATGTCATCAACTCAATGAGAGAGCGGTTCGCTGAGTTGGTCAGCGTTGACAAACCGTCCCTTGAGAAAGGCGATTTCGCAGATATAGACTTCGAGGGTTCGGTAGAGGGTGTAGAGTCTGAAGGGCTTTCTCACAAAGGCGCGACTCTCGAGATAGGCAGCAACTCCTACATACCTGGCTTTGAGGATCAGTTGGTCGGTATGGCTGTCGGAGAGGAACGAGAGATCTCCGTCAAGTTCCCGGATGACTACCACAGCAGCGAACTTGCAGGTAAGGACGCGAGGTTTAAGGTAAAACTAAACGACATAAGGGAGAAGCGCCTGCCTGAACTCGACGACGAGTTTGCCAAGGACGTTGGCAACTACGAGAGTCTGGATGAGCTGCGATCTGCTATCAAAGAGCGCTTGGAGAGCGAGGCAGCAGCAAGAGCCGAGAGAGAGTTCGAGGACAAGGTGACTTCAGAGGTCGCTGACAGATGCAGTGTTGACATACCCAAGATACTGGTTGATCGGACAGTCGACAGGATGATGGATCAGCTGTCTATCAGACTGCGCTATTCAGGGATGACCCTGGAGCAGTACCTGCAGATGCGCGAGATGACTGAGCAGCAGCTGAGAGACGAGTTCGCTCCCGAGGCGGAGAAGCAAGTCAAGATCGATTTGGTTCTTGACGCGGTATCTAGGGCTGAAGGTATCGAGGTAACAGATGAAGACGTCGATCAGAAGCTATCCGAACTGGCAGAGCAGTATTCGAGGTCTGTCGATGAGCTCAAGGAGCTGTATGAGAAAGAGGATCGAATGGATTCTCTCAAGGAGTCGCTTCGCATAGAGAAGACAGTGGCTAAGCTAAAGGATTATGCGTCAATGCGGATAGTCGTCGGCTGAGATCTGTTACTGGGCTGAGACATGTTATTGTGGAAGGGTTGCCGGTTTTGCGGTAAGATGTTAGGTGAAAGGCCGATTATCACGAACGGCCAGTAATCCGGAGGAGTGGTACCATGGCAGATCTACTGGGCTCTGCGCTGGTTCCAGTCGTTGTGGAACAGACTGCAAGGGGCGAACGCGCGTATGACATCTATTCTATGCTCTTGAAGGAGCGCATCATATTCATAGGTGGGCCAATTGACGACTATGTGGCAAACCTGGTCATAGCGCAATTGCTTTACCTGCAGAGTGAGGATCCGGACAAAGATATCAACCTGTACATCAACAGCCCGGGCGGTGTCGTCTATTCCGGTTTGGCGATATACGATACGATGCAGTATATCAAGCCTGACGTGTCAACTACCTGCGTTGGCATGGCTGCAAGCATGGCAGCACTTTTGCTGGCAGCCGGGACAAAGGGCAAGCGCTATGCGCTGCCGTATTCTCGCATCATGATACACCAGCCCTGGGGCGGAGCTAGAGGCCAAGCGACAGACGTGCAGATACAGGCTCGAGAGATTCTCAATCTCAGAGAGATCACATACGAGATTATGGCAAAGCATACCGGGAGGCCTAGAGAGAAGATCGAGCGCGATATGGATCGAAACCTCTTTATGTCCTCGCAGGAAGCCAAAGACTACGGGATAATCGACGGCATATTCGGCGGCGGCGAACTCAGGACCTAAGAGGAGTGATTTGATGTTCAAATTTGGAGACGACAAGGGTCAGCCAAAATGCTCTTTTTGTGGCAAAATGCAAGAGCAGGTAAGGAAGCTCATTGCCGGCCCCGGTGTGTACATCTGCGACGAGTGCGTCGAGTTGTGCAATGAGATCATCGAAGAAGAGCTAACCGAGAGCGCCGACGCGGAGTTTAGTTCCGTGCCCAAGCCTAAGGAAATCAAGGCTATACTTGACCAATACGTAGTTGGACAGGAGGCGGCCAAGAAGGCGCTCTCGGTCGCTGTATATAACCACTACAAGAGGATAAACAACCCAATTAGCACTGACGATGTCGAACTCCAGAAGAGCAACATCATTATGTTGGGGCCTACCGGGTGTGGTAAGACCCTCCTCGCGCAGACTTTGGCTAGGATCCTGAAGGTACCGTTTGCAATCGCTGATGCGACTTCCCTTACAGAAGCCGGATATGTAGGAGAAGATGTTGAAAACATACTGCTCAAGTTGATCCAGGCTGCGGATTATGACATCGAGAAGGCAGAGCGAGGCATCATATACATCGATGAAGTCGACAAGATCGCTCGCAAGTCGGAGAATCCGTCGATCACCAGAGACGTTTCCGGGGAGGGGGTCCAGCAGGCGCTACTCAAGATCCTTGAGGGCACTGTGGCAAGCGTGCCTCCGCAGGGTGGACGAAAGCATCCTCATCAGGAGTTCATACAGCTTGACACCACCAATATCCTGTTCATATGCGGCGGGGCGTTCGACGGCCTGGAGAAGATAATCTCCTCTCGAGTAGGAAAAAGAGTGGTCGGCTTTGGCTCAGAGCCTGTCAAGAAGGACAGCGAAGATATCGGCTCCATCTTGTCGCAGGTAATGCCTGAGGACCTTCTCAAGTACGGGCTGATACCCGAGTTCATTGGACGTCTCCCGATAGTCGTCACGTTGGATCCCCTCAAAGAGGAGGATCTCGTGCGCATTCTTACGGAGCCAAAGAACGCACTCGTCAAGCAGTATCAGAAGTTCTTCGAAATCGACAAAGTGGAATTGGAGTTCCTCCCGGAGACTTTGACTGCTATCGCGAGGAAAGCTATAGAGCGCAAGACAGGGGCCCGCGGCCTTCGCTCCATTATCGAGGGCGTCATGATGGATGTGATGTTTGATATACCTTCAAGGAGTGACGTCAGCAAGTGTGTCGTGACTCCTGAAGTCATAGAGGGCAAATCCGAGCCCATTATTATGCTGAACGAGAAGAAGAGCAAAAAGACAAAAGAAGAGACTGCCTAGGTCTTCTCCGCAGGTTGAACGCACTGAGAGCGAGACGGCCGCCTGAGCTGTCTCCTCTTTGTAATACAGCGCTTTCGATACGCTCAACGAGCCTTCTATTGGCGGCTGAGCCGGATATTCGAGCTTATTGGGGAAACAATAGGGCTGGAAAGGTTCTTACAACAACCCCTAGCTCGGAGGTATGGCTCTTTGAGTTCGCTTACGGGTATTCTGGGCCTCCTCAATCTTTTCTTTGCAATCGTCATTGGCTTATACTTCTGGAATCTCCTAAAGGCCCAGCAGACCAGCAAGTCTGCTGTGAACAGGGAATCGAGCAAGCAGATGGAGCAGCTCGCCAGGTTGCGGAGCATTTCGCTGTCTGTACCCTTGGCTGAGAAGACCCGTCCATCGCGCTTTGAGGACATAGTCGGCCAGGAGGAAGGGCTCAAGAGCTTGCGCGCTGCTTTGTGTGGACCCAACCCTCAACACGTTATCATCTACGGCCCTCCGGGCATTGGAAAGACGGCGGCTGCGAGGGTGGTGCTCGAGGAGGCGAAGAGGAGCCCGCTCTCACCGTTTAGGCGCGACGCCAAGTTCGTAGAGATCGACGCCACTACTGCCAGGTTTGATGATAGAGGCATAGCGGACCCGCTGATGGGATCGGTCCACGACCCCATCTACCAAGGCGCTGGCCCGCTGGGCATTGCAGGAATTCCTCAACCCAAGCCCGGTGCAGTCACTAAGGCGCACGGAGGTGTGTTGTTTATTGACGAGATAGGGGAGCTCCACCCTATCCAGATGAACAAGCTCCTCAAAGTGTTGGAGGACCGCAAGGTCTTTCTTGAGAGTGCCTACTACAACAGTGAAGATACGAATATTCCGAGGCACATCCACGATATTTTCCAAAATGGCCTTCCCGCAGACTTCCGACTAGTTGCAGCAACGACTCGAAGCCCCGAAGAGATACCGCCTGCGATCCGCTCCAGGTGCCTCGAGGTGTTCTTCAAACCTCTAGGGCCTGATCACATAGAGACTATCGCACTGAATGCCGCGTCAAAGATAGGCTTCGAAGTCGAGAGACAGGCTATTGAGGTGATACGCAAATACGCCACAAACGGGAGAGAGGCAGTAAACCTATTGCAGGTAGCAGCAGGTATTTGTACAACAGAGGGCAAGCAAAAGATAACAGCTAAGGAGATAGAATGGGTGATAAACAGCGGGCAGTATCATCCCAGGCCCGACCGTCAGATTGTGCAAACTCCAGTTGTTGGCCTTGCATATGGCCTCGGCGTTATCGGAGCAAATCTAGGAGTTGTAATAGAGGTAGAAACGAGCTCAATCCCGGTTGCAAAGGGTACGGGAAGGCTTGTCACAACCGGATTGGTTGAGGAAGAGGAGATAGGCGGCTCCCGAATGCGCCTTAGGCGTAGGAGCATGGCACAGGATTCTATGCAGAACGTACTGACTGTTCTCAGCAGGTGTTTTGGAATAGATTATAGGGACTATGATATACATGTAAACTTCCCAGGAGGCTATCCAGTGGACGGCCCATCGGCCGGCTTGACTATGGCGTGCTCGGTGTATTCGGCTATAACGGGACTGCCCATATCGACTCCTATGGCTATGACAGGAGAAGTGTCGATTCGAGGCGTGATCAAACCAGTTGGCGGGATCCCAGCCAAAGTCGAAGCGGCTAGGCGTGCGGGCGCGAGGAAAGTCTTGATACCGCAGGAGAACTGGCAAGAGATGCTGTCCGATACAGGTGTAGAAGTGATCCCAGTGTCAACGATTGAGCAGGCAATCGGAGAGGCCTTTAGAGGGGCAGACAGATCCTTGATGAAATCGATTCTTGTTTGAGGTAATATAGATTTTGGATAGCAGCGGCGCCTTGGGATGCCGACTGCATCCTGATGTGGAGGTAAATGCTGCAGATGGCAGCATGTGTCCGCGCAGTTATCAGAGGATAACCGCTATCATACGAGAAGAAGACATTGTGGCTGTATGTCTGCATTTTGCATCAATAGAGACCGATCACTCGGTAGCGGTGTGCTGGGAGGAGGCTGAATAGATTGGCAGCGGAAAGCGCAAACAGAGAGCTGGCTGACAGCGATCTCGATCAGAATATTGCGAACATAGATGTTTTGCCGTTGCTTGCGCTCCGGGGCATGCTGGTTTTTCCATATATGACTGTTCCGTTGGACGTCGGTAGAGAGAAGTCGGTAAGTGCGCTGGAAGACGCGATGATGAATAACAGGCTGATTGTTTTGGCAGCTCAAAAGGAGACTCGCGAGCCAGACCCGAGCCCGGACGGTATTCACAGTGTTGGTACTGTGGCAGAGGTTAAGCAGCTGGCGAAGATCTCCGAGGGAACTATCCGTATCCTTGTTGAGGGGATAGTGAGAGTTCAGATTCTTGACTACGTTCAGAATGATCCGCATTTCAGGGTCAAGATATCGTCGGTCGTTGATCCCAAGACAGTGGACAGGGAGATCGAGGCTCTGATGCGAACTGCTCTTCGCCATTTCGAGGAGTACGTGAAGCTAAACAGGAAGATTCCCCCTGAGATCCTGGTGTCGGTGTCCAGCATAGAGGAACCGGGCAGGTTGGCTGATGACATAGCTTCGCATTTGCCCCTGAAAGTTGATCAAAAACAGGCTGTTCTCGAATGCCTTTCGCCTAAGGAGCGCCTCGAGAAGGTCTGCATGCTTCTCATGAAGGAAATAGAGATCCTGGAGCTGGAGAGGAAGATCCACTCCCGTGTTCGCAAGCAGATGGAGAGGACACAGCGGGAGTACTACCTGCGCGAGCAGCTTAAGGCTATTCAGAAAGAGCTCGGAGATAGAGACGACCGCGCTCAGGAAATAGCTGAGCTGAGAGAGAAAGTCGAGAGCCTGGGCATGCCTGAGGAAGCCCTCGAAAAGGCCCAAAAAGAGATAGACAGGCTTGAACGCATGCCTCCTATGGTCGCAGAGGCTGTTGTGGTTCGCAATTACCTCGACTGGCTCATTTCCTACCCGTGGAGTGTCAAGACAGAAGATGGACTTGACATCAAGCAGGCAGAGCGCATCCTCAACGAGGATCACTATGGCCTTGACAAGGTCAAAGAGAGGATTCTTGAGTACCTGTCAGTGCGACAGCTGACCAAGAAGATCCGGGGGCCAATCCTTTGTTTCGTCGGTCCTCCGGGTGTCGGCAAGACATCACTGGGTAAGTCAATCGCACGTGCACTCGGCCGCAAGTTCGTCCGGTTTTCGTTGGGAGGCGTCCGAGACGAGGCGGAGATTAGAGGGCACCGTAGGACGTACGTAGGTGCGATGCCTGGACGGATCATCCAAGCGATGAAGCAAGCGGGGACCTCCAACCCTGTGATACTTCTGGATGAGATTGACAAGCTGGCGTCAGACTTCAGAGGCGATCCCGCTTCGGCCCTGCTCGAAGTGCTGGATCCGGAGCAAAACTGCAACTTCAGTGACCACTACATGGAGGTCACCGTGGACTTGTCTGACGTGATGTTCATCACTACAGCCAACGTGCTTTACGACATCCCTCATGCACTGCGGGACAGGATGGAGATAATCAGGATTCCCGGGTACACTGAGGACGAGAAGGTGCAAATCGCATTGAGGCACCTCTTGCCGAATCAGTTGAGAGAAAACGGCCTTACCAACAAGGACGTCTTTATAGGCGAGAAGAGCATACGTGAGATAATACGTAGCTACACTCGTGAATCCGGAGTGCGGGAGCTGGAGAGGAAGATCGCGACCGTACTGCGGAAGGCTGCAAAGGAGATAGTTAGCGGTGCCAGCAGGCCGATAAGGGTCTTGCCAAAGAACATCCACAGATTCCTCGGAATACCTCTCTACAGGTTTGGCGTCATGGAATCTGAAGATAGAGTGGGTGTCGCAACAGGCCTGGCTTGGACCGAGGTAGGCGGCGAGATCCTTTCTATTGAGGTCAGTGTGATGCAGGGCAAAGGCCAGCTCAACCTTACAGGCAAGCTTGGAGACGTCATGAAGGAGTCTGCTCAAGCAGGATTCTCCTATGTCAGATCCAGGGCCGAGAGCCTCGGAGTGGATCCCGACTTCCATGAGAAGTACGACGTTCACATTCACGTGCCGGAGGGCGCCATACCAAAAGACGGCCCGTCCGCCGGGATCGCTATGGCGACTGCGCTGGTTTCCGCCTTGACCGATAAACCTGTGCGCCGTGACGTTGCCATGACTGGAGAGATAACCCTAAGAGGGCGGGTGCTGCCTATAGGCGGCTTGAAGGAGAAAGTGTTGGCTGCTCACCGTTCTGGAATACGGACAGTCATACTGCCTGCTGAGAACGCACGGGACATAGACGAAATTCCCGACAACATCAAGCAGGAGATGACGTTTGTTACTGTAGACCACATGGATGAGGTCCTTGTCGTGGCGCTTCGGGATTTCAGGCTAACATCAGATGACAGCGGTCGGTCTGAGATCATACCAATGACAGAAAATGTGCACGATCAGGGGTCAGGAGCATCGCTTCAAGTCTAATGGCGGTGAGTCGACAGCTTTTGGACTAGGGCAAGTTGATTGACCCGATACAGTCAAAATCCCTGCGATCGGCTTTAGGTGCCTTCGCAGGGATTTTTTTGTTGAGACAGTTGTCAAGCAGCAGTCGTCCATCTGCTGTACACCTTGAGGCGGAAAAGCGACAGTAAATCGGATCACCGGGCTCAAACCCCCAATCATCGCCCTTTGGGTTTCTTTATATACAACATGTTGTATGATACACTAAACCGAGACACTACATATTGTGATTTGACACCGCTTTTCATCTTTCTTTATCTGACTGTTTCTGTGTTAGTTTGCCCGCTTGAAGGAGATTTGGTATCTTATTGTTCTTATTGGGAGGCTGGCTTTATGGAGTTGACAGCGAACGCTCGGATTGTCCTTGAGAGACGCTATCTTCGCAAAGAGAATGGTAGGGTGGTAGAGACGCCTGAGGACATGTTTCGCAGAGTCGCTCGCAACATCGCAGAGGTTGAGACCGAGATCTACGGAGCGAGTAAGGAGACAGCGGCTGCTTGGGAACAAACATGGTATGAGATGATGGTGAATTTGCAGTTTTTGCCGAATTCGCCCACTCTCATGAACGCCGGACGCGACCTGCAGCAGCTCAGTGCTTGCTTCGTACTGCCCGTCGAGGACTCGATGGAGGCAATATTCGATGCGATCAAGAACGCGGCCCTGATTCACAAGAGTGGTGGGGGTACAGGGTTTTCTTTTTCCAGACTCAGGCCAAAGAACGACCAGGTCCTTTCTACTGGTGGGGTAGCAAGCGGCCCGGTCTCCTTCATGAAAGTCTTCAACGCTGCCACCAGCGCTGTCAAGCAGGGAGGTACAAGACGCGGAGCCAATATGGGTATACTTCGCGTCGACCACCCGGACATCCTGGAGTTCATCCGGGCAAAGGAGGACAACGACGAGCTGACCAACTTCAACATATCGGTTGCGCTGACCGAGGATTTCATGAATGCAGTTGAGGATGACGAGGAGTACGACCTGATAAATCCGCGGACAGGTGAGATCACCGGATCGCTCAGGGCGAGAGAGGTGTTTGACCTCATAGTCGATTCGGCATGGCGCAACGGCGAGCCGGGCATCGTCTTTATCGACCGCATCAATGATGCGAACCCTACGCCAAAGCTTGGGGAGATCGAGAGCACAAATCCTTGCGGGGAACAGCCCCTGCTGCCAAACGAGAGCTGCAATCTGGGATCTATCAACCTTAGCCGTATGCTCAAGCGCGGTGAAGCCGGCTATGAGATAGACTGGGACTTGCTTGGCACGACAGTGCGGTCGGCAGTCCGGTTTTTGGACAATGTCATTGACGCCAACCGCTATCCGCTGCCTGAGATTGAGCGCATGACCAAACTCACGCGAAAGATCGGCCTCGGAGTGATGGGCTTTGCAGATATGTTGATCCGGCTTGGCATTCCGTACAACTCTGACGCTGCAGTGGACACGGCCAGGCAGATCGTTAAGTTTATAAGAGCGCGAGCCGAGGAGGCATCGATTTCCCTCGCAGAGGAGCGCGGGAGCTTCCCTGCATTTGAAGACAGCGTCTATGCAGACAAGGTGCCTTGCCTTAGGAATGCAACCCTTACGACGATCGCACCGACGGGTACGATCAGCATAATAGCTGGGTGTTCGAGTGGTATCGAGCCGTTGTTCGCTGTTTGCTTTGTGCGCAATGTCATGGACAACGACCGGTTGATAGAGGTCAATCCCCTCTTTGAGCAGGTAGCTAGGGAGCGGGGCTTCTATACGCCCGAGCTGATGCAGACCGTTGCTTCTCATGGGACTGTGGTCGGAATCGACGAGATACCTGAGGACGTCCAAAGGATCTTTGTCACAGCCCATGACATCACACCTCTTGAACACGTGAGAATCCAGGCTGCGTTTCAGGAGGCCACGGACAACGCGGTATCAAAGACTGTCAACCTACCGAACAGTGCAACGAGAGAGGACGTCAAAGAAGTGCTGGTCGAGGCTTACAAGCTCGGGTGCAAGGGAGTTACAGTATACAGAGACGGCAGTCGTGAATCCCAGGTGCTGTCCGTTCAGAGGAAGTCCGACTCAAAGGACGCTGAGCTTGAGCAGCCCGGCAGCGAAGCCGGCGCAGTTGCCAGGATTCCGCGGGATAGGCCTGCCGTGACCTACGGGCAGACGGTCAAGGTCAAGACCGGCTGTGGAAACGTGTATGTCACAGTCAATCAAGACGAGTGCGGACTCTGTGAGGTTTTCACCTCGATTGGGAAGTCCGGCGGGTGCGCGTCCGCGCAGTCCGAAGCCATAAGCCGTTTGATATCTCTTGCCCTAAGGAGCGGCATCAGCACAGAGGCTATCATTCACCATCTCAAGGGGATACGCTGTCCTTCGTCGGCTTGGCACAACGGGCAAGTCATCTACTCGTGTCCTGATGCAATTGGAAGAGTGCTGGAGCAAGTAGGCTTTAGAAATACGTCTGACGAGCAGTCAAGCACGGCAGAGCCTGCTGCTTCGAGCGATTCGTCAGTAAAGAAGGGAAACGGCCTGAGCGATCTGGATAATCACGTTGGAGCGTGTCCTGACTGCGGCGGGCATGTAGTCTATCAGGACGGGTGCGCTACGTGCATTTGCTGCGGGTACTCGAGGTGCGGCTGACCTACGGGCTTTTTGCATGCGAAGCCCCAAGAGATTGCGAATCCGTGAGATATAGCCCGCTGAGCAACCGAGGCTTGTTGAAATCAGCTATAGTTATGTGTAGAATATAAAGGTGAGTTTGAACTAGGATACGAGTCGTGCTGGGGAGGCGATCTGTTTGAAAACGTATGGGACCGGACAGCTTCGAAACATCGGGCTGATTGGTCATGGCGGGTGCGGCAAGACTACTCTGACTGAGGCCATGGTCTATGTGAGCGGCAAAACGACCAGGATGGGAAGGGTCGAGGAAGGCAACACCCTGTCTGACCACGATCCCGAGGAAGTCAAGAGGCAGATTTCGATCAACGCCTCGGTCGTCCCCTGTGAATGGAAAGATATAAAGGTCAATATCATTGACACTCCAGGATACACGGACTTTGTAGGTGAGGTTGTCAGCGGACTCAGGGCTGCAGACTGTGCTCTCTCAGTCGTGTGTGCCGTCTCCGGAGTAGAGGTTGGGACGGAGAGCACCTACAGGCTCGCTGATCAGCGGGAGCTCCCGCAGATGGTCTTTGTCAACAAGATGGACAGGGAGAATGCGGACTTCTACAAGGTGTACTCACGTATGCGCGAGCTCTTTGGCAACAGAGTCACTGCAGTTCAACTGCCTATAGGGTCTCAGTCCGACTTCAAGGGCGTAGTTGACCTGGTGGAGCTCAAAGCATATGTATTTGACGGAAAGAACGTCAAAGAGACAGAGATCCCTGCAGATATGGCCGATCTGGTCGAAGAGCACAGGGCTCCTCTGCTTGAGGCGGCGGCAGAGTATGATGATGAGGCACTGATGAAATATCTCGAGGGCGAGGAGCTTACTGCCGAAGAGGTCCGAGCAGGAGTCAAGGACGGGATTCTCAAGCGCAGGTTGGTGCCGGTCCTGTGTGGTTCTTCGCATTCAGCAGTAGGAGTAGCCACGCTTCTTGACTTCATTGCCGGATACTGTCCGTCTCCGGACCAAATGGGAGAGGCAACTGGGCTGAAGCCAGGGACCGAGGACGAGATCTCGCGGCCAGTATCCTCTGAAGGGCCGTTTAGCGCACTGGTCTTCAAGACCATGGCTGACCCCTATGTCGGCAAGCTTTCATTGTTTAAAGTGTTCTCAGGGACATTGAAGTCCGACTCCACAGTGTTCAATGCGACCAAGCGAGTCGAAGAGAGAGTTGGCCAGGTCTTCTTGACATTCGGCAAAGAGCAGATACCGGTCCAAGAAGTGGTCGCTGGCGACATTGCTGCTGTAGGCAAGCTTGATGAGACGACCACAGCAGATACACTGGCGGACAAATCCGCAGCGGTGGTCTTTCCTCCTATAGAGTTCCCCAAACCCAAACTGACTCTCGCTGCTTACCCGCTCGCCAAGGGCGACGAAGACAAGATCGCGTCCGGTCTCGCCAGACTTACAGAGGAAGACCCCACTGTTACTGTAGAGCGAAGCACCGAGACGAGAGAGCTTCTCATCTCCGGTATGGGCGAACTGCACATCGAGATCGTCAAGGCCCGCCTGAAGAAGAAGTTTGGAGCAGACATAGAGTTGCGCTCGCCGAAGGTCCCATACAGAGAGACCATAAGGGCAAAGGCGCAGGGTGAGGGCAAACACAAGAAACAGACCGGAGGCAGAGGCCAGTACGGGCATGTGATCCTCGAGATCGAGCCGCTCCAGGACCAGGAGTTCGAGTTCGTAGACAAGATATTCGGAGGAGCAGTGCCCAAAAACTACATCCCTGCTGTCGAGAAGGGCGCTCAAGAGACCTTTGCTGAAGGCCCCTATGCGGGATTCCCCATGGTCAATGTCCGTGTGACATTGTTGGATGGATCTTATCACGCAGTCGACTCATCTGAAATGGCGTTTAAGATAGCCACCTCGTTAGCGATCAAGAAGGCATTGGAGACTGCTAGGCCCGTTCTTCTTGAGCCTGTCATGTATGTCGAGATCCGGGTTCCGGAAGCATACATGGGCGATGTCATGGGCGATATGAACAAGCGTAGGGGTCGCATCCTCGGCATGGAACCAGACGGGGAATACCAAGTGATCAAGGCTATGGCTCCGCTTGCCGAGATGTATCGGTATGCCATTGATTTGCGCTCTATGACCCAAGCTCGCGGAGACTTCACTATGGAGTTCCACGACTACGAAGAGGTTCCGGATCACATCGCAGAGAAAGTGATTGAGGAAGCCAAGAAAGAGCGAGAAGGCTGATTTCCGCTGACTTCGGGCCGGTTCTGCCGGCCCTGTGTCTATCTGTGCACTGGAGCGAAAGTATAAATGGAGACTAGCCGGAAATACAGGTTCCTTGTTTGGCTGTGCCTGCGCCTGCGACTGAGCATAGCGCTCAAGAGCGGCTTGTCTATCACAACCTTCAAAATGTCGAACAACGCTATGGCGCCCGAACTCAAGGCAGGCGATATAGTCGCAGCTGATACGGGAGATACAGACCGCCCGGTCAAAACGGGAGATATAGTTGTCGCCTCGATTAAGTGCGCCAGCTGGGATGTTGCATCAGTTGGGGCGCCCGAAGCTGCCGAAGGCTCATCTTCTGAGGATCCGGATTCGGACAGAGTAGACAGCTCAGAGGACGACGAGGATACGTCTGCAGACGAGGAAAGGCGCCTGGTAGTTCGAAAGGTAGCGGCGGTCGCGGGCGATCCGATTCCAGTCAGAAGCAGCAGCTTAGGGGCTCATACCAGCGTCACCCAGGAGGGTGTTGTGCCCGAAGGCTGTGTGTATTTGCTTGCGAACGACCCGTCAGAAGGGCCTGACAGCAGCTTCAAGGATGTCGGCCCTCGACCTCTATCTGAGATCCTAGGCAGAGTGGTCGCAGTTCGGAAGCGAGGCCGTATCATCTGGTTGGATTGACAAGCAGTTTAGAGTCCTGTAGTATGGTAGCAAACTGAAACAATGCGGTCCGAGACCGGCCCGTTGCCGCGTGCGATGGGTATCGCTGCGAGCTCTTTTATAAGGCGAGTTCGGGCAAGACCATATTGGTTACGCGGGAGCTTCTTACGTCTTGAGGCGGTCGAAGCTCCTTTCGCTTATCTATGTGTTTGTTGGGAGGAATGAGAAGCGTGTTTCGAGAGAAGCGAGAATTGAGAATCCCAGGGCCAACCCCAGTGCCTCCACAAGCGTTGAGGGCCTTGAGCAGACCCCTGATGGGACACAGGACAGAGGAGTTTTCATCGATCCTCATGCGGACGACTGAACGCCTCAAGCGAATTCTAGGGACCAAAGCGGACGTGTACACATTTGCCTCGTCAGGAACGGGGGCCATGGAGGCTGCAGTAGCCAACACGGTCTCAGCTTCGGACAAAGTGATCGTCGTGGTAGGCGGCAAGTTTGGCGAACGCTGGTCCGAGCTTTGCAGAGCCTTTGGCGCCGAGGTCGAGGAGATAGTCGTAGAACCCGGGAAGGCTGTGGACCCGGCTGCAGTAGAGCAGGCGCTGAAGGCCGCACCGGAGACTCGAGCTGTGTTCATCACGCAGAACGAGACGTCTACAGGAGTAGAGCACGACGTCGAGTCTGTTGCGAGAATAGTCAGAGATACAGACGCCCTCCTGATCGTAGATGCGGTCAGTTCGCTTGGAGCCATCGAGATGAGAATGGACGACTGGGGCGTTGACATAGTCGCAGCTGGTTCTCAGAAAGCCTTGATGCTCCCGCCCGGGCTTGCAGTCATAGGTGTCTCTGAAAAGGCATGGTCGGTGATTGAGAAGTGCCGAAGTCCTCGGTATTACTTCGACCTCATAGCCTGCAGGAAAAACATGGACAAGGAGACGACTCCGTTTACTCCCGCTGTCAGCATGTTCTACGCTCTCGATCAGACGACGGCTATGATCGAAGAAGAAGGGCTTGAGAATGTTTACCGTAGGCATCAGGACATGCGAGATATGATCCGAGCAGCTGCGAGAGCAACCGGTCTGGAGCTTTTTGCTTCGGATGAAGTGGCTTCGCGAACAATAACAGCGATCAGGGGCGATTCGACATTCGATGTAGAGAAGCTGCGAAAGCGCCTGGCTACGGTGTACAACATAGAGGTGGCAGGAGGCCAGTCCGAGCTGAAGGGCGTCATCTTTAGAATCGGCCACATGGGATATATGGACAGGATCGACATGGTGTCGACATGGGCTGCTGTTGAGCTGGCTCTGAACGATCTCGGACGTCCGATCGAGATCGGAGCGGGTGTCAAGGCAGCTATGGAGGTGATGAGCAAATGCGAGTTCTAGTCAGTGATTCGCTGTCCGAAAAGGGACTTGCATTGCTTCGGGCCGAAGAGGGTATGGAGGTCGTAGTCAATACGAAACTCTCTCCAGAAGAGCTGATAGCCGAGATACCCAAGTACGACGCGCTGATCGTCAGAAGCGCTACCAAAGTCACAGCCGACGTCATTGAAGCCGCTACCAGCTTAAAGGTCATAGGCCGCGCGGGTGTAGGTGTTGATAACATCGATCTGGATGCCGCCACCAAACGCGGGATAATCGTAGTGAATACCCCCGGCGGCAACAGCGCATCTACTGCAGAGCATACTATCGCCATGCTTCTCGCCATGGCGCGCAATATTCCTCAAGCCCACATGAGCATGAAGCAAGGCAAGTGGGATCGAAAGAGGTTCATTGGAGTAGAGGTCCGAGGCAAGGTCTTGGGAGTCATCGGGCTCGGTAGAGTTGGCATGGAAGTCGTCAAGGCCGCTGTCGGCCTCGGTATGGAAGTAATCGGGTATGATCCGTTCATTTCTGCAGATGTGACCCGTCCGCTCAAGGTCAAATTGGCTGATCTGGACGATCTGTGCAGACAGTCAGACTTCATCACTGTCCACACGCCACTCAACGAGCAGACCCGCGGGCTCATAGACGCGCGCAGGTTGGGCCTTGTGAAGCCCGGGGTGAGGATAGTCAACTGCGCTAGAGGGGGAATCATAGACGAGGCTGCGCTAATAGAGGCACTCAAGAGCGGAACTGTGGCTGCTGCAGCTCTCGACGTCTACGAAAACGAGCCCCCCACCTCGAGCGAATTGCTAGCGCTGGACAACGTCGTTCTGACGCCGCACCTGGGAGCTTCTACAGAGGAGGCCCAAGACAATGTGGCGATCGATGCTGCAAGACAGGTGATCAATGTCCTCAAGGGCCAGTCGTTCAGAAATGCAGTCAATCTCCCAAGCATCGACCCAGAGACATACGACCATCTCAAGCCTTATCTGTCGCTTGCTTCGAGGCTCGGTGCGTTCCTTGGGGCGACTTGCAGAGGAAGCTTGGAGGCGGTTGAGATCGAGTATACAGGAGAACTGGCCGACCTCGATGTCAGCCCTGTCACGAATTACTTGCTTCAGGGATTCCTGTCATCGGTAACTGAGGACCATGTGACTATTGTCAACGCTCCGTTGATTGCCAGATCTCGCGGAATACGGGTTTCAGAGACCAAGAGCAAGAACCACAAGGGGGTGCCGCCGGCTATTCGCACTAGAGCAGTCGGCAAGGAGAAGAGCCGCAGCATATCGGGAACTGTGTACGCCGGGTCAGAGATGCGCATTATCGAGGTGGACGGCTACCGCATGGACTTCGCACCGCACGGCGACATGCTGTTGATCCCTCACATCGACCAGCCTGGCGTGATAGGCGCCGTGGGTCAACTACTTGGGAGGGAGAAGATAAACATTGCAGCTATGCACGTCGGCCGCAGGGAGATCGGCGGGCAGGCTGTCATGTTGCTCGGAATCGACGGCTTGCCTTCCAGGCAGTCTCTAGATGCGATTAAGACAGTTGACGGGGTACTGGACGTTTATTACGTGCGCCTGTGACGGGCGACATCGACGACATTGATTCATGGAAGGTGAGGCCGGTGGTGGAAGTTAAGCCGTTTGCAGGCCTAAGGTACGCCGTAGACAGGGTCGGCAGCTTAGGCCTGGTTACATGTCCTCCTTATGACGTCATATCAGACGAGCAGCGGGAGGAGCTATACAGCCGTTGCGAATACAACGTCGTTCGGTTGGTGCTCGGAAAGGCTTATGACAGCGACGATGAGTCTGACAACCGCTATACTCGCGCCGCTGCTCTCTTGAGACAGTGGCGCTGCGACGGGATCCTGAGACGGGATCCCGAGCCGGCCCTCTATGCTTACGAGCAGCTGTTTGAAGTCGGAGGTAACCAATACACCCGCTTTGGGTTCATAGCAGCTGTTGGTTTGCAGGACTTCGGAGTGGGTGGTATACTGCCGCACGAGCAAACCCTTTCTAAGCCAAAAGCGGACAGGTTGCAGTTGATGCGGGCAACCAGGTGCAATCTGAGCCCTATCTTTGGCATTTACTCCGATGAGAGCGGTTCTATTGAGGCGGCGCTGAGGGATCAGGCCAGCAACACGGAGGCCCTAGTCGTGCTTGATGACTCGGGCACAGTCAACCGGATTTGGGCTGTATCGGATCGCGGCGCGATTGAGGCGGTCAGGCGCGGCATGCAGGACAGCCAAATCCTCATTGCCGACGGCCATCATAGGTATGAGACCAGTTTGAACTACCAAAGAGAGGTAAGGCAGAAGCTCGGCCTGACTGATGAGAGCCAGAGGATCCCAAGCGATTATACAATGATGATGCTGGTCAACATGCACGGGACCGGGCTGGTTGTGTTGCCTACTCACAGAGTCATTCACGGGCTCAATGATTTGGATCCGGCAGTGCTCGTGGCAGAGTGCGCCAAATGGTTCGACGTCGAGGAGGCCGATCCCAAGCGGTTGGCGGATATAGAGGATATGACCCCTGAGCGATTTCTGGACTCATTGTCAGGAGACGTGAAGCCTGCTGCGGACACGCCCATCTTTGGGTTGTACGTAGCCGGCAGGTTGTACTTGTTGAAGTTGAGAGATCGTTCGAAGGTGGAGTCACTCATGGATGCCAGCCGCAGCGAGGCATGGCGCAGACTGGATGTGAGCGTCCTTCATTCGGTGATTATAGGCCATATCATGAACATAAGCGACGAGGATCAGCTTCACCAGAAAAACCTGAAATACACGAGGAGCTTAAGAGAGGCGGTTTCACTAGTCGACTCCGGGCAGTGTCAGGTTGCGCTCCTCTTGAACCCGACGTCAGTAGACGAGGTGCGGCAGGTTGCACTTGCAGGAGAGACTATGCCTCAGAAGTCAACGTATTTCTACCCCAAGCTCCTTACAGGGCTCGTCCTCAGAAGTTTGGACCAAGAGGACGAGTAGAGAATACGGCAACTCGCGGTCTCATGTCCTGAAGGGTTCTACCTGTGAGTGTCGTAGACAACATGATCGGAGTGATCTATATGGGAGATACACAGTTAAGTATGAGGTACAATCCTGCAGACGTGGAGGACAAATGGTACCGGTATTGGATTGAGAAGGGATATTTCCATGCTGAAGTGGACAAGAGCAACACACCCTTTAGCATGGTAATTCCACCGCCCAATGTGACCGGCCATTTGCACCTGGGTCATGCGCTCGATGAGACCCTTCAAGACATACTCGTGAGATGGCACCGGATGCAGGGGCATAACACTGTGTGGATACCGGGGACCGATCATGCAGGCATCGCTACTCAGGTGAAGGTCGAGGAACACCTTCGTGAGACCATGGGCGTATCGAGACATGATTTGGGCCGTGAGGAGTTCTTGAAGCACGTCTGGGAGTGGAAAGAGCGGTTTGGCAATCGCATCATAGGTCAGCTTCAGCGTCTGGGCTCATCCTGCGACTGGGACAGAGAGCGCTTTACCATGGACGAGGGTTGCTCCAGGGCTGTCCGAGAGGTATTCGTGCGCCTGTTTGAAAAAGGCCTCATATACAAGGGCACAAGAATCATCAACTGGTGCCCTAGATGCCAGACTGCCTTGTCGGACATTGAGGTGGAGTACTCCGATACTGCAGGCAGGCTTCACTACGTCAAGTACCCGCTGGAGGACGGGTCCGGATACATCACCGTCGCAACCACGCGGCCAGAGACGATCCTAGGTGATACAGCAGTGGCGGTCAACCCTGCAGACGAACGGTACAAAGATCTCGTCGGCAAGACAGCCATCCTGCCTGTCATGAACCGCAGGATCCCGATCATCGCAGATGAATACGTCGATCCGGAGTTTGGAACAGGCGCGGTCAAGATAACTCCCGCACACGATCCAAACGACTTCGAGGTAGGATTGAGACACAACCTTGAGCAGATCACAGTCATAGGGCCGGACGGCAGGATGACCGACGAGGCAGGGCCTATGGCTGGAATGGACCGCTACGAGTGCCGCAAGTCTATCCTCGCTGAGTTGGACAAGTTGGGACTTCTGGTGAAGCTAGAGGACCACCAGCATTCGGTCGGCCACTGCCAGAGATGCGACTCTGTGGTTGAGCCGTATCTCTCAGAACAGTGGTTCGTCAAGATGAAGCCGCTGGCAGAGCCCGCGCTCAAGGCAGTTCAAGACGGGCGCATACGATTTGTCCCCGAACGCTTTGCAAAGATCTACACCAACTGGCTGGAAGGCATTCATGATTGGTGTATTTCCAGGCAGCTTTGGTGGGGGCACCGCATACCGGTATGGTACTGCCGTGATTGCTCTGAAATGACAGTGGCCCGCCAAGATCCTACAGAGTGTTCGCACTGCGGAAGTGTGGACATATTCCAAGACCCTGATGTACTGGATACGTGGTTTAGCTCCGCACTTTGGCCGTTTTCGACCATGGGGTGGCCTGATCAGACAGAGGAGCTCGAGCATTGGTATCCCACGTCAGTCCTTGTTACGGGTTACGACATCATCTTTTTCTGGGTCGCGCGCATGGTCTTTATGGGCCTCGAGTTTATGAACGACGTGCCGTTTAGGACAGTGTTCATACACGGGCTGCTAAGAGATGGCGAAGGCCGGAAGATGAGCAAATCCCTAGGTAACTCAGTTGACCCGATTGAGGTCATAGACGAGGTGGGAGCAGACAGCCTCAGATTCACCTTGGTCACTGGCAATGCTCCGGGCAACGACATGAGGTTTTATGATGAGCGAGTAGAGGCATCGCGCAACTTCGCCAACAAGATTTGGAATGCAAGTCGGTTTGCTCTGATGAACCTTGGGGATTATGACCCGGGGTCAGTGACAAGCTTGGCCGACTTGGCACTTGAGACGGAGGACCGATGGATCCTATCTCGTTTGAACAACGCGATTTCTGAGGTCACTCGGTTCCTCACGCGGTTTGACCTAGGTGAAGCTGCTCGAGTCATATATGAGTTCATCTGGGGAGAGCTTTGCGACTGGTATATTGAGATGGTCAAGCCGAGACTCTATGGGAAGCGCGGCGACGAGAGCAGACGAGTCGCTCAGGCTACCCTTTCGCACGTGCTAGAACACACCATGAGGCTCCTGCACCCGTTCATGCCTTTCATAACTGAAGAGATCTGGCAGCGCCTCCCGCACGAAGGTGAGTCGATCGTCATCGCTCCGTGGCCTGTTGTCGATGAGAGCCAACGAGACCTCGAGGTAGAGTCGGAGGTCGGCGTTTTGATGGACCTCGTTCGCGCGGTGAGGAATGTCAGGGCAGAGATGAACGTCGAGCCCGCACGAAGAGTTCCAGCGATCTTGCAGGGAGATTCGCAGCGGTGCGCGATTGTTGAGAGGGACCAGGATCTCTTGAAGGTGCTTGCTGGGATATCCGACCTAGAGATACGGCCGGGGGAGACCAGTGAACCTGATAACGCCGCTGCGGCCATAGTGCCTGGGCTGCAGATCTATCTGCCCCTGGTCGGGCTGGTTGACATAGCCAAGGAGACTCAGCGTCTCGAAAGCGAGCTGGCTAAGCTAGACGCTGAGATTGAGATGTTTGACCGCAAGCTCGCGAACGAGGGCTTTGTCAAAAAAGCTCCTGCCGAAGTGGTAGAGAGAGAGCGGCAGCGTCGCAGAGATAGCGTTGAAAAACGCGAAGCGGTCGTCAAACGGCTTGAGCAGCTTAGGTCTTTGTGATCTATAGGGCGGTGCTAGGCCCATGCGGGCAAGTCCCGTGTTGAGCACGGCGTACAGGCCCCGTTTTGCAGGTATACTGACATCTAAGCACAACAGGTGAGCTAACCGGCGAAGATCGCCGTTGTCGGCTCACCTGTCTTGTTTTGGGCGATTGTTTTACAAATCGTTCATTGTATAATGTAAATGGGCGGGTGGGATGAGTCCCGCCGGGGCGATATTCGTCCCACGCGAGAAGTGGTTAGGGAGGTGATTATTCATGATTTGTCCAGACTGCAAGGAGAGAAATTTCTCATTTGCCGAGTACTGCAAGAAGTGCGCGGGTGACTTGACTCGTAAGTCCTATCAGGAAGTCCGCGAGGATAGACGACGCAGACTGGGCCTCTTCTCTGTCGGGATAGTGAAGTAACCCCACTATCCCGCAGATGTAAGAGGGGACTCTATGCGACTACAACACGCTGTCAAGCGTCTTTAGATAGATGTTCACGCCAGCCCCTGTGCCTGAGACCGAGGGTTTTTTTATGTACACGGAGCGTGTGTTGAGCTTTGTGTCGAGCTACGCGACGAATAGCGAATCCAGTGCTGACACTGGATTCGAGGAATCCGAAGTCGGTGCTGCCTCATTAAGTCTGGAGGGCTCCATATGCATTAGGTCTGGTGTACGTATATGGTCACATGCAAATGACGAGGAAAAATCTCGTCTTGTGCTGTACTTCGCCTACGTGTTGAGAATATCATCAGTATAAGTGGATCCATGATTTGGGGGTCGCGTCAATCCCTTTGCGCAAACTGTGGTTTGGGTCTCGTGGACACAGTTTTTTTGTTCATGTATACTTGACGTAATGACTGCTGCAGATCGGACAGATAAGGCAGGGTTTGTGGATTAGCCTAGTCGCTGGAAGGAGAAAATCTATGCAGAGAGACCTCAAAGCGGATGCACTGGAGCTGCACCGAAGCAATACAGGAAAGATAGCAGTTCATAGCAAAGTGAGGGTTCGCGACGCTTGGGACCTCAGCCTGGCCTATTCGCCTGGAGTAGCCGAGCCGTGCAAAGTCATAGCGGACTCGCCTGACGACGTCTACGAGTACACATCAAAGGGAAACACGGTGGCAGTGGTGTCTGACGGGTCGGCTGTCCTTGGCCTGGGCGACATCGGCCCAAGAGCTGCTCTGCCCGTGATGGAGGGCAAGAGCATACTCTTCAAAGAGTTCGCAGGAATCGACGCGTTTCCAGTTGTACTTGATACATACGACGTTGACGAGATTGTCAAGACGATCGTAAACATATCTCCTACATTTGGCGGCATCAACCTTGAGGACATATCGGCGCCCAGATGCTTTGAAATCGAGGCCAGGCTAAAGCAGGAGCTAGACATACCGGTATTCCATGACGACCAACACGGGACGGCTGTAGTGGTGTTCGCCGGGCTTATCAACGCGCTAAGGCTTGTCAACAAGGCACTTGACGAGGTCAAGATAGTGATCAATGGCGCAGGCGCCGCGGGCATAGCTATAGCTAAGCTGCTCTGTGACGCGGGAGCAGGATCGCTTGTTGTGTGTGATCGATCGGGCATCATCCGCCCACAAGGGAAGAGCAGCTCCAACAGGGCGAAGGAAGAGCTTGCCCGCAGGATCAATCCGTCGGGAGTGACTGGTACACTGGCGGACGCTGTTGTAGATGCAGACGTGTTTATCGGCGTGTCAGTAGGCGGAGTCCTCACTGCGGAGCACGTGAGGACGATGAGTTCAGATCCTTTGATCTTCGCACTGGCCAACCCTGATCCTGAAATCTGGCCGGACGAGGCAACGGCTGCGGGCGCAGCCGTCGTAGCAACCGGACGGTCAGACTACTCAAATCAGGTCAACAACGTGCTTGGATTCCCAGGGATCTTTAGGGGTGCCTTGGACGTCCGAGCTACTGACATCAATGAAGAGATGAAACTCGCAGCAGCCGAGGCGATCGCAGAGCTGATTTCTGACAGCGAGCTGTCTGAGGAATACATCATTCCGGCTCCGTTTGATGCGAGAGTCGTGCCCAATGTCGCAGTTCGAGTTGCAGAAGCTGCGATGAAGAGCGGTGTAGCCAGGCTGGATAGAGACTTGGAGGAGATCAGGACTCGCGCCAGTGAGCTATCGGCTATTCGCCGATAGCCTTTCGGACTAGGTGCGAGCATCGATGCATGTTTTTATTGACAGCGACTCGAGTGTCGTATACAATAAATCCAACATGGGCTGGGAGTGTTGTGTGTGACTGAGCAAGCTGTGCAGGGCGAGTATGTTGTCATCAAAGCCCTCGAAGACGGCGTGACTATCATAGGTTTGACCAGAGGTAAGGACACCCGTTTTCATCATAGCGAGAAGCTGGATATGGGTGAGGTTATGATAGCTCAGTTCACGGAGCACACGTCTGCCATGAAGATTCGTGGGAAAGCCCAGATACTGACCAAGTTTGGCGGTATCACGTCCGAGGGCCATAGACGTCACGGGGAGGGTGACAGCTAGTCGATCAGTGCTAGATAGCTTAGAGTCGTGAGTTGAGGTTAATTAGTCTATAGCAGAGAGCAGTTGAGTTGAGCTGAGATGAGCTGAGGAGTAGACTGTCGAGCGAGTTTAATGCCGGGCTACTTCCAGTCCGGCATTTTTGTCTATACGTCTGACTCCTTGCCATCAACGGTGAAGCCGGACACCGCTGTGCAGGCCTTATACTTGCCTGTTTCGCACAGCGTATATGAGCCGGCAGGTGGTGCTGCAGGGAGTCTTTTTGTATGTTTAGACCCTTGTCAGCACGAGAGCTCACGCTGTCCCTCATGCTGTTCAGAGGTGAATGAGATGATGCTCGGTTTATCAGCTACTGAGTTCTTGAAACTCGCCAAGGATTACCCGATGGTGCCTGTCTGGGCCGAAGTCGTCGCTGATCTGGAGACCCCAATGAGTGTTGCCTGCCGCCTTAGACAGCGAGGTCACATGTTCGTCCTAGAGAGCGCTGAGCAAGGCCAAAAGGTAGGGCGTTATTCGTTTGTATGCTGTGACCCTTTGATGGTGTTTGAGTCGAGGGGCAGCAGGTACTTGATCGTACAGGATGGCAACGTCACTCAAGGGTTCTCACACGACCCGTTGATTGCTTTGAGAGAGGCAATGCAGGCTCTCAGGTCACCGAGTATCGGAGGCCTTCCGCCTCTGCTTGGCGGGTGTGTCGGATATGTGGGATATGATTACGCCCGTCTCCTTGAGGGAGTCGCCTCGCAGCCTGAATTGACGAGGTTTCCAGACATCTTGGTGGCTGTGCCCAGATGTGTAATGGCGTTTGACCATCTCAGGCATACGCTGACCGTTGTGGTGAACTGCAGAGTCGACAATGGGGCTAATGAAGCGCATTACGAATCTGCGATCCTTGAGCTCCGCAAACTCGTGTCTATTCTCAAGTCGAATGAGTCCACACCTCTATTCAGCGAACCTATCAGTCAAGAGAAGCCTTCTAGCCGCACGTTTGAAACCTACTTGCGCACTGCTCAAAGCTACGTGAGCGCTTCTCAGAGCTACCGTCGCACTGGCCATGAGACCCCCGCCTCGAGTGTTGGTGAAGTGCTTGCCGACAGAGAGAGCTTTGAGAGGTCCGTTCGAGCGGCTAAACGCTGCATATTGAACACTGAGGTGTCACAGGTAGTCCTTTCCAGACGGGTGCTCATCCCCATTCAGTCAAGCGCACTGGCTGTGTACAGAGCCTTGAGGTCCATAAATCCATCTCCGTACATGTTCCTACTAGACTTCGGGCATATGCAAGTAGTCGGCGCATCTCCAGAGATGCTAGTGAGGCTCAATGGCAGAGATGTAGAGGTGAGGCCCATAGCCGGGACCAGGCGCCGCGGGGAGACAGCAGAGGAAGACCAGTGGTTGGAGAGAGACCTCCTCGCAGACGCGAAGGAGCGTGCCGAGCACTCCATGCTTGTTGATCTCAGCAGAGACGATTTGAGCCGTGTATGCGTACCCGGTACTGTTCGAGTACAAGAGCAAATGCGGATAGAACGTTATTCGCATGTCATGCACATCGTGTCATCTGTGAAGGGCGAGCTGTCTCCTGAATACGACCAGTATGACCTGCTCAAGGCGACCTTTCCTGCAGGTACAGTGACTGGGGCGCCCAGGGCCAAGGCGATGAAGATCATTGAGGAGCAGGAGCTCAGTCGCCGCGGCATTTACGCTGGTGCGGTCGGTTACTTCGGGGCTTCAGGCAACATGGATATGTGCATAGCGATCAGGACGTTGGTGATAGCCGACGGAGTTGCACAAGTTCAGGTGGGGGCCGGAATAGTCGCAGACTCTGACGCGACTAGGGAATACGAAGAGACGGTCAACAAGGCCCAGGCCATGAACAGCGCTATTGAGCTAGCCAGAAGTTTGGAACGTGAATGCGTCGGCTTGGAGTGAGCCGTTCTAGTAAAACCCGCGCTTGATCTTGGTTTAGTCAGGAGGTGCGAGCAGTGATACAGCAAGCCATCCACAAGTTGGTAATGAAGGTAGATCTGTCTCAAGGAGAAGCAGCGGCTGTCATGGATCAAATCATGAGCGGCAAAGCGACTCATAGCCAGATTGGGGCATATCTGGCTGCCATGAGCATTAAGGGCGAGACTGTCGATGAGATAGTAGGGTCTGCCCAGACAATGCGAGATAGGGCAGTTAAGATCAATCCCAAAGTCGATCGACTGATTGATACTTGCGGCACTGGCGGAGACCGCTCCAACAGCTTTAACGTTTCTACCGCTGCGGCATTTGTTGTCGCAGGGTGTGGCATACCTGTCGCAAAACACGGCAATCGCTCCGTCTCAAGCCGCTGCGGCAGTGCAGATGTGCTGGAGGCCCTGGGTGTCTCAGTAGACATGACTCCCAATCAAACCAAGATGGCTATCGAGCAGGTGGGTATAGGGTTCTTGTTTGCGCCTACGTATCATCCGGCTATGAGACACGCAGCTCTTCCGCGGCGAGAGATCGGCATCAAGAGCATCTTTAACATCCTCGGGCCTCTCGCGAATCCTGCAGGAGTTAATCACCAAGTGGTGGGTGTCTTCTCGCCGCACATCGTCCGGAAGATGGCCGAAGCTTTGGCGATGCTCGGCATTGAGCGAGGCATGGTGGTATCGGGTGCGAGCGGGCTCGATGAGATCCCCTGCTTTGAAACTGCTCGTGCCTGCTTGATCGATCGAGGGTCCGTAGTCGAGTTTGAGCTCGACCCGAGAGATCACGGCATGGGTCTGAGTGGAAGCCTGGATGAAATACGCGGAGGCAACGCAGCTGACAACGCCAGGCTTATACTAGATGTTTTGTCAGGTAGTACAGGAGTCGCACGCAACATTGTCATCCTCAACGCTGCTGCTGCCATCTACGTCAGTGGAGAGGCCCCCGATCTCAGAACTGGGATTCAAGCAGCTGCAGACAGTATCGACTCGGGAGCGGCTATGGCCAAGCTAAGGGACCTGATCGAGTTCGGGCGCAGCGTCGCTACTGCGTAGCAAGTACGAGCCATGGAGTGTTCGCAATGCAGACGATTTTGAGAGCCATTCTTAGGCAAAAATGCAGTGAGATCGGGCATCTGTGCAGGGAGTACAGTGCAAAGAGCCTCGAATTCGAACCCGCCACACACCGTCATCGTTTCAGGGATGCCCTGATTAGAGACGAGGGCATCGGAGTGATAGCGGAGGTAAAGCGCTCTTCACCTTCTGCAGGGATCATACGACGAGATCTCGATCCTAGAGAGCTTGCGGAATCGTACGTTTCCGGCGGAGCCTCTGCTATATCAGTTCTCACTGATCGAGTGTTCTTTGGAGGAAGCGGCGCGGATCTGGAGTTGGTGCGAAAGAGCGTCAATGTGCCTGTGCTCCGGAAAGATTTCATAATCGACGAACTTCAGGTCCTCGAAAGCAGGCGAATGGGAGCGGACGCGATTCTCCTGATCCTTGCTGTGATTGCCCAGGACAAGGCAAAGAAGCTGATGTATGTTGCTGACTGCCTTGATATGGATTGCTTGGTTGAGGTGCATACAGTCGAGGAGTTTCATAGAGCCATTGACCTTGGAGCGCAATTGATCGGGATCAACAACCGGGACCTCTCGACCTTCAAGACAGATCTGTCTGCCACCATGCGGGTTCTTGAGGCGGTCGAGATTCCAAAAGGCGTCCTAGTGGTAAGTGAGAGCGGTATCTCCAGTAGAAGTCAGGTTGAGATGCTCGCAGGTGCCGGGGTAGATGCAGTCCTGGTGGGCGAGGCATTGGTGAAATCGGATCAGCCTGAGTCGCTGCTTGCGGAGATGCGCAGCGTAAGGGCGGTTCGTCGTTGCCGCTTGTCTGATCCGGCAGTTGCCCTACGATGCTCTGCGCGGTGAGAAAACAGTCTAGGAGGCATGATGGGCTGTGTCAGCAGTCTTAGTCAAGGTCTGCGGGATAACAAGTCCAGACGATGCTTTAGCCTGTGTCGCTGAAGGAGTTGATCTGATTGGACTGAATTTTGTTGGCGGCCCTAGGAGGATCTCGCTGCAGCAAGGTGTAGACATCTCAAAGGCGGTCTTGGGCTATGCACGGTTGGTGGGGGTGTTTGCAGACCAGCACGTGGAGGAAATCCAGTCGATAGCTGCGCGCTGCAGCCTTGACTATGTTCAGTTGCACGGTTTTGAGGATCAAGAATATATCAGTAAGCTTGGCAATCTGCGTGTGATCAAAGCTGTGCGGTTGACAGAGAATTGCTCATTAGATGAGGTACTGGGTATAGCGCAGTTGCCGAACGTATCATACTTGCTAGTGGATGCTTACAAGAAAGGCAAGCTAGGTGGAACCGGCCAATTGGCGAATTGGCCGAAAGCTGCAGCGTTGCGCGCAGCTATGGACGAGCTGGGGCTGCGTAGCCCGGGATACGGCTTTAGAGGCCTGGCGATTGCCGGAGGACTCGGCCCTGGCAATGTAGGCCGCTGTGTTGAGGCGGTCGGGCCGGATATGGTGGATCTAAACTCTGCAGTCGAGAATGAACCCGGCAAAAAGGACAGACAGAAAGTCGCATCGGCGGTCTTGGAAGTTCGAGGCGTTGAGAGCAACCAGGGGAGGATTGATCGGATTGAATAGTGGAAGAGAAGCAGAGGTCAGGGCAACGGCAACTGGTGCGGTGCGCGGGCCCGAGATGGGAGCCGGCTTCGCTTGGGGCAACTCAGAGCCAACTGAGACAGGCCGTTTTGGCGAGTATGGGGGCATGTTCGTCCCAGAGACCGTCATTCCGGCTCTTCACGAACTCATAGAAGCGTTTGGCCGCCTGAAGGACGATCCCAGTTTCGTTGCAGAATTGGATCACTACCTCACAACGTATTGCGGGCGGCCTACACCTCTGTACTTCGCAGAAAGACTGACAGCCGAGTGCGGTGGTGCACGCATATACCTCAAGCGAGAAGACCTAAACCATACGGGGGCGCACAAGATCAACAATGCCATCGGGCAGATGCTCATCGCAAGGCGCCTCGGAAAAAGCCGGGTAATCGCTGAGACCGGTGCGGGACAGCACGGCGTAGCAGTAGCTACAGCTGCCGCCCTATTTGGCATTGAGTGCTGTATCTATATGGGTGCCGAAGACATCAAGAGGCAGTCGTTAAATGTCTACCGTATGAAGCTCCTCGGAGCAGAGGTGCGTTCCGTTTCTTCTGGCACCAGCACACTAAAGGATGCGATGAACGAAGCGATTCGCGACTGGGTAACGAATGTCCGCAACACCCATTACGCAGTCGGCTCTGCAGCAGGGCCACATCCCTACCCACTAATAGTGCGTGAGTTTCAATCAGTCATAGGAAGGGAAGCCAGGCAACAGATCCTGGATCAGGAGAAACGGTTGCCTGATGCGGTGGTAGCATGCGTTGGCGGAGGCAGCAATGCAATCGGGGCGTTCCACGCCTTTATTCCGGATAAGGATGTGCAGTTGATCGGAGTAGAAGCCGGGGGCCTTGGGCTTGCGACCAACAAGCATGCTGCATCCATATCTGGTGGAACGAAAGGGATCCTTCACGGGTCGTTTCAATACCTCCTGTGCGACGAGGACGGCCAGATCACCGGAACGCATTCGATCGCAGCAGGGCTTGACTATCCGGGAGTAGGGCCGGAGCACTGTATGCTTCACGACACCGGACGGGCGAAGTATGTAGCTGTTACTGATGACGAGGCAGTATCCGCCTTCCGCACATTGAGTAGGTTGGAGGGTATCATACCTGCCCTTGAGAGTTCACATGCGGTGTCCTATGCGGTGAAGATGGCGCAAAGCATGCCAAAAGAGAGCATAGTCATTGTCAACCTAAGTGGACGGGGTGACAAGGACGTACAGGATATCATTAGAAGCCAGGATTCGAAGATCGGGGAGATGACAGTATGAAGACGCGCCTGCAATTAACGAGATCCAGGATCGAAGAGCATATCCGTGCAGGTTTGCAAAACGGCGAGAAGGCGTTGATCACCTTTGTCACTGCCGGATATCCATCAGTCGACTTCACGGTAGAGGTGATAAAGCGGATGTTTGATGCCGGGTCAGATGTTGTTGAACTCGGTGTTCCATTTTCTGACCCACTGGCAGACGGCCCGGTCATTCAGAATGCCAATACTCAGGCAATACTGAGCGGAATGAAAACACGGGACGTATTTGAAGCAGTCTCTAGGGTCCGGTCTGAAGGCTACTCCAATCCTCTGGTCCTGCTTGTCTACATCAACACCCTCTATAGGTACGGCATAGACAGATTCCTAGAGGACTGCCTAAGAGTAGGAATTGACGGACTAGTAGTACCTGATCTCCCTGTAGAGGAAAGGCATTTGATACAGGATCCGCTTGAGCGAATCACCTCCGCGGCCAAGAGGCCCGGAGCGATTTCCCTGATCCCAATGGTCTCTCCTACATGTGACGACCGCAGGGTTGAAGCGATACTCAAAGGAGGATCGGGGTTCGTATACTGTGTATCAACAACTGGTGTAACAGGTGTCAGAGCCGAATTGCCGGCTGAGGTGACTGACTTGGTCGGCAGAGTGAGAGCCAGGACGGACATCCCTGTGGCAGTGGGGTTTGGCGTCGGCGATCCACTCACAGCAGCAAAAGCCGGTGCTCTTGCTGACGCGGTCATAGTCGGAAGCGTTATCGTGAGTACGATCTCTGACAAGGTTTGCAAGGGCGGCAATGGGGGCGAGCGAGAAGCCCTCGAGGCCGTTGGGGCATTGGTCTCGTCGCTAAAGGCCCAGCTGGTGGCTAGACCTGATGTGGCGCACAGCAAATGAGACAGCTCACGGAGCCAGAATCACGGACTGAATAGCGAGTAGGAGTCGAGAGATAAACCTGCACAGATGTGATTTGCATATATTGGATGCAGTTGCACTAGTAGTACATCGAACCCGTATGCGGTGTCCAACATACGACGAGATTTTTTCTCGTCGTTTACATTTACCCATATACGCAAATCAGATGCTATATACATGTGGAGCCATCCAGATCCAAAGCACTGCCGTTCTCAAGTGTGGTATAATTCAGATGGGTTGGTGCTGTATTGCGCTAACCCATCATAGTGTATATAGGCCAAGGGCCAGACTCTGTCGGCTCCAGGATTGTCGCCAAGTGCAGGAAATGCAGCGTACAGGTAGAATGACACTACTGTCCATGCACCGGGCTCTATAGCAAAGGGCCTGTGGATATAATACCTTAAGGGATTTGAAAACAGGTTTTGCTGTATTTGCGCACATTTGTCGGTGATCGCGGAAGGGGTATGACAGAAGATGTGGACAGTAGTCCATGTAGCACTCGATGATGTCAATGCTCAACAAGTTAGGTCGGTCCTCGAGGCTGAGGGCATAATGGTCCGATTGAGACCCATGGGCGGGTCAAGCCAAGGCGAATCAGGCAGTATTGAAGTGCTTGTCCTTGAGTCTGAGGCTGAAGAGGCCCAGCAGGTGTTGGACGAGAAGCTTTGATACACCCTACTCGGCTGTCTCGCTGCCTGTGAGTGCGCACACTCACGAGGGAGGACAATAGATGCTGAACAGTCTGTTTCGTAGCAAGCATAGATATGCGACACTGAGGCCTCGCGAATCGGAGGCAACCAGGGCGATACCCGGAGGGCTCTGGACCAAGTGTGAAGGCTGTGGGCAGATCATCTATAACAAGGAACTCAAGAAAAACCTGATGGTTTGTGTCCGTTGCGGATTCCACTTCAGAGTTTCAGCGCCTGAGCGGGTGTGTCAGCTTATCGATGAGGGTACATTTGAGGAGCTGATTGACCAAACTGTCTTCTACAATGTTTTGGAATTCCCCAACTACGATGAGAGGATAGAGCGTGCTCAAGAGGAGACAGGCCTTGACTGCGCTGTCTTGTCAGGCATTGGCTTGCTCGATGGACACAGAGTGGTTCTGGTGTGCATGGACTTTGGGTTCATTGGAGCTACGATGGGGTCCATGGAGGGAGAGCGCATTGCATTGGCTGTCGAGGCCGCTGTTGAGCGTAGACTGCCGCTCATAATCGTCTCCACTTCAGGCGGAGCCCGGATGCACGAGGGCATGCTTTCTCTGATGCAGATGGCAAAGACCAGTGCCGTCTTGTCGCGTCTGCATGACGAGAGTCTTCTGTACATATCGGTGTTGACGAGTCCGACCTATGGTGGAGTCAGTGCCAGTTTTGGATGGTTGGGAGACATAATCATAGCCGAGCCGCGTGCTGCCATTGGCTTTGCGGGGCGCCGCACTATCGAACAGACAGGAGAACGGCTGCCCGAGGGGTTTCAGACAGCTGAGTTCATGCTGGAACATGGCTTGATAGACATGATCGTAGAGAGGAAGTCGCTGAAACAGACCTTGAGCAAGCTGTTGGACCTCCATTTGGTTGAACGAGAGGATTCAGCACTCGAGCGTGAGGGCGCTGAGAACAGCGAAGGCCCTATACTGGGCCAGTTGGACGATGCGGCTGCTAGTTCGGAGGCCACTGCTGTAGAGTCGCAGTCGAACGCAGCCTTGCAGGAGGTAGACTTGGGGGCGGACACTGCAACTGAGAGGGGCGTTGCAGATGGCCAGTGACTTTACCCTTGACTTTGAACGGCCTCTCATTGAGCTTGAAAAGCGCATACAGGAGCTTAGAAACTTCGTTGGTGAGCGGCAGTTTGATGTTTCTGATGAGCTCGCCGCATTGGAGGCACGGGCGGAACGCCTGCGGGATGAAATATTCAAGAATCTCTCCCCGTCCCAGCGCTACCAGTTGGCCCGGCATCCTGGCCGCCCGTTTACACTGGACTACATATCCTGTATATTTACTGACTTCATCGAGCTCCACGGTGACAGGGCATTTCGCGATGATCCGTCAGTAGTCGGTGGCATTGCCTTTTTAGAGGGGATGCCTGTCACTGTCATTGGTACCCAAAAGGGGCGAGATACCAAGGAGAATATCAAGAGAAATTTTGGTATGCCGTATCCTGAAGGCTACAGGAAAGCCCTCAGGCTGATGAAGCAGGCTGCCAAGTTCAACCGCCCAATCATCACACTGATCGACACTCCTGCAGCTTACCCAGGCTCCGGAGCAGAGGAGCGAGGGCAAGCCGAAGCTATAGCTCAGAACCTCCTAGAGATGTCGCGACTGCCGGTTCCCGTGATCGCTGCTGTGACAGGCGAGGGAGGTAGTGGCGGTGCTCTTGCCTTGGGAGTAGCGAACAAGGTGCTCATGTTGGAGAACGCCATCTATTCTGTTTGCCCACCGCAGTCGTGCGCCGCGATAATCTGGAGAGATGGTAGCAGGTGGCAGGAAGCAGCCGAGGTGCTTAAGTTCACTTCGGATGATCTGCTGCGCCTTGGAATCATCGACGAGATCGTGCCTGAGTCCGGTGGTGCCGCACACAGGGATCGAGAAGGTACTGCCAAGAATCTCAGGGAGTCTCTGATACGCGCATTATCCCAGTTTTCGAGTCTCAGCCCCGATGAATTAGTCCGACAGAGGTACGAGAAGTTCAGAAATATCGGGACATTCATTTCAGCGCCAAAGCCGGAGTCTGCAGATGAGATCGATGAACCTCAGGCAAATGATGCAGACAGAGTTGAGTGATCGATCGATCGACTTGTCTTAGGTGATCGAAGAACCGGTGCGGCTCGTCTAGATGTTTCCATAAATATGTACTGCTAGAAATCAAAGCTTGGGGAACCTCCTACCAGGTTATTCGTCCAGTTTGAGTGAGACCGTCAAACGCTGAACGAAAGGTGTGAGGGCATGCGTTATATGAAAGCTTGTTGGAAAACTCCCGCGATACTGGCAGCTGTAGTCATTGTCGCAAGTCTCCTCGCCGGGAGTGTGTTTGCAGCCCAGACAAATCCGTCTGTTGAAGGCACAGATGACACATATGCACCCACTGGCAGGAAGCTATTTCTAACCATATACAACGACAACCTCGCTCTCGTCAGAGACGTGCGGGTTCTAACAGTGCCATTGGGAAACTCGGTTCTCTCCTTTACTGACATACCGTCTAGAATAGACGCGACGTCTGTGATCCTCAGGTCGTTGACTGAGGAGGGCAGCATAAGGATCCTCGAACAAAACTACGAGTACGATACAGTAAGCGGCGACAAGCTGCTATCAAAGTTCCTAGGTCAGCACATCGAGGTCCGCACAAAAGATGGGACCGAGTATGCCGGTTATCTGATCAACGTCCCTACCAGCGGTGGGAGCTTGATCCTCGCCGATAGGCCGTTCGGCGGATCGATCACTTCTATAGCGAGAAGCGAGATCGAAGTTATAAGGTATCCAAGCCTGCCCGAAGGACTTGTGATGAAGCCGACCTTGGTCTGGAACATGATCAATACTTCTGATCAGACTGATCACGAGATGGAAGTCTCCTATCTCACCGGAGGCCTGTCGTGGTCTGCGGACTACGTCCTGACGCTTGGCGACGACGACAAGACTGCCGACCTGACTGGTTGGGTTACGATAACCAATAATAGCGGTGTAGAGTTTGAAAATGCCGAACTCAAGCTGGTTGCGGGCGATGTACACCGAGTTGCGGACAAGGTCGTGTACTACGACCTCATGGCCGTCGGAAGGACAGCGAGTCCTGCTCCGGAGTCCTTTGAGGAGAGATCTCTATTTGAATATCACCTTTATAAACTCGAGTTCCCGACCACTGTAAAGAACAACCAGACTAAGCAGATTCAGTTGTTGTCAGTGTCCGGAATCCCGGTTAAGAAGCAATACGTGTTTGGCAGGATTCCCGGGTATACACAGCCTTACTCATACTCGGAAAATGTAAAAGTGGTTCTTAAGTTGGAGAACTCCAAGGAAAACAACATGGGCATGCCTCTACCTGAGGGTAGGGTCAGAGTCAACAAAGCCGATGTAGATGGCAGCCTTGAGTTCGTAGGCGAGGACTCGATTGACCATACACCCAAGGATGAGGAGATCACCCTCTATATTGGCGATGCTTTTGATGTAACAGGCAAGAGGATCAATGTCAGCACGACAAGAGTTGGATCCAACTCGCGGAAAGACGCGTTCAGAATCGAACTAAGAAATCATAAAGACGAGACCGTGGAGATCCAAGTTGTCGAGTCATTGTATGGAGACTACGAGATCTTGCAGAGCAGCCACGAGTATACGAAGATAGACGCCAATACTGTGTCGTTTGTTGTAGAAGTCCCTGCAAACTCTCAAGTGGATGTAACTTACGAGGCTATGTTCACCTGGTAGTGGAAGCTTGATGAAGTAGCCGGGTTCTCAGAAAGAGACACTGGCCCTGCAAACTGCGGGCCAGTGTCTCTTCGATCTTACCGACGCATCGCCTGTTGGGCTTTGTTAATAGCAGCCTTTACCAGCAATCCTGCTTCACGAGTAGTGATGTTTCCCCAGTCGCCGTTTTGAACTTTGTGTGCAAATCCCAGTTCTCTTGCCAGCTCGTACTTGAACCGATCTGACATCAACTTGGCCACTGAAACACCTCCGCAATTAGTGTCTCCAAGCCGATCAGACTGATGAAAACAGGTTGTGCCAGGGCGACACTTTTGGACAACCGCTGGCTTCAGCGATATACAACTGGAGCAGCTCACTGTCAAGGCACTAATTGCGACATGATCAAACAACTGGAAATGCGTTGAGTCATTGGTTCAATAGGATAAAGGATCTGCCTGCTCGTGGTTTGCATCAAACGATGGATTGGGTTGAGGCTCAAGTCTTGACTTAAGAGCCTCTTGTACTACTGAAGACGTGTTATAGGCTGACGCAAATATAGCCACCAATCTAGGGTCGAATTGCGATCCTGCTCCAAGCTGGAGTTCGCGGAGAGCTGCATCTGGCGTGATTGCCGGCCTATACGGTCTGTCAGTGGTCATGGCATCGAACGCATCTGCGACTGCAATGATCCTGGCCCACAGGTTGATATCTTCGCCTGACAGACCTTTCGGATAACCTGTGCCGTCCCATCTCTCGTGGTGCTCGCTAATTGCTCCTAGTTGGTCTGGGGTGAACAGAGAGATTCCCTTGAGCGTATCTGCTCCCGTTTGCGGGTGCAGCTTCACCAACGCGAATTCTTCCTCTGTCAGTGTGCCTTTCTTGCGCAGTATTTCTGCAGGCACAGACTGTTTTCCCAGGTCGTGAAGCATTGCGATGAGATGGAGGCGGTTGAGCTGAAGTGGCCGCATGCCAAGCTCTTTTCCGATCGCCTGGCAGTATGCCGCAACTCGTTCCGAATGACCCTTCGTATAAGGGTCAACGTTCTCAATCACTTTCACCATCGCATTGATGATTTGCGTGTATAGGTTTTGGTTCATTATGTTGGCATACAGCGTTTCTCTGTTGAGGTAAAAGAGTATTACCAGCACTGCGAAGAACGCTTCGCTAATGGTGTACACAAACGTTAGTAGCAAACCTAGCAATAGAGAAAACGCAAAAGAGCTCAGATTGCGAACCATGAGTGAGAACACAGGCAGTTCCTGCTTCATTTTCTGGATTCTTACCAGCCCAATCCCCAAGAGGTGGTTTGTTAGGGTATATACATAGGCACTTACCACCATCGAGACTAGGCTCCGTAGAGACCACAAGTCAGCACCTCTCGCTATTGCGTGGTAAAGCGCAGAAGCAACCAGGGTAGGGACGCCGACAAGCGCCCGATTAGCCACCAAGAGATCTATGCCAGACTCTATTTGGGCCTTCTGAATGGAACCCAAAGCGCCTATAACCGAAGCAGTTACTGGCTGTTGAGTCACAATGGCCGGAAGCAGGACTGGGAACAGAAGGGATATTCTTACATTTCCAACGGGCACAGGAGACGAGGAGGCGATGAGCAACAGCACGGTGTGTAGCACTACTCGCCAGAGTGACGACTGGATCCCATCAGCGACCGCCAACAAGATAATGGTCAGCAGGCCGATGGCCCCAAGAACCAGAGTGGCTAAACGTCGTCTGTCGCTCATCGCCCTACATCTCCCTAAAGCCTAGCTGTTAGCCTTACCGGACTATTTGAATGGTATCAGCGAAAGCTGTGGCGACAGCAACTAGCTGAAGCACCACGGCGACGATCACTGCGAAGAACCCCTTCTTCATTTGCCGCACCTCCATGTGATTGGTATTCGAAGCGTCGGCTTTGCTTGTCTAAAACGGGGTCTCTTTCGCTTGGCTTGGCTAAAACCGCTAAGGCTCCAATTGACTCCCAACAGTGCTTTGGTAGTAGCAAGTCAGGTCACTAAGGCGAAACCGCTTCAGCGTAGTCAACAATAGCTAGACTTAGCTTCCGGTTAAGGGCCTTTAAGACAGCACGGGAGACATCCCAGGGGATATCTCCCGTGAACTTGACCGCACCGACTAAATTCAGTCCGTGTGGGTTTTCCTCATCAGTCATCACTATGTCGGCTATGCAGTAGCTGCCGATCACCTGAATCTGAGCTGCGATCTGGGCTCCAGGAAGCAGTGTGGACAGAGCGTTGACGGTAGCAGATGCAGACACTTGTTGTACAGACTCGTGTCCAACTGTGCCGTCGCTGCTGCCGGTGATGGGCTTGTCTCCTAGCTTCAACTCAACTACTACTTGGAATCTCTCTGAGCTGAGGCGCTTTACGTATGACGCTACGAGCATGACTCGAGAAGGCTGTCTGCCTGAGCTGCCGTTTGCCTCTGACTTATCACCTGCAGCATCAGAAGAGGTATCGATCCGAGCCACAGAGATCTTTCTGAAGTCGATCGGCGATTTCAGGCACACAAACAAGACCGACTTCGCATCGAGCATGATCTCTCTGGCTGATCGGCTGCAGTCAGCCATGATGTGAACTTCGTCGAGGTCACCGCTCTCGTCGAATACCACGTTGGCACCAAGTACTCCTGGTATCCTGCAAAGATGACTGTTTAGCTCATCACGAGTCATTAGCCCGCCCAGCACCTCCACGCTCCTCGTATTCGACAATTCGTCGGGTCTTCCTGCACCAGGCCGTTAATCTACTCTGTAATTAATGGTTGTCCCTTCAAATTTCAGACAGGGCCTATATGCAATTCACCTGCTATTCGGCAGCTTGAGCGCTGGTGAGCGTCGTCACCAGTACGTGAATCGCTTGAGTGTCGGACACGTACACGTTCGGCCTATCTGAGATCTTGCATAACGCAAGTTGGTTTTCTCCGTCAGAAGTAGCTACCGACGCTCCAAATAATACCCGAGTCTCTGTCCCATCCTTCCATTGAGCCGCAATCCAAGTGTCCGTGTCGGCGATTTTGAGCTTTTCGTCACTTTGACTTTGATACTGATCGTCTGCTATTCCCTTGATCTTGACTCTCTGGAGGTCGTACCAAGCGTCTATGACAGTTGCCTCCGCCAAAGCCACTTTGTCACCTGAGGGCAGAAGGACAACCCATTGGTCGTCTTCTGATTGCATCGTGTACTTCTGGCCGCCGTCCGTAACATCCAATCTCACTAGGTCTGAGCGGAGTTTCCTAAAAATAGAGGTTTCAAGGAGATCATTGGCTGTAAGCTCAACAAACGGCGTTGTTGACTGATTGGACTTATAAACCGACTTGGACTTGTCGGTCATGAAGTAGAACCCGCTGCCATCATCCGTCTCGGACCCTATGCTGAGGGTCAACGCCTCAGGGCTGTCACTTGCCCCTAAACTCGACGATACGAACACGACAGTAGCTCTCGGTTGGTCCAAGCCATACGGCGCTAAGGTGTCCGGATCATCGTCTACGAATTCATCTGCAGTCATGCCGGATGCCTTCCATCCAAGATCCGAGACTGAGTAGTAATCTGCCGAGTCTTCATAAGGTGCGACAAGAGACCATTGATCGCCCGTCTTCCTTACATGAATGTGTTGGTTGTCATTTGTAACCGTGATCTCTGCCAGTTCATAGGGTGCGACAGGAACCACGTTCCTGTCGCGGACCTCATCCCGCGTTTTATTAAAGGCACTATAGTGCTTGAAAGCGACTGTGAACACTTTTCCCGGATGCGAGCTCACAGAAACGTATCTGTCAGTTCCGACTGCGATCTCGTCACCGAAGTTGATCTCAACTGCCGAATCCCCTGACCGGGCCTGCACCGAGATCGCAGGTGCACTGAGCCCGTAGGACTCCAGGTCAGTCTCAGTGGCGTCGGCCTTGACCTCTCTGGTGAACGTCAAATCCGACAGTGAGGACAGCATGTCACTAATCGCGGTCAGATCTGTGTCGAATCTGCGGGAATCAACCACTACCACCCAGTCGCTATCTGCTTTCTCCAACACGATGCTCTCGTCGGCTGTCCTGATCGTGATCTGATCCAGCTCATCACCTAGGGCTACCAAAGCAGTAGGTTCAACGGCCTCCTCAGGCTTAGTGCTGTAGGTATAGACAGCCAATAGCGCAGCTGTCGCGATAGCGAGATACGTCCAAATAAACGGTGATTTCCTACTCCTTCGCTTCATTACAGATGTCGCCTCCGCAGATATATTGCTATACCTGAAATGAGGACCAACGCAGGGATAACGACCACTGTCGAATAAAAGACTGATCGGAACTGGTCGTTCGTCATATAAAGGGTCTCTAGATCTATAGTCTTGGGCCTGATGCTGACCAGAGTCTCAGCTCCGACCGCCCAGTTGACCGCATTGAGGATGAGGTCTAGATTCCCCAGCCCAAGATAGCTGTTTGACATGAAACTGCTATCGCCAATCGCGACGATGCGGGTCTCGCCTGTCTCAGTTGACATATCTTCAGCTTCATCAGAGCTCTCGATACTTGCAGTGACTACAACGCCGAGCGTCAGCGGCCCCTGGAAGTCGTTGTCATCAGCTGAGATGTTGCTTCCCGCTTGCAGGTTGGTCTCTCCCCACGCTGATCTGGATGTAGTCAATAGAGTTGAGATGTTTAGGTGGTCGCCCGCCCGACTGAGAGTGTTAAGGCTCCTTGAGTAGGGGAGTACCACTGGAAGGCTGGCATTCCTGAGCGGGTTGGTAATAGCGTGATGTCCAAGATTTGGGACAACCCAAGCTACTTCCGGTATCATGAAACGTTCCGGGTCGATGACCAGGTCCTCATGCAGCTCGATTCCCCATCTCTCAAGCAACGCGGCGACGTTCACCAGCTGTTCCTCTTGACTGATTGGAGAATCAATGCATGCAATCAGCCTGCCGCCTCTGCGAAGGTAGTCATCAATGGCGTTGACCTCGGCCTCAGTCAGGTCTCGAGTGGGACCTGCTATGAACAGCAGTGATGTGTCGTCTGGAACCTCGCCTTTGATCGCCAGTGCGAGTTCGGCAACTTCATATCCTTCGTTGCTGAGTCGGTCCCTGACTTCGGTGAGGTCTGAGGAGAGGCTCAACTCCTTGTGCCCTGATGTGAAGTAGATCTTCTGTGTGGTCCGGCTTGTTACCTTGACTATAGCGCTGGTGAAGGCCTGCTCGCCGATGAAGTCTGGAGTCTGATAGTAGTCGTAGTATGAAGTCGAAGAGTAGTCATACATGTCTGAACTCTTGACTACCTCGGTCTTGTTTCCTGATTCAAAGACAACTGTCCCTGCGCTTGTTATGTTGTACTCCCTGGCTTTGTCCGGATTTGCGATCGGATCAACAATCTCGACTTGTACCTTAGGCGACGCTAAACGATACTCCTCTATCAGGTCCTGAGTCAGGCGCGATTCGCCACTGATCAGAAACGCCGTCAGCTTCACTTCCTGATCAAGATTAGCCAGGATAGATTTGGTCTGTTCAGAGAGCGAATACTCCTTCGTACGAGTCACGTCTATTCTGTAGGGGTGCTGGTGGAGTATGATGTTGACAAGCACCACAATCGCAATCACTGCTATGGTGAGTATCACAGCGTTTGCCCCAAAGAGCCATTTTCGCTTGCTAGGTTGAGGTGCGAGCGGGCTGGAGGCCTTTGCTCCGAGTGAGATGGGTAATCTGACCTTCATTAGCTCCACCTCCTGGAGTCGAGCATTCTAACAGCAAGAAACAGAAACACGAAAGCAATGCTGATGTAATACAGGATGTCCGAGGTGTTAATCACACCCTTTTGCAGGTCAGACATGCGATCAAGCACTGAGAACACTGACAACACTCGTCCTGCAAGGCCCGATAGGACATTCGAAGCCCACGACACGACGTATGTAAACAGCAGGATCCCAAACGTGATCACTCCTGCGACTACTTGGCTGTTTGTAAGGGATGAAGCAAATACGCCAACAGCCAGGAAGACTGCGCCAATGAGGAACAGCCCTAGGTATCCGGAAGCGATTGGGCCTATGTCAGGGTTTGCAAGCTTGATGAGTACGCCAGGATATGTGAAGGTGAGCAACAGCATGACGCAATAGACAGTCAAGACAGCGAGGTATTTGCCTACCACGATGGTTGCTATGCTCACCGGTGCAGTAAAGAGCAGTTCATCTGTCCCGGCCTTTTTCTCCTCTGCAATCGTCCTCATGGTCAGTATGGGGGCGACAAAGAGAAAGATCGTCGCCATGTCCGGGAAAACCAGCCTCATCTCAGCCAGCCCGAGACTGGTTGTTATGGCAGTGAAGAAGTAGCCGGTCAATGACAGAAAAACAGCAGCGACAACATACGCAGTCGGTGAGAGGAAATAAGCGCCCACTTCTCTCTTATATATAGCCAGCAACCTACGCACTTGCGGTCACCTCCAAGGCGTCGGCCATCTCTGTTTCGCTGGTTGTCAGCTGCATGAAAACCTCCTCCAACGTGACATCAACTGGCCGCATCTCTAGGATTGGATAGCCCGCATCCGCCATAGCAAAGAAGATCCGCTCCCTGCAGTCGTTTCCGGATGAGGTTTTGACTGCAAGCAGGGTTGACGTCTCGTCGCTTTCGCGAGCTTCCACATGCATGACTCCATCAACTTGTCTGAGTATTTGCGCTACCTCGTTCTGAGGGCCACGGATTCGGAGTTCAAGGCTACTGCCACCCTTCATCCTGTGGCTAAGGCTGGAAGGCGTGCCTACGGCAATCAAGCGCCCGCGGTTTATGATCGCTACCCTACTGCAGACCATACTGACCTCGGGGAGTATGTGTGAACTGAGAATAATCGTGTGGTCACCGGCCAGCCCTTTGATCAACTCCCTGATCTCAACGATTTGATTCGGATCCAAACCGACTGTCGGCTCGTCCAAGATCAAGACAGGCGGATCACCTAGTAGCGCTTGAGCGAGGCCAACCCGTTGTTTGTACCCTTTTGATATATTGCCGATGAGTCTATGGTAGACATCTTCCAGACCCGTCTTCTCCACGACAGCATCTATGTGCGCTCGCATGCTAGAAGGCGCCAGGCCCTTTAGATCGCCAACAAACTCGAGGTAGGCCTTGACTGTCATGTCGTTGTAGAGGGGCGGAGTCTCGGGAAGGTACCCAATCCGGCGCCGTGCTTCATAGGGTTCATCCAATATGTCATAGCCTGCTATTTCGGCGGTTCCGGACGTAGGCGCGATATAGCCGGTAAGGATTCTCATAGTAGTGCTTTTGCCTGCGCCGTTGGGGCCAAGAAATCCAAGTATCTCCCCTTTGTCCACTTCAAAGGAGAGGTCTGATATTGCACAGCGGTTGCCGTACATCTTAGTTAGATGATTGACTGTAATCATTCAGTTCCTCCTCTCATTTGAGTTTATCTGGACGTTTAGGGTACTACAGGGAGTGATTAGGGTGGTAAGGGACGCTTGTCCCACGCTGTAGATGAGCCGGAACCCTCCTTGTTATGACGTAAGTAAGCCCCACTAGGTTCCAGTTCCACAAACTTCACTGCAATACAAAATTGTCCTTTGATATTGCAATTACGTTAGTGTATCATTGATCTAACCAAGAGAGAATTAGGTCTAGCTTGCTTGAATACGCGTAGACTGGACCGGTTATTGCTAATAGCTAATCTTAATCCATTTCTCTCAACTAGTAGCCCAGCTTCAGGCTGTCTGCCAGACAGCAAGAATCCAAGTGATGAGCTGCTATTTTTGTCTGAGAAGCATCTCAATTTGAAATGGACGTTCGCTATAGAAAATGAGATAATGAGAGTGAAGGGCTTGTACTACTCGGGCGTTCTATTCGGATGCCTGGGACCTCAGCGAAGGGAGGAGTGTCTAGCGAGGAGACCTACCCCGGCTGACAGATAATTCTTCTCTGAGGAGTGTAGACTAATAGCAGCATACAGTGGCTAATCATACAGGGGGTGAGTCAATATGCTTATTGACTACAAAGATCTCGATCAGAACCAGGCAAAGGCCGTTTTTTACGATACAAACACTCCGGTACTCCTGACAGGGGATGCCGGAACCGGAAAGACGACTGTCGCGGCACTGAGGCTTAGGTGGATGGTAGAGAACGGCGTTGACCCTGACGAGATCCTGGTCCTGGTTCCTCGTAAGCAGACCGGGACCGGCGAAAGACTTGCCAACCTGCTTGACGGTATGCCCGGGCTTACCGATATAGCATTCGACATGAGGGAAGTTCACGAGTTCTGTCGTTCGATAGTGTCCAAGCACCTGGATGACGTCGATCGACTCCTCTTTTGGGATAGAGAAGCTGACCGCATCGAGGTCGTATACAACGATCCGGATGATGACGACGACATGGACGACGAGGAGGTTACCTGCTCAGTCCGACGGAAGGTTCAGCTAATCGGAGAACGCACTCGCCGTCAGATCATTGACAGTGTGATCAAAGGCTTTAGCGACCTCGAAGGCGAGGATTCACTTGTAAGGCTGCGCTTGTACGAGAAGATCAAGCGCTTAAAGAGCAACATGCTTTACCCTGAGGACGTAAGGGCTGATGAAAACTACTGGCAGTACTATCACTATGAGAAGGTCTTGGCTAACAACCTATTGCTAGACGCCGAGGATGTGTTTCTCGCCGTCTGCAAACTGTTCGAAGCCAGGGCGGATCTCAGACAGGCCTATAGGGAACGCTACCGTTACGTCATTGCCCTCGACTACCAAGAGCTGACTAGAGCCGAGCAGGTTGCGCTACGCGCAATATTTGGGCGCAGGCATCACTTGATGCTAATAGGCAACAAGAATCAGGCGTTGAACGAAATTCGGTATGGCTTCCCGGAAGGCATAGATCTGTTTCCGATAGACTACGACGGCGGTGAGATCGTTCGCCTGCGCGAGGTGTATCGGCCTGTTCCAAAGGTCGAGTACATTCGAGCTGAGGAGGAGCTTGCAGAGCTCGACTTGCTGGAGAATCTCGTTGAAAGGCTTCACGACCAGGGTTATGCAAAGCACGAGATAGCTGTCTTTTGCCACACTGCGGACGAGCTCCGAGTGTACTCCAGAAGACTGCCCAAGGCGTCAGTCTGTCATCTGTGGAATGCCAAAGGCCGGGAGTTCAAGGTCGTGATCTTGCCGGGTATGGACGAGGAGCATATCACTAGGACCTATGTCACGAACCTTGAGCGCCGTGGGAAGGTCGGTCTTGGGGCACGTGCAACATATCGCATGATCTACCAAGGCATCACTCGTGCGACTGAAAAAGTCTATCTCAGCTGGGTAGCCAAGAGGTCCTATGGGGACATGACAGTAGTCTCGCAGCTATCTAGCGTGCTCGACACAGTAGAGGATGACTTCCAGAGCAGGGCAAAGGTCAACCATGTAGTGAGGGTTGGTCAAAGCGCCGGGTCCGAGGGTGGCACGAAAGATCTGGGAGTCAACGACCGTGGGCGCAGCAAGAAAGAAAAGGCCGAAACCATGGCCTCGAAGTGCCTATGATCTGAGGGCCGTCGGTTTAGTGGCAAATGGGCTAGAGGGGCTCTAACGAGGCCGCCTCTAGCCTCTCTTGTGTTGAGGCCTTACCTCACTGCCTCGAGACGGTTCTTGGTGATCGTATGGCGGGATCGCATTCTTGCAGAGGCACAGCACAAATCGCGAAGAGCCCTGGTCATGTTTGCGGCTATGTGGTATAATACGAGTCGCTGGGTCCGGTCAGATGTTGGATCGGTCCGATTTGATGATATGGGGCCGTAGCTCAGTTGGGAGAGCGCTTGAATCGCACTCAAGAGGTCGTGGGTTCGACTCCCATCGGCTCCACCAAGAACAACCCCCAGCTTGTGCAGGGGGTTGTTTTTTGTTGGTTGGCTACATGTATATAAGGTCTGATTTGTATATATGGTCAAATGCAAATGATGAGAAAAAAACACATCATATGTTAGATACCGCATATAGGTTGAGTGTACTATTAGCGCACCCTCATCCATTATATGACAGCAGTATCGATACGGGCTAATCTCTCAATCCCTCGAATCCCTTGGCATTGAGTCTCAGGCATGTCGCAGCCTCTCGCAAGCTAGCATATGATACGGTGTGATCAGCTAGGGAGGTGATTTAATGCCTGAGGATAGAACCGACTCTGGTTGCGGCGGCTTGTTTGGAGGCCGTTGGGCCTGGATCATTTTCCTAGTGCTCATTCTGTTGCTGATGGGCACATGGGGAGGTCAGTTCTTCGGAGTGTAGGAGACTGACTAGCGCGGTTTCTAGCGGTCGCTACTTCAACAGTCACGAATAGCCTCGTAGATACACGGAGGCTCCTGCTTGGTGGGAGCCTCTGCGCAGTTTTCCCCAGGCTCTCACCTGAAGAGGCGGAGTCCTGTCCGAAACGCCAAGTGGGCGGGACCTATGCCAGCCCCGCCCTTAAACTCAGTTGTCGCAATATTCTGAGTCTTCTGAGTGGTAACGCCCCGTCTTTCAACCCGCTGCAGCTACCGGGCGTCCATTATACACTGGTAACAGACATGCTTGCCGCGAAATGGCCTGAGATCCTCTGCGGAGTCGCAGAAGACGCAGAAGGGCCCGTGCCTCCTCAGAACAACCCTGTCACCTTCGAGAGTGACCTCAAGACGAACCCCTCTCCGAATGCGACGTTGGCGCCTCAGCTCGATTGGTATGATTATGCGGCCCATGTCATCGAGCCTCCGCACAATACCTGTGTACTTCATCCACTGTCACCCCTGTCTAACGTTTGTTAGTTTGGCTATGGCGAATGTCGTGTGTTGTGCAAATCTGCCTTAAGCACCACTTGAGACATAATACCATGGAACGATATGTAAATCAACGTAATAGATTGTATGTTTCGAAAAAATCATACTTTTGGACGAACAGGCAGAACCATCTATGGTTGCGGAGTCGAAGCGCATTAGTCGCCTTGCTGGTGAGTCATCCAAGATGTTCTGCCGACTGCCAGGCAGGATGTTCGCTGCCGGCGTAGAAACACTAACAAGTAACATAGCTGGTAAATGCCTCGGAAGGAGCCTTGGTAGTGAGGCCAAAGCTAGCATTTGTCGCTCTGTCAGTAGCTACCGTTTTGATTGTTGTTGCACTGTTCTACTTCCTGGACTTCCGTGCTCTTAACCCATTCCTGAGTAGGTCTGAGTATGACGATCTTCCCAATAGCTGCAATATCCTTGTCTTGGGCTTAGACGCCGGAGGGCGGCTGTCTGATGTGATACTCGTTGTGTCTATAGACAGGCCTGGCAACCAAGCGCACTTTCTCTCGATCCCGAGAGATACCCGCGTGGAGATAGCCGGACGAGGCTATGCCAAAGCCAATGCCGCCTATGCGTACGGCTCGGCAGACCTCGCTGTCGACACATTTGAGAAGCTCCTTGGCATCAAGATGGACGGCTATCTGGTAATAGACTTCTCCGGCTTCATCGCTCTGATAGACGCCATAGGCGGAATACCCATCGAGGTTGAGGAGCACATGAAGTACACTGATGTTGCAGGTGGATTATACATAGACATAGCTCCTGGATACCAGATACTTGATGGAAGAACAGCTATTGACTATGTCCGGTACAGAGAAAGCAAGTTTGGAGACCTGGGCCGGATCAAGAGACAACACAAGTTCATCTGGGCGACTATCAAACGATTGATCGCCAAGCCTGATAAGATACCGGTCGCACTGAACCTCCTCAAGCAGAGCCTCCACACTGACGTTGAGTTCGAAGTCGCTGTGTCAGTGGCTGTCGACTTCATCCAGAGCCTCGTGCTGGATCAGCAGGACTTCATGACGCTGCCCGGGCGGCCCGAATACATCAATGGCGTCAGTTACTACATTGCAGACATGGAGGCGACTGCCAATCTTGACTTTCTGTTTACTGAGAAATAGATCGCGCCTGTGAAATAGGTTGCGTCTGTCCGCTACAGCTCCACTACAGCTCTCGCGAAAACCCAACACTGACTGAGATCCTCTCAGTAGGGGTCAACGACATGCGGAGCTTGACATATACGGTGTTGAGCTCAGAAAGTTTGTAAGCCAGCGAGGCACCCAGTGTCGAATCGACAGCTGCGTTGACCCGTCTTCCGATGGCAAAGGATCCTGACAGAGACACGTAGTCGTTTATCAGTAGAGCAACAGAGCCTTCGGCTGACGGCATAACAGGGACGGCAGAAAAATTGCCGGAGCACCCAAGTCTCGCAGATAGGGCGATTGGGTCCATGATTCGCCTCCACTCGAGGCCGGCACCCCAGCTCCAGCTATCCTCGACAGGCCGGGAAATCTGTCCGAGGGGCAAGGCTCTTGTGACACTTAGTAGTGCTAAGGCTTCGCGTGCGGTCTTGATTCGAGCAGTGGCGCCAAGCAACGCGATATTGACCTTTGGCAGGTGAGACAGGTTGAGGTCCCACTCGAGGTCGTCCCGAGTGCTCAGGGTCAGCGAGACTGCAATAGTGTTTAGAACTAGCGGATCGTAGAGCACTATGCCAGTAGGTGCAACACTGCCTACCGAGTGGATTTGCACTCCTGTCTCAACGGTCAATCGTGCTCGGCTGCCCCAATTGGCCTCCGCTGATGCGGCGCCAGATCGCCCCAAGCCCGAGGCGTGTGCCACTCCACTAAGCAAGTAAATGGTGATCAACAGGACAGCTGCCGTGCGTGCTAGAGGGAGTCTAGAAACCACTGGCCTCACTCCTTCCTCTAGGGAGCGAACCTGCTCAGCTGACTGAGCAATTGACTCCTGGCTTCGCTCCTATTAGCCAAGAGCGCCGCCATTGCTTTGCACATGGTTATGTGTTGAGATCCAGGATCAACGACAAGTGCATAGCCCGACCAACGTTCGCACAACTGCCGCAGTGATATCGCAGTGAAGCCGACTCCAGGATCGAAGATGAGCAGGCCGTCAGTCACCTGAGCGATAGCTATGATAAAGTGACTAACCGGCTCTACAAGCACCCCGATGACCGGAACTCCTACCTCTTGGAGTATCCGCAACAGCACTCCCGCGTCCATCCTATACACGGCAGCCTGGAAACCGAGACTCCTAGCCGACTCTAGCAGGTAATGAAGGCTGACGCCGCGATCCTGCTCTATACCATCTTGGATGATTGCTGCTTCATCAACAGCAAGGCCAAAGAAGACGCTGAGCAGATTGGCAAGAGCCGCAGGCCCGCATGAAAATTCATGAGTCTGTGGTTTGCCTGGATAAAACCGCGTAGCCCACCACGACGTTACTTGAGCAGATTCGCCGAGTAGTCTCAAACTGGCGTCTTGGAAGTTTGTCGGATGCAGTATGTTCGATGCAGCTAGGGCTTCGGCTCCAGTTGCCGATATCAAGGTCAACGCGGCCAAAACAACCCACAGCTGCAGGCACAGTCTGAATGTCATCGGTGTCGGTCCTCTCTGCGCTTGTGCAGAAGACTGTACAGGTAGTAGCAAGGAACTGTTGTGACGGCCGCAACGACAATCGCCTCTGCAAGATCTCGGATAGTCAAGGCCCACAGCTTGTTCGAGGCAACTAGCGTCCATATCAGCAAAGCCACGAACATACTCACAATGATCTTGAGAGTCTCCATGCGAACACCTCCTTTGCAGGCCAAACCTATTTGCCACGTCCGGCTATCTGAGAGTGGCCTCCGCCTGGGACAGCTCGCTCAGAGTAGCCGATCAGCCACTGTACTGTCAGCACTGCATGGTGGACGATGTATGGTGAGTGCTATGAGGTCAGCACTGTGTGGTCAGCACCGTATGATTGGCAGTGGAGGGCCGGCAGGCGGCCAAAGAGGCGCCGCGCCTTTGGCAGGATGCCGACTCCTGGCCACCTGTCCGACCGCAGTCATGCTCGACTAGGGTGCAGGTACAAACAGCCCACCCAAGAACCCGCCGATAAACCCGGAAGCCATCCTCTCATAGAGCTCTCTTGGCTGGAATGAGGTGTTGTCACCGTCGTCTCCGAAAACGCGGTCCGTCACTGCATCGACAACACACTCTGCGATGTAACTGATCCCGTTGACGATAGAGGTAGCTAGACCGGAAGCTAAGCCAGTGAATATGCCCTCGCCTTCGATATACTTGCACTCCTCGTCCGAAACCCGAACAGCACCCAGATCCTCTACCTGGCTGAGGACCAACCCCTCGGCAGCCACTGAAATCGGCATCGACAGCAGCCCAACGAGTATGGCCACGACAGCTACAACCGTTCCCTTTTGAACAAACTGACGTCTCATGTCGTCTGCCTCCTTGCTCATTGGTTTGCCGCTCTGGAACGCCCCGGGGTTGCTCCATAATCTGGCATAATCATTATACCTTGAGAACGAAAGGCGGACAATCGCCCGAGAGGAGTGATCTTTATCGACTCGAGCTGGAGCGTATCAACGACAGCAGTCTTTCTGCGACTTCGTCAGGCACCATCACGTTCCCGCGGCCTGTCCCAAGGCTGATGTCAGGCTTGTTGTCGCCGTGGAAGTCGGTGCCGCCGGTCCAGATCAGGCCTGTGGCTGACGCCAGATTGATCAGATGCTTGGTCAATCCGTCTGAATGCTCCGTGTAAACAGCTTCGATCCCTTGTAAGCCGAGTTCGGTGAGCACTCGGATCCTGTCTTCTATTTCCCTGATGTCAGTTGAGAGCAATCCAGGGTGTGCCAGGACTGCCACGCCGCCAGCATTGCGGATGAGCGCGATTCCCTCCTTTGCGGTTAGCCTTTCTCTATCCACATATGCAGGCCGCCCGGGCCCGATCAATTGGTCGAACACTGCAGCAGTCGAGTCGAAGTATCTCTTCTCAACGAGCGCTCTGGCTATGTGTGGCCGTCCTAGGATTTCTTCATCAGACTGTGCTCTTACATCAGCCATTGTGATGCCGTATCCGAGCTCCTGCAATCTTCTGACTATCCTCTCATTGCGTTTGCTTCTGCTCGCGGCCACTCTCTCTAGAGCCCGCTGCAAGGGGGAGTAACCCGTGTCTATTCCGTACCCGAGTAAGTGAGCCCTGGGTTCATCGACGCTGATCTCTAGGCCCGGAATGAAGCTAAAGCACGAACGCTTGGCATACTCAGCTGCAATGCACAGTCCCGCAGTTGTGTCGTGATCAGTAATGGCGATGCATGTTAGGCCGAGATTTTTAGCGAGGTCAATGAGTTGCTTTGGAGTAAGTGTTCCGTCAGAGAACGTCGAGTGGACATGTAGATCTACCAAGACCAATACCTCCGTTTTAGCACTGATTTGTATAGTATTCCGCTTGGACCGTCACAGTTCCCGCTTGTGTTCATAATTGCCGTGGTCTGATAGAATATCCATAGACGTTTTTCACTGGCATGAAGATGGAGGGCGGCAGATGGGCCGGGTCGAGTGTGTAACAACCGGATGGAGGGACCTGTTTGATGCGTTGGGTGGCAGCGATGTCGTGTTCGTTGCTCCTTCTTCACTGAAAGCAAGAGCGGTCCGAAAAAGCGTATCCGACTTGATAGCCAGCATCTATCCGGTTACCTTGGACGGGCTTGTGGATGAAATAGTCGATTCAGCCGTGCCGGGGATACGCAGGATTGGAAGGACTGCGACCGAGTACGTGGTTGCGTCCATTCTCAGAGACTACCGCGAGGCTTTGAGCTATCTTCCCGATGTGCAGGTATTCCCAGGCATCGCTACTGTGGTGGCTCGTTTCATATCAGCTACGATCAACGCCGTCCCAGAGGTCGTTCACAGTGGATTTGAAGCTGCGATAGACTCAGCCAATGCGAGTCCGCGTGATAAGGACTTGATCTTGGTAGGAGATGAGTTCCTGGACCGTTTGCGCAAACGCGGAGCGGCGTGTGATGATGTGCTCTTAGTGTTGGCACTAGAGGCTCTGGACTCGGGTGATAGCGCCAGAGTACAAAAACTGTCCGAGCAACAACTAGTCATAGATAGAGTCTACCGCTCGAGCGAACTCCAGTGGCGTGTGCTAGGTGCCCTTGCCAATAGAGCCAAGCACACCTATGTTCTTGGCCATGCATTGGCCGACAGATTTGAAGGCATCGCGTCCATCGAAGCCATTCGGTCGCGCTTATCGGATTTGAAGATCAAGGAAGTGCTCGTTGAGACGGTGGGTGAGCGTGCTGTACACGTGTTTGAGACCCGTGAAGCGGAGGTCCAGGCAGTCGCACAGCAAATATTCGCACTGCTGTATGACAACCCAAGCCTGCGTGCAAGTGACATCGCTGTAGTTGTACCCAACCTGGACCGTTATCTGCCAATAATAGACGAGTGTTTGCCTGCTTACGGGATAGCATTTGAGGTTGTGAACGGTTTCCCGCTCAGAACCAATCCCATGGCGTGTGTTGTCAGCAGATTGCTCGCTCAGATCAGGTCGCCTGGAGACCGGGCCGGGCTCTTCGAGCTCTTGGCATCCGGATCTGTTGACGCAGGCGGTATCGACATTCAGCTGGTTGATAGCTATGCAAGACGGTTCAACTTGTCCGACCTCTCCAATCTGGCTCACGAGCTGAACTCAATGCCTGAGAACTATCTGCCTGAAGGGGACGGGCTGGAGCGCCTGCGCGAGAGCGTAGAGAGACTGGATGGCCTACTCGGTAGTCTTAGGGACTTCACACAGCAGTGTAAGCCGCAGAAGTTTGTCGATCAGCTGCTTGACCTGCTGGCTAACCTGCAAGTTGTTACCAACGGAATCGTTGCGTTGAGTGATTTCAACAGGCGATCAGACGAGCACAGTGAATGGGTGATCGGAGAGTGGTCTCGAAGGAATGCATCTGCACTAGCTGCACTGGTAGATGTACTCATGGACATTAGAGACACTATTCTCCTGTTTGACGAGGCAGGTACAGTCTCAAGAGATGACTTGATCCAAACTGTTGAGGACGCAGTCGATGGCCGGCGCTACCGATGCGAGCCTACTGTAGATGCTGTCTTGGTGATGGGATATCAGGAGGCAAGGGGAGCGGAGTTTAGGCACTGCTTCTTGCTTGGTTTGGTGGAAGGGGAGTTCCCGACCCCACAGCAGCGCAGTTTCGTGCTAGAGGGTGGGGGCGAGTGGCGAGAGCGGTGTTTTGACGCCGCACATCTCCTCCTAGACGTTCTAGACGGCAATAGCGACGTGTTTCTTACTGCCTTTGCTTCGGAAAACTCGAGTGTCGTCGGCATCTCGCCGGTGCTGGATGGCGTCAAGCAGGAGAGGGTCGCCGCACTTGCTGACTTGAGCGATGATTCTGCTCCGGGTTACACCCGGCCTCACGCTCAGGCTGCAGCAGGGCTGGCGTTCACTGCGGGTGAGACAGATCAGCTTCTGCGACTGCTGGAGCCTGGCGATGTCTCGAGAGCAGTCCGCCAGCTCAGAATGGAAGTTTGCCGCGAGATCCAGCCTTTCGGTGGACCCTATGGCGGAGAAGTCTCTCCGGGTGTCTTTGATTTGGATGTACGACGTTACTCCGTAACTCAGCTTGAGACGTACGTTAGGTGCCCGTTCAGGTATATGGCCAGGTATCTGCTTGACATCAGACCAATAGAAGAGGTTGAGGACGAGCTCCTCAGCAATGAGATGGGGAGCTTCATCCATCAGATACTCTGCAGGTTCGGGGACGAGGGCGGCTTTGCACTAATGAGGTCCGATCCGGAGAAGGCGAGGAAGCTTCTCTTGGAGATCGCTAGAGCGGTTTTCAACCTCACTGCAGAGGGCAAACGTCTCAGCATGTTCATGAAGGTGCAGTTTGAGAGGCTTGTTGACGGGCTGGATGGCAATAGCGAGGGATATGGCCTGTTGCGCCGGTTCTTCGACTACGAGCTGAGTAGGGGGTCTGCAACAGAGCCGCGTTTGTTTGAGAAAGAGTTCAACCTTGTTGTGCCGCTCGCCTTTGAGGACGAACGCTCTGCTCGAGGCAGAGGCATGCGGATTGTGGGCTTGATCGACAGAGTTGACGTTTCTGATGACGGATCTGTCTGTTTTGTCATGGATTACAAGACGGGGCGGCCTCCTTCGACTCTGCGCATCAAAGAAGGACTGTCTTTTCAGTTGCCTGTATATCTTCTAGCTCTTAGAGACAGCGGCATTGCAGCGGAGAACTGCCAACTGATTGCAGGATACTACCACCTGCCAGTTTCAGGCCAGATCAAGATCAGCAGCCTTTTCGGAGACGTAGAAGCGACTCTTGAGGTTGTTGGCAGGAAGCCGACGAATTGGGATCTGCCTCTGTCGGACATTGGCGGAATCGATGGCCTGGTTGAAAGCATCCAGAACATCCGTTCAGACATGGATTCGGGGGCCTTTGTAACGACCCGCCTCAAAGCTGACCAGGCAGGCTGCAGATATTGCGAGTATTCCAGAATCTGCAGGCATGAGCAATCGAGTGAGGCAGGCTTCCAATCCGCAGTCTCCGATGGAGGTGAGCATTGAGATGGCGGTATTGGACGCTCTCGGCATACCTTGGACGCGTTCGCAGCTAGAGGCCCTCGACATTGATGCGAATATCGCAGTCACCGCGGGCGCAGGGTCAGGCAAGACACAGGTGTTGGCCGCAAGGTACTTGTTGGCTGCCGAGAGGTTGATAGGTAGCAAGGATTATGTAGGGCCTGAAGGCATCCTGGTCCTTACCTTCACGGAGAAGGCTGCAGCCGAGATGAGAGAGCGCATCGGCAAAGCCATATCCGCATACATAGACGGAAAGGCGTTTGCAGGACTCCCGGAAGGAGTCAGAGAGCGCTGGCTGAGGTTTAGCGAGGATTTGCCCTGCGGCGAGATATCGACTATCCATTCGTTTTGTGCGCGGGTCCTCCGCAGGTATCCAATAGAATCAAAAGTTGACCCGGAGTTTGCTGTGATCGAGGGCGATGACTATAAGCAGCTTCTTGAGAATGCAGTAATGAGTGTGATGACGAGTCTATCTGTTGATATGGATCCCGCGCTTGAGACTCTCCTTAAGACCTGGAATGCCTCGTACTTGGCAGACATGCTGGCTACAATAGTCGTCAACAGGGATGAGTTGTCTGACTGGATCAGGAGGTACAAAAACAGCACGGCAGAGGAACTCGAGCAGCATCAGCGCGGGGTGATAGACGGAATCGTCAAAGAAGCGCTCAAGAGACTTTGCGCCCCGGAGAACTCTGAGCTAGTAGCCGACATCACGAGCTATCCGGCGGTCAGCGACCCTAGTGGCGATAAGCTGGAGGAGAAACGACGCCTGTTAGCAGAGTTTTGGAGCCGCTGCACGGCCTCTTTGGACAGAGGAGCCATTGACTACGACGCGGTTGCGGGCCTGCTGGGGTTGCTGTGCAATAGCAGCGGCGGCCCACGATCTTTTGGCAGGATCGGGAAGGCCTCTGTCTGGGGGCCTGAAGGCAAGGAATACATAGCTTCTAGGTTTCAACTGCTTGCCGAGGCTGTTGTGGCTGAGCTGCCCGATATCGGATACTCATTCGGCAAGACTGACTTGTCATCAATACAGATCCTGAAGGCGCTTGCAGAGGTCGGTGACTCTGCGATTCAACGTTTTAGGGCTATGAAGGATCAGGCAAGAGTCCTCGACTTCAAGGACCTGGAGATCCGCACCCGAGACTTGTTGCGGGCTCATCCCCAAGTCAGGGCAGAACTCGCGAGGCACTATCGCTATGTAATGGTAGATGAGTTCCAGGACACCAGTGATATTCAGTGGGAAATCATTCGTGCCCTGTGCACAGACATGGACTGCGGGTCGTTTTCTAGAGACAAGCTGTTCCTTGTGGGTGACGAAAAGCAGGCGATCTACTCGTTTAGAGGCGGAGATGTCGCAACCTTTGCAAAGGCCAGGAGAGAGCTGGCGGGCAAAACTGCTCCTAAAGAAGCATATCGCAAAGTAGTCTTTGGGGAGAACTTTCGATCATGCCAGCAGCTAGTGGATTCTTTTAACTACCTTTTTAGCAGGGTGCTGGACTCAGGGGATGTTGAAGATTTCGAAGCTGAGTTTCAGGAGATGGTTAAGGCCAACAAGAGCCTGACCAGTGACGGCAGTGCTGAGGTCCATTTGATAGGAGTTCCAGACGGAATGGATGCTTCTCTAGCTGCTCTGGTTGAGGCTGAGACAGTCGCAAAACTCGCTGGGGAAATGGTAGAAAACAGCGCAATCAAGGAGTTCGCAGGCAACAAGCTGCCCCGTGTCGCGATACTGCTGCGGCGGATGAGTGTAGCGAGGATCTACGAAGATGCCCTTCGAAGGCACGGCCTGGGGTTTTCGACAGTAAAGGGGCAAGGATTCTACCAGCAGCAGGAGGTACTTGATGTCTTCAACTTGCTTGCCTTTCTGTCCGATACTCGGCGTGACATCGAGTTGTTTGGTGTGCTGAGGTCGCCTATTTTCGCACTAACAGACGAGGAAGTCGCAAAGATCCTAACCAATGGCGAAGGAACTGTCTGGGAGCGGCTTCGCCAAAGCACCATGCCTGGCGCTGTTAGATGTAGAGAAGCCCTCGAGAGATGGCTCCTGCTCAGAGATCGCTGCAGTGTCGCATCACTGATACGCTACATACTTGCTGATTCGAGTTTCTACTGCCCTCTCGCTTACGGCCCCAGAGGAAGACAGAGACTGGCCAACATCGAAAAAGTAGTTTCGCTGGCTAGGTCCGCCGACTCGAAGGGGCACGGCCTTGCCGCTTTTGTTGCGTCTCTTGAGCGGCAGATTGCCGGGGAGGAACCTGAGGGCGAGGCGGACATCACAGTTGACTCTCCGATCGTGCTCATGACAATACACCAGGCCAAGGGGCTTCAGTTTCCCGCAGTGATAGTGCCAGATCTTGCAGGCAGGTTTAACTTGGGGACTGATTCGCCAATATACATGGGCGAGGTCAATGGTCAAACGGAGGTTGGGATAAAGGCTCCTGATCCGGACAGACAAGGAGAACTGCAGCCTACCGCCTTTCGCGAACTCATCAAAGACCTCTCTCGTCCGCGCCAGCTGGCAGAGGAAAAGCGTTTGCTCTATGTGGCAGCCACTAGGGCGCAGCTGATGCTCGCCATGGTAGGCCAACGGCCCACGCTGCCGCTGCGGCATGCAGACTACTACATGCTCAACAACTGGTCCGAGTGGCTCGTCAAAGCGCTTGATCTCGAATCCGCCTATATTGGTGCTGACGCACCTGCATTTGTTCTCCATCCCGACCGACCGGTGCGTAGCTCTAGGGCACAAGTTGGCCCTTTGACTGTATTCTTCCACGAGGTTGACTTGGCGGGCAGCCCTGACAGCGCTCAGCAGCAGATAGAGGCTTCGAGTGAGACTGCAGCTGTTCAGGAAGCAGATAGTCACCAACGCAGAAGCACTCTGCTTATCAAGAAGCTGGAGGCTCTTGACAAGCTGGGTGAGTTAGCTGCTGCTCGGCTCACTCCTGCAGCCACTCGGTTGCGATTCCGCTGCAGAAGGGTTATAACACTGTCAGCAACTGCTGTGATGGACTTTGAAAGATGTCCGAAGCTCTTTTTGTACCGCCATGGCCTGCGAATCCCTGAGCAACTGCTTGCTCCGGTGCTCAGCCCTTCTTACAATCCTGGCGTGACTGATTCGTCTACTGCATTTGGTGCAAAACTGGGCGATCTGTTTCACAGGCTCGTCGCCCTGGAGGTCTACGATGCTGACGATCCCAGGATTGTTAGCATCGTGAGATCGCTGTTGTCTCCGACTGATCGAGGACTGCTGTGGGAATACGTCGCGACGATCAAGGAGCACTTGGATACGTTGGTGTCGCTGGGCTATACAGATCGACTGCGGAGGTTGCCCCCATCGTTCAGGCGGCGTGAGCTCGGACTGGATCTTGTGATTGAGAGCAACTCAGACTACGAAGTGAGGTTCATCGGGTTTATTGATATGCTTGTGTATTCGGGTGATACGAGTTGGAGGATACTGGATTTCAAGACCAACGCCCTGCATGGTCGGCCTGTAGACGTGTTTACCAAGGACAACCTATACGACCTGCAGATGGAACTCTACATGGCGACTGCCGGGTTGGCTCTTGAGAGGGCGCAAAGGCCTGACACCATAGAAAAGGCTGAGATAATCTACACTTCGGCAAAAGACAAGTATGAAGTCGAACCAAATCCAGGTGCCTTGGATCGCCTGCTAGAGATAGCCGACAAGGTGTACAGGGGCGAGTTTGAGGAGCAAGAGAGCGATATGTGCCGGCAGTGCCTGTATCAGTCTCTTTGCCAAGACTGACAGGCGAGAGCAGCAGTGGCTCAATCAGACACTGTTTCGGGCTTCGCAGTCGGCTTTGATCTGCTATAATCAATGCGTTGATATGTTGGTATTGCTGAGTCAGGGGGAGCAGATATATGGGCATTGTTTCAGTATTTGTGCGCAGACATGACGATCCCGAGGAAAGGGCGTTAGAGAGGCAGTTGCGTCAGCTTGGATGCGGCGAGTTGACTGCAGTTAAGATCGAGCGTGTCTACAGGTTTGAGGGAGATATCGAGATCAGCGCGCTGCTGCCGCTGCTGGTCAATCCGGTGTTTGAGACCTACTCGACCGAGACCATGCTTAGGCCTGAGGACGGCCCTGTTGTCGAGATAGGCTATCAAAAAGCTGTCACAGACCCGGAGACTCCTTCGATCATTGAGGGAGCCAAGGCCCTGGGTGTTGACGGGCTGATCTGGGCTCGCCTGAGCACTCGATATCAGTTTTTTGGGGTTACGGAGGAGCAAGCGAACGAGTTGGTGCGTCAACACCTGTACAACCCCGTAGTTCAGATGATCGTGACAGACGGATCCTATGGGGATACCCTGCGGCCGTCCGGAAAACCTGAGCCAACAAGGCGAATCTCGCTCAAGGGGCTCGGTGACGAAGAGCTGCTGGAGATTTCTGAACGCAACTCGTGGTTCGCTCCCCTGGAGCAGATGAAAACGCTCCAACGATATGAGGAGAGGCTCGGGCGTCCGCTGACCGATGCAGAGATAGAGATAGTTGTGCAGAGCTGGAGCGATCATTGCTATCACACTACTTGGAAGAGCCTCGGACTCATGAAGATGTTGATGGACGCCACAGAGTCAATAAACCATCCCATGATCGTCTCTGTTTTTGAGGACAACGCGGGAGCTATCGAGTTTTTTGATGGATACGCGATCACCATAAAGGGCGAAACGCACAACTTCCCCAGCTCCATTGCGACCTTTGGAGGAGTGACCACAAAACACGGAGGCGTTATTCGAGATACCATCGGGTTTGGCAAGGGAGCGTACCCGATAGGCGGGAGCACTATCATGGGTACTATGGATCCTAGGATTAGTGATTCGGAGGTTCCAAAGGGAGCGCTCAATCCGGGCCACATAGTGCGCGAGTCGGTTCGTGCCACTGCAGACTACTGCAACCCAATGGGTATCCCAATGATGTTCTCAGTGTACCGAGCGCATCCGGGCTACGCGAAATGCCTGGCATTAGGCCACTCGCTGGGCCTTGTTCCAATCGAGCACGCAAAAAAGGACGAACCGCAGCCTGGAGACAGATTTGTGCTGATAGGCGGGAGAACAGGTAGAGACGGCATACATGGCGCGACTGCAAGTTCTGTGCAGATGACAGGAGAGACCGCAGAAAAGGAGTCTGCAGCAGTGCAGATCGGGCACCCTATCGTCGAGCGCAAGTTCATGGAGGCAATCCCGGTGCTCAGAGACGCCGGGTGCATCAGGGCGATCACAGACCTGGGGGCTGGTGGAATCTCATGCGCGGCAGGGGAGATGGGTGAAACCACCGGGATCCTGCTTGACCTCGATGCCGTGCCGCTTAAGGATGAGAGCCTCAGTGCATGGGAGATCCTACTGTCCGAGTCACAAGAGCGCATGGCCATGGCTGTGCCACAGGATAAGCTAGATGAGGCGCTCGCCATACTGGAGCGTTTTGACGTTGAGGCGAGTGTCATAGGCACGTTTACCGGGGATAACAAGTACCGGGCAGAGTGGCGCGGGGAGACAGTAGTGGATATCGATATGAGTTTTCTTTGGGGAGAGTGCCCCATTGTCGCGGCAGAAGTCAGAAAGCCGCAGAAGGGACAGGTAGCCGATGACGCTCCGAAGACTCCGGGGCTTAGTTTGTCAGAGCTGCCCAATATGGCCAAGCAGGTCCTAAGCCACTACCATTGCTGTGATCAGTCACCTGCAGGATTTCAGTTTGATTCGACAGTGCAAGGCAGGACTGTGGTTGGGCCTTTCGCAGGGATAACCGGAAAGATGCCGACAAACGTGTTTGTCGCTGCTCCGCTTAGAGGAAAGCCCTATGGCGTAGTCAGCACCATCGCGTATAACCCGTTCTATGGCGACGTAGACCCTGCAGGCCTCGTGCAGTTGATGATGATAGAGGCGATTACGCGTGCAGTTGCTGTCGGCGCCGACCCCGAGTCAATCGCACTAAACGACAATTTCTACACACCGAGGTACTCGCCGGAGGTCGGTTGGCATCTCAAGCAGATGGTTGAAACCGCGGCCAGAGTGTCCAAGGAGTATGGGACGCCGTTCATCTCAGGAAAGGACTCTAGTTCAGGGACTTTTGTGACGACTGACGGCCAGTGCATCGATGTTCCTATGACGTTTGCTGTTGCCGCAGTCGGAAAGATGGAGGATGTCAGCAGGGTTGTGACCAAGGACATCAAGGCAGCGGGTGACAGGATAGTCCTTGTCGGAGGCATAGATCCACACAAGTTGGGAGGATCAGTCTATCTTGACTGCCTTGGCAAGAGGGGCGAGGAGCTCCATTGCTCCAGTGACCCTGATTTCACAAGGAGACAGCTGCAGATATGGCGCAGGCTTCACGAGCTGTACAGGAGGGAAGATCGCCCCATAAAGGCAGCAGCTGCTGTTGGTGAAGGCGGCATCTTCACTCGTCTCTTCGAGATGGCATACGGTGGCGGATTTGGAGTTGACGTATTGCTCAACGCTTCAGCAGGGCCTCTCGACGGGTTGCTCTTTGCAGAGTGCATAGGCTCTGTCTTGATTGAGGTGAGTGCACACGAAGACCTCCAGGCGCTACTTGGCGATCTGCCATTCATGGTCATCGGCGAGACTACGGCTGACCCAGTGATCCGCGTGTCGTTCCTTGACGAGTGTGCAGAATTGCCAATGGATGATCTGGTAGCTGCTTGGGAGAGTACATTCAAGGAGGTCGTGTTCTGATGAGGCCAAGGATTGCAGTCTTGTACGCACCCGGAACCAATTGCCATGAAGAGACTGTGTTCGCTATACAGCGCGCGGGAGGCGACGCTGAGGTCGCAGTGCTGCGCGAATTGGTGACTGGTGAAGACCGGCTGGATAACTACCAGGGCTTGGTGATACCCGGCGGGTTTTCGTTTGGCAATCACATAGCGGGAGGCCGGGTGCTTGGCGTTTACCTAGTATCCAGATTGCGTGAGCAACTTCAATCGTTCATCGAGTCCCGCAAACCTATCCTCGGGATTTGCAATGGTTTTCAGGTGTTGATGGAGTCCGGCGCTTTGCCAAGCGGTAGAGTTGGCAGCAGAGTTGCAGCCCTGACACTGAATGATTCTGCGAAGTTTGAGAGCCGTTGGGTGAGCTTGGTTGCAAAGGACACCGGGAGCTTCTGGACCGAGGGGTTGGCCGGAAGGACCTTGAGGATGCCCGTGGCCTATGCTGAGGGGAGGCTGTGCCACGAGTCAGACACCAGGGTGGATGCTGCCTTCCTGTATGCGGACAGCCGCGGGATGCCTACAGAGGGCTATCCGGAGAACCCTGCAGGATCATCCCGCGGTATAGCCGGAGTCGTCTCACCCGAAGGCAATGTACTTGGCATGATGCCTCATCCGGAGAGAGCGATCATGCCTGAGTGCGGTTCCTCAGACGGATTGGTTCTCTTTGAGAACATGGTTCGTTATTGTGCGCTGATGTAGTCCTGCATCTTCCAATCCGTCCGCCGCGGGAAGGCTTCGCGTTGCGTTGCAGCTCTGACAGTCATCTCGCGGAAACGCTTCTTAGACACCATGGGCTGATACATGAGGTTGTAGTATTCAGGAAGCATCCTGGCCATCGAGAACCTCTCTGTGGCCATCTGGATGCTTCTTGTCATCATGCTTTCCCATCGCGGCTTATCCAGGTAGTAGGTTGGAATGACTTCTTCTATGAGGACGTCATAGAGGTCTATGAGGTCGCATTCCGATTGCTTTTGCCCTTCGTACCCGCCGCCGAATTGCCATCCGGTGACCCCATGTACACACCCCTCCGGCCACCAACCGTCAAGGACGCTTAGGTTGAGCACACCGTTCATAGCTGCCTTCATCCCGGATGTGCCTGAGGCTTCGAGCGGCCGCTGGGGGTTGTTGAGCCACACATCGCATCCGGACACCATGTGTTTGGCAATCTCCATGTCGTAGTCCTGCAGGAACACGACACTGTTGCTAAACCTCTGAGACATTTCGTAGATCTGGGAGATGATCGACTTGGCGTGTTCGTCAGCAGGATGCGATTTCCCCGAGAACACCAGCTGAATAGTGCCGTTTTCCAGCAGCGGCTCTATTACGTCTCTGCGTTGGAATATCAGATTGCCTCGCTTGTAAGCTGTAACCCTCCGTGCAAAGCCAATCACTAGGCAGTCTTCTTTGAACGAGACACCTGTTCTCTGTCTGATAAAGTCGAGCAATTGGCGTTTAGCCTCTGTGTGTGCTGCCCACACATCGCCGCCTGTTTCGACTGCCTTGGCTATTGCTGGGTGCTGCCAGGTGCCGACATGCACTCCGTTTGTTATTCCGATTATGGGCGCTGAATCCCTGACATCCTGCCACATCAAGCTCGATGTGACTGCATGGAGTTTGGCTACGCCGTTAGCAATGTGAGCCATCCTGAGGCCTGCGACAGTCATGTTGAACGGATCGTCGCCTATACGCACCATGTCCCAGTAGTCAAGACCGTTGTAGGCACCCATATGCCTGAGAAGACCATGGTCGTGAACCTCGTTGCCTGCTGGGACAGGAGTGTGAGTCGTGAACACCACTTGCTTGCGCGTCTGCGCCAGCGCCTCATCAAATGAGTATCCTGCTCTGAGATAGCGGCGGACCAGCTCGATTCCGCCGAAGATCGCGTGCCCTTCGTTGAGGTGGTATATATCAACGTCGATTCCCAGAGCATCCAGCGCTTTTACTCCTCCGATCCCCAAGACCATCTCTGAAGCCACTCGGTCTTGCGAGCCCCCGCCGTACAACTGGCGCGTGATCCAGGCGTCCTCACCGGTTCCTGTGTTGGCGTCAAGCAGATAGAGCGGTGCGTTGCCGTAGTCGTCAGTGTACCATACCCTGCAGGACACATTGCGGCCTCGGATGAAGACATCCACCTCTACTCCGGTGTCTTTGACGAGGCTCCTGTCAAACTGATGTGGGACGTTGTACGGCCGGCCATCAGCACCGACGTATTGGTGAGTATAGCCATGTTCCCAGAGGATCCCTATCCCGACCATTGGGTAACCGTGCTTTCGTGCGCCCTTAAGTATGTCTCCGGCAAGGATGCCTAGTCCACCTGCGTAGATCGGTAATGCCGGGTCAATGCCAAATTCCATGCAGAAGTATGCCACTCTGGGCAGCAGGGAGTCTTGCTTCATTTATACCATCCTTTTGGAGAGTCCACAGATTGGGTGTGCTGCATGCTCTAGCTGAACTCAAGTAAACTAGAGCCGCACTAGTCAGAGACGCTGCTACGCTCCTGGCAACAGCGGGACGATATATCTCGCCAAAAAGTAGACTATGATTCCGACGATGATGACAATCGCGCCCCATTTTATAGCCGCGGTTCCCGCATCGGAGCCGTACTTTGTCTTGCTTCCCGAGTAATCGTTGTCTCTCATAGTCAGGTTCGCCTCCGACAGTGTTCTTGTTGTCAAAGGTAGCTTGCCCATCTGTATCTGCATGCAGTCATGTTTGACATTCGCCCATTCGGCAAACATATACAGACAGCGCATTGATTGCCGGAAATGAGCGTTCACAGGTCAGGCTGACTGAAGGCAGGCAACTAAGCACGATGTCTGTGTCTGCCAAAACAAGAGGATATGAGCGCTTGGTTATGGAATCTATAATGTTTAGTGGCCATTGCTGCCCTTGCATTTGTAAGCTATTATCATTTTTGGCGATGATGATTCGTCATGTGGAGGCGATTAGATGAACGTCCTAAAAGATCTGGCCATCAAGAACGACTCAAAAATGGTTCTGCTGGTGATGGATGGACTCGGCGGGTTGCCCCATGAGGACACCGGATTGACCGAGCTGGAGACTGCAAAGACTCCGAACCTCGACGCGTTGGCAGGGCAGTCTTCTTGCGGGCTGATGCATCCCATTATGCCCGGAGTGACTGCAGGGAGCGGGCCTGCGCACCTGGGCCTCTTTGGTTACGACCCGCTGGAACACAATATCGGCAGAGGCGTGCTTTCAGCGCTCGGCCTTAATCTGGACCTAGGCAAAGACGATGTTGCCTGCCGTATCAACTTCGCAACTATGCGCGACAACAAGATCGTGGACAGGCGGGCTGGCAGGATCCCGACTGAGGAGTGCGCTCGGCTGTGCAAGAAGTTGTCCACCATAGAGATAGAAGGCGTAGAGATCACCGTGGTGCCTGAGATGCAGCACCGCGCCGCTATAGTCTTCAGAGGGCAGGGGTTGTCCGGTAGGGTCACAGACAGCGATCCCCAAAAGGAGGGCTTGGCTCCGCTGAAGATGGAGGCATTGGATGAGGCGTCGGCAAAGATGGCTGAGATAGCCAACACCTTTGCTGATAGAGCTAAGGATGTGCTGGCAGATGAGCCTGTGGCAAACATGATTTTGATGCGTGGTTTTGACAAGGCGCCCGACATCGAGACAGTCGGCGACCTCTATAAGATTAAGGCCGCAGCAATAGCGACGTATCCTATGTACAGAGGGCTGGCGAAGCTGGTGGGCATGGAGGTCATACCTACAGGCAGCACTCTGGAGAGCGAGATAGAGACCCTGAGCGAAAACTTCGCTGACTACGATTACTTCTTTATCCACGTCAAGTACACTGACAGCTCCGGTGAGGACGGCGACTTTGACAGGAAGGTCAAAGTCATAGAAGAGGTCGATTTGGTGATTCCGTCTATACTCGAGCTCAATCCCGATGTGTTTGTAGTGACCGGCGACCATTCTACGCCTGCTGCGCTGAAGAGCCATAGCTGGCATCCGGTTCCTGTACTGCTCCACGCCAAGACGGCACGCCGGGATTCCTGGCTGTCCTCTTTTGGAGAAGGGCAGTGCGCTCAGGGTAGTCTGGGAACCTTCATGGCTCGAGACCTGATGGCACTCATGCTCGCCCACGCTCAGCGACTCGCGAAGTTTGGGGCCTAGAGATATAGGGCGCAGTTAGAACGCCGTCGGTGCGCTCAAGTCAGGAGACTCATAGAAAAGGGTAGAAAAACGCGAGCTTAGGGCCAAGACTGCAGCTGCTCACCTGCCTTGAGCTGCCTCGGCCTTGGTCCAGCTCGCGTCTGCAACGCTTATGTCAGTTGGCGGCGAACTGCGAGATCCGCTCTATCACTTTGGGCAGGCCCTCTACCAGTTCACGAACGATCTCGGCTGCAGGCTGGATCTGATGCACCAGGCCGGAAGACTGGCCCGCCATCACACTGCCCTCTGCTATGTCGCCATCGACCACTGCCTGCCTGAGCCTTCCGACACCGAGCTGCTCGATTTCTTCGGGCTTGGCTCCGTTGGTTTCCATGGTTGTTATCTGCCTTGTCAGGCGGTTGCGCAAGCACCTGACTGGGTGACCGAACGTCCGGCCCGTGACGACGGTGTCTCTGTCACCGGCCTTGACAACGGCTTCTTTGTAGTTCTCGTGAGCAACGCACTCCGCTGCGCAGATGAACCTGGTTCCTATCTGGACTCCCTCAGCCCCCAGGGCAAACGCAGCGGCTACTCCTCTCGCATCCGCAATACCGCCGGCTGCAATGACGGGGATATCGACTGCGTCTACGACCTGAGGAACTAGAGCCAAAGTCGTAGTCTCACCTATATGCCCTCCTGCTTCATGGCCTTCTGCAATGAGGGCGTCAACCCCCAGCCGCTCAAGCCTGCGAGCGAGTGCGACACTTGGGACTACCGGAATCACCTTTGTCCCGACTTGTTTGAGTGCATCAAGATACTTGCCGGGATTGCCCGCACCTGTGGTCACAACAGGCACTCTGGAGTCAATCACAACTTCGATCACGTCATCTATGTAGGGTGATAGGAGCATCAAATTGACTCCGAATGTGCGACTGGTCAGTTTCCTGGCCTTTTCGATCTCCGCCCTGAGGAGGTCAGCAGGCATGTTGCCTGCACCGATTATTCCAAGCCCTCCGGCTTCGCTGACAGCAGCAGCTAGCTCAGCTGTTGCCACCCACGCCATTCCTCCCTGCAGGATCGGATAGTCTATGTTGAGCAGCTCGCAAATCCTAGTCTTCATCAGGATAGACCTCCTAGAAAGCTAGTACATTCAAATATACCAGAACCCCGATTGGTGTTCCAGATTACTGAACTTCTCTCAGCTCGCTCTGGGAGAGGTGGCTCTCCGTCGTCCTGGCTCTGTTCTCTGTAAAGAGACGTCTCTCTCGTCATCTATGACTTTGGGCCGTCTCAACAGCCGCTTTGGAGGTCTTGGATTGTCTTTAATTCCTCAGTCCCGGGATATAAAGGCGAGGGTTCTCCAATATGAATGTAGTGGTCAGATCAACGCCCGCCGGCCGTTTCGCCGTTGGCAGGTTTGGCCGGCATTTGGGGGAGTGTCTCATGGTAAGGGTTAGGGTTATCCGACGTCAGACAGTTTATCTCTCAGTTGCAGTAACTCTGGTGCTCTTGGGGATACTCATCGCTTGGGCGGTAATGAGCCGTTCGGACGTAGAGGCGTACTTCCCGTTGTCTCCGGGTAGCTGGTGGGTCTATCATTCTGAAGACAGCGACCAGGCCTCGTATAGACAAGACGTGTTGTACAGCAGAGGGGGGCGAGCTCAGATCAGAGTTGACAACCGCGCGGCTGTACAGATGAAGGTGTATTTGGTTGACCGCAGTGCGGTGACTCTGATGCACACCGCTGTCGTCAGGGATGAGAAAACTGAGAGCTACCTCGACCGCCCGCCAAATACCAACAGAGTGTTGCTCAAGGCACCATTGAGGGTTGGGGCCAAGTGGGTCAGCGACGGGTGGCTGCACGAAGTCGTGTCAGTCACGGATCGGGTTGAGACACCTGCAGGGATCTTTGTGGATTGTCTGAGAATTCGGGCGACATCACCGGACGGAGCAATAGTTGTACAGCGGTACCACAAGAAGGGGATAGGGATTGTCCGAACAGAATACACCACAAAAGACCGGACTATAGTGACGAATCTCGTTGACTTCAGAGTCAGGTAACTACACGGCCCGCCCTGTAGGCTCTTATGTACTCTGCAACCCCGTTGACCGGATCTGTCAACGCTTTTGCCGCATAAAGCGTGCTCATGAGCAGCTCGTCTGTCGGATCCAGAATCACCGCATCGAGCCCATAAGCCACTGCCAGAGGTAGAAACGCGCGGTTTAGGGCTCTTCTAGTCGGCATGCCGAAAGAGATGTTGCTCAAGCCGCAGATCGTCTTGGCGTCCTGTGTAAGTGACTTGACGGCCTGGAGCGACTTAAGAAACAGCCCGCTTGAGGCAGGCTCGGTTGCCACAGATCGGACCAGGGGGTCAAGGTATAGGTCGCCTACAGGAAATCCGTGTGCCTGAGCTGCTTCGATCAGCTGCCCGGCATATTCGATAGTCTCCTTTGGACTCTGCGGGAGCGAGCGTTCGGCCATGCACAGGCCAACGACCTTAGCCTGTCTATCTTTGGCAGCCTGAAGCACGTCAGCTAGCAACTGCGACCCAGCAGTTATAGAGTTCACCAGCAGCTTTCCCTCACAGCGAGCAAGGACGCGAAGAAGCGTCTCCGGATTGGGGCTGTCCAAAGAGATTTTGGCCTCTAGGTTTTCTCGAATCAGCGACACAACCCAAGTGAGGGTGGCCTCTTCGCCATCCCCAAGGGCACTGCAATTCAAATCGATGTAGTCAGCGCCGCAGTCTAGCTGCATCTTGGCAAGCTCGAGGAGTGTAGCCTCATCTCGCATCTCTAGTGCTCTACGAACGGGCTCCCTGGAGCTGTTGATCAGCTCTCCGACTATGACCAAGCTATTCCCTCCCGAAGGAGTATTTTGGCTTGTTCTCATTGTAGCAGGATCGAGGCGCCTACACAACGGGTAGCCGTAGACTGCCTGTTTTGTTTGTGCTGCACATACGATACAATGGGACAGGGAGGGCGAGAGAGTGCAGCTAGACGTGAGCGTTGTCATACCAACCTATAACAGGGCGAGTATTCTGAAACACTGTTTGCAGTCATTTGCAAACCAGACCTATCCCAAAGATAGGTTTGAGCTGGTAGTAGTCGATGATTGCTCAAGCGATAACACAGTCGAGGTAGTCGATAAATTCAGAGATTCATCCGGGATTCGCACAGTGTACATCCGCAACGACAGGCGAATGGACATCACCTACACGCGGAACAGGGGAATCTGGGCTGCCTCAGGACGCGTGATTATACAGACTGATTCGGACTTCATTGTGACTCCTGAGTTCATCGAAGGGCACATGGAGGCACACAGAGAGCCAAACGTCATGTGTACAGGCCCGGTCATCCACATAACCAGTCTTGATCAGCTGTTCGTTAAGAAGCCGACTATCAGGGACATGTGCAAACACCCTCTTCCTGGGTGCAACGGCTCTGTAGAGAGGCAGGTACTTGTGGATTCCGGCGGATATGACGAAGACTTGTGCGAGTACGGGTGGGAGGACTTGGAGCTGGCCACCCGGTTGAGGGCTAAGGGGATCAAATCGGTGAGATCCGATAAGGCAGCAGGATATCACCTTGATCGGGTGTTCAAGATCGAGGATCTTCCGAGTATTGTGGCAAGAGAGGAAGCGAGAGCTCGCATGGCTGTGGTCTACGAGCAGAAGTGGCCTACCTTTGGGGTCAGGATGTCAACGTGGCTCAGTCCTGTCTTTTTTGCGCTGGATCGTATCTTGTTTGCTTTTGACTGGATTCATTCGCCCGCTGTCGTGCGCCTGATGGAGAGATGGATCAAGTCTGGCAAGAGAAACCGCGCAGAGGTCCTGGCTCAGCTCTACGCAAACCACGCCTATGTCAAAGGGCTCAGAAAGGCGCTTCGCCGCAGGAGCCGTGATAGCGGCTCAGAGGTTCGCAAGTAGGAAGTCGCGCAGACAGCATGGAGACGCCATGGAAACACCATGGAGCCACCATGGGCAGGCGCTGTGTTAGCGCAATGCCGGCGCTGGCTGCGGAGAGGTCTATGCCTGCGTCTGCGACAGGAGAGCGAAATCGCCGAGTGCTCTCGACAGGCTGCGTATTTGTGGGTAGACCTTCTTGTACACCTCGTTGAACAGGCGATCGTATATCTGCCTGTTGGCTGGGTCCGCATGAAACAGCTCTCCCTCTCTGAACATAGCTGTTGAGGCTTGCTCCAGCGATTCATAATACCCTGCACCACAGGCTGCAAGCATCGCTGCGCCCAAAGCAGTGTTTTCTTGTGTAGCAGATATGACAACATCTCTGTCTAGTACATCACTGATGATCGAGCACCACAGCCGGCTTGTTGCACCGCCCCCGCCTGCGTGGATTACATCAGGCCGCTTTGATACGCGTTGAGCCAGCCCGGATTCGACCAGTCTCATTTCAAATGCTATTCCCTCTAGGATCGATCTAAAGAAGTGAGCTCGGGTATGGTAGTCCGACCATCCAAGTGTGATGCCCCTTGCTCTCGGGTCTCTGTACGGCATCATCGCCCCGCGCCAGTAAGGCACGGTCATTAACCCATCGCACCCTGGCCGCACCTGCTTTGCTTCTGATTCGAGCAGTTGCTCAGGAGACACGGCCGCCAGACGGCCCACTTCGACCTCTTGACCTGCAAAAGCGTTCACAAACCACGATACAGTCTGGCTTCCTGACCGCAGCACGGATTCGCACAGGAACGTGCCTGGCAGGCACCCTGCCATCGTTCGGAAATACGGGCTTATCAGGTAGGAGGTGGAGTGCACGCCAAAGGTGACTGCAGTGCCGAGATTGGCTGCAAGAGTCGTCGCATCGAGTGAACGACATCCGATCGCAAACACCTGGCCGTCACCTCCTCCTGCGATTACGGGAGTCCCTGCCTTAAGCCCAGTCTCCTGCGCGGCCTCTTGGGATACGGCTCCTATCTCGCATCCGGATTCAGCGATCTCTGGCACCTGGTCCTCTGAAAGATCCAGCAATCCTAGAATCTCGCTGCTCCAAGTCCTCCTTTCAAGGTCCATGCATGCGAGAGAATCGGCGCCTGCTACAGGGCTGACGAGCTCGCCTGTGAGTCTGTAGTGCAGATACGCACCCACGTCAGCGAGCTTCCATGTGTCCTTGAGCAGGCCGGGCTCGTTGTCCAGGATCCATAGGAGTTTCACTGATGACGGAGTGGTATCCAGCTGCTTGCCAGTGATCTGATGAAATCTCTCGCTTCCAAGTAAGTTTTCGAGCTTCAGAGCTTCACTGATAGCGCGCTGATCGAGCCAGAGGATCGCAGGCCGCAACGGGTTGGCCTTAGCATCAAGAAGCACAAACGTCTCTCTCTGATAGGCGATTGAGAGTGCAGCTATTCTTGAGGCATCGACCTCACGTGCAAGTTGCCTCAGGCAAGCGCACAGTCCGGCCCACCATTGCTCGGGCTGCTGTTCCGCCCACCCGGGCCTGTCGACGCGCATGTTTTGGCGAGCCTTGGTCTCTGCAACCAAGCGCCCGGACAGGTCAAAGGCCATTGCCCTGATCGATTGAGTGCCGGCGTCTACGCCTATGACCACATCGTCGGTTGTACCAGCCATTGCACCCGCCTCCCGGTGACTGAACGCATAGATAATAGACTCCGCCAAGTCCTGCTATGCACATATTCTTCAGCAGCGCATACGAGTACTCCTGTCGGGCTGATGCCGGCGCTGCAATGCTTCTTTGTGAGCGGCCTAGAGTCTTGTCGTTGTGCGGGTACTACTCCTGTGCTACAATTGTGAAAACGACCGAGGAGGATGAGTTGGTGGGGATTCTGAGCTTGTTCGTAACAGCCTTTCTCATAGGCTTGACTGGTGCAATGATCCCCGGGCCCATGACGAGCGTAGCTGTGCATCACGGTGTCGGGCTGGGGTGGATAGCAGGCCCGGCTATGGTATCCGGCCATGCTTTGCTGGAGGCCGTGATGGTGATCGCGATCGCGTTCGGTGCTGCGCGATTTCTGACCGAGCCGATGTTTACAGGCTTGATCGGGATTGTTGGCGGTTTGGTCCTCATTTATATGGGAGTCGGGATTGTCAGGTCTGCAGGCAATGTGCAGATGACAGAACCTGACCAGACTGCTCAGGGCGAGCGCAACGGAAAACCCACGTCCGCTCTTGCAGCAGCTGTCGCTGCAGGAGTGACGACTAGTGTGAGCAATCCGTCATGGCCGATCTGGTGGGGGACAGTAGGAGCAGGGCACGTGACACTTGCTCTGAGCGCTTTTGGGGCGGCGGGAGTAGCCGCTTTCTACGCTGGACACATACTGTCTGATTTGGCATGGTATACGGCGATCACCACAGCCGTGGCTACAGGCGGAAAGCGACTCTCCTCCCGGGTAATGGGCACAGTTTTGAGAATCCTCGGAGTTTTCATGATCGTTATAGCTTGCCACTTCATATGGTCAGGCATTCAGATGATCAGGTAATGCACGCTTGCCTCAGAGTGAGCCGGAGACAGAGGCTGAGTCTCAGCCTCTATCCGTCAAGGTCGGTTCGAGGAATCTTGAGCCTCATGCACCAGCCAGTCAAACAGCTTCTGGAAGATAGGGAAGGGCTGTGACGATTCCTCTGGGTGGAATTGGACAGCTAGGATTTTTAGCCCACTGGCAGACTCGATCCCCTCTACCACACCGTCAGCCGCGCGGCAGTTGATGCGAAGCCCGCGCCCCACGTTTGCGATGCTCTGGTGGTGCCAGCTGTTTGTTGCGAGTTTGGTTGTGCGAAGGACTCGCGCAAGGAGCGAGTCCTCATCAATGAACACAGTGTGGCACAGCACCGAATCACTCGCATTTGTCCAGTGCTGCACAGGCTCTTCTATCTGTGAAGGGATGTCCTGTATCAGCGTTCCGCCAAACGCTACGTTGATCACCTGCAGTCCTCTGCAGATTCCAAGTATTGGTATTCCCCGCTCAAGTGACAGCTTGAGGACCTCAAACTCCATCTCGTCGCGCACCGGGTCCTGGTACCTGCTGGAGGGATGCGGTTCTTCTCCGTAGCGGTGAGACACTATATCCCCGCCTCCGGTGAGAAGCAGGCCGTCAATTGCTTGCACAAACGCAGGGTACACACTGCGATCACCGACCCGCGGCAGCAGCACCGGCGCTCCGCCTGACCGGGTTACGGACTCCACGTAATCAATGTCACACCCGACAATACTTTCTTGGATCCTGTTGGGTCCGGTATAGAGGTTGCGTTTCCCAGTGGTCAGTCCGATTATGGGCCGTCTCATAAGCGACCTCCTCGTGTCTTACTGTCGTGGAGTATTAGGGTTATGCATCAACACAAGGCTGTATGCATCGCGACAGCAGGGCACCCCTCGGCGTGATATCAACCTGTATTAGCCCTCTTTCAACGAAGTCCTCTATCATCTGATCTACCACTGGCGCCGGATAGTACATGACGTCTCTCAGGTCGTAGAAGTGGATTCCTTCACCCACAAACGAGAGATGTATGCGACGGATCTCGTCCTCAGTCGGCGCAGCTACGGGCTCCAGTGAAGCGGCAGACTCGACGTAGTTGTCAAAGGCTTCGAGGTCCCGCACGAGCTTGGAGTGCACCGATGCTAGGCAATAGGGGTCAGGGTATCGCTTTGCCAGATCAAGGACTAAGTCCGCCTGACACACACGCTTTTGCATCATTGTTGACAGGAGGGCCAGGTCGCGGCGATCTGTGCCCAAGGCCTTCAAGCCGGGCTTCGCCTGATCAAGCATCTCGTCGATGATTTCGACTACAGGCCTTCCCTTGCCATCCCATATAAACGATGCTTGCAAACCGTATTTCGCAGCCATCCATCTGTTAGTAAGGTATTCCTTGTACTCGGCTTCGGTGACCTTGCATTCAGTCACGTCCTCTCCGACGGTGTGAACAAAGGCTGCAGTGAAGACTGCGAGTTCAGCGAGCAACCTCCGGGAGGAGGCGCAATCTGTGATCCTCACCTCGAATGTCGGAGCGCTGTAGACCTTTGGCGCAGCGTCACTGCCCCAGGACCACTGAGCAAGCCTCGGATCTCTGATCGAGGGCGGACACGAGCAGTTATGGGCGTTGTGCAGTATGCGGTAACTCTTGAACCCATCGGCGTGTCCGCTAGCAAAGGGCGAGTTTGCTGATATAGCACCAAACACGGGTACATATCGCAGCAGCCTTGATTCGAGGTAAGTGCCTCGGATTTCGTCGTGTATTGTCCCAACATGGATGTGGGACGAGTTGTACATCCACTCTATCGGATGCGAACCTGCCGGATACAGCTCCAGGCCGAACTCGCGCAAGACCTGAGTTGCTCGATCAGTCACAGCTTTGATGCGCTCAAGAAACTGATCAAAGCTGGTGTTGATTCCGAGTGCAAACTCCAGAGTGTCCACGTCTATCTGAATTGGGAGGTCGAGTTCAGACCTGAGAACTCCTGCAAAGGCCTGGAGCTTGCTGGAGTCTTGGCATCGCTTGGCCCATCCTCCAGTCTAATCTAAGACTAAGGCCCTAGGCAGGAGCGAGTTTACTTCCAAACGGATATTCCCCCTTCCTCGAGTGCGTGAGTCCGGTTGGACGTCGGGTCCGAGGCCTAGTGACTGATTTGAGATATGGAGGAAGGCCAAGGAGTATGCAGAAACTATACAAAAGATCCTGAGATTGGCAAGGATCACCCTTGCAGATGGAGGCGATGAAATGTGAGGTTTGGCCGCTTTGATGACGAACGCAGGGAGTACGTCATCACCACACCGACCACGCCCTACCCTTGGATCAACTACCTGGGCTGTGAAGACTTCTTCTCGCTTATATCCAACACTGCCGGAGGGTATTGCTTTTACAAGGACGCCAGGCTCAGGCGAATCACCAGGTATAGGTACAACAACGTTCCGCTCGACTGCGGCGGCCGCTACTTCTACATCCGCGACGGGGAGACGTTTTGGACGCCGGGCTTCATGCCGGTCCGGAGAGAACTGGACTACTACGAGTGCAGGCATGGCCTCGGTTACACCTCCATCACCGGAGAAAGAGCGGGTATACGGGCTACGCAGACTACCTTTGTTCCTCTCGGGTTCAACTGCGAGCTGACACGGCTGAGCCTCACAAACACCGGAGACCGCGGCAGAAGCATTACCGTCTTTTCGTTTGTCGAGTTCTGCCTGTGGAATGCCCTCGATGATATGACCAACTTCCAAAGAAACCTAAACATCGGCGAAGTAGAGGTTGAGGGGTCTGCGATTTATCACAAGACCGAGTACAGAGAGCGCCGCAATCACTTTGCATTCTACGGAGTAAACACAGCAATAGCGGGATTCGACACAGATCGAGAGTCCTTTGTCGGCCTGTACTCGGGTCTCGAAGCTCCCGAGGCTGTAGTTGACGGCTGGTCGCGTGACTCTATAGCAAGTGGGTGGGCGCCGATTGCATCCCACTGCCTGCATGTCGACCTAAAGCCGGGTGAGCGCAAGGACTACATCTTCGTCCTAGGGTATGTGGAGAATCCAGACGACGAGAGATGGGAGCGCCCGGGGAAAATCAACAAGTCGGCTGCATACGAGATGCTAGATAGGTTTTCAAGCACAGAGGCCTTCGAGTCTGCGATGTCCGAGCTACGCGACTACTGGAGCAACCTGCTCTCAACTTACACACTACGTTCACCAGACGAGCGGCTTGACCGGATGGTCAATATCTGGAATCAGTATCAGTGCATGGTGACGTTCAACCTGTCACGCAGCGCATCTTACTTCGAGTCCGGTATCGGACGGGGTATCGGGTTTCGCGACTCCAACCAAGACATCCTCGGATTTGTTCATCTGGCCCCAGAGAAGGCCCGGCAGCGCATTCTCGATCTGGCGTCTACGCAGTTTGAAGACGGCGGAGCTTACCACCAATATCAGCCGTTGACCAAGAAGGGCAACCATGACATTGGCGGTGGTTTCAACGACGATCCCTTGTGGCTGATTTTCAGCACAGCAGCGTACATCAAAGAGACTGGCGACGAGGATATCCTTGATGAAATGGTGCCATTTGACCACGATGAGTCAAAAGCGGCACCCCTCTTTGAACACCTGAGGCGCAGCTTCTATCATGTAGTCAACAACAAAGGCCCGCACGGCCTTCCGCTAATAGGGCGGGCAGACTGGAATGACTGTTTGAACCTCAATTGTTTCTCGACCACGCCTGATGAGTCCTTTCAGACCTATGGGGATCCGGATGGGCGAGTGGCAGAGTCTGTGTTTATAGCGGGCATGTTTGTGCTCATCGGTCGAGAATACGTGGAGCTCTGCAGAAGGAGAGGGCTGCTGGCAGAGGCAGATGCTGCAGAAGCAGAGATCAAGGCGATGTGCGAAGCCATTAACAAGTACGGACGAGATGAGCGTTGGTTTCTCAGGGCGTACGATGCGTTTGGCAATCCGGTCGGTAGCACCAAGTGCAAGGAGGGCAAGATCTTTATCGAGCCTCAGGGATTCTGCGTTATGGCAGGGATAGGGTTGGATGATGGATTTGCAGTCAAAGCCCTCGACTCAGTGCAGGAGTTTCTGGACACAGAATACGGAATCATGCTAGTGTGGCCTCCATACACTGAGTATGACCTGAAGCTTGGCGAGATCACGTCCTATCCTCCGGGGTACAAAGAAAACGGAAGCATATTTTGTCACAACAACCCTTGGATTGCGATTGCCGAGACTGTAATAGGCAGGGGAGATAGAGCGTTCGAGGTGTACGCAAAGACTGCGCCTGCGTACCTCGAAGATGTGAGCGAGATTCACAGAATGGAGCCATATGTATACTCACAGACGATAGCAGGCAGGGACGCGCCTAGGTTTGGCGAGGCCAAAAACTCATGGCTCACCGGCACTGCCGCATGGAACTTCGTTGCTATATCGCAGTGGATACTCGGCATTCGGCCTGAATACGATGGGTTGAGAGTAGATCCTTGTATCCCGTCATGGCTCGAAGGCTTCACTGTAGAACGCAGATTCCGTGGAGCAACCTACAGGATTGCGGTGTCAAATCCGAAGCGTATCTGCAAAGGCGTGAGCCGAGTGGTCATCGACGGACAGGAGGCTTCGAGCAACCTCTTGCCTGTGTTTGG
>FIZI01000004.1 GCA_900016865.1 uncultured Clostridia bacterium | reverse complement strand
GTTCTACTGTGTCGTTGGCTGCGGAGTACGACTTCGGTGGACGGACAGTGGTCTTTGCCGGCGCCAATTTTGATCCGCCGCGAGAGGGTTCGTTCGTATACGACAGAAAGATCGCGGTCGAAGAGGAGTTTAATGTAAAGATCGAATTTAGGCAAGTCAGTGGAGACGTGATAGCTGACGTTGTGATGGCGGCTGTTCTTGCTGGCGATCCAACGCTTGACATAGTTCAAACTGATAGCACCAGCTATGCTCCGCTCGTGCTTCGAGGTGCTCTTCGTCCAATCGGAGACTTACTACCCGATGAATATTGGGAGTCTATACCTGAACCCTATCAGGGTCGTGAAGGCTTCAAGGAGTCCAGAACCATACAGGGGCAGTGTTATGCATTGCCTATGAGCTTCGGTGACTACATAAATGTCCAGGTAATCGCTTGGAACAAGGACATGTTCGAGGCGGAGGGCCTCCCCAGTCTATATGACCTAGTCGAGTCAGGCGAGTGGACCTGGGACAAGATGAGGGAGATCGCAGCTGCACTGACAGCCGACACTGATGGTGACGGCCAGATTGACCGCTATGGCATTGGCGGCATGTTCCCAAGCCACAGCCCCAAGAACACTCTCCTAGCTGCTCTTGCGAGTAACGAAGTTGAAATGACCAGGGTTGTCGATGGCAAGGTAATATTTGACCTTGACCAGGGAGGCAAGGCCTCTGCTGTTCTAGACTATGCAAGACAGATGTCGGTTTTTGACAAGTCTGTCGACCCTGCTGGATGGAATCACAGTCAGTTCCTGAATGGCAAGGTTGGGATGTATGTTTCACCGCTGTGGGCAACGGACAGCTATGCCAACGAATCCTTTGAGTTTGGTATCGTTCCGATGCCGAAGGGCCCGGACGCAACCGACTATGCAATGAGCGTCTATTCGGCAAACCAGGTTAGCGTCGTCACTACTTCAGACGAAGACACCGAGGCCCTAATCGCATTGTGGAATGCCTATAACCAACCGGACTTGGTCTGGGAAGACGTGGATTATCGACTTAGCCACGCTCAGGATGCAGAGAGCTACGAGCTCCTCATGAGATGCATCACTGACTGGAAGCTGTTCAGCCCCTATATTGGAGCGCTTAACAATGAGAACTTCTGGTTCCCAATGGAGCAGTTTACCTCAGGTCAGAGGACCGCTGCTGAAATGATCGCAGAAGTAACTCCGGCTGTGCAGGCTACGCTGGACGATCTGCTTGGTCAGTGATGATGCGGTGTAGCGAGTACTACTTCGAACTCGCTTAGGTGAAGAAAACAGCTGCCCGGGGAGGAGTCTTCTTCCCGGGCTGTATGGTCTCAAGGTGAGTCTCACAGCGTTGTGTCCATGGGATTGATTGACCCGAGTGATTTTCCTTTGTGGGGAGGAAGCTGTCATGGTAGAACTGGAAAGATATTGGGAAGAGCCGCCTAAGAAGTACAGGCCATTGCAGATTGTTCACTTTTATTTCCCCAAAACAGAGAGCGAGATGCTTGCGTATCTAAGACAAGCAGAAGAGCTTGCTCTAGGCGGGTTTGTGGTCAATGTCGATTGGACCGACGCTGACACATACCTTCGGGATGAAGCCGAATGGGAAAGACTGAAGCTTTTTGTCTCACTTGCCTTGGAGCACGGCTTTAACATCTGGCTCTATGATGAGAAGCTCTTCCCAAGTGGGTCTGCGGGCAAATGGGTGTATGAGGGAAACCCTGAGTATCAGGTTCAGGGCGTAATCTGCCAAAGAGCGGACGTTGGCGAGCAGTACAGGGGAGAAATGGAGTTGGCCGAAGGCAAACTCCTCTCAGTCGCAGCCTATCGGGTGATTGACGGTAAGATTTCGTTAGATAGCAAGACGGACTTATCCATGAGCGTCGAGGGCAGTAAGGTCAGGTGGGACCTGCCGGAAGGTCAATGGGCAGTTTTGGCCTTTCTAGTGCAGAAGCTTGACTGGGAGACGAGAGCCGGTACGCCATATGTGGACCTTCTAAACCCTGCCGCAATGCGGAAGTTCATTGACGTTACGTACCAGAGCTATCTGGATCACCTCGGGCCGGACATAATGAGCAAGATCGAGGCCATTTTTACTGACGAACCATCTCTTCCGGTTCATGGATGCGACTCCATATTTAGAGTCGACTACCCGGTGATACCGTGGACAGATGGGTTGGATCGCCGCTTTGAGCGTGAATACGGCTACGACATCGTGCCGTGCCTGCCTAAGATCTTCTTTGAGACTTGTGAAGAGTACCGCAAGACCCGACGAGATCTCTGGAGCCTCATCTCCAGGATGGTTCAGGAAAGCTTTTTCAAGCAGATTGCCGATTGGTGCGAGGAGAACGGCACGAGATTTACGGGCCACCTTTACGGTGAGGAGACTCTGTCAATGCAGGTCGGCCTCGAAGGCGACCTCTTTGGTGCGCTCAGGTACATGCAACTGCCGGGAGTGGATAGGCTGTACTGCACGAATCCCCAAGACCTGATACCTGAGAAAACAGCATCATCTGTAGCGCACCTATTAGGCAGAGAGCGGGTAATGAGCGAGTCCAGCGAGCATTTTGAGCGCACGCTCTGGAACAAACCCGTAGACGTTACCGATATGATCAACTCGTGCACTTATCAGTATGCCTTGGGACTCAACGTCATCGCGTCATACTTCCCGTTAGGGGTGGTGTCCCCTGAGGACAGAGCGAGATTTCAGATGTACATGGGCCGGCTTGCTGTTGCGTTGGCAGGCGGGAAGCACGTCGCACCGGTATTGGTACACCATCCAATAGGCGGGGCGTGGGAGCGTTATCAAGCGCCGCCGCGCAAGTACTGGCAAGTGGGTCCCGGGTATGCTTCTCTGACGCAGCCTGAACCCATGAGGCGCCTGGAAATCCAGTTCGGTGAGACGCTTTCGCACCTGATGGATTCGCAGTGGGATTTCGACTTGATCGACGATCAAGGGCTGGCCGGGTGCAAGGTAGTAGACGGGCAGCTTGATACTGGATATGAACAGTTCAAAGCACTCGTGCTGTTCGGTTCCAGCAGGCCGGATGACCCGGCGTTGCAGACTGCTCTCGGTTTTGCAGCAGCAGGTGGGACAGTCATTGTCATGAAAAGCGATGAGACGGAGCCCTTGAGCTGGATCGACGACTTGAAGGAAGCCGGAGCAGTCGTGGTTGATGTGCCTGACCTGTCCGACACCTTGGCCGGGTCGATTGATAGGGATGTAACCCTGTCAATTCCTGATGCGCATATTTGGTGTCTACATCGAACCCATGCGAGCCACGATGTTTATATGATATACAACCGCGATGAGCAGGCAAAGGATCTGGAGGTCACTCTCAGTGCAAAAGGAAACGTCCAACTCAGAGATCCGATGACTGGGGAGGTTCGAGATCTCGGAAGAACGAATCCTGTCGCCTTCACCGCGCCTGCCAAGTCCGCAGTGTTCTTGGTGGTGACACCCTTAGATAGAGATATGGTATAATAGTTCCGGAATGCATATTGTGGGAATGTCAGGTAATCAATCGGAGGGTGATAGCCTTGAACATCTACGATGTCGCGAAGGCGGCAGGAGTCTCGACTGCCACAGTGTCGAGGGTTATGAACGGCAAGCCCGACGTCAAACCTGAGACGCGACGCAAGGTGTTGAAGGTCATTAAGGCTATGAACTTCAAGCCGAGAGTCGGGCGCACCGAGCTCGATACGATCGCGATATTTGCACCCATGGATCAGGTGAGATTGAGCTATAGCACGTATTTCTCAGACTTGGTTTTGGGCATCAGCTACACGGTGTGTGACTACGATCTCAATCTCGAAGTGGTGTCGTTGCGCAAAATGCCAAAGGACCCATTGGACTTTGCTGTTTTTTGCAGGGAGCGGCGAATACGCGGCGGGATCTTTGCGATGACTCAGCAGACCGACCGCTATGTAGAAGAGTTGGCCAAGAGCGGCTCCTTTGTTGTAATAGGCAACCACTTCGGTGAAGACGTGCCCAGCGTCAGCACAGACAACTTCGGAGGAGCGTACAAGGCAGCCAAGTACTTGGTTGACATCGGGCATAGAAGGATTGGAGTAATCGTCACTGACATCAGATATCCCGACCACAAGAAGCGCGTAGAGGGGTACCGCCAGGCACTGACTGAGTGCGGCCTATCCATCGATGATGCTCATTACATAGATACCATGGGTGGCGATTTGTCAAATGCCGATACGGAGTTTAGGACACGGACCATGCTATCATCCTCAAATAGGCCTACAGCCCTGCTGATGACCAATACAGTCGTAGCTGCAGACATTGTTCGGATAATCCATTCAATGGGCATGAGGATACCTGAGGACATCTCGGTTGTGGCGTTTGACGATGATATTCTGGCAGTCCGGCTCAACCCTCCGCTGACTACGGTCAGGCAGCCCGTGTTCGAGCTCGGCCAGGTAGCGGCCAGAGAGGCGATCGCACTGTCGAATGGCGAGCGCACGTCCGAAGAGGTGTCAGTAGTGCTTGATACCGACCTGATTGTTAGAGGATCGACCGGTCCGCTTCAAGCAGCCACTGCGTGAGTGCGGCCTGATTCGAGCGATAAGTGCATGAAACCTGGAGCTTTGCTCAGCTAGTGCCGATGATTACTGTGACTAAGGCTGGAGTTTTGGAGGCGATCAGGTTGAGCTCAAGAGAGGAGCTCGAGGTAGCTACCTTGGCTGGCGGATGCTTTTGGTGCACTGAAGCCATTTTTCGAAGGCTAAAGGGTGTCAGCGAGGTAAGGCCTGGTTACTCAGGCGGCCACGTTGAGAATCCCTCGTACGAGGATGTGTGCACCGGTTCTACCGGCCATGCGGAGGCCGTCCAGATCCTATTTGACCCACAGACAGTCTCCTTCAGGCAGCTGCTGGAGGTGTTTTTTGCGGTCCACGATCCTACAACATTGAACCGCCAAGGCGAGGACGTGGGAACCCAATATCGTTCTGCGATTTTCTATCACACTCCGGAACAAGAAAGGACAGCTCGCGAGGTTGTCGACGAGCTCTCCAGATCCGGGAGATACGCATCTCCGATTGTCACAGAGTTGGTTCCGTTCCAAGCCTTCTATCCGGCTGAGGATTACCATTTGAACTACTTCGAAAGAAACCCGAGCCAGCCTTATTGCAGTATTACGATCGGGCCGAAAGTCGCGGCCTTTGAGAGGCAGTTCAGCTGTCTCCTGAAGGACTAGTACTTCAAGCGGGTAGCCGCTGAGGATCGGAGGGTACTAGATGAGGACCATCTACTACTGCTTTCCAGACGGCAGACACAAAGCCCTTACTATGAGTTACGACGACGGCAACATTGCCGACCGGCGACTAGTTGAGATCTTCAACACACATGGAGTTAAAGGCACCTTCCATCTCAACGCGGGGCTGCTTGATACAGGTGATCGGGTATCCTCAAGTGAAGTCAAAAACCTTTACACAGGCCACGAGGTAGCCGCACACGCCTATACCCATCCTACGCTTGAGCGATGTCCCAGCGAACAGGTCGTCCTTCAGCTTATGGAGGACAGAAAGGCCCTGGAGAGACTCGTCGGCTATCCGGTGCGGGGCCTGTCCTACCCTAACGGATCGCACAATCGCAGGATTAGGGATATACTCCCGCATGTTGGAATAGATTACTCAAGGGTTGTCGAGAGCACGAAATCTTTCTCGATACCTGACGATCTATACCAGTGGAGACCGACCTGCCACCACAATCACGACCTGATGCCACTCGCTAGAGCTTTCGTCAATCAATCCAAACCCGCCTATCTCATCTTGATGTATGTTTGGGGACATAGCTTCGAGTTCGACAGGCAGAATAACTGGGATTTGATCGAGGAGTTCTGTGAGTTCATTGGAGGCAGGCCAGACATCTGGTATGCGACCAATATAGAGATAGTGGACTACTTGGATACCCTGAAAAGGCTGAAGTTTTCAGCAGCAGGTGATTTGGTGTACAATCCATCTGTTGCGCCTGCGTGGATCAGCGTAGACGGTGAAGTCATGGAGATAAAAGGAGGTTCATGCATTAGTATCTAGCTAAACCATATCGCCACAAGATTTCGACAATCTAGACAAGATCCTTTATAGAGTCTATCGCATTACAGGTGTACAATATAATCACGGAAACACTTTCGGTGAGACTCCTCTGAGCTTTCTTGATCGAACTCACTGTCCACCGTTACAGCAAGACAGGACACAGTCAGAGATCGGGTGGCCAGTTTGCCTTATAGATCTTACATGTATGGCCTATGTAGCCTTGATTGGCTTATGTATATGGCAATAGCATTGGCATGTTAGGCATAACTGGAAGGGGAGAGCCGATTTGACTTACCGACTGCCTGCTAGATTATTTCGTTGGCTCGTGGTCTGTTGGTCCTGTATTCTGCTTTTCTCAATCGGGGCATGCGCGGCTACGCCGATATCGGCCCCCTATTACAGCTACACGTATGACTTTTGGGCTAACTGGGTTCCCTCTCCTCCTGCTTACCTACCAGATAGGGTCTACTCCGGAACTACCCTTGGCGTAGGTGCTCTGAACATCCCGCAAGACATCTTCGTAGCTCCGGATGGCAGGGTCTATCTAGCTGATACCGGCAATAATCGAATCATATGCATGGATTCCGACTACCGGGTAATTCAGGTTCTTACAGAGTTCTCAGACGGTTCATCCACTCATCGCTTCAATAGACCTGAGGGTTTGTTTGTCACCGAGTGGGGCGAGCTTTATATTGCCGATACCAACAACGGCCGAGTGGTTGTACTCGATCAGGATGGCGGTTTCTTGAGGATCATCGGGCCGCCCGTAGAGACCGACGATACAGAGGGTCTGTTGCCGAACAATTTCGTCTACAGGCCCAAGAAGCTGGTTGTGACTCCGTCTCGTCACATGTATGTCATCGCTCGTGATATACACGATGGGTTGCTCAAGTTCAATGCCGGGGGCGAGTTCGCAGGGTATATCGGAGCCCCCGAAGTAAAACCGTCTCTCTGGGAGATCATCTGGAGCAGGATTGGCACTCGAGAGCAGCGGGAGCGGCGAGCGCTTTTCCTTCCTATTGAGTATGCAAACATCGACGTGGACCACAAAGGCCTCATCATGGCCGTTCAGCCCGGAGTAGTTGAAAAAAAGAAGGAGTCAATAAAGCGGCTCAATCAAGCGGGTGAGGACGTACTGATCCGAGCCGGTTTCCACGACCCTCTCGGGGACATATTATCAGACAAGAAGTCGAGTTTGTCACAGTTCATAGACATCGTGGCCAGAGAGGCCGGGACGTATTCGGTGTTGGACAAGGAGTACGGGCGGGTTTTTACATATGATTCGCTCGGCAATCTGCTATATGCATTTGGCGGTATGGGCGACACGGCAGGGCTGTTCCGCCAACCGATAGCTATTGATACAAATGGTCCGGATATAATCGTCCTTGATGCTGCAGGTTCTTTCACGGTCTTCAAGCCTACCGAATACGGGAAACTCATACTCGCAGCGCTCTTGCTCTACAATCAAGGTCTGTATGACGAGTCCGCCGAGATTTGGACACAGGTCTTGAAGTACAACGCCAACTATGACAAGGCCTACTCGGGGATTGGCCGGGCTTTGTTGCGGCAGGGCGACTACGTAGGCGCAATGACATATTACCAGCTCGGGCAGAACAGATCGGGCTATTCCGATGCCTATGGCATGTACAGGGAGCAGGTCATACAAGAAAAGGGCGGACGGTTCATGACCATCTTCTTGGCAGTGCTGTTTGCTCTGTATCTCTTCAGCAGGACAAGGGCATTTGCTGCAGTCAAACAGTTGTTGTCAATCAATGACACTGCCGCGACAAGTGCCTTAAGCGCTCCTGTGTCTGACGAAGGGCCAATGGCCGCCGAACTCACGCTGGTTGAGCGTCTTGCCCGGTGGGCCAAAGAGACGGGCCGGGCTCTCAAATACTCGTTTCATCTCCTTGCTCATCCGATAGACGGATTCTGGGAACTCAAGTATGAAAAGAAGGGTACTACGTCGGCAGCCTGGGTCATAATCCTTCTGGTCGTGTTCACACTGGTTCTTCATAGACAGTATACAGGGTTCATATTCAACAAGAACGACTTGGAGCGCATAAACCTCGTTATGCTCGCGTTAGGCGTTTTGGTTCCGTTCTTCCTTTGGTGTGGAGTCAACTGGGCATTGACAACGCTGTTGGAAGGGAAGGGGACGTTCAAGGACATTTTCATTGCTTCGGCTTACTCTCTGGTACCGCTGATATTAGTGATTATACCCACTATAGTGGTCAGCAACTTCCTCAGGGCTGAGGAAGGCGGAGTGTATCTCTTTGGGATGGCCTTGTCATTGGCATGGATGGGACTTATGTTGTTCATCGGGACCATGGTGACGCACGAGTACAGCTTCTTTAAGACTGCTGGTACATGCGTGCTCATTATCGCAGGTGTGGCAGTGGTGCTGTTTATAGGTCTGTTGTTCTCAACCGTCATCAATCACATGATAGCGTTTATCCTTAGTGTCTACGCTGAACTTATGTTCCGTTAGGAAACGGGGGCCGTGCTAGATGAACTCCATGTTCCGCAGATTGGTGGCTCTGGTTATCACAGTGTTGGGGCTGTGCGCCTGTTTGGCGGTTCCGCTCTGTGTGTTTGCAGCTGATTTACAGGGCTACGAGGTTGCAGCTGACAATGGGCGATTGACCCTGTTTATCAATCCCTCGACAACGGAGATCGCTGTCAGAGACAATGAGAGCGGAGAAATATGGTATTCCAACCCACCAGGCGCGCGAGTAGAGAACTACCAGCTATCAATCATATACTACGATCCGGAAGACAAACGTAGAAGACTGGACAGCTACAAAGACAGTGTCGCATACGGCCAGTTTGAGATCGAGCCAATTCCTAATGGCGTGGCTGTAAGTTACACGATAGGCCAAGAGTGGAAGGAAGACGACTTCATCCCGATCGCAATATCGTATGATCGAATGCACTCTCAGATTATTGCCAGGATCGAAGATCCGAAGGATCAGGAGTTCGTCCTCAAGCAGTATGAACTCCTTGAGTACAAGCTGCTGCCTGAGCCCGATACATCGGGCACTCTTGGGCCAGACAAACTATGGGGCAAGTACGAGCTTGTCTCGCCTTTGCGGACTCTGAGGGCTCAAGAACAGACTACCCTCAATTTCCTAATAATTGATCGACTTGTTGACAGGCGAGACGACATAGACGAGAGAGCAGACGTAACTGAAGACATGATGATTCAGTTACTCGATAACCCCACGTACATTCTCAAGCAGCGTGTTCTGCCGTGGGATAAGGTCGCTTTGATAGACCTACTAAAGAGCATCGGCTACACGCCCGAGGATGTTGGGGTAGACAACGAAGCCAACAACCTGCCTGCACCTAAGCCAAACAACGAGACCTTCGACGTTACCATTGAGTACACGCTTGATGAAAGCTCGTTGGTTGTGACTATACCGATGGAAAAAGTGCGATACCCGAAGGACGTAGAGGCACAGCTGGCGTACGTCAAGGGCGCAGCCTCGGTATTCCAGGGGCAGGTCGGGCGAGGCAATGTGTACGAGTACTTCGTCAAGCCTGTAGGCGGAACTCTCGTGACCTTCCCACTCTACTCGCTCGGTGTGTTGCCTTTCTTCGGCGCGGCTCCAAGGGGTGCCGAGGGATACATCTTTGTGCCTGACGGCTCGGGTGCAATACTTGACATAAGCCGGGTCAATGACAGAGCTTATCGCAAGAGAGTGTACGGCGATGACTATCCAATCCTGCCTTTCACTACGGCAGAAGAGGAAGAGACTGTGCCGACCCCAACACCTTATTCCGTCCATATGCCGGTGTTTGGGTTCAAGAGAGGAGATAGCGCTTTCTTCTCTGTAATCGAAAGCGCCGCGCCGTTCGCTTATGTGTGCGGTCAGATAGCGGGCAGTAACAACAACTACAGTTACACGTACGCAGACTTTGTCTTGATGCCGTTTGGGACAGTCCAGCTTGCTACGACAGAGAGAAGCGAGCGCGGCGGGGACAAGTCGATCAACGTATATGCTGAGCGACTTCCGAACGAGGATATCCGCATAAGGTACGCGTTTCTTGATCCTGACTCTGCAGACTACGTAGGAATGGCTCGGTATTATCAAGAGTATCTCGTGGATCACGGGGTGCTGAAAAAGACAAACACCGATGGCAAGGTTCCTTTCTTCCTTGAAATAGTGGGTTCCATCAGGAAGCAAGTGCCCATACTTGGCGTTCCGGTCTACACTACCGTCGCACTCACCACGTTTGAGGAAGCCAAACAGATCATTGATGAGTTCAGTGCTGCAGGCGTTAAAGACATAGTGGTCAAGTTCACCGGCTGGCTAAGAGGCGGGGTCGACCACGAGTTCCCAAACAGGATCGTGGTAGACGACGCGATCGGAGGTTCCCGCGCTCTCAGGGAGTTCGCAGACTACCTCAAACAGCGAGGCGTCGAGTTGTATCCCAACGTCTACTTCCAGATTATTTCCTCGACTGCAGACAACCTGAGTTGGAGGAGAGAAACTGCCAAGACTCCGAGTGGTCAGTGGACCTTTAACGTTCTGTCGCCTCGTCGGCTTGGCACGATCATGTCGAGTTTTCTGAGAAACTACTCTAGGTTCGGCCTAGAAGGTATTTCTCTCAATGATCTTGGTGCCGAACTAGTCTCTGACTTCGATCCCGGCCGAATGATCGACAGAGGCGAGGCTCTTGACATTGTCAAGGAGCAGCTCGAGAGAGTGCGCAGTGAATACGGCCTTGATATCATGTTGAGTTATCCGAATATCTACGCTTTGCCCTACGGTAAGTACGCGGTATATGTGCCACTAGAAGCCACCCAGTACACTTCAGTGACAGACAGCGTTCCATTCATGCAGATGGTGCTTCGCGGGTATAGCGTGTACGCTGGAGGTGCGTTCAACAGGTCGGACAATATGCGCAAGGAGATCCTCAAGTCCATCGAGGTTGGAGCATATCCACACTACCAGCTCTTCTATAGAGAGCCGTCGATCATAAAGGGCACTGACTACAAATCGCTTTACTCGTGCTATTTCCAGGATTGGTTTGAGGATGCAGTCTCGGTGTACAA
>FIZI01000003.1:49814-49951 GCA_900016865.1 uncultured Clostridia bacterium | reverse complement strand
TTCACGTAATAGAGATAAGGTGAACCGATATCCCACAACTGAGGGTCTTTCCATGGGATTGTAATGGTATGCTGCGACAACGGCCCTTCGCCCACGCTGGACACGGGGAAGACTCCCGATGGCAATCCATTGGAGGT
>FIZI01000003.1:234-49801 GCA_900016865.1 uncultured Clostridia bacterium | reverse complement strand
AAAGAGTGTCAATTCTGAATTCCTATAGCTGGTAGCAACGAAAACATTCTCTATCTCGGCTAAGAGAGGCCTCGCCTCCAGCCACACTCCTTCAGAAATGCCAAGTACTACTCTCCTTCGAATCTCTTCTGGGTCACTAGAGACCAGCCTTGCCAGCTCCGAGGAGGTAAGAGTGGCGCGCCTCATGTAGTCCGTTTCAAAGGTCAGGGTAGTACCCTCCCACCAACGAGTTACCCAAAGGCTCACTGTGGCATCGTTGCCGGGTGCAACTGCAGACGTAATATCTATGCGTGCCTCCGGGCCCTTCATCTCGCCTACCCGCTGATCATCTACAAACACTATCGCATCGCACTGCAGTCCGGAAATCTTCAGATAATACCTGCACTGTTCATCAGGTATACTGATCTGCGTCTGAAACCAGAGGCTGTTGTGATCCACATGTTGCTGTTTGTACGGCAGCCTCACAGTCTTCCAGCCCTCTGTAGGGATCCGAGATATGTCGTAACCCACCTGCACCTTCCAATATAGACCTCTCCGTCACCCGTCACGAATATGCCGGAGGGTGCAGACAACCTATCTGGGGCTCCATCCCTGTCAAACTCTGATATGACGCGGACCAGACTGAACGAAGCATCCAGAAGCACCAGGCGGTTATTACCCGTGTCAGCTATATAGATAGTGCCGTCCCGGCCTACAGCCAGGTCTTGGGCGTCACTGAAATCCCCGATACCGAGGTCCCTTCCAGACACCGCTCTTACAGGCAAGTAAGCGTCTGGCGCAGGGACAGGTTGGTGCCAGAAGTCGTACACATAACTAGGATAAGGTGCGGCGAAGCCGACATGGAAAAGGGAAATGATACAGACGAACACCACCACAACTACAAGAACCGCTCTTTCTCGGATACCGTCCACTGTTTACTCCCCTCTCCGAGGAAACTAAGTTGATGACTCTAACAGTCCACGACGCAAGGGTGGCGCAAAGTGCATTGGCCAGTTGATCATCGGCTCACCCGAGCCACAGATTTCCTGATCTTCAGCTCGACCTCTAGGGTCTTGGATATGCATCCCCTGTATTCAGTATCTGAAGAGCCTTTTGCCTCGATCTTGTCTATGAGGATGTTGGCTGCAACTTCTCCCATCTTCTCTGCAGGCTGATGAACGGTTGTGAGTGGCGGATCAATGTACTGCGAGATGTCAAGATCCGCAAATCCAACAACAGATACATCATCCGGAATACGATAGCCCAGCCTCCGGATCGCGCCGTACGCCTCGATCGCTAGCAGGTCGTTAGAGACAAACAGGGCAGTCGGCCTTGGTTCCATCTGAAACAAGGCTTTAACTGACTCACTGACAGCACCGGAAAATCCGTGCAGTGCGTTGGTTAGGTAATCCACCTCAACGCTGTATCCTTCAGGCAGTTCGATTCCTGACCTCTTTAGTGCATCACTGTACCCAGACTTTCTGCGAATCGTCGTCCACGCATCTCTAGAGCCGGTGATATGTGCGATATACCTGTGCCCCATCGATATCAAATATTCGGTCGCAGCGAATGCTCCCGCGTAGTCATCACAGCCGACAAAGTCCGTCTCAACAAAATCAAGCCGCCTATCGATCACGACTATAGGAACACCCTCACGCTGCAGTTCGAGAAAGTGGCTGTTGTCAGCACTTTCGCTAATAGGGGCGACAATGAGCCCGTCGATTCTGTGCTGCATGTACGTGTGGATAACTTTGGCCTCAGTTTGAGGGTCGTTATACGAGTTTGCAAAGCAGACCGTATAGCCTCTGTCTGCAGCGACTCTCTCAATACCTTGAAGAATGGGAGGGTAGAACCCGCACCGAATATCTGGCACGATCACGGCTATCGAGAAGGACCTTCCCTCGAAAAAGCCTCGAGCCTGCACATTCACTCTGCAGTTGTGCTTGCGCGCTAAGCTCTGGATCCGTTGCCGAGTGGCTGCGCTAATCCTAGGGTCATCTCTCAACGCATACGAGACTGTAGCAACTGAAACGCCCGCAATCTTCGCCAATTGCCGCATCGAAATAGCCATACAACCACCTCCATCACAGTAGCTTAGCGAAACCCGCCGGACCGTCGAACGTATCACTGTTAAACAGGCCGGCGCCCGCCAACCTCCGCTGCCGACGAAGAGGATAGTGCAGTTTGGCAAGGGAACAGAGACGATCTATTATAACTACGGGTTATGTAACGTGTTCATTTACTTGGTCTATTTCGAGATGAGTGCGGAATCTCCTTCCTAAGTCTGCGGGTTTTTCATCACCCAAAATCCGCGCTTGAGCTGATACAGCTCAAGCGCAGGTACAGCTACCAACACGCCGCTATCGAAAAGCGCCGCGAGTCCGCTAGGCTCTGTCTCAAGGAGCGTTCAAGCAACGTTCCTGCAGTTCAACATGTTCAATGCGTGTTCAGGCCGATGGTTCGAGGGTAAGTGCAAGCGAGGCTGATTCCTTAAGTCTACTGAACTAGTTCAACGCGCTTTTCACGCTCTCAATCTCTTGACAACAGTTAGTGGATGTGTCATTATATCGTTGCCGATATATCGATACCGATATATGAGAGGTACGAGTCATGAGAGGCAGAGCAAAACGAGGGTTTCTAAAGGCTTACATACTCAAACTCCTGAGTGAAGGAGAAAAGAGCGGGTATGATCTCATCCAGACCATAAGCAAAGAGACGGGTTTTTGGAAACCCTCAGCCGGGTCTATGTATCCGCTTCTACAATCGCTAGAAGAGCTAAAGCTCATTGACTTTAGGACAGAAGACAGAAGAAAAGTCTACCGCCTCACAGACAAGGGCAGGCACGCGCTGAATGAAGTTGCCGAAGCCAGAGAGCAAATGCGTCGAAGCATCGAGCGCTCATCTCAGGTGTTTGAGAAGGTGTTCGGCACGGATGCACTGCAAGGCCTTCGCGGTCACCACGGTTTGGGAGAGCATGTTCCCCGAGACGTCCGCAAGCGCTTTGGCAAGCTTCACCGCACTCTGCACAACGCTAAGGAGCTCGACGAGCGTGTTTGGCAAGAGGTTGTCTCTTTGCTAGATCGAGTCATCGAACTCCTGGAAGCCTAGAGGCAACCGAGACAAACAAGGAGCACTAAGGTATAAACGCAGCACTGTACATCATGGAGAGGACTGGATCATGGGAATGCACGGATGGCATAGAGGGCTGAGAAGAGGATTCGGCGACGATATCAAGGAAAAGCCAAACGTCTCCAAAGAGATGCTTCTTCGCATCCTCAAGTACTTCTTGCCCCACTGGAAACTCATGGTGTTGGTATTCCTATGCGTTGGAGTTACCTCAGTACTTGGATTGTTGCCTCCTCTCTTGACTCGATCCATCATTGACGAAGCTCTCATCAAGCGGAGTTTCCGATTGCTCACTCTCTACACAGTCGGATATGTCGGGATCTCGTTTCTGATACACCTGATAGGGGTTGGAGAAAGCTATCTCAACACACTCATTTCAAAGAGGATCGTCCTTGACATCAGAAACTCTATGTACGGCGTGCTGCAACGAATGCCCCTCAAGTTTTTCGCTAACACCCAAACCGGAGACATCATCTCCAGGATCAACAATGACGTCTCCGGAGTTGAAGGTGTATTCCAGAGAACCGTTGTCAGTACAGTTCAAAACGTACTCGTTATCATCTTTACGCTCGTGACGATATTCGCGATGGACTGGCGCCTCTCGCTTCTAGGCCTGTGTATGATTCCGACCTTTATACTGCCTACGAAGAGAGTAGGCAAAGCTCGCTGGGACATCGCAAGAACAACTCAGGAAAAACTGGCTGAGCTCAATCAGATCATCCAGGAGACGCTCGGGATAGCCGGTGCAGTCCTGGTCAAGATCTTCACACGAGAAGACGATCAGAAAGAAAGGTTCTACTCAGCTAGCGAAGACGTAGTCAAACTTCAGATAAGAGAGGCGTTGGTCGGGAGATGGTTTTTCATGATTGTCAGGACCTTCTCCGCGATCGGCCCTGCCTTGATCTATTTTTACGGCGGTTACCTTGTGATCAGAGGAGAACTTACAGTAGGGACCATTGTAGCGTTTATCAGCCTCCTTACAAGGCTCTTCGGCCCTGTGACGAGCCTGTTCACCATGCATGTTGACGTTACGCGGTCACTCGCACTCTTTGAGCGGGTCTTTGAATACCTGGACCTTGAACCTGAAGTTCTGGATGAGCCAGGATCAGTGGCTGTCAAAGAGCTAGAAGGCCGAATCGAATTTGAAGACGTGAGCTTCTCGTACAAGCCGGGAATCCCCGTGTTGAAGAATGTAAGCTTCAGCGTTGAGCCCGGGCAAATGGTTGCTCTCGTCGGGCCTAGTGGAGCCGGCAAAACCACCATCACTTATCTAGTTCCAAGGCTATACGACCCTGACTTAGGCGTGGTCAGGATCGACGGAATAGACGCCAAGCAGATTTCGCTGAGATCTCTGCGCGAGCAGATCGGCATTGTCACCCAGGACACGTTTCTGTTCAACGCGAGCTTGCGTGAGAACATCATGTTTGGCAGAAAAGACGCGACTGAGGAAGATATGATCGAGGCCTGCAAGGCGGCACAAATCCACGACTTCATTTCCTCGCTGGAGAACGGATACGATACCATAGTCGGTGAGCGGGGCATTAAGCTGTCAGGCGGTGAGAAACAGAGGGTTGCAATCGCGAGGGCTATCCTCAGAAATCCGAGAATCATCATACTCGACGAGGCGACCTCGTCGCTCGACTCGCACTCAGAGGCTCTGATCAAGGCCGCCTTGGCACCGCTGTTGTCCAATAGAACTAGCCTTGTCATAGCTCACAGGCTCTCAACTGTGTTAGCCGCAGACAAGATCCTAGTCGTAGAGGACGGTCGGATTGTCGAGTGCGGCACGCACCAAGAACTCCTGGCAAAAGAAGGCCTGTACCGCAAGCTCTATGACGAGCAGTTCAACCCGGAGACCGACAGGGCGGAAACAGCGGTATAAGTAAACTGGTCCGACCGCTCAGCCACGCCCGCATTCGCCTTGCAACATTCCCGTTCAGCAAGATCAGGTCTTGGCCGTCTCCGTCAATGTCATAGACCTGGAAGGGAAGGTCCGCAGTCAGATGTGCGTTTTGCGGGTTCGACTCACCGGTTCAACCGCTCAAACGCGTCGACGATATTCCTGTAGTTCTCGTCGCTCATTCCGATACTGTGATACTCCTCGACATAACCTATGAAGCCCCCATTGTAGCTTCCAAGGTGCCTATTGAGCCTTTCGACGTATTCAAAGATCTCGCCTCTAGTCCCGTTGATAGCTACTGTCTGGTGATCCACGGGACAGTTGAAACACACTCTTCCGCCAAACTCCTCACCCAGTCTCTCAATCCCAAACAGATCAGGCTGGTTGAGATTCAGGACATCTACACCGATCTCGATGAGGTCGGGGATGATGTCATAGATGAACCCGCAGCTGTGGAAGTACACATGCATGCCGAACTCATGAACTAGGTCAAACTGCTCCTTGTATCTGCTCTTGAAGACCTCTCTCCACAGAGTCGGAGAAATCATGAGCCTATCCTGAGTTCCCCAGTCGTCGAAGAACGCCACTGCGTCCAAGCCGTACCTGCCGTAGTTTCTTATGATCTCTTTCTCAAAGGAAAACACCATGTCTATGAGCGTCTCTATGCTGTCTCGGTTGACATAGAGATCTACTAGTGCACTCTCAAAACCTCGCATAAACGTGACGAGGTTGAAACCGGTTATCCCCATCGTCCCCAACAGGTACTTGCCCGATTTGCACCGGATGAAGTCCTCAATATGGTCGAATCTCCCCTTGGCATTGGGATCTGGTGGTTCATAGCTTCTAAAATCGTCCCAAGACAAAATGGGCGGCTTGCGAGGTTGCCCCATAGTGTCGTCCAGCCGTTCCCAGACAAACCCCCACTCGGTCTCGCCGACCTCGCTGGGCACAAAACCTGCTGCAGGTGCATACTCGACCATCGCTATGTCTGACTTTTCCAAATCCTTGTTAAAGAACAAGATAGGTACCCTTTCCGGGCCCTTCATCTCTATAGCTCGCTGGACAATCTCTCTGCTGTTCATGATGCCGCCTCCAGGTGTCAATAGCGCGCCTAATCTGGCACAGGCTCAACCCGATTGTCTACCACTGCGGGGAGGATGTCAATCCACTGCGGACGCATGCGGCGACGCATCCAAGACGACTGTTGAGACGGCCTCTAGTGCTTGTCACAATAGGCACGGATTGCCCTGCTCATGAAATCTGCCAGCCCAGGCTTGGCATTGTCGATGCTCTCAGTGAAGCGGCTATCGGATACATACATCTCCCCCAGCCCCCTCAGTATCTCAGGAGTGCAGTCATAGAAGTTGTCGGTTATGTGTTGACGCCATTCCTCTACTGCGCTCTGCACGTCCGGGTCAGCAGGATCTCGATCCATGAGGCTGATAAACTTATCGAAGATCTCTTTCTGTCTCTTGGTTATCCTAGCCCAATCACCTTCAGTGTACTTCGACATGGTCCTGTCTACGGTCTTGACCAGTTGATCCAGGCGTTCTCTCTTTTTGACAAGGAGCTTCCTGTGCTCTTTCAGTGCTCGTACGTGATCAAAGCCAGGGCTGTCCAGGTGACCAACGACCCGCTCCCTACGGTTGCCGTCAAAAGCCTTGCATATCAGTCGGCGGACGGGTCACAGGCGGCTCTCCATCACCAAGCACGAGATATGCGACTAGGAGTACGCCGATAGCAAAGAGCCATTTCCGCTGGGCCAACAAGAAAATGCCTGCAAATATGAGTAGGATTGAAAGGGCTTTTCTGAGCGATTGCTTTACCTCTCGTCTCATTCAGCGTCTCTCCCACTAGGGTTCTTGATTCTAAGTATATCAAAGGTCTGCTTACAAGGGTGCTTGGCTTCTATGGTTTCTTGGCTCTAAGTCCGGCGCACTCGATACATGCAGGCGTTAACGGGCAGGTATGAACCGGAGGCCGCCGAAATCACTCAGCATTAACTTGTGGAGGTATCTCCTTATGAAAGACGACTGGTTGCGGGTAAAACGAAGCGATATTGTCACAGAACGCTTGCAGTTGATCGATGAAGGGCGAAACATATCTGAGCTTGAACATGAGTTCGAACGCATCTCCGCTTCCAACCTTGATACAGATCTAGGTCTTCAGTCAATGGCCCAAGCCCTCCTAGACAAAGCCCAAGAACTCCCTGAAGTAGCGGGATACAGGTACGTTGAGCCCAACGATCTCGAAGAGATCCGGGCGGAAAGGCCGGACGGGCCTAGGCGCTACTCTGACAAGCCGCCAATTGATGAGACGACCTATGACAAAATCCTCGGAGCCTGGTTAGGCAGATGCGCAGGATGTTTGCTTGGCAAGCCGATAGAAGGCTGGCACACTGAGAGGATGTGGGGTTACCTGAAGGACCTCGATCGCTATCCCCTATCCGACTACTTCATCTCACAGGTCCCACCTGATATAGACGATAAATACGAAGTCTCAAAAAGATGGGGGTTCATCGATCAGGTACAAAACATGCCTGAAGACGACGACACCAACTACACTGTAGTAGGCCTTGGTGTCATCAAAGAGTTCGGGATAGGTTTCACTTCAGAAAATGTCGGGGAATTCTGGCTAACCAACATCCCGCTACTCAAGACTTGCACAGCAGAGAGGGTGGCGTATCGCAATCTTTCAACGCTTATCATGCCGCCCAAATCTGCAACATTCCGAAACCCTTATAGAGAATGGATCGGTGCACAGATAAGAGCCGATTTCTACGGCTATGTGTCTCTGATGAATCCAGAACTCGCAGCTGAGCTGGCCTGGAGAGACGCTCGCATCAGTCATATCAAGAACGGAATCTATGGCGAAATGTGGGTGGCAGCAATGCTCGCTGCAGCTGCACACGAGCAAGACCCCAAATCTGTCATACAGGCCGGGCTGTCCGAGATCCCTGCCCGATCCCGACTCGCAGAGGCAATCAACGACGTGATGAGCTGGCACGAAGAAGGGATTTCGCCCGATGAGGCTGTTTCTCGCATTCACAAGAGGTGGAACCAGTTCATACCCCATCACTGGTGTCACGTGATAAGCAACGCTCAAATCGTAGCAATGGGCCTCCTGTGGAGTGACCTTGACTTTGAAAAAGGAATCTGCACGGCAGTCCAAGCATGCTTTGACACAGACTGCAACGGCGCCACAGTCGGTTCAATCCTTGGAATGATGCTTGGCGCAAGCAATCTCCCAAAGAAATGGATAGCACCGCTCAACGACACATTGCAGACAGGAGTCGCCGGATACCATCGAGTGAAGATCTCCGGATTGGCTCAGCAGACAGTGAATCTGATCAACCGGGCTTGGCAAGAAATCGGCTAAGCCCTGCGAGGCCGTTGCACAGCCTGCTCTCGGCGGAGCAATCGAGTCTTCGTTCAACTTGATCTACAAAGTTTGGTTTCTTATACTTTATATATTGGGCGCAAGATCAGTCGTACAGTTACTGCTCCTCTTCTCTCATTGCACATCATACCTGGGACCCATTGCAAGCAAGCACGGTTCACCGGGCACAAGGTGCATGGATGACAGATCTGCACACCGCCGATCATCTCGAGGGTTTGGGCGGTGTGTATCACGCTGCCCTTTACCTTATGCGATGTGGCTGCAAGCCGCAGTTATACGTACGGTTATCTCATCGATCAGGAGTGTGACATCATGAATCTCTCACTGCGCAAACTCGCCATTGGTACGAATCTCACGATCGGGAAGAAGCTCGGGCTATGCTTCGCATTGGTACTAATACTGCTGGGAATAGTGACAATCGTAAGCTATACTTCGTTGACTGCAGTAGTCGCAGAATATCAAGATCTCAGCAATAGGATAGACGTCGCGATGATAGAGCTAAGGCATCTCGAGGCCAAGGCTCTGGGCCAGGAAGCAGCTGTCCTCGGATTTATGACTACCCAAAGCGATGTATACAGGCAGAATTTCGAGGAAAACCGAGCCGAGGCCAATGAAGTATTGGAAACCCTCAAAACGCTGGTTGAGAACGAAGAAGCCAGAGTTTTGCTCGACGACGTCGAGGTCAAGATGCGGGCATACCAAACTGCCGTCTCGCCGGTTCTGAGTACTGCCGCCTTTATTGATAGAAACATGTCACTCTTCATGCTTGAGAGCATCGAACAGCACATGGAACAGCTGTCCGAGTCAATAGAGAAGCTCATTGCCTGGGAAGTCGACTATGTCGGCTCAGTATCAGCTGCTACGGAGAACCGGGCTGCCAGGGCAAGGTCCACCGTACTCGCAGCTTCGATCTTAGCCGTGCTAGCATCAATAATCGTAGGCCTCATGCTGACCAGAAGCATTACTCACTCGCTCAGGGCTGCTCTGGACATGCTTAGAGACATGGCTGAAGGAAGAGGCGACCTGACAAAACGCGTCGAGGTATCGTCCAGGGACGAGGTCGGCCAGCTTGCGATGTGGTTCAATACGTTCGTCGAGAGACTCACTGATATCATCAAACAGGTGATGAAGTCGAGCGCTCATGTTGAAGAGAACGCAGAGCAGTTGGCTTCAGCTACAGAGCAACAGGCTTCTTCAGCAGATCAGATGGCATCGATGATATCTCAAGTAGCTCAAGGAGCCCAACAGCAGAGCCAAGACAGTGTGCAAGCCAGAGACCGGATGCATCAGCTGCTAGCTGCCATAGAACAGGTCGCCAAGGGAGCCGAGGAGTCTGCGGTTGAAGTCGAAAAGACAAGCTCAACAGTAGAAGACGTGATTCACAAGCTAGCTAGAGCTGTCGAACTTCTCGAAAAGGTTCGCGAAGAGGCAGAACACAGCCAAGAGAGGGCTGCCTTGGGGAACAACTCTGTCACTAGTGTCACCGAAGGGATGAGGCATATCAAAGAGGCCTCAGCGGAAACCCTTGCCTGCGTAGCGGAGCTCGAGAGGGGATCAAAGCAGATCGGCGAAATCGTCGAAGTTATCAACGAAATAGCTGACCAGACGAACCTCCTTGCTCTGAACGCAGCCATAGAGGCTGCTAGAGCAGGCGAGGCAGGCCGTGGGTTCGCTGTCGTAGCAGATGAGGTCAGGCGCCTCGCAGAACGCTCATCCCAATCAACGAATGAGATATCGCAGATTGTCACCCAGCTTATGTCGGCTATAGAACGGACCGTGGAGTTCGTTCAGAGAAACAACAACGAGATAGACAAAGGTGCACATCTTGCTGATGACGCCGGCCAGATATTGCGTGAGATCGAGTCGGACGCTCATACTATCAATAACAGTATAGCCGAGCTGCTCAGTCTGATAGAGGAGCTCAATCAGTTAGGACAAAATGCGGGTGAGGCCATGAGGAACTTAGCCGTCATCACAGAGGAATCGAGTGCATCTGCAGAAGAGATGGCGTCCAGCGCTGATGAGGTAGTCAGGGTTATCGATTCTATGACAACAGTGACCGAGCAGAACGCAGCCAATGCACAGGAGATCGCAGCGGCTGCTGAAGAGCAGAGCGCAACCACAGAGGAAATGGCCTCCTCTGCAGAAGAGTTGTCCCGCACAGCGGCTGAACTCAAGTCGCTCGTGAACCAGTTTACAGTCTAGCAGTTCATACGTGACAGAGTTAGTGCTGGTACAGCGCACCTGCAACAGACGGACAGCCTGCTGCAGCAGGAGTTGACCCACAGCTTCCGCAGTGTTATAATCATGCAATGGCGTAAATAAACGGTTGGCTGTCAACCAACAAGCTGCGAGGTGAGTGTAGACGTGACTAAGTATTGTCGGATGAGCCGACGCATACTGTCTATTGCAGTGACTCTCTTGGTCTTGGCAACGGTCGCTGCGGTAGCTAGTTCTGAACAGGTACTTATCAGGGAGACCGAGTACGTCGTAGAACAACAGGGCACGCCCATCGGTTATGAGCGGTACCTTAAGTATGAAACGCCTGAGGGTTATCTTTATACAAATGAGGCAATGGTTTACGTAACACTTCTCGATGGATCTCAGGACAAGACTACATACGCCTATGAGGTTTATGTTGACAAGGAATACAACCCAAAGTCGCAGATTCAGATATCGGAGTCGTCTGGGGTAGTCACTACAGTAGAGACCCAGTTTGAGCAGCACGAAGAAGGGATCAAGGCAATCGCTACGACTACAGTCTCCGGCAGGGAGTACACCCAAGAGGCTGAAGTGTCTGCAAGGGCCTTTTGCCCATCTGAGGCACTCCTCGACTACTTGGCTGAGTCTGGACTCCTAAAACCCGGGTACAAGGACGAGATCTATACCTGGTCTGCCGAACAAGGGATATTCGATCTCACACACATAGAGGTTCTTGGAGAGACCACGTTCGATTACCAAGGCCAGGAAATGCCCGCTTATCTGGTATCCATTTCAGAACAAGGAGTGCCGCTTCAGCTGGTGGTTTCGCCAGATGGCACTCCCTACAAGTACGAGATTCCATTGATCGGTGTACAGAGCAGGCTGACAGATCCTGACGAGAAGATCGGCAAGTTTTCTCCCATGATCCTAGACATGGTGGGCGGGAGGGGCAATATTGTGGTCTCTCATCCGCTCCGTTCGGTCAACAGCAGGATCACGATCAGCTTTGACGGGCTTCCGATTGGCGCGGCGAGCTTCACAGACAACCGCCAACGTGTTGTGTCCGAGTCCATCAATGAGGACGGTGTTTCCGAAGTCGTCGTTGAGATCTCAGTAGACACGACTGACCGCACGGGCTGGGCTTCTCTACCTGTGACTGATGAGGGTCTAGAGGAGTATCTCGGCACTACCAGGCACATAACTCCGGACTACGAGCCGATCAAGGAGGCAGCTCTAGAGGTCATAGGCGATGAAACTGACGTCTACAGGGCAGTAGAGAAACTTCTCGCTTTCACACACAATTACCTTGACTACAACATCACGCTCGAGATTTTCTCTGCACCGGACATCTTCGAACTTAGGCAGGGACGCTGTACAGAGTTTTCCATTCTGTTTGCTTCTCTCACTAGGGCTGTAGGTATTCCCTCCCGCTTGGCGCTCGGCTTCCGCTACGATGGGACGACCTGGGTCGGACACATGTGGAACGAGGTCTACATTGGCGAGTGGGTGGCGGTAGATGCGACTCAAGGCCAAATGGCTCCAGACGCGCTTGTTGTCAAAGTCGCTCATGCATCCAGCCTTACCGGAGACGAGAGTCTAACAACAACTGTGTTCACCGGGCATCGTTTCTACATAGACAGTGTCACCCTAAAAGAGATCGAGGCGCCTGAGGGTGTCCCTGCTCAATCCGGCATCTATGAAAACCAGTATACCAGCCTCGAGTACGCCTGCCAGATATCTGTACCCGAGAACTGGGCGATGTTTGAGGTCACGCAGGCAGGTGAGTGGATGCTGGTGATGCAGCACCAGGCAGGAGGAGCGTCAGCGATTCTGATGACCTTGGAAGCTCCTATTGGCATGAAGGCGGACGACGTTCTCCTCGCTTCCATTCAACAGGCTGCGGCTACAATGCCGGTTGAGGTGATATCGAGCGGCTCAATACCTCTGGGTAACCTGACTGGGTCAACCGCGAGACTGAGAATCGACGCCGACGGCAACAGCGTCCTTCAGGACGCGATTGTGGCGGTATCTGAAGATATAGTCTACGTGGTGACTCTTTCTGCACTGGAGGCTATGTGGGACTCGTTTGCTGCAGACTTCGACCAGATCAAAGACAGTTTCATCTCGTGGCGATAAGGATAATGCAGTAAAGTCACTGTCTACTAGACGCCTAAGATACCCAAGAGCCACGGCTTTGTCGCTCAGCGCAAGCCGTGGCTCTTGGCTTGGAGATGTTGCTGCGTCGAGCCTGCCTCGTGATTATCCCTTCAATGCTCCGGCCAGGGTCCCCCTGAGAATCCAGCGGTGTCCTACGATATACAAGATCAACGTGGGTGCTGCCGCTATGACAGCAGCTGCAGCATACCTAGGCATGTGGTCTACTCCGTAAGCATTCATAAACTGTGCTATTCGCAGTTGCATGGTAAAGAGCCTCTGGTTGTTGATCATGATTAAGCTCAACAGGTAGTCGCTCCAGGCCCCTATAAAGACCAGCAAAACAGCAAGCACAGTTGCTGGTTTGGCAAGTGGAAACATCACACGCAAAAACACATCAAAGTGTCCCGCACCGTCTATTTTCGCAGCCTCAGCCAAGTCGTCAGGCAAACTCCTAAAGAACGATCTATAGATGATGGTCCAAAACGGAATCCCGAAAGCCGTCATAGGCAGAAATACCCCGGCCATCGAATCCACCAAGCCGAACTTCGTGTTCAACTGATAAAGAGGGATCAGTACCATGTGCACCGGCACGAAATAGCCCATAAGGACAACGTAAAACGCGACCTCAGTCCATCTGCTGCGGTACTTCGCGAATATGTACCCGGCCATAGCTGCAGACGGTACCGTGCACAGGACTGCACCCACGCATACTTTGAGTGTGTTGAGCAGACCTTGTCCAATTTGTATGGCAATCCACGCTTCTCTGAAGTTCGTCCACGAGATCTGCTTTGGCAAACTCCACGGGTTGTATGAAAACTCCAGACGGGTCTTGAACACGAAAAACCAAGGCAGAAGGAGAGGAAGAACCACAGCCAGCGCCAAGATGATGAGTACTACCATTATCAGCAGCTCAGACACTGTGAGCCGCCCACGGCGCCCCCCAAAATGCCTTATCGCGGACTCCTCTGCTATCAAGTCGATGTTTCTCAATCCAACTCGCCCCCCTTCCGCTGCATCGAGAACTGGGCGATAGAGAAGGCCAAAGAGAGCAGAAAAATGATCACGCCGACAGCAGCCGCCCTGCCGTATCTCCAGTTGACAAAGCCCTGTTTGTAGAGAATTATGGCGAGTGTCGTTGAGTAGTAGACAGGCCCGCCCCCCGTCATGAGATACGGGACATCGAAGAGCTTGAGGCTGCCAACAGTGCTGATTATCGCCAGTATTCGGATCGGGTATGACACCATCGGAAGAACGACATAAAGAGCATACTGCAAACGATTGGCGCCATCGAGCTCAGCCGCCTCGCGGATCTCCATGGGTATCTGTTCGATATTGGCCATCAAGTACACAATGCCAAATCCTATGTAGGCCCATGTAGCAATCGCAAACAACGACCAAAAGACTTTGTTTGGATCTCCCAGGAAATCGACGTTCTGCAGCCAGGCCCAGCCAAACCTCTGAGCGATCGTAGATATGACACCAAACCTAGGAGCAAAGATGAACCGTCCGAGCATTGCTACAATCGCAGAGGGCATTATGCTCGCCATGTAGTAGATCACTCGAAGCTTGCTTGTAAGCCTGTTGCTGTAGGCGACAAGTGAGAATGCGATGAAAAAGGCAAGCGGAATCTGGATGACGACGCTCCAAAACGCCCACGCCAATACATTGGCAAGGCCCTTGCGAAACTCGGCTGACGCAAACAACCTTTGATAGTTTTCAAAGCCAATGAAGGTGGGCGGGCTCAACGCCGATGTCTGCATCATAGACGTCCGGAACGTCTCTTCGATCGGATAGAACATAAACACCACCAGGAAACCTACAGCTGGCAAGAGGAAGACGATCTGAAACAGCAGTCTTCGGTAGTCAAGCCTCTTCTTGCGTCTGCCGTCGTGCGTTGCGGCCAGGGTCATAGGGGCTGCATCGACGCTGCTTTTCATCCTCAACCAACTCCTTGCAAGGGATCACAGGAGGCTTCCAGATCACAATCGGCCGTGGTTGGGGCGCATTGAGCTGCGCCCCAACCAGTCTTAGGCGCTAGAGCTGCGTCTTAGCGGACCGGTCCCACCTCATCAGCTACGAGCTCCTCATACGCAGTAAGAGCCATTTTGACGTCTGTGGTTGGCAAGAAGAAGCTCTGGATCGTTTCGTTCAGCGGAGCTGTGATGGTCGGAGGTAGATCCTGATCCCACCAGAACTGAATCGCCTCTGCACTGCCGAACACTTCGGACGCCATCTGAGTCAGGCGGTTTTGCGCCTGGACGCCGGGCACGGAGCAAATCCGCCCGAGCTCAGCGGAGCACGCCTCTACACTCATCGCATACTTCATAAACCTTACAACCGCGTCCTTCTTGTCGACAGCTACGTGAGTGGCTGCAAAACCGATGTCAGTCTGGCCCATAATGTCAGTGATCTTGCCAAGTCCACCCGGCATCTCCGGGAATGGATAGAAGCCGAGAGGCTGGTCGGTAAATGTAGGATCACCGTACTGTGCGCACATCCAGGAGCCTGTGACGTGCATGGCGGCCTGGCCTGTCGCCATCAACTGCTGAGCGTCACCGTACGCCTCGCTGAGAGGTGTCGGACCGAAGTAGCCCTTCTTGACCCACTCTTGGTACTTCAAAGCGGCCTGAACGAACGGCTCGCTGTCAAAACGCCTCTGTCTGGCCTGGGCCTCGGCGAACGCATTGATCCCACCGTAGCGGTCAGTGAGATACATGTAGAGTGCGAGAACCGGCCATCCGTCACGGGCGCCGCAAGCGAACGGCTGCACACCATTGGCGAGAAGAGTGTCTGCTACTTCCTCGAGCTCTTCGATTGTGGTAGGAACTGAAAGGCCATACTTCTCAAAGATGGCCTCGTTGAGGAATATACCTGCGACTGCGAAGAACGGTGCAACGCCGTAGGTCCTGCCTTTCCAGGACATCGCAGCCTTCGCGGCCTCGCTGCACTCGATGTCTGCAAGCTCCTCAGTGAGGTCGAGCAGTCTGCCGGCATCTGCATATCCACCCATGACTGAGCCGCCCCAGCTCTGGAAGATATCCGGTAGACCTGAATTGCTGGCCATGACGACCTTGACCTTGTCAGTAAGGCCAGGGTCACCCAATGCGACGTACTCGAGCTCAATATCCGGGTTTGCTGCCTGGAATCCCTCAACTAGGGCCTTTATGTACTGGTGAGCAGGATCATCGTCAGGAAGGTCTCTACCCCAAACTGTCAGCTTGACTCTGTCCTGAGCCAACGCAGGTACCATCCCGGCAATCAGAACGGCTGCCATGACAACAAGAACCAAGACTATCGATCTTGTCCTCAACATTGGGATACCTCCTTAGTCATTTGTCAGAGACGGTCGGTTATTGACAACTACAGGCTACTAGACACTACCCTGTCCTATCACTCACCTCCTTCGGACGAAGACATGCCGGATCAACGTTTCTCCAACTCTCCGGCACAACGCCCGGTTACCTGGTGACTCGCATAGGAAGAGACTGTGTAAGACACAAACGTTTGTGATCTACCGTTGATTAAACGCCCGTTATAGAGGTCAAGCAACAACGAACCTCAAACGAGCCCATGCAACTGTGTGATCAACTCAAGCGTGTGTCCTATCTGTGCTGTCGTAAACCGATGTCGAACGTCGAATGACTATCTCAGGAGGATAGCAGATCTTCATGCCTTTGTCTTGGGTGGACTGCTCTAGGCACGTTACCAGGAGCCTGGCCGCGTCTCTGCCCATCTCATACCGTGGCTGCCTAACTGTCGTCAGAGGTGGGTTGGTCAGTGAAGAGAACTCAAGATCGTCGAAGCCTATGACGGAGATGTCTTGCGGAACAGATAAGCCTGCCTCGGCGATGGCTTGAAGTGCGCCGTATGCCATAGAGTCATTGCCCGCGAAAACCGCTGTGCAGCGTGGAGTCCTGCTCAGCAATGCCTTCATCCCATGGTACCCATCCTGCCAGACAAACGCGCCTGAGACAACTAAGTCTGGTGAAAAAGGTATCCCGGCTTCGTCTAAGGCCTTCTTGTAACCCTTAAGCCTCTCGGCGGCCACTTCGACATCAAGATCGCCTGAAATGTGGGCAACTCGAGTGTGACCGCATTGAATCAAGTGTTTGGTTGCGACATACCCGCCAACTACGTTGTCAACCCATATGCAGTTCATTCGAGGATCCGAGTAGTGCCGCTCGATCACAACAAATGGCGTGCCTTTGTCTATGAGACTGTATATGTAGTCCCTTTCCTTCAGACTGCTGCCGACTATTATGAGCCCTTCGACCCGCTGAGCCTCAACCATCTTCACAACGGCTTTGCTCTGCTCGAGGCTCTCATATGAATTTGAAAACAGCAGGGTATAGCCAGTCTTGCTTGCAACATACTCCATACCTTTGATCATGCGCGAGTAGAACGGCTCAGAGATGTCCGGTATGATGACACCAATCATCTCAGTGCGCTTTGTCACGAGACTGCGCGCAGCTACGTTGGGGTGATACCCCAATTCCTTTGCAGCCCGAAGAACAGCCTGTCTGGTGCTTTCTTTGACTCCGTATTTGTTGTTCAAAGCCCGCGACACCACACTCGGTGACACTCCAACCTTGCGGGCTATGTCCTTTATTGTCGGCAAACCAATCAACCCTAGTTTGTTTCACAAACGATTGTGATATTCTTATTACTCCATCAAGTTCTGATATCCTTCTTTTTGACAAAAAGAAAACAGACGCTCAGTCAACCCTGCCAATAGCTTGGGTCATCCAGGCCTCTTGGCACTAGCATCCATGAGTCGGCAATAGACGACGCTCTTTCGGTCATACTAACAACCGCAGACAGAAACCGCGGATTCACACACCTAGACGGAGGTGCCTATGGAAGCGCAAGAAGTAGAACTGCTTCAAAAGATAACAGCAAGGCCGTTGTCGTTTGATGAAGTCACGCCTGATGTATTCGTCGTTGAGTTGCCGCTTGTCAATGTGTGCATGGTGGGTAATCCAAACAGTGTCACAAGAGACTGGGTCCTAATAGATGCGGGCACTGCCCACATGGGCAGAGACATAACGCGGGCTGCTGAAGCGAGATTTGGCCTAGGGACTGTGCCGAGGGCGATCGTGCTAACCCACGGTCACTTTGACCATGTAGGAGCGATCCTAGAGCTCCTAGATAAGTGGAATACAGAAGTGTACGTCCACGAACTCGAACTCCCGTACCTGACGGGTCAGATGGACTACCCCCCACCAAACCCGTTCGCTGGAGAAGGACTGATCGCGCAGGTATCGCCACTGTTTTCCAACAGGGGCATTGATCTTGGTGCACGCGTGCATGCTTTGCCCAGTGATGGAAGCGTGCCCTGGATGCCAGGATGGCGTTGGATACACACTCCCGGCCACTCTCCAGGGCATGTTTCCTTGTTTAGAGAGAGCGACGGCTTGCTCATAGCCGGGGACGTGCTTTCTACGCTGGATCAAGATTCGGCAGAGTCTATCCTGTCTAGAGAGAGGGTCCTCAGTGGCCCGCCTGCCTATTTCACCACCGACTGGGACCTGGCCAAGCGGTCTCTAGAGATCCTACGAGACCTCAGACCGCAGATGATCATCTCAAGTCACGGCCTGCCAATGGGTGGAGACAAACTGGCTGAGCAATTGGCATCACTGGTAGATGAGTTTCAGAGCCAGGCATCGAAACGACGGCGTTTGGTCCACTAACAAGACTTAAGCATTCGCCCCTGCTACAGGGGCGTCTTTCTCGCACCTTCTGCTATAGATGCTTAACATATATCCTACGCAGTTTATGCTGACGCACGGCGAAGTCCTTCCACTGAGACTGCACCTTGTTGTTCTCTTCCCATTCGGGATTAGTCTCTGCCTTCCTTATGCCGTGCTTTTTTGCCGCTCTTGCGATCTCAGACATTATGACTGCGTTGATCCCTTTGCCTTGGAGCTCAGGCCTAACAGCTATGAGATAAAGGTCGAGCGTGTCGTTTCTTTTCAATGCCCGCAGAATGTGAAAAAAGCCAAAAGGAACAAGCCTACCCCTAGCCTTCTGGAGGGATCTGGAGAGCGACGGCATAGCCAACCCAAATGCGGCGATTCTGCCTTCAGCGTCCAGCACGACCTTACAGTAGTCCGGGTTCACGTACGAGAAATACTGCTTGATCAGTGCCTGCTTCTGGCGATCAGACAGAGGAACCGCACCGTATAGATGCGCGTATGCCTCATCCAAGAGTGACAGGACTTCGTCTGCATATGGGAGCAGGTCCTTAGGCCTTTTCGCGTCGAGAAGCCTATAACTGCCTCTGTTCATAACCATTCTAGCGATTCTGTGGACGCGTTCTGGCACGCTGTCAGCGTCGAGTTCGTACTCAACCATGTCAGTGTCTTTGGTATATCCAAGTTTCTCAAGATGGACAGGGTAGTAAGGGTAGTTGTAGATCGTCGCCATAGTGCCCAGCTCATCAAACCCCTTTATAAGCATGCCCTCTCTGTCCAAACCGCAAAAGCCCATTGGGCCATGCACTGCCTCCATGCCCAAAGACCTTGCCCAATCCTCGACAGCTCCAAGCAAGGCTGCTGATACCTCGTAGTCGTCTACGAAGTCTATCCAGCCAAATCTGGCCCATTTCTTACCCCATACCAGAGGGAACTTGTGGTTCACAATGCCTGCAATTCTCCCCACAACACGGCCATCCCTTATAGCAAGCCAGTACCGGGCCTCGCAATGCTCAAACGCGGGATTTCGATCAGGGCTTAGTGTGTTGATCTCATCCGATAGGAGCTGGGGTACATAGTACGGATTGTCTCTATAAAGCCAAAGCGGAAATCCGACAAACCGTCTCAGATCTCGAGAGCCTCTAACCTGTCTGATCTCTACCACCAATCAGTCCTCCTGTAACGTGCTCGGAGTGAACTCATAGCCCGGGAATTCGCCGCGGTTGACAAGCTCACCTGCAAAAATGCCCTACATCTATACGGAAATCTTAGGAAATACCAGCTATACTCTACAGTAGGAGGGCAGGGGGATAGTGGTAGACAGGGCTCTTACAGCGTCTAAACTAAAGCTTCCTAAAGAGTATGTTCGCGATCTAGCTGAGGCTGGGAAACAACTGGATTCAGCAACACTGGCGTCTGACAAGATCATTAGGGGTACGTTGAGCACACACTTCACCTGGCATTCAAGGCAATAGGCACAGACGCGGGGCGTACCTACCTCCTCCAAAAAGCCCTAGTGAACATCAACAAAACAGTCACGATCTCTAGCCTTCCCGCTACCATCAGGCCACTCAAAATGAGCTTCGTAAGGCTGCTCAGCCCTCCGAAGTTGAGGTAGGGACCCACTGCCCCAAACCCAGGCCCGACATTGCCGATCATGGTAGCTGAGGCAGACAGTGAAGTTACCAGATCTTGGCCGTCCGCCAGTACAGTGAAGACTCCAACGCAGTAGAGCATAATATACATGAAGAAAAATGTGAGCACATCATTCACTATCGAATCCTGCACTACAGAATCGCCTACTCTCGCCTTGGCGACAAGATGAGGCCTAGCAGACTGCAGGAGGTGCCTCCTGGCTTGGCTGAAGAGCAGAAGAAACCTGCCTACCTTTATGCCTCCGGCAGTCGATCCAGTACAGCCTCCGATAAGCATCAATGCAAGCAGGACCCCTTTGGCCAGACTCGGCCAAGCGTCGAAGTTGGTGGTCGAGAAACCTGTGGTCGTGTTAATCGACACTACCTGAAAAACCGACTGCCTGATTGCTACAAGAAGCGGAAGGTCCATGGCAGTAACAAGGGATATTGCCACTATTGCACTAGCTATAGCCAGAATCCAAAGATACAGCCTTGCCTCTGCGTCAGCAAGGATAGTGCGAATCCCCTTCCTCTGAATCACTCGGAAATACAGCGCGAAATTCAACCCTGACAGCAGCATAAACACGATGATGACGATCTCGGCTGCAAGGTTGTCGAACGCCTCGACGCTCAAAGCCCTAGTGGAGAATCCCCCGGTAGCCACGGTCGCAAGCGCATGGGTCAGACCGTCGAAAAACGGCAGTCCCGCTACAACCAGGAGGATTGTCACCACTAACGTGAAACCGATGTAGATCATCCAGAGCGTCAGTGCCGTCTGCCTCAGCCTAGGCAGGAGCCTATCATGCGTAAATCCCGGGACTTCTGCTCGATAAAGCGGCATGCCGGTGTTTAGGACCGAAAAGACCGCCAAGGAGAGGACGATGATCCCCATTCCACCCAACCATTGAGTCAGGCTGCGCCAAAACAGCAACCCTCGAGGAAGCGCCTCTACGTCGGCGAGGACTGTCGCCCCTGTTGTTGTAAAACCGGAGACACTCTCAAAAAACGCATCGACGTAGCTCTGGCAGTAGTCTGACAGGTAGTAGGGCAGCGCACCCAAAGCTGCGATCACGAGCCAGCCGATACCTACGATAGCAAATCCGTCTCTTACCCGGAAGCTGCCGTGAGGCCTTACAAGAAGCAGTGCCCCGCCAACGAGGCACGTCGCCAAGCACGAGTATATCAAGGGCATGAGATCAGGTGACCCGTCCACTGCGGCCCAGGCAGCCGCAGTTATCATAGTAGAGCCAACCAACAGGGTTATAGCACCGAGTGTGTGAGCGACTAGTCTAGGATTCATGCGAACTGCCTTCATCCTCAGAACTAAATAGCGCTTCTGCATGTCCGGCTAGGGAATGCAGAGCAAAGACTATTGCGTGGTCGCCCGGTTTGATCTCAGTGTCTCCGCGAGGCACAACTATCTGTCCCTCGTGTATTACCGACCCAATGACCACGCCTTTTGGTATGTTAAGATCCTTGATAGGGCCTCGGGTTATGGGCGAATTCTCTGCTGCAATTAACTCCATTATCTCTGCATCTCCCGAACTGAGGAGATTCACTGACAGCACACTCGTGCTCCTGAGCAGCTTGAGCACAGTGTTAGCTGCAAGAAGCCGGGGAGTGATGGTAGCACTGACTCCTACAGCTTCAGCCAGCTTTATGTAGTCCTCTCGGCTCACCTCACAGATGATCTGATCAACACCCAAGCTCTTTGCAGCAATACAGCTCACCAGATTGGAGTTGTCAGACCCCGTGACAGCAACGAAGACGTCTCCGGCACCTACAGACTCCTCATCTAGGAGATCCATTCTGGTCGGGTCCACACATGCGACCGAGCAACTGCTGTACTTGGACGCGAGCCTCGAGCATCTCTCCGGATCCTTGTCGATGATGTGGACCCTCGGGCCTGTGCGCCGGGAATCAAGAAGCTCAACGAGCGGTTCCTCGATCATCCCTCCGCCTGCAATCACAATTCTGTTGACCACATGTATGTGGCGACTGGTCAACTCCTCCAGGCTATGAAAACCAGAAGTCTGGCCCAAAACAAACACACGGTCTTCGGGCAGTATCGTTGTATCTCCATCCGGAATGAGAGTTCTTCCTTCTCTTACAACTGATACAACAGTAAACCTGTCAAGGCCCAGATCGCGGATCCGCTTTCCGGCTATATGAAACCACTCGCTCACCTTTATGCCAATCAGGCCTAAGCGCCCCTGTGCGAAGTACTCTACGTCACTGGCCATGGGAACCTCGATGAGGCGGAATATCTCCTGCGCTGCCAGGTCTTCCGGGCTTATCATCACATCTATCCCAAAGCGAGTATACGAAAGGCCAAAAGGCTGAGATGATGTGTAGTCTGGATTCCTCACCCTTGCCACTGTAGTGCGGACTCCGCACTGTTTGGCAGTCATGCAGGCAATCATGTTCAATTCATCGTTGTCAGTGACTGCGATGACCATATCTGCGTCATGGACACCCACCTGCTCGAGCACTCGAGCACTGGCACCGTTGCCTTCGACACCCATGACGTCCAGGTTATCGTACACCGATTGGAGCGCAACAGGGTCCTTGTCCACGACCACTATGTCATGGTCTTCAGACAAGACGCGAGAGATATTGTAGCCGACTTTTCCTGCGCCAACGACTATGATCTTCATTCACTCGACATCCTCTAGCATCAAAGCCTGCCGTATGCTTGGCCAAAAGAGGCCGCCTCGGCTTCATTTGCTGCAAACAACTCTACATGGTGAAGAATACCACATGTTTCTCACGTTAGCCATAACTCAGAATCACTTTACTTATGACAGCGGTGAGCTCGCGAACATGAAGGACACTGAGGGTTAGGACTCGAGGAACTACTCAATCCGTTTAGGAAACAGGCCAAAACGATCTATCCGCCCTTGATCCGGGAACACCAGATCATAAGTCCAATCAATGGAGGTACAGCGTGTGGACGCACGTGTTCGGCCATATCTGGGTGATCTCGAGTCAGGTATCGACGACGCAGTAGAAGAAAGGCTCGTGTGGGTGATCAGCCGACCAATCCCGTCCTTTCAATGCTCTCAACGAAGTGCCTCTGCATGAACAAGTACAAGACGAGAAGCGGGGCCATGAACATCATCATCCCTGCGTTGTTGAGAAGTGACCCATAGTGATACGGGAACTGACGACGTATTGGACTGTTGCTGGAAAATCTTGCAGCGAAAGTCTGCAAAGCATAGGATAAGTAGCTCTCACTGTTTCGCAAGAACAGATCAGTGTAAAACCTATCATTCCACTGCCAAACGAAGGAGAAAAGGAACACAATGATCATCGCAGGCTTCGCCCCCGGAAGCATTATCTTGTAGAACGTCTGAAATGAGCTAGCTCCGTCGATTTCTGCCGCCTCCTCAAGGCTGTGAGGCATGCCGCGGAAGAAGTGTGTCATGATGTAGATGAATAGACCATTTTTCAATCCCATAGACGTACACGAGGTTAAGACAAACGGCCAGTACGACCCAAGCAGGTTGATTCCGGGTTCGGGTATAAGGCCAAAGAGGTCAAAAAACCTGAAGTTAAGAAACAGTGGGATCATGACCATCTCCGGCGGGACCACAAGCGTCAGCAGGACAAGGCCAAACACGATATTTCGGCCCTTGAAGTCGAACCTCCCGAGTCCGTAACCCACAATAGTGCAAGAGGCCAACTGCAGGAGACTTACAACCAGTGTCAGAGTAGTTGTGTTCAGTAGCACCCTGGGGTAGTTCATCCATTCCCAAGCGATTCGATACTGCTGCAACGTCGTGCGGCGCGGGACAAATCGCACACTGGCATCATACATATCGTCAACGTGCATAATTGAAGACGTGAACTTGACGATCAGCGGGTAAAGTATCATGAAACAGAGGCCTATCAGCAGCACTGCGCGAACTACAGTCCAAATCCATCCGCTGCACTTGGTTATGAACGCTGCCAGCTTGATGTTTTCGATCCGGCGGACACGGTACTTGTATGCGACTGACATTTCACAGCCTCCCTTTCGCGCAATCCTAATGCTCTACTCCAGATACACAACTCGTCTACTGGTCACCAACACAACCAACGCCAAAATCGCACCTATAGACAGGAAGTAGAGCAGCGCCATCGCAGCGCTCACCCCGTAACCTCCTCGGCTCCAGGTATTCTCTCCGATGAAACGAACCATCTCGTTTCGAGGTGAGGTAAACGAGTTGATAATGATAAAGATTGCGTTGGTCAAGATCATAGGACTTACGAGTGGAAAGGTGATCATCCAGAACTTCTCCCAGCCGGTGATGCCTTCGACGTCGGCGACTTCATAGAGATCTGGCGGGATTGATTGCAGGCCTGCCAAGAAAATCAGTATAGGTATTGCACTCGCTTCTATCACAGGTCCAATCCGATCTACCACAGTGACTATGTATTGTACGAAAGCAGGCGGAAGGTTTAGCCCAAGCAGAAAGCTGACAAAATGCTGGCCGCCCAACATGAACTCCGCATCCTGTACCAAGGCCTGGTTCATCACATCGTTGATCTCCATCTGTGCAACTACTCCGGATGTCAATATAACGGGGAGAAAGAATATCAATCGAGCCAGGGTCCTCCCTCGGAACTTCTGATTCAAGACAACAGCAATGAAAAAGCTAAAAATCAGTATGGCAGGTATGTCTATCAGCGTGTTGATCACAGTGTTTGTCAGCGTCGGGACGAAATCCGGATCCACAAAAAGCGCAGTATTGTAGTTGTCCAAACCTACAGGGGTTATCGTGTACCCTGTGGTCACTATCTTGAGCTCACTCAAGCTGAACACCACTGTTTGGATCAACGGTATCAGAAAGAACGCGAAGAACCCGATGAGAAACGGAGACACATACAAGTACCCCTTAAGGCTCTTTTTTGTGGTCAACCCCAATTTCGGCAGCTTCATTGCTCTAGCACTCCCTCCATCAAGGAACCTCGCACGCAAAAACTAGAACTCGTAGACTACCGACTCACTCGACTCGCGATGAACAGTTACAGTGCCCTGCCTGTAGTTCACTGAAATGCTGCACCCGTTATCGTATTTCGTCACATACTCCCCGTCGCCGAGCTCGATGTAATCTAGGATCTGTGCATCGCGTATCATTGCAAAGATCGCGCTGGCTTTTTGATAGTCGGCAACAGCCTGTTCAAACCAATCCTCAAAGCTAATCGCGTACAAGTGATCGAAATCCGTATTGATCAAGAGGTCAGTGTTCCCATAAGCCCACTCAAAGTGAAGCCCGGCCCCAAAAGAGATGCTCTGCAGCAGTGTTTTTCGGTAGTCGGAAACCATGTTCAACGGTCTCCCGGCATACTCCATATGGCCGCTTAGGACCAACTGGTAGAAAGGAACCGTCTCATCGAATATATCGTGATAAGAGCTCCTAAAAGGCGCTCCAACTATGCTCTTGGCAAATGGGTAAGACAGTGCGTTTCCGCCCACGACCAAGACGTCATAGCCTGCCGCATTGATCTGCGCCAACTGCTCTCGAATGATATCAGCCGACTGCTGTCTATCTATTACTGTCTCAGGCTTGTTGCGGAAATCTGAGTTGACCATGCTCCCTAGGCATTGCAGCCCAATTCCGCCAATGCCATACTCCGAATAGTCCTCAAAGAACGAGCTGACTACTCTAGACAGGCTCCTCGGGGACAATAGGTACTTCTCGGAACTCGAAGAAATCCCAAATGCGATGTCATACTCTGTGATCCGTTTGGGCCTGTTGTCAAAGTACTGAGCAGCATCACGCCTGGTGTTGAACCCATCAAACATACTGTTGCGAAACACTGCAAGGAAGTTGACCTCAGGATAAAACTCAACTCCGTTGCCCTCGAGCATGGTTGCAAGGTTAACTAAGCCTTCCTTGCTCCCCACTGCGCGCTCTATCTCTACCCGATCAGGAAAGATGTGCTCAGGGCCTCCTTTGAGCCAACCCTGATACCTCACTTTGATGTTGCGCACACCTGACTGCAGCAGCCTCTCCACAATCTCAGATGCTTGCTCAAATGTTGTCAGCGAACGGATGACCTCTCTAGGCACTCCCAACACCGGCTCATCTCTCGCAATACTGCCGACTACACTCAGGTAAAAAGGCAAATCCCGATCCGGTTCAAGCCTCCTTAAATGACCTTGGCTTACCAAGTACTCTTGGTATGACCGAGCCATACCGACGTAGTCCGCGTCTTCACCCACAAGGAACTTAAACCTAACCTGGATATCCCCCTGATAGATCCGTTTCTGATACACGACTACCGAACCTATCGGCCCAAGAGACAGATCTGCTCGCGGTATCACGTTAAACTGCGGGCAGACACTGTTGAACGAATTCGAAAACCCTGCCTTGACTGCGCTGATTCTCGCCAACGGCTCTCCTTTTTCGATAATTGCTATAAACGCAGTATCTTCAGTCTTCATACCATAGACAGGCATACAAACCTGCTCGGTCAAAACAAGCTGTTGCGCTCTATTGTCCTCTGTGAGATCCCTCCCGTACACTGGAGTGCTCAAGTAGGTCAAAGTGTACTTCGGACTGCCAAAACGTATGAGAGCGCCCGAGCCGTCGGGCATGAATATGTAGCCATTTTTGTCTCGATGAGCAGCTCCGAAGTACGGAAGCAGGGCTATGGTGTGAAGCGGATACGTGTGTTTAGCGCCCTGATTATCCAGTACTTCTAGAGGATAGATGACCTCGCTCATAGGAACCCGGACTACCAGCGAGTCTTTATCCAGCCTGTACTCGATAGGAATAAAGAAGGTCTCGAGGTTTGGCTGCAACGGATCGAGATTGCACGCAACCCGGTCATCGCTAGCATCATCGGGACTGTAATCAGTCGTTTTGACCGCGTCGATCAGATTGGTCCGAGCAAACACCGGGACTCTGCCCATGTAGTAGGTCGGTGTGTCAATCAAGTGCTCGAGGTGTTCAAACCGCACTTCGCTCATGCTCTCAAGGTCTGCCCTGTTGCTATAGATCACCTCTAGGATCTCCCATGCAACCTTGGACTTGATGCTGTTTAGCTGGCTCTCCAGCCGTACAATCTGGCTTGTCAGCTCCTCCTTTTCGGGCTCGGTAGCTGTATTTAGCTTAGCTCGCAAGTCCAAAATCTGAGCAGTCAAGGCCTCTGCTTGATCAGTCACTACGACAAACTCATAGCCGCCGAGCAATGCCTTCATGTCCATGCCTTGCAACTCAAGCGGAGCTATGCCGGTTGGCTGCCTCAAGTAGACAAGGTGGTAGCGTTGAGTGAACTCCCTGGCCTCTTTTTCCGAGACACTGCTGAGAATTCTCTCTTCGAGCCTCGTCTTCTCAATAACAACGGGGAGGTAGTCCTCATCTTTCCATCTTCTGCCTAGAGTGTAGTCTACCCTCACTCCGTTCTCTATTTCTCTGATTTCAAACAGCCCGTGCATGATACTGTCCGAGTAGTTGTTCATCTCACGATTGCGCCTGTCAGATCTGTCATAAGTGATCAAGAGCTGCGCACCGAGCTGCTCCTTGGCAGTGCCGCGAGCCTGGGTCTCAAGCTTATTCCAATCCTGAGGGTTGGAATACCAGACGCGTCCTGAAGAGTGCTCTAAGACAGCTATCTCAGTAGTGGCACGGTCTATGTAGAGCGACAGGAACTCGTTCTGCGCAACCAACTCCATGTTGCCGGGTACTTCATGGGCACCACTGTCAGCACGGCAGACCGAGGTGAACATCAGTGTCAGCGATAGCACTATGGATAGCACCACACCCTGTCTCTTCACATGAGTCCCCCCGTTTTCGTGTGGATACACAAGCCTGACTCCCGCTCCTAGAGCCTAAACACGATTTCGCGGTAGACCGTGACGGTGTACTCAGTAAGCATGCTCACCATGTTAAAGAACAACAGTCCGAGGAATACTACAACACCCATTCCAACAATGTTGAGCACACAGGTCCCTGCGGTCTTTCCTGGAGTGTAGTGATGGGTGATCATCGTAGCGAAGAAAATCAAGATGCCGGTCCACAGCACGCTCAAACCACGGAAGAAGTAGTAGTAGGAGCCTTCCTCGAGAGTCATGAAATTGCTAAGTATTGTAATCGGTACGTTGATCAATATCAACGGTGTCAAAGCGTATGCCGTAGCCATCACTATGTCAGAGAAGCTCCCCTTGCCCTCCATGAGCGTAGTCAAAGCCCAGTTAATCGCACACCACAAGAAAAATGTAGCAACAGTGGTTCCTACCTCTCCAAATACGTTGATCTGACTAACATCACGCGGGTTAAACAAATACCCTGTATATTGCTTCATGAAAACCAAACTGAGGCTGGCCAAGAGCAATATGATCATGGCTGCCGGCATATTGCCCCTGTCCTCGTATCTGAGATCCCAAAATCCGTCAACGGGATTTACGATCACATGCAGTGCATATTGCAACCCGCTCGCTATTCTTCGCCAGCCTCGAACGGACGAAGCATCGTAGACCTTTCGTATCTCAGGCTCAATGCTGCGACGCTTGTACCAGACTATAATCGCCACCACGAGCAAGACGACAGCAATCATGATCCAAAGGAAGTTCTGCTCTACTACCTCTTTTCGATACTTGGCAAACGCCTTTGAATACTGAGTCCTGTTATTGCCGAGACGGAGATAGTGCATAGCGGTAGAGTAATCACGTTGGCGCAGATGCGACATCCCGAGCCCATTGTAGGCGAGTGGCAGATGGTTGTTGTACTTGAGAACTTGGTACCACACCTCTGTCGATGCCTCGAAGTCACCGAGCACATAGTGCTTGTTTGCCAAGTGGATCAGTTGCCCATACTCCGTAGGGGCAAATACTGTGATCTCGGCTCTCTGCTCGTCAAGCACAAACAGACGTTCACCATCGCCGTCGATCGCTCGCGGCCTGCTAAATGCGCCGGCATAGGGCCCTACTGTGCCAAATGTGTAGAGGAGATTGCCACTGTCGTCATAGGCAAACACCCGGCCTCTTTCAGAATCCAGCACGTGGTAAATTCCGTAGTCATCAACGGTAATGTCAGTCAAGAAAGAGGCATTTGTACCTGCAGGCAGGTTGACGTCTCCTTCTATGGGCCAGAGTCCTTGACGGTTTAGCACGTCCAGCCCTGTAGGATTCAGCCGCCTTACTTCATCCTTGGCTACAGCGTATATAAACCCGGCGCGATCAAGAGTGACGCTTGTATACTCGATAGGCAGGAACAGTGCCCTACGCTCACGCTGTTCCTTTGTGGCAAACCTGTACCAAAAGAGATCATAGAGACTCGGCCGAACCAACGGAGCGCCTACGAACCCTACGAATTCACCGTCGCTGTTGAACTCCATCAAACCTTCAAAGACGTTGCGAGCTGCGACGAAGATTCTGCCAACCGGGTCGACTACGATTCGAGCAGGGAGAAACTCAACGATCTGTACATCTATTCCTTCCGGTTTTGTGTAGGTGATAATCTGCTTCAGATTCTCCTCGTGATCCAGTTTGACAACTCGTTGGTTGCCCATATCTCCAATGAACATTGATCCGTCGCTGTCAACAAAGATGCAGGCGGGGTTCGTAAGTCTCTGCGGCCCATCCTCTGATTCAAATCCGGTTATCTCTCGAAGCAGGGACAAGTCCTTGGAGATATGCACAATCCGGTTGTTCTTCGAATCAGCTATGTATATCGAGCCATCATCAGCGATAAACAAGTCCTGCGGGCCGTTGAACTTACCTGCGCCCAGTTCCTCACCCCTGATTACATCAACAGGTACATAGGGAGCAGGAGTCGGGACCGGGTTGCCCCACTGATCAAAGATGTAGCTCTGATATGGCTGATCGCTAGCAGATGCAGGCTGCACAAACAGCACAATCAAGAGCGCCACAGAGACAGATACACGAACGCCAACCATTCTCGCCATTGCTGTAGCGGTGCATCTTCTCACAGACATCAGTCCCCTCCTACTTGATCCCCGAAGTGCTCATCGTCTCTACGATCTTGCTCTGATTGATAATGAACACAATGATTGGCACTATCATCATTATCAACGCAGCTGCTGAACCAACTCCTTGGCGAGCAACTCCACCTTTGACGATCTGATCGAGAGCATAGGGGAGGGGTTTGAGGGACTCAGAGTAGATGTACTCCCCGCCCGTAAGTCCCCAGAGCTGCTGAAATGTCAGGATTATCAAAGTCAGCCAGGCAGGCTTGACGATCGGCATTACTATGTTCCAGTAAATGCAGAATTCGCTCGCACCATCGAGCCGAGCAGATTCCAGTAGGTCAATCGGCACCATGGCGTTCATGAAATTCCTCAAAAGATACAAGCCGAGCGTGCTGGACCAAGCGGGAACAATAACCGCCCAGTATGTATCGATCCAACCTAGGAACGCGATTGTCAGGTAGTTCGGTATTCTAAGGACTGCAGGTGCAAACATCAGCGACAAGACGATCAGGGCGTTGATCGTCTGTTTGCCGAAAAAATCGTGCTTTGACAAGGCATAGGCAGCAAGAGATCCAAAGAACAAGTTCCCGGCCATCCCCAAGATGATGATCAGGAGCGAGTTTGAGATGTAGCGCGTCATTGGGATCCACGACTGCCCCATGAGCGTAAACAAGTCTGCGAAGTTCTGCAGAGTAGGGTTCCTCACAAAAAACTGCGGCGGGAACAAAAACAACTCATTGAGCGGCTTGAACGCGTTGCTGACAGCGAATACCAGAGGCAGAGCAGTAAATGCTGCACCGGCACCCAAGAACACAAAGATGCCCAGGTCACCGACGAGGCTTCGGTTTATCCGCTTCTTATAGAGCGTCTGCTTCACTCCACAGCCCCCCTACTCAAAGCTCTAGTTACCCAGTTTGGCCAAGAGCTTTTGCACGATTTGCTGCGCACCTACCATTGAGAAAAACAGCACTACTGCAATAGTCGACGCGTACCCCATTTCGTATCGAATGCCGCCATAGTCCTGGAGATGCTGCATGACAGTATGGACTGCATAGTCCGTGCTGGGGTATCCGACAAGAGCCGTGATCTGCCCGGCGGCAGCAAATGAGTTCGTGATCGTCACAATGGCTCCAAACATCAGGTACTCTCTCATACTCGGCAGAGTGATGTACCAAAGCTCCTGCCAGCGATTTTTCACTCCGTCTATGGCTCCGGCCTCAAACAGAGTGTGGTCCATCCCTTGCAGGCCTGCGATAAACGCGAGGAAACTGGTCCCAAGGCTCATCCACAGCGTCACGATAATGACTATGGGCATCATATACTCAGGGTCGATCAACCATTGAATCGGCTTGTCGATTATGCCCCAGTTGAGCAGAAGCCCGTTGAGGTAACCATACATGTCGCCGCTAAACATGTACAGCCAAATCATGTAGGCATTGCCAGAGATTGATGGCGCATAGAGCAGCAGAGTAAGAACAGCTCTCACCTTTGGTTGCAGTTCATTGATCAACCACGCCATTATGAAGCAAAGGAAGTAGCTCAGCGGACCTGTCACAGCAGCAAAAATGAACGTGTTCTTGACCGCGATGAGAAAGATATCGTCATCAAGGAACAGCCTAATATAGTTGTCGATCCCAACCCACTGCGGCGGCTGAAGTGTGTTGAAATACGTAAAACTCAAAGCTATCGATACGAGCACAGGGACAACGGAGAAGACAGTGAATAGAATCATGAACGGAGCGATGAATGCATAGGAGGTCTTGGACCTTCTCCACTCCGCTGCAAATCGATTTGCTACCCTTTGCCAAAACCCGGGCTTGTCGCGAGTCATGATCGCTTCTGCTCTCACGGCTTTGCCTCCTTCGAACTGGGATGGCATTGATCTACGGAATCAATCCATAGAAGCGTAGCTCTTCGTCACTCAACTCCAACCTGTAAACGTGCGTGTACTGATCCCAGTACAACTGCTTCCATGTCTCGTCTATATCATCCAAGTCTGTCTCGTACCCGAACTCTCTGCGTTTTCTCTCTATCTCTTTGTTGGCTGCTTCGTCGTAGTCCTGTATAGACTCCCACAGCAGTTCGTGATCAAGCACTACAGCTCTGAACAGCCAGTCAAACTGCCGAGTCACATAGTACCCTCCGAGCACCGGCGGGATTCCTTCTACCCACTCCCACTGATCGAGCAGTGTCCTGATCTCATGCGGGCGCCAAGGCAGCTCCTTGACTGCCGCGACATTGGCGCTGGCATAACGTGCTGCACTTCCCATCAGGCTCTCCAGTTCTCTGCCGAATTCGACCTGCGTTTCCTTGCTAGTCCACCACTTCAAAAACTCCCAAGCCTGCTCTTTCTTGTCCGACTTGCTCAAGATCACTGCGCCTGTAGACCACGCTGGGACACACCTATTGATCGAACCATCGGGCTGTCTGGTCCCGGGAACCACAGTAAAGCCCCACTTGCCCCTCAACTCAGGAGCAAACACCTGAAGCGTGTTGTAGAGGCTGTAGTCTGTGACAACCAAAGGCATTTCGCCCAAGCGGAACCGATCTGCAATGTTGTACTCCAAGGGGACGTTGTACAGTGTAAAGAAGTCGGTCAACTGCTTGAATGTGAATGCAACCGCCCTCGAGTCCAGGTTCGTCGCAACACTGTCCTCCTTGTAGACTGCAACTCCCTTTTGATAAAGGAGCATCAAGAGGGTGTTTAGGTTGGGCATAGAGCCGCCGCTGAGCCCTGTAAGGCCAAACTCCATGTGGTGCCGCTGCAGCACGGGGATGATCTCCAAGACGTCGTCCCACGTCTGAGGTATCGAAATGCCCAGATCATTCAGCACATCTTCGCGGTAAAACAGCACTGGGAAGCTTTGTGTCTCCGGCAACCCGTAGACACTATCTCTAAACCTGTAAGGTACGAAGGCACTCTTGTAGAACCGCTGAGCTACCTCTTCGAAATCTTCGAACTCGGATAGGTCAACCAGTGCGCCCCTGAATGCAAGGTCCATGTTTGCGGCCCCGATAGCCACATCAGGAGCAGTCCCTGCCAGGATTGCGGGCACGAGCAGCCCTCCCATATCGTTGACCAGCTGCAGCTTTACAGGGATGCCGGTAGCGGGTGTAAACGAGTTCTGTATCATCCGTTTGAGCGATTGTGCCTGGTCTCTCCCCATGCCGATCCAAACGTGGAGCGCGTCCTTTTCCTTGTAATCCTCTCCTTCTGTCATGATGTCCCCTATCTCGGTGTAATCGTGTGTGTACGATCCGATATAAGCTCTCAGCTCATGCATTACTCCCTGCCAAAAAGTGGGGGTGGCGCGAGGCAACTCCGCATCGGGCGAAGCTACGATGATATAATCAATCTGAAGCGGTTGGGATTCCGTGCTGATTATCCAAGCACCCAGCGAACCGATATTGTCTCTAAACTCGCCCAAGAGGCCCGGTATCCGGTCGGGTCTGTCCGCCATGCGATCCAGCATGAAGATGATAGTATTGAGTATTAAGCCGTGTCCTCCGAGCTGCCCGGTATACTCCCTGAAATGAGCCTCGATGTCTCTGAAGCTCTCTGCCAGCTCCTCCAAGTCGGACACCAAAGTCGGTATCTTTTTGTCCAGCTGATAGCTGCGGAGAGGGTCCGGGTTTCTCGAGGTAATCATGATGATCTGCCTGTAGACCGAGGTGAGTTTGTACAGATTGTCCTTGGCCTTCTGGATTTGGTCTACGAGATCACCGATTACGACCTGCAGCTTGAGCTCATGCTGGCCCTTCTCAAGGTAAAAGAGATACTCTTCGCCGGTTTCTTCGTCTCCAAGAACCTTCATCTGGTAGTGAGTAGAGTATGGGAAGGCGACCGAATCCACTTCACGAAATGGCACTTTGCCATCAATCAAGACTCTGCGGTTGGCGTAGAATCCTCGCAATTGATTCTGCTTGGCTTTGATCGCTATCTTGTAGAGGCCTGACTCGGGAACTGTAAAATCCCAGGTAATCCACTGGTTTGCCTGCGCCCAGTGGTAGCCTCCGATAGAGTTGATGCGGATCTGAACCGGGTGGTACGGTTCCATCGTCGGATCTCCCTGATCAAACACTCCGAACAGAGTTGGATCCGATTTACTTGTGGCATCCTCTCCCTGAACCTTGACGAATACCCCGGAGGTTGCCCGGTATCCGAGGGAGTCATACTCCTCTCGAACCTCCTGATAGCTCTTGGGCCGTTCCGGCTGGCATATTCTGATCTGGCTGATCAACAGCGGTTCCGCTTGCGAAATCAGGCGGATTCGGTTTGTACCCTCGTCGAAGTAGAACTGAAAGGGTTGAGCGACATAACCTGTAGGATCGTGCAGCATGACCGTCTGCCACTTGGGTGCTTCGACCTGCTTTGGTCGGATCTGATTTCCGTTCCTATCAACCAAGACCGGGCCTGCATCCGCAAAGACCCTTGAGAATGTCAGATACTCAGCTTCGTCGAACGGTCGAGCACCGTTGATCATAAGCTCTCGTTCTGCAGCGATGCTCTTGCCAGGCAAGGGATGATATTGCACTTCTATACTGTACAGCCCTGCCTGCTCGATTTCGACTTCCCACTCCACGAAGCCGATTTCATCAGTGACCGCGAACGAGCCCTTACGGCCAGCGTACTCCGTCACAGTCTCTACGTTTTCGCCGCGAACATAGTCTCCGCCGTTGATCACATACTCGACATCGGGCTCATCGCAGTCTAGAAATCGGCTAATATACTGATGATACCCGATGCCTCCGCTCTGAAGGCCGTCAGCGCCTACGGCAGGTGTCACACCACAGGCTAGAAACACCAAGACAACAATAAGGAACAGCCTAAAGAAGAGCCTCAAGTGAAGTCACCTCTCGGCCTAAGGGATCGATCAAAATCTATCGATAGACTTCTGCCAACAAGACGGAGTTAACATCCCACGGACCGCCCGGACTACTGCTCAACGGAGCTTGTATTAGCAAATCTGCCTGACCTCTCTCTCGCGCCCGCTCCAGCTTCAGGGCAAGTCCAGTATGGACGTTCTGCAGCTTCACATGACCCTCTGCTGCAGGTATCACTCTCCATTCCTGTCTCGCGTGATCCAGCTTGCCGGACAGAATGATCCTGGTGCCCTCCTGACTGCTGCTGTCCTCCGGCTCGATGTACTTGCCGCTCACGTGGTGGCGAATGCGGATTATATCGCCTGACACTCGTTCTACGACCCACAACTGATCCTGGTCTGCGCAGGAGAGCCTGGCACCATAAACGTAGGTTGCGCCTGCAGACTCGACGCCTTTGGCGGACAGGTACCGCAAGCCCATGCGAAGACGCCACAATCCGCTCTTCTCGCTCTCGGCCTCCATCAGTCCAGTCTGAACGTCGATTGTGATCGAGCTGGCCCAGTCCAAACTCATAGATGTTTCTGTGTCGAAGCTCAGAGGAAGAAAGACATACGAAGAGTTGAAGTAGTTGCTTGGATCCCAGCGATCTCCGACGTAGATATAAGAAGTGGTTTCCGAACCCTGTATCGTAAGGATATAAGTCGGCTGGGTATCGAAGGTAGTAGGAGATCCGATGTCAAACAAGTCTGACCATTCACCCGTAATACTCGCTGAGTACGCGTACTTGCCCTGGTTTGGCTCCCAACCAGTGCAGCCTGAAGTGATGAGGAAGTAGTAGTCGCCGCGTTTGACAATCGCAGGGGCCTCGCGTTTCTGTCCGGGCCACAATACCTTCTCCAGGCTTGCTATGTCCAGATAGTCATCTGACAACCTATAGACATGAAGGTCTGCGTTCTCACGAGCAGCAGACACGAAGTAAGCCGTGCCATCGTCATCCTTGAACAGAGTGCAATCTCGAGACATGTGCCCTTTTGGCCGGAAGCTCCTCAGGTACGAGTAATCCCCGTCCACCGTGTCACATACCAGCACTGCACAGCGGGCTTCGCTGTAGTCGATACCGTTTTCCCAGTGTAGCCACATGACATACCTGCCCGTCTTTTCGTTGTAGGTGACCTTCGGCCTCTCAGCGTTCGCCCGGCTCAATTCAGGATGAGTATTCCTAGTGACGACGTGATTGCAGAACTCCCATGACACCAAGTCTTTGGAACGGTAGCACGAAACCAGTTTACCTTCAGTCCGATTCTCACCAAACCAGTAGAAATAGCCGTCCTTCTTGAGAAAACCGCCTCCATGGGCATGTATGGGATTGCCGTCAGTATCTTTCCATATGGTCCCGTTCAGGACTCTGTTGACGGGCATCACTACCACCTACGCTCTCCGTGCTGCCGTACTATGACGGACCACCAGTTCGCTGGGGAATCTCCTCAGGACCGGCTGGCACTCTTCTCTAATGTATGATATCAGGTATCTCGCCATAAACTCGCCTTGCTCACTCTTTGGGACATGCACCGTGGTCAATGCGGGGTAAGTGTACTGACTTGCAGCTATGTTGTCGAAACCCATCACTGACACGTCTTCAGGAACCCTTATGCCCTCATCCCTGCAAACTGCAAGTGCGCTGATGGCGAGCAGATCGTTGTACGCTATGACTGCAGTGAAATCCCGAGTTCGCGACAGCAGCTCCAGCATGCCTCGAGCTCCGGAGGACTGCCTGAAACCCAGGTTGCAAACGACGAGATCCTCACAAAAAGGCAGATTGTGTTCTGCCAGTACCTCCCTGTAGCCTAGAACTCGCGGATCCATCTCCAGGTTGGACTTAGGAAGACTGAACAAGAACGCTATGCGTTCGTGGCCCAGCGAAACCAAGTATTCCGTAGCCATCCTCGCACCTGTATAATAATCCAGTTCAATCGTCCCGATCCTATTGCTTAGATGGTCTATAGCCGGGTTCGAAACCCAAAAACGTTCGCGGGTGACCACGACTGGTATCCCCCTATCAAGCAGCCGTTCCAGATACTTGACCTCTTCGGCTTCTATCTCACCGCTGGTTATCGCTACCCCGTCGACTTGATGACGGATCAGCGTTTGAAGATTCACCGCCGTGTTGCGTCCCCCTGACGAGTTGCAGAGAATGACGGAGTATCCATTCTGATACGCAACATTCTCCACAGCGGTTGCGATTTCCGCGAAGTAAGGATTTGCAACATCGTATACCAGGAGGCCCAATTGCTTGGTGTTTCTACCACTCACGAGAGCTCTCGCAAGCTGGTTTGGCTGGTAGTTGAGCTTCTTGATTGCGCGCTCTACCCTCAACCGCACCTCATCTGATACGTGCTCATACCCGTTTACAACTCGCGATACAGTAGAAACTGAAACGCCTGCCTCCTGCGCTATTTCCCGTAAAGTAGCCAATCGATTCACCTCTATCTATGTTGTGATTCTAGTTGTCATTCACGTTTCTCTGCCACACACGAACCCAGTCTATCTCATAATAAGCCGGCCACTCAGTCGTATCGTCGGGATCTCCGCCCCAGCCACCAACCGCCAAATTGATCAAGATGTAGTTGTCCTTGGATTGCGCGATCCAACGGCGATCGTAGTATTTCTGTCCGATCATGATCCCGTTTACGTACCAGGCCATCTCTGATGCGGTCCACTTAACAGCGAATGTATGAAAATCCTCTGAGAAGTCTCGCAGCCTTGTCTTCTGGTAGAACGAACCCTTGTTGGCCCACGACTCACCGTAGTGGTAATTAGTGTGCAACACGTCAGGTTCCTTAGTCAATATTTCCATAATGTCGATCTCAGGCGGCCAAGATCCATCGCTGTTTAGTGTCCAAAAAGCAGGCCAGAAGCCCTTTGTTTTCGGCACCTTTATACGGGCTTCTACATAACCATAGGTAAACTCAAACTTGTCCTTGGTTGTCACCACACCCGAGGTGTAATCAAGGCTAAAAGTCTCTCCTCCATGGACGATCGTCTTTGGCGCATCAGGATGCCGCTTGTTCTCAGCCTTGATTCTCAAGAGGCCATCCTCAACAAGTACGTTGTCAGGAGACATATACGCTCTGTGGTTGTGAGTGGCTCCCCATGGATAGCCACAGCTCCACTTGGTAAGGTCCAGAGTATCGCCTTCGAAGTCGTCAAAAAAGACTACTTCCCAACCAGCTTCGTTTCTCAATGCAAGCGGCTTGTCCACAGTCGCCACTTCCTCGGCATATACTAATACAGACAGAAAGGCCATTGCGAGAAGCAACATACCGATAGCCAAAGGTCGCTTGCCCATAGGCCTCCACCTCTCTGGAACCAGAGTGCCGAGGTGCTCGGCACTCTGGTCAAGCCGATACCTATTACTGAAGAAGTAATATAGAGTCTAACTGCGCCTGTGCTGCGTCCTTAAATGAAGCTATAACACTAGCCGGACTCTCGCCGCTCAAAATCTTCTGATTGTACTCGTTCCAGGTGTTGAAGAAGTTCGTGCCAAGGAAGGTTCCGCTGTCATACTTAACAACCTGAGTATCGAGTATGCTTTGGATCATGTACTGAAGCGACTCATAGTCCCTAACGGTCATGCTCCAGGATTCCTCGTACAACTCGGCTATTCTATCAAAGTCGAGGTACTGTGGGCTATCGTAGTGCAGCTCCTTGGCCAGTGCCACGAGTGCAGCAGGGTTTTCCTTAGTGGTGGCAGGAATCGCCATAGCATACAGCCCGCTGGCAACTATCGGAGCCACATAGCTATCCATCCTCGGGCCCTTGGGAAGCGGAACATATCCGAGATCGTCCTCGTGGTTCTTGATTATGAAGAATGTCCACGGCCTGCAGATCGCCATAACGACAAGGTCATTCTCCATAGCTTGATATCCAGGCAAATCAGTATAGGCTACTCCCAATTGATGAAGCTCCTGATAAAAGTTGAGCGCCTCCAGTGCGGCTGGGGAGTCAAGTGCGAACACCACTCGTCCGTTCTCATCTACTGTAGTAACGTCAGCACCGTTGCTCACGAGCCAGTTCTGAACCTCAGGGAATCCCCAAGGATAGGCGTAAGGCGAGTATCCCCAAATATCGGTAACTCCGTCGCCGTCAAGGTCTCTCGTCGCCGCGATCGCTATCTCCTTAAACTTCTCCCAGGTCCACTCGCCACTCTCCACCAACTCATATAGATTCGGAAGACCCATCTGTTCGAACTTGGTCTTGTTCCAGACTATGCCTTCGATGTCCGGTTGCTGAGCGAATGAACCAATAGCCAATTGTGTGACATTCCCGGCTGTCGGGCAAAAGAAGTACCTCTCGCCCTTGAAGCTCAGCACATCGAGACCGACGATTTCATCAAAAAGGCATGGCTCGATATCGATCTCTGTGAGTGGGAAGAAGAATCCCTCGTTCGCGTATTGGTACGCATCGCCCACCTTGACGTAGTAAATGCCGTCGGCAGTGCCTGCCAATAGACCCTGCTGAAGATCGTTTATTATCTGCTTATTATTGTCATAGTGCATTGCTACTATCTCTATCTTGGCGTTGAACTTCTTCTCAATCGCTTCGAAGTGAGCCTGGGCAAACGGCGTTCCCCACAAGCCTTCCTTGGTCTGCTCGTGCGTCACAATCCGTACAGTTCTTCCGCCGAAGTCATACTCACTGGCCTGAGCAGCCAAACAACAGAAAAGCAGAACTGCAACTGCTACGAAGACTGCAACTAGCCTATTTCGCATTGGAAACCCTCCTCCATTTTAGTGTCCACCGTACTTCGCAGCTCGTTTGTGAACCCCAGCTACTAGAGTCACATAGGCGGGCACCTCCTCCTAGGGCTTCGCACCAGGTGCACCAATCATAGAGAGAACCGAATGCCACTTCGTATAGAACCTGTGCGGAAACGAGATATATACACTCATCCCTTCGGCAACGTTTGCAATGCATTGCACGTGAGAGATCGATCGGGAGAGCACGGTGCTCCTCGCAACACGCTCTCTGAGTTGTTCAACAAACGATGTGTACCTGCATCTACGATGATCACAAAGGAGGATGGCGAATCCAACGACTGCACCGGCCTCATCCGAAGTCGGATACGCACACAATGACAAAGAACAACAAACGAGGTGAAAACGTTATCAAGATGCGCGCCTTATGTATTCAACATAGACTTGATATTTCCTCCGAACCACTGCGCAGAATTTTGGGCTTTTTTTGAATGAGAGAAACCTGCCTCGCGTCGGAAGCTCGAAGGACGACTTTCTCTACAAGTTCATCGCGGGATGGTAAAGGGCTATGCTTTTGGATAACCTGGTACTATGTCTATGAAAGACATCCGTTCTGATGACAATCGATGGTCATCGACAACATCTAGACTGGGTCCTCCCCCTCCTCTAGACTCGTCTGCAGAAACTCGTGGGTAGCAGGCGCCCAAAGATTGGTTGATATCAGGTCAGAATTGATAGGTCTCCACTACATCCATTAATGACCGAAACTCAGCGGTAGCCTCTTCTAAGTGGAAAATTGCGAGCTTATATCCCGTCTGCTCGTTGTAAATCTCTCTTAGAAATGGAGATGCGTTGAGAACGCTATTTGCAATGGTATCATCCTTCTCAAAGATTGCCTTTCCGTAGATGCGGAGCCAGTCGTTGCCTTTTGCAGCAACGATCTCTGTCTTCGGATTCTTGCACAGTTGCTTGTAGACTTCTTTGAAGTCACCTACACCGAAGTACAGCTGGCCATCGATCACGAGATGAAGGCCCATAGGCCTGCATTTCGGCTGATCGCCATCAACCGTTGCCAAAAAGAACACGCCTGCTTCCTTTAGAAAATCGTCTACCTTCTTGATCTTGTCCACACTCACAAGCAGCACCTCCGCACTCACTAATGTTCATACTCAATAAACGGGTCAACAATCACTGCCTTATGGGCTTCAGCATCGCTCACGCCTGCGTACAGTTCGGCCATACCGTCGGGCCTTCTGACCAATCCTCCACTAAAGAGGACGTCCACCAAATCCGGCCTCTTGGCTGCTCCGGGTTCGAAGTCATCCCTGCTTGCAATCACCTTGATCTGCGAGGTCGCCCTCGAGACCGGGTCAAATGAGAACACCATGGATCGATAGTGCCTGTTGCCTTGGGAGTCAAAACATGCGATGTGTCCCAAAACCCCGATTAGTCCATTGGACAAGAGATGGAGTTCGTTGGGGCCACCCCACTCGTCGTCAACAAAGCAATTTTGGATCAGAGGAGCATGTGCAATTGCCCACGGCGTAAGGTCGTCAAAGTCGCCAATAGTAGTAAAGCCGATCTTGCCAAATCCATACCCGCTTCCGCTCGGGCGAGTGAATACCCCTAGCCTGCCGTCGGGGAGCTCGATAAGCCTGATATCCTTCATGTACTGAGGGCCAACTGCAAACAGCCTCAGATCTTCGACGTTGTCGCCTCGATAGAACGCTGTGCGATATTCGATCCTGTTGGGATCAATAGGGTTTGGCCATACCTCGACACCGCCAAACACTAGCTGCCCACGTATACGCGTGACGAACGGATCCTGAAGGTTGCGAAAAACCCTAGCGGATGTGCGAGGCCTCCACGTGCCGTCTTGGCATGTGAAAAACAAGACATCAGAGTATTCCGTATCCCGGTTCTCGACTCTCCCGGCAATGACCAGTTCGCCGTCATCCTCGAATGGAGCGGTTATGTTGTACACATCACGCCCTTCCACTCCTTCAAACTGGAGCTTCTGTGTCACTATGGGCAAGCGCTTGCTGCGGTACTCTGCCATTAGCTCTGCCGAACTCAAGATCTCGGCTGTGCCTTGGGTCATAACTACCACCTCATGATTCGAGCGTGATGTTGCCTTCGCTTCCCTCAGGTAGCCTCACTGCGTCAAATCGAGCTACCCCAATCCTATATCTTCGCACCGCATATACGCAAATTCCTGCAAACAGCGGTATGAGCGCAGTCCACCAGAGGCGCCCTATTCCGCGGACCTGTTTAAGCACGCGCTCACCCCCGCTGATCGGTTCTCCGGAGGTTGACACAGCCTGCAAACGATATTCGCCAGGTGAGAGGCGTAGCTCGAACGCTCTGAAAGTCGGCTGAGTGCCTATCGTCTCTGTTGCCACCGGGTCCCACTCAATGATCCTATATCCTAGAGCCGTGCCCTCGGTCTGAACCACGAAGTACTGCTTCTGATCGATCTCAGAGACGACTCGGTCTCCTTCATACACCTTTATCCTCATATCTGTTCTCTGAGGGCTGCTGATAACCCACACGAATTCGTTTTGCATACCCAACCCGGCAGTAGGGCTCGCTGGGTGCATCATTCGTGTGTAGTGGTAAGCATTGTATTCCTTGACGTCGAACAACTGGATGTATATAGGGCTGGCTTCGGAAAGATACAGCGTATGCTCCCTTGAGTCACTTCTGAGTGGCACGGTATAGGTGTCCTCCGGACGAACGACGAACGAGAGCCCCGATCGCCTTGGTTCAAACACGAACAGCTTCTTGGTGCTTCCGGGCACAATCTGATCTTCTTGCCTTACACGGATCGTGTACTGCCCGTGCGGGAGATTCACTATGAACGCTTTCCTGACTGATTGCACATAGTACGATGGAGGTTCCGGCTCCGGAGGCGGTGTTGGAATCTCCTCTCTAGCAAACGTCCTGCCTTCCTCTCGCAGTTGTCTGAACATCTCAGCTATTGTGGCGTTGTAATCCGCCAAAGCTTGCTTGTAACGGTCGGCGGATTCGTTGAAATCACTAACTGCTCTTCTATACTCCTCATAGGCAGAAATCGCTTCATCGCCGACCAAGACTTCTACGTTTGGACTGTTGAACCCCTCCGGGTACATGAGGGTATACGTCTCAAGGGGAATACTGCGAGCGATCCGCCCATCGCGAAGCACTTCGAGAACGCCCTCAACTAGCGACTGCTTGCTCGCCCAGTCTGCCATGTATTCTCCTGTGATCGGCCAGAAGTACACCTTTGTATCAAACGGTGCAAAGACGTTATCTGATCCGGCTATCACGTGAACTTCGTCGATCTGCTCTGGGACGAGTCCACTGCTGTACGACAAACCATCCCAGACGGTGACTCCATAGACGAACTGATCCTCCATTACAGGGACTGAAGATGGGTCTGCCGCGCAACACAGATCATATGAGGCCAGGAGCGTGCATGCGACGAGGAGACACAAGACATACGCTCGCCTTGACGAACTCACAAGGCCTAATGCCGCCATCACCTGACCCCCCTTTGCTCCAAGGCCCTTGTTGCCAAGCCCAGAAAGAGAACGGTGTAGATGACCCCGGCTCCAATTATGCTCAACACCATGTCAAACTCGCCCAACTCGACTGAATCAGTGAGCCACGTGCAATAGGAAAACGGAGAGATCCAACGCAGCGCTCTGTCGGCAAACACTACGCCCGTTTTTACATAGACAATAGACGCAGGCAAAACCTCGTTCGAAGTGCCGCTGAGAATCGATGACCCCACCCGGACTCCCAAAAAGGTCATGTTCACGAGCAGAAACACTACAGTAGAAGTCCGAGGATTCTTGGACAATGCAGACACAAGTAACCCAAATGCACTCATGTAGGAGACTAGCAAAACCGAACCAAGAGTTGTTGACCAAAACCTCAGCCCAAGCTCAAGGCTTGATATTAGGGAGATCATCAGGAAGTATGCTACGACCGCACAGAGGGCAATGCAAAACAACAAGATCTGTTCGACAAACCTCGCCACTAGGTAGGAGACTGAGTTTATCGGGCCGCAAAACAACACCTCAAGAGTCCCCCGGTCCCGTTCACGTGAGATTGACATGGACGCGCACAGAGCGATATACACCGCAAGAATGGTGGTTGTCAGGTAAGCCGGGTATTCCAGAGGGCACTTGGAGATGGCGACGCCACCCTGAATCATGCTATCGACATAGCTCTTTGCAATGTAAAAAGAGATAAGAAAACACACTGTCAAGACAGAGTAGAGACCAAGCCCATAGAACGAATGCCTTAGCTCTCGCCGAGCGACCGCACTTGCAGCACTCGCTAGGAGTCGTTGTCTCACGGCGCGCCCGCCCCCCTCATCAGCCTACTCAAGTTTGACTCGGTGATTGTGATAAACGCCTCCTCAAGGCTCACTTCGTGCACCACGAACTTCAATATCACTCCGCCGAACTCCATGATTGCTCTAGATATCTCACCTCGGTGGTCCCGATCAGCCTTTACGGTCACCCAGATGGTGTCGTTCTGGATCTCGCTCGAAACAACAAAGGGCATGTCCGTTATCTTGTCAAGCAAACCATTCGGGATAGCCTCAAGGACGACCTCCAAGCGGATCTCGGATGCTATTGACCGCTTGATCCCATCCATTGTGTCTTCTGCTACCATGACTCCCTTGTTGATTATTCCGACTCTATGGCACGTCTTCTCGATCTCCGATAGGATATGGGAAGATATGAGCAGCGATTTCCCCTTAGAGTTCTCCTCAAGGATTATGTCGCGAATCTCCTTCACGCCGCGGGGGTCAAGCCCTGACACAGGCTCATCGAGGATGAGAAGATCGGGGTCGTGCACAAGTGCGCGAGCCAAGGCCAGCTTCTGCCTCATACCCTTTGAAAAAGCCCCTGCAAGTCTGTTCCTGACCTGATAGAGCCCCAGCCTGCTCAATACCTCGTTTACCTTTCCTTGTTTATCCGCTACCCTGTAAAAATCCGCAAAAAACATGAGGTATTCATAGGCAGTCATGTCGTTGTACAAGTGCTGAGACTCAGTGACCACGCCAATCCTCGATCTCAGATCCGCGCGTTCCCTGCTTGAAGATCGGCCAAACAGGCTGACCTCACCGGCAGTCGGCTTCAACAGCCCGAGAATCATCATGATTGTGGTCGTCTTTCCCGCACCGTTTGGCCCCAGGAAGCCGTAAATCTCGCCGGAGTCTATCTCCAGGTTGACTCCGTTGACAGCCGGATGATCGCCATACCGCTTGGTGAGGTTGCGAGTCCGGATCACAGTCATTGGCATTCTCCACCTCGAGACTTGTGATACACAACTTCGGGTAGCCCCCAAGTGGCGCAGAAGACTTGATCGCCAAAGCCGGGTGCCGACCAAACACTCGGCACCCGGAACTTCGGAGTGCGCACCTTTGAGGCAAGAGTTGCACTACTTGTTGTACGCCTCGTCTATCTGGCCCTGGACAACAGGCGCCACGGCATCCATGACGGACTTCGGGCTCTCGTCTCCGAGGACAGCCTTTGTGAGAGCAAATCTGAAGTCGTCTGTCAGGCCTGGGATATTGTCCCACAACCTGACCTTGAACACCATCTGCCTGATCGTCTCAAGAGAAGCGCGGTCCTTGACGTAGGGCATGAAGTACTCGAGAAACTCCTCGTCGTACTTGTCAATGTCTCTGTACTCGGAAGTGGTCTCAAACAGCATGCTACCCAGAGCAATCATCGCCTCCGGCTCCTTGCATGTAATGGGCAGAACCAGACAGTCCACGCCCCAGACCGGATTGATGTAGTCGTCTGCATGAGGTCCCTTCGGGAAGAAGACCCATCCATAGTCGAAATCGACTTCTTGAGCGTGAGCAGGCAAGGCAAACAGGTCAATCCTCAGCTGCGCGTTGGTCTTGCGATTGAACTCCGCGCGTCCATCGTAATAGTCACCGATCTGAACGACGTTGTCTACCTTCACCATGTCTCTGATCCACTGAATGGCAGTCAAAGCCTCTTCCTTGTTGCCGCCAAAAACCATCTTGCCGTCCTCGTCGGGTACCAGTATGCCGCCGTTGTTCGCGTACATCGCCATCTCTGGATCAATCGGCCACTCGTCAATACGAGCATGCACGCCCCAGACGTCGATCTGGCCGTCACCGTCAACGTCTCTGGTGAGCTTGATGGCAGCCTGCCTCGCGGTCTCAAAGGTCCACTCGCCGGCATCCTGCAACTCGTTCGGAGTTACGAGGCCCATTTCCTTGTACATATCTCGGTTGTAGATCCAACCCTGGGATGAACCAATGTCCGAGTTCCTCGGATAGTAGCCGTTTACTGAGAATGCATAAGCCCTGCCTTGGTAGGTTGAATAGATGTCTCTCATGTTCTTGTGCATTCCTGGGAGGCTCTCGTAGTACTCCTCTGTCAGGTACTCATCGAGCGGCAAGAGCGCGCCGTTCTGTGCGAGAACAGGTATCCATCGGTTCGTGATGTACAGGATATCGCCAATCGGATCGCCTGCAAGGATTGTGGTCATAATCGTGTTCTCACCACCGTCCCAAGCGAATGGAACAAGCTCGATCTTGCAGTTGAACTCCTGCTCGACCAACTGGATTCGCCCTCTGCCATCTCCGGATTCGAAGTATTCCCGCATGCCTTCATTTACCTGCACTGCAGCTATCTTAACTGTCCTACCGCCCAGATCGAACTCTCCTGCCATCGCGACAGCTGACACAGCCAGTGTAAGCGAGACCAAAGTAACACAGACAATCAACCAGTTCAGTCGGTTCTTCATAAACGAAACCTCCTTCACCGTCTTGTTTAACTGGTCTTAGTCGACCAGCTATGTCGCTTTGACTGCCTTGTGAAGGCACTAATATCACACAGCGATCACCCCCGAGCAAGTCCTTCAGATCTATCCGAGGATCCCTGCAGTGGCCTTATTCTCTTCTCCGTGGAATGTCATCTCTTAGCCAACGATTCCGGTCTTCTCTATACTCTCTACGAAATGCCTCTGCAGCACGGCATAAAGGATCAGCAGCGGCACGATGTAAAGCAGCATTGCCGCGCTGCTAACTAGCGTGATATGCGATCCGTCGATGTTTGGATCAGCCCAGGAATACGCGAATCTTTCGGTTAGGGACTGCAGGGCGAGCGGCAGCACCTTCATACCTTTCAGGAAGAGGTCGCTGTAGAACAAGTCGTTCCAATGCCATACAAACGAGAACAAAAAGACGACCATCAAGATCGGGCCTGCATTAGGCACCATCACGCTTACAAAGGCCCTCAATGGACTAGCCCCGTCGACATACGCAGCCTCCTCCAGTTCGTTTGCCACACCTTTGAAATACTGCCTGACTATGTAGATGAAGAGTCCGTTCTTCTTAGCCGTTCCGGTCAAAGACATGAGGATCAGGGGCCAGCTCGTGCCAATCAAGTTGAGCCCGGGCTCCTTTAGCAAGCCAAAGATAGTGAAGTATCTGAAGTTCAAAAACAAAGGCACCATTACTACAGATGGCGGAATCATCAAACTGAGAATAACCAGGCCAAACAGCAACTGTGAGCCGGGATAGCTAAAACGGCCAAACCCATAGCCGATCACCATGCACATTGCAACTTCGATAGCGGCAAGAAGCAAGCAGATCAGAGTAGTAATAGCAACAGACTTGAGATAGTCCATATGCTTCATAGCTATCTGGAAGTTCACTAGGGTCAAGTTGCGAGGCACCCAGTTCACAGTCATATCCATCATGTCCTCAACAGCTCTAAAGGCCAAAGAAGACCGCACGAGCAAAGGGAATACAATGACGAATGAAATACCTATAACGAGCACTGCTCGAAAGGTTGCCCACGCAAGGCTACCCAGTCGCGCAGGGTGAAGCCGATGTCTCGCTATGCGCATTCCCATCCCTCTAATCTTTGCAAGGGGCTGCAACTCAACACTAGCTCTCATAATGAACACCTCTGGATACTAGGGCCACAGCAACTCCGAGGATCAACAGCAAGGCCAAGAAGTAAAACCACGACATCGCTACACTGACCCCATACCCCCCTCTAGCCCAGGCAGAAGATTTGATGTACATCATCAGCCGATTGGAGGGCGAGGTAAACGTGTCTATGATTGTGTAGACAATGTTGACCATGAACATCGGAACCATAAGGGGAAACGTTATCTTCCAAAAGCTTTCCCAACCTGTGGCGCCCTCGACGTCCGCGGCTTCGTAAAGAGACGGAGGAATAGACTGAAGTGCGGCGAGGAAAACCAGGATCTGAATGCCGGACGCCTGAATGATCTGGGGGATGCGGTTGATAGAGTCCATAAGAAACTCGACCGCGGATTTCGTAGCGGTGGTGTTCCCAAATATCACTTTCATGTGCTCAATGTCTACTATGCCTTTGGACGCCATTCCCAGAGCCTGGCTCATGTAATGGGTTTGGTCAATCTGAACAAAGACCTCTGCACCGAGAATCACTGGCAGGAAAAACACGACCCTGGCCAGCAGCCGACCTCTGAACTTCTGGTTGAGGATCGTAGCTGCGAAAAAGCTGAACATCAATATCGCAGGTATGTCGATAAGCATGCCTCCCAGCGTCTCTACGAACACCCTGCGGAACTGAGGGTCGACAAACAGAGCATGGTGGTAGTTCCTCAAGCCGACATAGGTCGTTGTAAAACCATCCGGAGACAGGCTCAACTCGCTGAGGCTAAGCATTACAGACTGCACAAACGGGTACAGGAGAAACAAGGCAAATCCAACAGCAAACGGGATAGTAAAAGCGAATCCCATGAGTGCGCGTTGTGAGTGCAGTGAGAGCCGGGGAAGAAGCCTTCTGGCCTTCAACGAACCTCTCCTCCCATCCCGAGCAAGTATCCATTCGCATCTATAGTCAGCCCGTCCACTTGGACCGAAGTGTTGTTGTAATTGACCACTACGGTATACCCGTTGTCAAACGTAGTGCGATACACTCCATCAGCGATTTTCTCGTGGTTGTCTATGAAATGCCCCCGCGCGGGCCTGAGCGCTTCACTGACTTCGCGGTACATCGCGATGGCCTTGTCTTTCCACCTACCGTATTCGACATTTAACAGGTAATCGAAGTCAGTACCCTTGACTATCGATGAATCACATACGATCCACTTGAAATAGAGGCCACTGCCTGTCTCAATCGCTCTGAGTTTCGCCTTCCTCATATCAGGCGCTGAGTTGAGTGGAGCGCCGGCGAAGTCAAAAAGCCCATGGACGACGATCTGATAAAACGGCACCGCCTCGTTTTCCAAGCCATGATTGGTGCTCTCTGTTGGAACGTCGACAATGCAGCGGGCATACGGAAAAACATAAGCGTTGCCTGTAGTGAAGAGGGTATCGAGGCCTGCTGTCTTGCCGATCTTTTTGCATTGTTCTTCGATTATCTCCCGAGCCTGCTGACGGTCGACAAACCTCCCTCTGTGATAGTCTGCATTTACCTCTGAACCCAGATCGCCAAGAGACAGCCCATCAATGCCGTAGCGGGCATAACTCTCAAGAAACCTGTCCACCAAGCCGGGCAAAGCAGCCGGTGACAGGACATATCGGGCGTTGACTCCGTTCTGAGTCAGAGTCACCGGGTCGTATTCGGAGACTGTCGCTATTAGGCCGCTCAGAAACCTCGCCGCGTCTTTTCTGACACTAAACCCTTCCAGCCTGCTGCTCCTCGTCGTCACCTTGAGGAAGCAGACATCAGGAAAGAAGCCGATGTTCTCCTTGTCAAGAAACTCGATCAGATCTCGAAACTGATCAGCTGCTCCAAGTGCCTGTTCACTAGCAGCCTTGGCGGGGAAATCATGAAGCAATCCGCCGCTGAGCCACCCGCTGTATCTTATCTTCAAGTTCTTGACGCCGGCATCGAGCAAGTCGCCCGCGACCGTCCTTACGTCTTCGAAAGTGGTAAGTGCTGCAGGAACCCGCACAGGTACGCCCAGCACAGGCTGCACCTTGGTTACCGCACC
>FIZI01000003.1:0-125 GCA_900016865.1 uncultured Clostridia bacterium | reverse complement strand
ACATAACTGGCAGACTCTCCTTTAAGGAAGAAGTACCTGATCTGGATGTCACCTCGGTACAGACTGGGCTGATAAGTCATTACCCTCCCACTGCCTGTGTTGACAACCATGCGAGACATGGTGTT
>FIZI01000002.1:20041-52231 GCA_900016865.1 uncultured Clostridia bacterium | reverse complement strand
CCCTCCTCTGTCTCAATGCCTGTGTCGCTCATCCGTAAACAAGCGAGTCTCTATTAGGCACCACACCTCCACATCAGGCACGACACCTCGAGGCGCGACATCACTCAACGCCCAAGGTCCTGCCCAAATCAACAAACCACTGCCCCTCTATTCGCCGAAGTTCGATCACCCAGGTCAGTCTCTCGCTCATACTGTAGTCGCCATGCAGCTCGTGCAGATCAAGGTCTCCGGGCTCGTCGATAAGGCCGGTCTCCTGTAGCACCAGTCCCAGCTCCTGCTCCTGTCTCTGCGCCAACTCCAGCTCAATGCTGACCTGAGCCTGGTCTCCTGACCTATGAACCTCGGCAACACTGAAACCGTGCCAGACACTGTCAGCACCGGCGATTGCCATCTCCCAGCCAGACGGCCTGTTGAACGTCAGGTCTGCAATGGCGGATAGGTCGCCGGACGAAACAGCATCGACAAACGCAAGAGCACAGTCCACTACCTCCGCACTCTTGGACACCCTGATGCACCCAGGAGCAAAGAGAGCGACCGCCAAGCTCAGCATGCATATGACTGCTCGCCTCATGGATTGTCCTCCTACACATCCTGAACAGCAGTGAAGATCACATCGATCCGGTACACCTTGCCGTCCTCCAGCTGTTCGTCGGCAAAGACTATCTCCTGCACAAAGCAGATGTCAAAGGCCTGTCCCGAACTTGTGGTGGCAGGATTGGATGCAGCGATATCTACGTCGCTTCTAGACACACTCAACGGCTGCGACTCGTCGTCAGAGAATCTCCACTTTAGAGTCTCGGAGAGGCTCCTCCCGCCAGTAACCCACTGCTGAGAATCCAGATCGTATTCAGCCAGATGAGTCCTGGTCACTGATCTCATCTTGAGGGTAAACGGCTTGTTGCTCCGGACCCTGATCCGCTGAGGGGGAGATACGTTGGTACCTAGACAAAGGTCGTTCCACTGGATCTCTGAAGGAGCCTCGATCTCAATAGAACTTGACACGTTTGCATAGATGGCAGTTCGGGCCTGAGCCTGCTCGGCAAGAGAGACCGGCTCCGCTACTGCGCCTAGGAAGAAAGCGAGCATAATGCCCACCAGTGCACACCTGCGCCAAGCGGGCCCCGTTGATGTCAAGAACTGTATTGCTTGCACTCTCACTCCCTCCCAATCCATTCTTTTCAATATTGAGCGCAGCAATCATATTCTTGATTTTCGAAGTATTTCCTTCCATGATATGAAGAATAATACCTTGGAGCCTGAAAAATACTCCTACAGATATGGGATAAGAGATGAGATTCCCTTGGTGAGAACAGTTACGATGATACCTGCGATGAGCACACCAAGGAATATTGGAGGGATTGCATAGCGGCCCTTCATGCGCAGTATAAACGCTGCGAGCGAAGCGGTCCAAGCACCTGTCGAAGGCAGTGGGATAGCTACAAACAGCATGAGGCCAATGGGGCCATATCGCTGGATCTGATCGGTCCTGGGCTCTGTACGACGGACAAGCCACTCGAGGGCTCTACCAACTATCGGAAGTCTTAGCAGTTGCGTCTCGAAATGCCACAGCAACGCGAGAATGATCGGCACAGGCAACATGTTGCCAACTACGGACAACGCATACGCCTTAAACGCGCCCATGCCTAAGCTGTGGGCAAGTGGGATCGAGACTCGCGATTCTGCAACAGGAAGGGCCGCTGTAAAGACGACCCACAACTCATCGCGGAAGAACCGGATTGCGTCAGATATCAAAGAAGCAGTCAACTCCGTTCTTGGAGCTTACTGAGAGGAATCTTAAGCACCCTTTCTACAAAGATAGGAACCAGCTTTGGGTCAAACTGTGTGCCAGCCTTGTTAACCAGCTCACGCGCTGCATCGACCACACGCATAGCCGGCCGATATGGCCGATCAGTAGTCATTGCAGAAAAAGCGTCTGCTATTGCCAGTATCCTTGCAAGCAACGGTATTTCTTCTCCAGCGAGTCCCTCTGGATATCCGCTTCCATCGTAGTTCTCGTGATGATGGTACACAGCTTTGGAGACGTCCTGGAGGCCTTCCTCAGTTCCGATGAGTTCAACTGCCAGCCTGGGGTGCTCCTTCATGAGCTCCATTTCTTCGCTTGTAAGTTCATCGTTCTTGTTAAGTATATGATCAGAAATGCCGATTTTTCCGACGTCGTGGAGCGTTCCGGCTATATAGAGAGTCTGCATAGTGTCACTATCCAGCCCCAAGTGCTTTCCAATCTCTATGGAGTAGTAAGCCACATCGTCGGAATGCTGCTTGGTGTAGGAATCTCTCTGATTGAGGACGGCGATGAGCCTAGCGAGGATTCTCAAGAGGAAGTGACTAGAAGGCAAATAATCAAGCGTAGCCTCTACATGACTCTCGACTCTGCTCGTGCTTCCTTCCTTGTCCATCGTTACTAGCCTCTCAGTGCCGCCTGACAAGAACGCCTGACACCACCGATCAAACTCATCCCGCTCTATGTTGTACCGGTCGCAGACCGCGTCGATTTGAGAGGGATCATCTGCGGCCTTCAGTACAAGCATAGCCTTCTCACTCAGCGTAAGGTCTGGCTTAGACAATGCGTGCACCCCCAGCAGAGCGCAGCGCGCACGCGCCGCAATACACCACCTCGAACCTGTCGACAATCAGGTGACAAAAATGCGCCACATACCCAGACCTGCAGGTAACCGAGCCATAAGGACTTTGTCGTTGATCTTTTCTATGCTATCAGCCAAATTCCTCCTCTGCTGCGGTCCAGCGCCGAGCGCCATCCCAGTCAGAAGCAGTACTCTAGGCCCAGTCCTGCGATTTGTCTGTTGTTGTGACCGTCCAGATGGTAGCCTAGCTTGAGAGTGACCCCGCGGAGTTTCAGTCCGACCTCAATACCTGAATCCATCTGCGCATTCCTCTCGCCTATAGCGTAGCACCGGGCGGTGATCGCCTTTCCGCCCGCATCTACGGATAGGCGGTATATGGGGCTAGACAAGTTGGCGACTCCTAACCCAAGTGACAAACCTTCAGAGATTCGCCACTCCACCCCTGAAACCGTGCCGTCTCTTGCAACTAACCCATCCGAGCCGAGCTCTACTGATCGAAGGGCTACGCTCAATGTCAGTGCGCTCAATAGATCCAGACTCAGGCCTGTATCGACTGTAAACCCAACACCAGTAGTGTGGTTAAGTGAAAGGCCAACACCAAATTGGCCGAGTTTTTTCGCTCCGATGTATGACCACGTAGTCGCGTCACTTGATCCGGATGCCAGGTACCCTACGAAGCTACCGGGTATATGGCTGCCCTTGCGAACTGAAAAGGCTCCGTATCCTTCGACAAAGGAATCGTATTCAGCGTACGCCAACAGCTGAGACCGAGAATCAAGCGTAGTGCCTGCATGAAACACATGGTCAACTCCGGTGTACAGGAGTGACACGGGATTCTCAAAGGCGAGCTCTACCGAGTAGTGACTCGCTGCGAGTGCCGATGCTTGAAGCAGCACCGATGCTTGAGCCAGCATGATCAGAGCTGCAACTAGTAGGATCCTTCTTACAGGTGTCATGCTACAACACCTCCGCCGCAGCTGACCCATCCAGTATCACCGGCGTAACCATGATCAGTATCTCTGTCTCTGTCGAACTGCTGTTCTCTGATCTAAACAGCTTGCCCAATAGCGGCAGGTCCCCAAGCAATGGCACCTTCGTAGTGCTTTTTACATTGATCTCACTTACCAGGCCGCCAAGGACAAACGTCTCGCCGTCACGCACTCTAACGGTAGTGCTGGCCCGCCTGCTTGCGATGATCGGGAACCCCTCTTTGTTCGTGCCTGTCACAATGCTGACCTCAGGCTCGACGCTGATTGTGATCTCGCCTTCGTCTGAGATGCGGGGAGTGAACTTCAAGCGTATCCCTGTCTCAGCAACAATCCGCTGCCGCGATATCGATTGTCCGCTCTCGGACTCTACAAGCACGATGTGCTGTTGCTCTTCGCCAAGAAATATCTCTGCAGGCTTGCCGTCTAGCGTCACAATCCTGGGGTTGGCGTGGATCTCGGCCTTTCCCTTCTGCACCTCTGCCTTCAAGGCCACGAGGAAGTCGCTGATGCTCGTGGGGCCGTAGCCTAAGGCTGTAGTCAAGACCCCTGCTGTGAAGCTGAGGGCGCCTTCGACATTGCTGCTAGGCTTGCTGGATTCCCACTGCCATTCAGTTCCAAGCGCCTTTCGTGCGCCGTCACTGAGCTCGGTCACCAGGACCTGAAGCATCACTTGCCTGATAGGCCTATCTATCATAGCAATATCGCTCTGGATGCGTGCAATCATCTCAGGTGATGCTGTGATCACTATGGTGTTCGTTTCACTATCCACCTTGACAAAAGGTTTATAGGACTCAGTGAGCAGTCTCGATACAGTGTCAGCATTCTGATACCGCACCTTGACTACATGAATATCACTTAGCAGCGCAAACGTCGGGTTGTCAGTAGTCGCAGCTCCAACGAGGTAGTACCCTCCGTCCATCAGGCGATACGTCAGGCCGAGAGGGATACATATCCGATTTAGAGCCTCCTCAAACGGAACGTCTACCAGGTCCAGCGTCACAAATCCGCTGACCGTGGTGTCTGCTATGATCGGGATGCCGGTCTGCACAGAGACGTCACTTAGCGCATCAATCACAAATGTGTCGTAGAAAATGTTTGTTACTAAAGGCTGGTCTGACGCCTGGCAAGTGCCAAGCACAGCAATCACAACTGCTACGATAGTGATCGCTACCTTCTTACTCCATTTCTTCACTAGCAATGCCTCCTTCTAGATTGAACCGATGCCTCGCAATGGCAGGCTCAATGCCGCCGTAGTCTATTCGGACTGCCAACTCGTACTCGCCCTCTTCTAGCTCTACGGGCATCATGAATCTCAATAGCCTCTCAGTTCCAGGCAGGACGGGGTTCTCAGCAGTATCGAGCGAGACTGACGCTACCTGCTCCTCCCTGGCACGAGCGATATGCGCGTCTTCGGCCTCTTCATGGGCATAGTGCCTCAAGAGGAACAGCTCGCCCGAGAGACCCACATGCACATTACCTTCATTGACAAACCAGACGTCCGCAGATAGGGTATCCCCTTCGATGACCACGGCCCCTATTTCTACAGTCCCTCGCCTCACGATGTCAGCGTCGCTATCGCCAACGAAGATCAACAGGCTAGAGCCGGACTCGGTCTGCAGGCCGGGCCCTTCTGAGGAGAACACTATGTCTGCGTAATAGCTTCCACTGGCATCGCGGGGAGCTCTCGCAGTCACCCTCACTCGCGTACTCATTCCTGGCCTGATCCGGATCTGTTGAGGGGAAATGGTGACCCACTCAAGTCCCCCTGCCCTATCCTCGGAAGGAAGTAGCACGCCAACCGCGTCGTAAGCCAGCGGCAGTACCTGTCCAGTGAGTACTAGCTCATCCTCGCCCCGGTTGACGACCTCCAACACAGCCGATCTCATCGAGCCAGGCCTAAGAGTCATATCCACTTGATCCGGTAGTACAGCGAACTTCTGAAGCTCTGTCCCATGCGTCTCATCCGCAACAACAGTGTCTTCTGCTACAACGAAGGTAGTATTGGCTACCACCGGCCTGCGCGTTCCGTAGTCGATTACAGCTCTGGCCCTGTATTCACCAGGAGGTAGAGCAGCTCTGATTACCGACCGCAATTCCACAGTAGCTCCAGGAATGATCACCCCTCGCCCGCCTCCAAGCGGAAACTGCGCAACTGTCCGTCCGTCCATTGTAGAAATCGTGAGGCGCCCATTGGCGACAACGTGAACATTGCCTTCATTCCTCACTGCGGCCGCAAAGACGAGTGCATTGTCTCCCACTTGTACCCGCAGCTCAGGATGGTCACGGGATAGACTGACGTCAAAATACTCGGCGTATGCTTCCATCCTGGGCATACTTCCTGTCACAACCAACTCAATGAAGCTCGCCATGCGAAATCTAACAGTCGAGGCAACCAACGCGTCTCCGGGTGCAGCCGAGGTCGGCATTGCCGTAGTCACGCCTACAGCTCCGTATCGTCCACCTGCAATGCCCCTTGGCACACTGACCGAAACGCGAATCTCCTGAGACCCGCCAGGCGGTATTGTAAATTTACTGGGACTTATGGTAATCCATCGCGACAGTGAGTACGGAGTAGTACCTAAAGGCACTAGGGCGTAAGCACCTCTAATGTCCTCCCTTATGTCGAAGACCTCAGCTTCGAGTGTCACTGACGCGAGCTGGTCATGGTTTTCAATGGTTATTTCATATATCAATTCCGAGCCAGGAGCGACTTGCCTTTCCATCACCAAAGGGTCTATCTCCAACGAGGGCCCCCTAGTCGTAGCAAAGGCATCGCCGCAACTGGCCAAGACTAAGATCAAGGCCACAACCATTACCCGCCAGAAGCTTGTCCTCACGGCTAACTCCTCCCGTCAACCTATTCCCCTACTGCTGCGACACAAACAGGCATGCGATCTGTTGGCAGCTGAATTGCCAGACAATTTGAGTGCCTTTATTCAGGTGCGTTTGTGAGCAGGGCCAGGGGGGCTTGAACGCCCCCCTTAAGTGTCTGTTGCCACTAGGACAGAACGCCAGGATACCCAGGCAACGCCTTATCGTCGAAGTCTCCGGTATCTCCGTCGATCCAGTCAACCTGATTGTCCAATGTCAACGTGATGTCGAATTGATTCTCGTACATACCGACCGTGTTGCAGTTCACTACCTCGATCTTGTTCCACAGCTTGTAGCGCAAACCACTGTGCAGTTCAGCGCTGTCGAAGAGCGTGATGCTCTGTTCGCTCAGTTCAGCAGGGCTGAACCACTCTTCTGGAGGATTCGTAGGCGGGCACGTAGGCGTATCACACAGGCCGCCGCTGGTCACTCCATACCACGTCTTGATTGTGTCGTTGATGCTGCCCTCAAGCGGGCCTTCAACGAACTTCAGGTCGTCCATACCAACAACCAACAGTGTGACATTGCCGTTGCTCTGGATCTCACCTGTGATGCAGTCTGCGTAGTATGTACCCGGCTTCTTTACGTACCACTCCCAGCCTGCGTAGTCCATTGCCCATCTGGCCCATTGTGCAACGTATGCCCTGACAGTGACTTCCTTGCTTCTCGGAGTAGTGTTGCACTTCTCATTCCAGCCACCTGTCAAGCGCCAGACCCTCGCGTCAGAGGCATCTCCGATCTCGGCAAACACTTGGGCCTCCTTAGGCTCAGTAGGGACTGCACCCGCAACTACCGTAAACAATCCTACCACCAAGGCTGCCATGACGAAGGTAATCACTAGTTTCTTCATTGTCTCTTCCTCCTTAAGAGATTCTTCCTGTGTTGGGGATTGCGGACGAGCCTCTGTTCTCGCCCCCGATGTACTGATGAACGTCTAGCCTCCACCAAACGCGTCCTGCACGTTTTGCATCGTGAACGTTATCACCCCCCCGCCGATGTACTCACCTACGCTCTGCTCCTCAAGGATCACTCGTTGCCAGAGCGCCCATTCTACGGCTTCCTCGTATGGCAATACCTCGAGGAAGACCGCTGAGAGCTCCTCTGGCAAGATCCACTCGTGGACCCCGGGGTGTTCAGTCTGCAATGAGTAGTACACTGGTATCACTGCACCTGTGTTAACGTTCTTGAGGTGAGTGAAATCAGAAAAGCTGATGACGACCAGAGCATTTGAGGCCACAGTTCCATGGAATGCCTTTACATAGTAGACACCCGGTCTTCGTATGTACCACTCCAGCTCAGGCGAGGACATCGTCAACAGCACCTGCGGTCTGCGGCGGACCTCCACGGAGTATCCTTTGCCCACTGACTCGTGGGCTTCAGCCCTCTGGCCAGTAACGAATTCCACAACCATGCCAGCGTTTAAGACATAATCTCTGCTCGGTGCGCGGTCTTGGCCGACGGAACTACCTGATGTTCCGAGCACTACTCCGAGCACTACAGTGAGACTGGCGCGGCCGCCGGGCTCCAGTGAGAAACCGCTCCATTCGATTGACTGTCCATACCCTCTCTTGCCTGCCGGGCTGATAAACACATCGCCGGATGTGGCACGTGCAGATTCTACGGCCAACCCAGGTCCGTAGCTGTCGACTGCGAAGATTCTGGACACTTGATCGGCTTGCACAGCGGTTATGTGATAGGTGACCTTCCACTTATCCACCGGGTCGCGCTCATCCACAACGAGCTTGTTTCCGTCAATTGATACCCCGCCATCCAGGGCCTCGACAGAGGTAGACAGCTCAATCTGTCCCGCGACAACACAGGGCTGGTACAAGAGTACGCAGAGTAGGACAAGCGATATGACAACAAGTGCCTTTTGGACAGCGCTAGTCGCAGATGCCCTCAAACTACCACCCCATCTACAACCGGCTCCAGCCTCTCTGTGTCAAGCGCTACGCGATCAGGTTATGTTACCCATAGTATGTGTATGACATGTCCACGCTATACCAGTCGAGTTACGTTCTTTCTACTCAAGAATTAATAGCCTGAGAGCGGGAAGTTGCAGGCCTTGTCTGTTGAAGCAAGGAAGTCCGCGCCCAAAGCAAAAAAGCCTGCGCCACCCCAGGCTGTCTAATCTCCTAGGGCACGCAGGCTTTGAGTAGCTTGCACTTCCTTGCATCAAATATGGAAATATGGGATTACTCAATCACAAGAGTCGGCAATCACAAGAGCTAGGGGCCGTCTACTCCTCCATCCCTGCCACAACAGACTTCAGGTACTGCCTGAAAGGATCTGCAAGTTCGTTGTCTCGCAGAGCGTATTCTACGGTGGCCTCCAAGAATCCGAGTTTATCGCCTACATCGTACCGTCTGCCTTCAAATACGTACGCGCGTAGAGAACTCCGCTTAGCCAATTCGCACAAAGCGTCAGTAAGCTGGATTTCCGAGCCTGCTCCTGGAGGTGTCTGCTCAAGTATGTCAAAGATGGCGGGATCCAGTATGTACCTTCCCATGATCGCCAGTCTTGAGGCCGGCGCTTGCTCAGGAGATGGCTTCTCAACCAAATCACTGACTCTAAAGACTCGATCCTCGCCGTCTATAGGCTCTACATCGCATATACCGTACCTATGGGTCAGCTCCTTGGGCACGGTCTGCACTCCGACGACGCTTCCTCCATACTCCTCGTACACGTCGATCATCTGTTTGAGGACTGGCACCTCACTGTATACCAGGTCATCGCCCAGCATAACAGCAAAAGGCTCGTCGCCTATGAACTTCCTTGCACAGTACACTGCATGCCCAAGTCCAAGAGGCTCCTTCTGCCGCACATAGTGAATGTCGGCAAGCTCCGATATCTCATGGACTAGCTGCAACAGGTCGTTCTGTCCCTTTTTCTTGAGCGTCGCCTCGAGCTCAAACGAAATGTCAAAATGGTCTTCAATCGCCCGCTTGTTCCGACCTGTGATGATCAACACGTCCTCAATCCCAGATGCAACTGCCTCCTCGACTATGTACTGGATGGACGGCTTGTCCACTATGGGCAGCATCTCCTTTGGCTGCGCCTTAGTTGCCGGCAAAAATCGCGTCCCAAGTCCGGCTGCGGGTATGACTACCTTGCGAATCGGCTTTTTCATAGAGTATCCGTCTCCTTGCATCTATCTGTAAATAATGCCCCAGACTTCAGTCGACAACTACTTCTCCTCGATGAAGTCCCACTCCTGCCGCAGGCTTGGCCTGCTATCCTGTTACTGCAGGCCTAGTCGGGTCGCACTTGGGTACCGCAGATGATTGCGGATCAGCTTCACACAGCTTGTGCAGATAGTAACACGACTCTCTCATCATGTGGTCGACAACTGCAACTTGAAGCGGGCCTTTAGCTCTTGCTTCGCTCAGGAGATGTCGCAGAGTCTCAAGGTAGTCGTAGAAATCCTGCATAGTTTCACCTGCACGGCTGTTGAACCTCTTTAGGCTCGGGAAGTGCTCAAGGCAGGTCCTCAAGAAGCCTCTGTACTCATTAGCCTCGCTGTGCTGCAACAGAAAGCGCTCTGCGAAATGGTTTGCCTCATCTATAAGATCGTAATCGGTGTAGTCGAGATTGCATGCGATATACCGGGCGTGGCCTTGACCATCTCTTAGCCACAGCAGGTGAAGCGGAACAGCGTTCTTGACGACGGGCACCTGCCCTTTTGATAAGAAGTGCAGGATCATAAGGTAATCCTCGAGTTCATTGACCATGTGATTTACAAAGGTCGGAGTCAGAGTGACATTAACCTCCCGCTTGAGCATCATAGCGAGTAGGTTGAGTTTGAACGTCCCGAGGCCCTCAACGGCAGACTGCACTTCACATGCAAACGTCTCCCACTTGGAAGCCGGAGCGTTATCGAGATCTCTAGCAACGCCGAGCAGTCCCTCAAACTCTCTCACAAAGCATTCTGCCTGCTGTCTCAGGTCTGTAGCCTCACAGGGCAAGGCACCACTCAGAAATGCTGCATGATCTCTCATGATCTGAAGCCAGAAGTGGTGTTCAAATCGGCTTGCAGCAACAAAGTCTGCCATCTGTCTCTCCTCCTGCACTAAGAAACACCCGCGCCTCGCCAGGCCTAAGCTCGGTCGAGTCCGTGTGGAGCGACTGAATCCAGCAACGCGGCGCTCGTCCAAACCGCAGTGATATGCCGACATGCTGCAGGGCGCTGTTGTTGGACGGCACGGATGATTTGGTAACCTTCTCAGGCAAACATATGCAACTGCAATCCGAAGTATGCCGCAGTAGAACCGAGTGATGACAGGTGGAGTCCTTTGAGCCCGATTTGGAGGGGATAGCAAAGAGGGCCCTAGGGGCCCTCTAGTATCACTGTGTGGCTTAATCGCGGTCAAAAACAGACGGCAGGTTCGCGCACCTGATCAAAGTGCGCCTAATCAAACCTCCGGCGTTACCGTCTCAAGCTATGTCGCATTGTGGGAGGCTCTTTAGCGCCTCGTCGATCTTCTCCTGAGGGTACTCGACGTCAACGAGATTGCCCGCAAGGTACTCGTCGTACGCCGATAGGTCGAAGTGCCCGTGGCCACTCAGGCAGAAGAGGATGACTCTCTCTTCTTCAGCTTCCTTCGCCTCAAGGGCTTCATCGATCGCACCTTTGATGGCGTGTGCAGACTCTGGAGCTGGTAGTATGCCTTCGGTCCTCGCAAAGAGTATGGCGGCCTCAAATACTCCCTCTTGGCCCACGGCCTTGGCCTCAATGATGCCGTCATGCACCAACTGGCTTACAATGGGCGAAGCGCCGTGATACCGCAGACCGCCTGCATGGATACCCGCAGGGACGAAGTCGTGGCCAAGGGTGTACATCTGAACAATCGGCGACATCTTTGCACTGTCACCATAGTCATAAGCGAAGTGCCCCTTGGTCAGCGTGGGGCATGCAGTCGGCTCCACAGCAACAGTTCTAACCTTTTTGCCTGCAAACTTGTCTGCGAGGAATGGGAACGCCAATCCGCCGAAGTTGCTGCCACCGCCACAGCAGCCTACGACTACATCCGGGTAGTCGTCAATCAACTCAAACTGCTTTTGAGCCTCGAGCCCAATGACTGTCTGGTGGAGCAAGACGTGGTTGAGAACGCTGCCCAACGAGTAGTTGGTGTCCTTGCGCGACATAGCGTCCTCGACTGCCTCACTGATCGCCATACCGAGACTACCTGGGCAATCCGGCTCTCTCTCCAAGATCCTACGGCCCGTCTCAGTCCTGTCACTCGGGCTGGCTATTACCTCTGCGCCCCATACCTCCATCATCGACCTGCGGTAAGGCTTCTGGTGATAACTGACCTTTACCATATACACTGTGCACTCTAGTCCGAAGTAGGTGCATGCCAAGCTGAGAGCGCTGCCCCACTGTCCGGCTCCGGTCTCAGTGGCCAATCGCTTGATGCCAGCCTTCTTGTTGAAATAGGCCTGGGGAATCGCAGTGTTAGGCTTATGACTGCCTGCAGGACTGACTCCCTCGTACTTGTAGTAGATGCGCGCGGGAGTCCCGAGTGCCTGCTCTAGCCGTCTCGCCCTGTACATAGGGCTCGGCCTCCATAGCCTGTAGATGTCCAGTACTTCTTCGGGAATGTCGATCCAGCGTTCACTGCTGGTCTCTTGTAGGATCAAGTCCATCGGGAAAATAGGAAGTAAATCTTCAGGAGTAAGGGGCTTCTTGGTGATCGGATTGAGCCCTGGCTTTGGCGTTGTAGGCATATCAGCCAGGATGTTGTACCACTGCCTCGGAATGTCCTTTTCAGGCAATACTACTTTGACTTGCTTTTCGCTCAACTCTCTCATCTCTGCTCGTCCTTTCTAGGCTGATCTCAGCTCTATGTGCTAAGATACCCTTGATATTGACGTCATTTTAGCAAAAACCTACCTACAATTCAAGTCCCAATTTGATCCCATTCTGATGCAAGTCCGCTCCCAGCTACGCGCCTCAATCTACTGCTGCACTCAGCCCTTACTGCGTCTGCCAAAGCGGTCTGGATGGCTCTGCGCCTCTATCCGGAGCTAACTAAGGGAGGAACCCAAGCAGTCGTCTGGACCGCCCCACGCTACAGGACAACACCCCTGTCAGGCAAGAAATGGATATTGAAAGAACTCAACCCACCTTCTAGATGGATGTCTATGAACTTGGACGCTGTGTCATAGCCAGGTGAAAACCACACTCCGTCTCTGCGCTGAAACCCCATGGCCTTGAGATTCTGGCCAACAAAGGCCGCATCCATGTCGACTCTGACTCCCGCCTCGTAGGGGACTGTCAGACTGACCGAAGCAAGTCCGCCTGATATGTTGACGCTAGCTCGATCAGCCCTGTCCCCGAGCTCGACATCAACCCTGTTTACTCCGCCATTGATGTCTAGTCTCTGAACAACGACGTCTCTCAAGTCCATGCTGACACTCGAAGCCCCGGCATTGAGCTCTATCTCCCAAGGGACGGATGTACTGATTGTGACGTCTGTTCTAAGGGACTCAACCCAAGAGCCTCTGCGAGAAAACCCAAAAACAGACCTGGCGCTTCTACTTGCTCTCACCACAGCTTTGGACCGGTCCAGCCTGTAGGACCAAACCGTTGGATTGGTGTACACGTGCTCGGTCGCGAAGATCAAGTCTGTCGAACCGCTTTCGCTGCCTCGCAGCCTCAGATCAACGGCACCTGTACTAATCACCAAACGGGCCTCAGTCACAGCATCGTCGAGCGCTTGCCTAAATGAAACGTGTTTGCCGTCGCCGTAGTACTCAACAGGCATTGTAAATGCCAATACGACCATCAATACCAAAACCAAAGGCGATAATAGAGCTAGGATACCCTTTCTGAAAATCATCCCCAGCCCCAGTGCAATCAAGAGCAATGGCCACAAGCTAATCAAGTTGTGCCAAAAGCCCGGTGGTATGACGCCCATATTGGCAAAGAGCAAGAGCACCCCTGCGAGAAGGAGCAGCGTGCCTGAAAAAAGCCTGCTCGACATAGACTAGTTCCTCCTTCCCGACACTATGAGAGCTATGCCCAAGACAACCAGAGTGATCGGTACCACTAGATTTGCCCTAAACACGTAGTAAAATATCTTGTTAAGCAGGGCGATTACACCGCCTGCAATAAGCAGAATGCCTAGGATCCGTGCGCCATTGCTTCCGCCAGACTCCTCAGGTGCGGCTTCTGAGGTGTCGCTCCTGCCTTCAGACTTGTCTGACTCAGCCATTGAGCTTCGAAGGCCTGCGGTGATTTCTCTGGCAAGCCTAGCTCCTTCGTCAACCATTTCCTGCACTGATTGCTTGACACGCTCACCAAGCTCTGTGGAATCACTGCTTGATGCGCCCTCTGCCCCAGCGCCCTCAGGCTTGTCAGGCACTATTACCCAGGCTGCGAAGTAAGCTAGTAGCAACCAACCGCCAGTAACAAATATCCCGATAACCAGGATAAGCCGCAGCAGCACAGGATCGACATCGAGATACTCGCCAAGTCCGGCAATGACTCCTCCTAGGATCCGCCCATCCTTGGACCTGTAGAGCCGCTTGCCCATAGGTGACCCTCCTTCCGCCACTCCCGCTACATCGTATATCATATACTACAAATTGGATCTTCACCACCACAAAGCGCTGTCTCAACCAATTGAGGCCAACGGGCGCCGGCACTCAGCCTGCCGGCGCTGTTCACAGCTATTCGGCCTTCACCACAGTCCGGCTCGCTATGACATCCACACCGGTGCCTAAGAGATCAGAGACAATCACTTCGCCCAATTCGACCGGAGCGTTTACCTCATATTTGCGCAGCTCCCGCATAGCTTGCATCATTAGGTCCTTCGAAATTGGCTCCTTGGTCCTCACCGGAAGCTGCGAGACAACTCCGCCCTTTATCCTGATAGTAGTGGTCAAGATCCTCCTCGGGTTCAAGATCTCGCTTTCAGCATAAACGATTCCCCTCTTGCACTGGTTGCCGCTTACACTCACTGGCTTGCCATCAGACACGTCCACGCTGAGTTGACAACCCAAGGGGCACGATATGCAGATCAGTTCCCGCTTATCAGAAGTGTTCACTGCCCTGTCCCCCTTTCGTCTAGTTCGAAGCGGATTTCACCGGAGGACTTGGCTTTGGCAATCACATCAGCCGACAAGGTGACCGATATCATCTCACTCGGTTTGACTATGCGCTGCCTCACCTCGCGAAGGCCGGGCTGTATGCTGAGGACAGATCTTCCCATTGGCCTTGAGGCTCTCAAGAAAAACTCCACATCCTGTTCACCGCTGACCATGTGAGGTACTACGTACCTCACATTCTTGCCGGGCTTAACCGCAATGCCGCATTGAGGTAGCCCGGACTTGATAAACCGGGCTGCGTTCTTTCCTGCTCTCCAGCTTTCTCGAGTGACGAAGTCTACCACGTCATGAACGTGCAACACATTGCCGCAAGCAAAGATTCCGTCGACGCTCGTCTGCAGGTTTTCGTCCACATACGCACCGGACGTAGTTGAGGACAGTCTCACATCCGCCATCCTCGAAAGCTCGTTTTCTGGGATCAGTCCTACAGAAAGCACGATCGTATCACAAGGCACGTAGAAACTCCGATCAAGTATAGGCACCCTGCGGCTATCCACCGGAGCCACTACGACTCCTTCGACTCTCTCTTTGCCGCGAATCTCGACCACTGTATGACTCAAATACAGAGGAATGCCGAAGTCGTTGAGGCATTGGGCGATGTTTCTGTTGAGTCCGCCCGGATAGGACATGATCTCAACTACTCCTTGGACCTTGACACCCTCAAGAGTCAGCCGCCTAGCCATTATCAACCCGATGTCTCCGGATCCCAAGATCACTACTGTCTTTCCAGGCAGATAGCCGTCCAAGTTGATCAACTGCTGTATCGTGCCGGCTGTAAACACACCAGCAGGCCTGTCTCCGGGTATATGTATGGCTGAGCGCGTTCGTTCTCTGCAGCCCATTGCGAGGACTACCGCTTTTGCTTTGATCTTGAGCAGCCCGCTTTCCTGCCCTACCGCGGTAATCTCACGCTCACGGCTCAGCCCAGTGACGACTGTGCCTGTGAGACACTCGATCTGCTCTTTCATTACATCCTTGATAAATCGCTCCGCGTATTCCGGCCCGGTCAGCTCCTTCTCAAACAAGTGAATGCCAAAACCGTTGTGAATACACTGATTGAGAATGCCGCCAAGCTCATCGCTGCGCTCTATGATGAGCACATCGTCAATACCGTCTTCTTTGGCAGCCAGGGCGGCTGCAAGCCCTGCTGGGCCGCCGCCTATTACGACCAAATCCCGTTCCTGCACTGATGCTGTCATGCTTTGCTGTCACCACCTGACGTATCTACAGATGCCCCAGAGGATAAGGTGCGATCCGAATCAACAGCCCCGACCGAGTCAGAGGAGGCGCTTAGAAGCTCCTTGATCTCATACAAGAGAATGCGCGACTCGCCGCCTCTCTTGGTTATGGACGTCATCGGAATGCCGAGTTCTCTCGAGAGTATCTTCATCACTCTCGACGTGCAGAAGCCGCCTTGGCAACGGCCCATTCCAGTACGTGTCCGCAGCTTGACGCCATCGAGAGTCCTCGCGCCCCGTCTGATGGCATCGACTATCTCCGCTTCGGTCACCTGTTCACACCGGCAGACGATCCGAGCAAACAGCGGATCCTCTGCTATTGCAGCAGCTCTCTGCTCATCTGTCATACACCTGAAGCGCCGGACACCCGGCCTAGTCGGATCGTAGTCTTCGTTCTCCTCAATAGGCAACCCAAGGTCGCTCGACATATCCTTGACGATCTCAAGGACCATCTCTGCTATGGCAGGGGCGGCAGTGAGTCCGGGGGACTCGATGCCTCCAACGTTTATCAAATTGCGGGCCTGCTCGGAGGGTCCAATGACAAAGTCATCCCTGTTGGACGCGGGCCTCAATCCGGCAAACGTAGCTATGAGATCGCTTGGAGACAGGCCGTTTACCATCTTCGAGCACATAGAGAATATCTGCTGAAATCCCTCAAAGGTGGTAGAAAGGTCCTCCCTGTCATCTGTGTCCTCCGCTGTTGGGCCAAGCATCAGGTTTCCATGCACAGTGGGGATCACGAGAATACCCTTGGAAACTGGCGTTGGAAGAGGGAAAATCGTAGAGTGCACGGTCCCTTCCAGCCGCTTGTCAAGCAGGTACTCCTCGCCTTTCCTCGGGCGGATGGTAAACGAATAATCCCCGGCCATGTTCGCTACCTTGTCTGCATAGAGCCCCGCAGCATTGATGACAAGGCGCGCAACAATGCTGCCCTTGTTGGTATTGACCTGCACGATACTGCGATCCCGGACTTCCATGCCCGTGACCTCTGTCTCGAGGAACACTGATACGCCGTTTGCAGCGGCGTTTTCGCCAAGTGCGAGGGTCAGTTCAAAAGGAGATACAACCCCGCCGGTAGGTGCGAATATTCCTGCAACCACTCTGTCGGAGAGATTCGGCTCACGAGACCTGAGTTCATCGCCTGAGAGGAACTGCATTCCAGGCACACGGTTTTCCTCTCCCTGCTTCAGGTACATATGGAGCTTGTCAGTCTCTTCGTCAGACATTGCCACCATGATCACGCCGTTCTGCTTGTACTCGACATCCAATTCTGACGTCAAGTCCGGAAACATCAGGCAACCTTTGGAGCACAGTTCGGCCTTGAGAGTCCCCGGTGTAGAGTGGAACCCAGCATGGACAATGCCGCTATTTGCCTTGCTGGTACCAAAAGATAGCTCCGCAAACCGCTCCACGAGTGCTGTCTTCCACCTATACCTTGCAAGCGACCTCGCGATAGCTGTCCCGACTACTCCGCCTCCGATCACCAAGATATCGAACTGCCCAAGGCTGTCCTTGGGTCTAGTCACTAGTTCAGACACTGCTTTCACCACACATTCAAGGAAGTGAACCAACACTGCTGTGTTCTACACATCATTCTACCATCCTTCTGTATGATCTAACACCTCCTTAGCTCTGCGAATCCAATGCGTGCCGTTCGCAGAGACTAATGGCGGGCAGACATGCGAGATACACCAGAGCGGGAGGAACATCGATGATAGGTGAAGCGCTTATCCAGGGATTGATTGAAAAGCTGCTCGAGCGAATGCGAGAGGTTGAAACAATAAAGGGGCCGCAAAATGTCCACGGGTACTCGTTGCTTAGACTCGCGGCCATTGCCGAGCGTGCCAAACACGGCAAGCCTGTCATGGAGCCTTATGGATCCAGTAGAGAGTTCATGGGGCTCGATGACCTTGTCTTTCTACCTGCGATGATAGATACCTTTCCGGTCGACCCGTTCAAAGTGCGCACAAAGGCTGTGATAGGAGCGAAAGCTGCGAGGCCGCTCGAGCTGGAGACTCCGATAATGATCAGCGCCATGGCATATGGGCTCTCCGTCACGGAGGCGACGAAGATTGCTGTTGCAAAGGCAAGCGCTAGGGCAGGGACGGCTACCAACTCCGGTGACGCTGGTTTCTGCGAGGCAGAGAGAAGGTATGCGAGGAAGTATATAGTCCAGTTCAACAGGGCCAGATATGGAAACTCTGAGGACGAACTGAGGCGGGCAGACGCCATAGAGATCCGATTTGGCCAAGGTGCTCTGGCAGGCCTCCCGGAGGTAATCGAAGGCGACGACATGGATGAAGACATAGCCAGACAGCTGGGTGTCAGGCCAGGGCAAAGCGTCACTCGGCCGATCAGGCACAAGGAGATGTCGTCCCCCTCCGATCTAAAAGCAGTGGTCGAGAGGCTAAGATCCCTGACAGGCGGGGTGCCCATTGGTGCAAAGATAGCCGCAGGCCGAATCGAGGCAGACCTCGCGCACGTAGTAGATGCAGGGTGCGACTTCATCACTGTGGACGGCGCTCAAGGAGGTACTGCAGGCTCACCAGAGGTGATTATCAACAACGTGGGACTGCCGATCATATACGCAATCCCGCGGGTAAACCGATATCTGGTAGAGAGAGGAGTAAGGGCGAACATCAGCTTGATCGCATGCGGCGGGCTCAAAGACGCCGGTGACTTCATGAAAGCGCTCGCGCTCGGAGCTGACGCTGTCTACTCCGCCCAGTCCGTGCTGACCGCCATGGTCTATGGCCAGGCAGAGAAGCTCCCGCCGGGCACAAGCCCTGCAGAGCTCTATCTCTACTGGGGGAAGCACGGAGACAAGCTCGACATAGAGCTTGCAGCCAAGTCAATCGCTAACTTCGTCAAGGCGTCGACACAAGAGATGGCCATGATAGCGGGAGCAGTAGGCAAGAACGACCTCAACCTGGTCAATATGGACGACCTGGCCGCGCTGACTGAACACGCTGCCGTCGTCACAGGAGTTCAGAGGGCTTGGTAGTGACTACATGCGGCTACTCGATGTCATCCGGCGGCAAGATCACGATCTTGCCGTCTTCCATGTGCAGCTTGACTCTGTTTGCTATCTTGAGCTGGGCTCTGAGTTCCTCTGGAATCTGCAGTCTCCCTGCAGAGTCGAGGACTATGTATTCCTCGTGCGTGGCCTCGACTTCCTCGCCCTCGAGGGCTTCGTGCCGCTCCTCAAGAGGTATATCCGCTACCCGTCTGACAGACTCGCTGCTGATCTTGCCATCGGCGATTCTGACATATCTGTCAACTGCCGCTGCCATGCTCATGTCATGAGTGACAATCACCACTGTGACTCCGTACATATCCCTTACCTTGCGGAAGACATCGAGGACGACTTTGCCTGACCGCCTGTCGAGCGACCCCGTAGGCTCGTCCGCCAGGAGCAGCTCGGGTTTGTTGGCAAGAGCTATGGCAATAGCAACCCTCTGCTGTTCACCACCAGAGAGCTCGTTTGGCCTGTGGTACATCCTATCGCCGAGCCCAACCGCATGCAGTAACTCCTTAGCCCAGTCAGGATCGTAAGTGCCGTTGATGATCATAGGCAGCTCGACGTTTTCCAACGCAGAGAGATAGGGTACGAGGTTTCTGGATACGTTCTGCCAAACAAATCCCACGACCTGCCTCTTGTACTTCACTGCTTCCGATTGGGTAAGCTTGCTCAGGTTGCGTGTGCCGACAAACACCTTGCCTCCGGTCGGGCTATCGAGGGCGCCGAGGATGTTAAGAAGAGTCGACTTGCCGCTGCCGCTGGCACCTATGATAGCCATCAGCTCTCCCCTGCGTATGACCATATCAAGGCCTTGAAGGGCAAAGACCTCAATATCCGCTACCTGATAGATCTTGACCAGGTTCTCACAGATGATATATGGTTCGCCAAAAGCAGGTTCCTGTCGCACAGGTTCTATCGACATCACAAATCAACCTCCGGCTACCGGGCTACGCTACTGATCCTCGCCCAGTTTGACCGCCTGGTGTATCTTGAGGGTTGATATGAAGATCTGCAGTCCAATCAAACCGACTAACAAAGCCGCTCCTAGGACTAGATAGATCTTCAGCTTGTCAGCCCACTCGACTACAACCAAGAACGGCGGCACATCCTTCTGAGAGTCTACACTCAGCCTGAGCATTGGCAAAAACAAGTTGCTCACTTGCTCGCCCAGCACTGTGCCAACCACTACTGCAAGGCCAGTCGTGAACACCTGTTCATATGTAAGCATCAACATCAATTGCTTGACCTTAAGCCCTATAGCTCTCAACACGCCAAACTGGAGCATCCTGCTGCGCAAGGACAGGAATGTATAAAGCAAGAACCCCATCACTGTTATGAGCGCCGCCACGAGAAACCCTGTGGACAACATGCCGTAAAGCCCCATCCTCTGCGGGTCGCGTATACCTTCGATCAACATGTTCCTCAGGTCCTTCACACTTGAGACGTAGACACCCTCGTTGCGCAGCTCGTCAACAATCTGAGTCAAGGAGGCATCCGGTGTCAACTTGAGCCAGACGTCGTACGGCTCAATCGGAAGGACGCTCCTCACATAGTCAATGTCAGCGATCACGAAAGGCCCCTCATCCGGATACAGGGTTGGCCAGTATTTAACAGGAGCAAGTATCTGGAATTGGAGCGGATCAGCAACTCCACGCAACTGAACAGAGATCATGTCTCCAGGCTTTAGTTGCGCTCGCTCGAGAGCACTGGCTTCAACCAGTACGCCACCTGGCCTCGAGATCAACAGGTTCAAATAGCTGTTGATATGGTGATCGAGCAAGTCTTCCCTGTGCCACGCGACCTTGGCAAACTCGTGAGGGTTGATCGCCAGAATACTGGCACCGTATCTGCCGGGGCTGACTATGGTCCCGTTGAGCTTCATGACTCGAGCAGCCGCCTCTACGCCCTCCAGAGACTCGTGCACGTAAAAGGGCGGCTCAAAAACCCTAGGCTCTTGGGCCTCTACCTTCTCTTCCCCGCCAGGCGCTGCCAATAGCACCTCTGGCGGAATGGTCTCAACCCACGTCTCAGAGATGACCACCTCGGCGCCCATCTGATAACTCAGCCTGTCCGTGAAGTTGCGGTCCATTGTCCTCGCTGTTGACGAACTGTAGATTCCAAGCGCCAATGTGAGGATGATCAACAATATCAGTGGGTTATACTGCTCCGGAGATCTGTGCAGCTGCTTGAGTGTCATATTCCAAGCGATCCCAGACCAACTGGAGGTAAACCTGTCAAGAAGCCTGATGATCCACGGGAAAATCCTTAGAGTGAGCAGGCCGACGCCGAGCATCAAGATAGCAGGGATCAAGAAAAGGGAGGGGTTGAGAATAATGGTCTGATCCACCATGCCGGCCTCGGCTTGCTTACGAAGAGTGTAGTATCCCCAGCCCGCGAACACGAGGAGGATCAGGTCTACAGGTATTACCTGCCACAAAGGCTTGCGGTGCTTGCGGCTGACCTCCTGCTTGTAGCTGACTATGGACTGCCTGGCAGCAGACCACACTGGCACGATTATCAAAGCAACAGTCAGTGCCATGGCTGCAGAGGCAAATACATAAGGATCCGAGAACAGCTGAGCAGGCAGCGGTTCGCGATCAACGAAACTCAAGAACCCTCGCGAAGCGCCCATGACCTGGGCTATCAAAAGGCCGAGATATGGACTTACAGCCAACGCAAGGACTCCGAGTATACACCACTCGATCACGTACGTTGCGCATATCTGAAGCTTGCTTGCGCCGCGGCTCTGGAGCATTGCGATCTCAGTCCGCCTGTTGTTTATCATCAATTGGGCTGCCAAAACAATGTAGTAAAGAACTATTCCCAAGATCGGTATGCTGAGAGCGAACATCAATGTCCTCAGAACCTGCGCCTGCCCGACGAATCTCTGGAACAAGTAAAGCGGGCTCCTGCTCCAGCGAACTGCCGGGGAGATCTGGGCAGCTTCAGATTCGAGCGCTATCATTCCCTCCACTAGATTGGGGAGATCGTGTATTCTGACATCTTTGTGGTCAAACAGCCAATACCAGGTGACCCAGCCGATATCGATTCCTTCCATGCTTATAAGATTTTCAAAGGTCTTTTCTGTCACAAAGAGGTTCTCTCTGAACACCGGGCTCATGTGGAATTCTGCCGAGGTCATGTACTCGTCCTTGGCTTGAAAAACTCCCACGATCTGAAATGGCAGCTGTTGGTGAACTCTCTCATACCTGCCTGCGTCGGGGTTAGGATTGAGCACATAGGTGAACTGGTACGACTGCCCGAGCACAAACTCAAGATTTTCCATACACTGGATAGATATGAGAACCTCAACAGGTTCGCCTGCAGTAGGGTCAGTATCCTCTGGGAATCGCCCGCCGATCAACTCGATCATATCGTAGAAGTCGCTAAGTACAGTAAACCTGCCGTACTTGGTGCCCTCAGCAGTCCCCTTAGGAAGCGGGTTGTCTACTGTCGCATAGCGCTGGTGCCTTATGAGCGGCATAGCTATCTTGCGTTCGGCTTCTTGCTCCAAAAAACCGCTAAGCTCAATGTACTTATCCCTAGGCAGCCGAGTTTGCGACGTATGCCACATCATCATGGAGCCTGGAGCCCAGTTTGCCTGATTGCTGCCGGACTGATGCCACTGCTTGACCAGGACATACTGAAGCGCGCCGTCAGTGTATATGGGCACACTAGCGATTACTGACAGTGCCACAATAAGGGCCAGTAGCAGGTTGGCTTCAAGCCTTCTGTTATTCCATACGCGTTTCAGCACCATCCAAAAGACGGAGAAGAACGCCATCAAGTCAACCCCCTAAGCTGAAGCGCCTAAACAGCCAGCGGTGCTGAGGCAGTCTGACTTCTGCTAAGCCGGTGAGGAGCCGCACGGACCTACTTCGCAACCACCAGGTCTCCCTCTTCGAGTCCTTCGAGGATCTCAACTTCAGTCGTACTCTCTATGCCTGTTACAACATTGACCTCGGTGGTCAGGTCGCCTTCGACCTTGCGCACATAGACCCTGCCGAAGTACTCACGGATTCCAGCACGGTCGATCTTGAGCGCATCCGGATTCTCTCTCACCAAAATGACGATAGAATGCAGCGCTCTAAACTGAAACTCGAGATCTGGATCGTCCAGCTCTATCAAGACACGTCTGTCTTGTTCACCGTCCGGCAATCTATCGCCCCGCTTTGGGACCTTGGTGATTCTGCCAGTCACCCACTGGCCTCTGGTGTACTCGAGTCGCAGAGGCAGTCCGGGCTGCAGTTTGTCAAGATCAGACACAGTGACTTCCACTACGAGCTGAAGGTTGTAGGGATCGGAGATCTGGATCAAATTCTGGTATTCTCTGATCTCATCACCGGTCTTGACTGCGACTGTCGTCACTCGCCCCGCAAAAGGCGCCTTGAGCACGGAAGCCTCGTATTGCTCATTGACTCTTTGGTAAGAGAGCAGCGCCCTCTCATAATTGATCTCGGCCAACCTGAGATCGAGATCGGATACGTTGCCGCCGAGCTCCCTTTCGAGCTTGGTCTTCTTGAGGCTTATCTCTGCGGATTCTAAGTCTAGCCGGGCTCTCTGGAGGTTGTACTCGAGGTCGCCCGTCTCCAACGCAGCCAGGACTTCGCCTTCCTCAACCCACTGACCATACTCGACAAATACATCCTTTACCCGTCCGGATTGGGTGAAGTAAAGGAACTCCTCCCGCACAGCTTCGGCCCTGGCGGTCTTGCGCATCTCCTCAGCGATGTACCCGCGGACTACCTGCACCAACCTCCTGCGCTCCTCAGGAGGGGGGAGAAGTGTCGGTACCTCCTGCAACTCCTCCTTGGGCAGTAATCGGCATCCCGGCACCAGCACCGTGGTAGCTAACAACGCCGCCAGAGCTACGATGTGCAATATGCGTCTACGCATGAGTGTCACTCTCCCCCACCAATAGACCGTCGACGATCTCAAAAGTCACATCCGCATACTCAGCCACCAAAGGATCATGAGTCACTACACAGACCGTCCGGTTTTGCTCTCGAACGATCCTTCTAAAAAGCTCCATAACTCTCTGCGCGGTCTCCTGGTTTAGCTCACCGGTGGGCTCGTCAGCCAATATCAGTGACGGCTCGTTGACAAGGGCCCTGGCGATGCCGACGCGCTGTTGCTCGCCGCCGCTCAGCTCGTAAGCTCTGTGCTGAGCCCGCTTGTCGAGCCCAACCCATTCAAGGCACTCTCTGATACGTCTCGCCCTCTCCGATGCACTCATCCGGACCATACGCAGTGGCAATTCGACGTTCTCATATGCAGTCAGCACCTCTATCAAAGCAAAAGACTGAAAGACAAAGCCGATCTCTCGCCTCCGCAGGTCTGTCAAAGCATGGTCTGAGAGCTTGCTCAAGTCATGTCCCTTGTAAAAGGCTTGTCCGGAAGTCGGCTGATCCAGGCCTCCCATGATGTTCACCAGAGTCGTCTTGCCGGAGCCGGAAGGCCCTCTGATGACGACCAACTGGCCCTGGTAGACGTCCAAGCTTACACCTCTTAGAGCGTGTACCTCTTGGTTGCCGACTCTGAACGTCCTCGTCACGTTGACGAGTCGCACCAAGGGCTCACGAATCGGCTTTGGCCTGGTTTGTATCTGCTCGGCAAGGCTCACGTTGCTCTGCCTCCATCCAATCTAGAGTGACTGCCCGATCGCAGTAAGGTAACGCAGTTTTGCATTCACACAATCGATCTCTGCCGCCCTCAAGGACGACTCTGCCTCAAGCAGCGACAGCGCAGCTGTAAGCACGTCTGTCCCTGTAGCCATACCGGCCGTGTATTTCGCAACAGTGAACTCCCACAACTTTGTCGAATCCTGAAGAGACCGCCTGGCTGCCTCCCTTGCGTACTCCTTGTCCTCTACAGCTCTCTTGAGATTTGCCAACTGCCTCTGGAAATCCAATAGGGCAGCTGCGGCTTCTGACTCGAGTTTTGAACGGTTTATGTCCAACTCCATCTCAAGCTCGGTCTTCGAACTCCCCAAGAGCTGCTTGTGGAACGTCACAGCTACAGTGCCTCTGACAACCGTCTCATCAAAGTACCTGCCGCCCTCCTGCTTGTAGTCGGCCCAACCCCCACTCACAGAGGCGTTCAACTGCCACCCAAGATCGCGTTCGTTTTTCAGCAGGGTAAGCCTCTGGATCTCCAGGTTGAGTCTGTTTATCTGCATAGCAGGCAGGCTGAGTATGTCTTCATCAGTCGCCAGCTCAGCAACCCATTGCTCGTAAAGGCTGTCCACGCTTCGCACAACAGGGTCAGGCAACAAGATCAAGCTCATGAGAGCAGTGAGAAGCTCTGCTGCAGCTTCCTCCGCTCTCTCGCCATCGAGCGGGGGGAGCGCCAAGAAGTTGGCAGACACCTCCCTAGCCCGCTCAAGCTGGGAGTCTACTAAACTGTCAGAAATGCCCGACAACCCTATATCTCGCGACAATTTCCACAACCTGTCCCTATAGGAGGCCAGGTTGTCAAAATACGACTTGGTGGCGCTATTGACACTATCCTGAGCCTCAGCCAGAGCCGAAGCCGCTACTGCCCCATACCTGAACTTCTCTTCCGCGACAGTCCTGCCATAGGCTGCGAGCTCCAGTCTGACTGCAGACGTTATCAGGCCGTTCCTCTGCCTTATGACCTCGGACAGGCCTGCAACTCCTTGATTTACAACCTCGCTGATACGATCTGTATAGGCCTTGTCTGCCTGCAAGACTGCCAATCTCTCCTTGAGATCTGTAAGCGCAGCGTCGATTCCGCCTGTCGTCAATGACCTGGCATAGGAGACTGTCAGCTCATTTCGGAAACTAACCTCTCGGGCAGTCGGGTCATAGGTGCTTGTCGCACTTATCCCGGCTGTTCCACCGAACACCGAGGCCTCGTTCTTGAGGGTCAAGGCCACCGACTGCGAGTGCGTATTCTCCACCACGTCAAAGCGGTCCAACACTCCAGATACACTGACATCAGGATCCCACAGTTTTGCAGAATTTGCGTTTCTTAACGTTGCCAGCTCGTAGTCCTGCTCCGCTTGGTGCACTGCGCTGCTTTGAGCCAAAATCGCATCTATCAAGCTGTCGTACGAAAGCGAGCTGATCTCTATGTCATCAGAGGCCGCACACGTAAACGCACCAACAAACAGGTGCTTATCCGGCACAGCCGACAGGTGTACAGCCAAGTGGTCAACAACGCACGGGAGCCCAAAAAAAGCGACTGTCAAGACCGCGCAGCTCCAGAGCAAGACCTTGCCGGCTCTTTTCTGAGTCAGGTTCATAGCATAGCCCTCCGGCTCTTAATCGGCACTCTCTCCGTTTCCGATCTTGATCATGTCGACTGAGATGTAGTCAATCCCAATAGCCTGGCAGAAGTTCGCGTATGCCATGTTGTAGTCGTACACTGACTGAGCATATTTGGTCTCTGCGTCTATCAAAGCTCTTTCAGCATCCTTGAGCGAGTTGAGCGTAGCCAGTCCCGCGTCGTACCTAGTCTGCGCCTTGGTCAGCGCGTCTTTGGCCTTTTCGATCGACTCAGCTGCGGACTCGACTGTAGCAGCTGCAGCCAGCAACCCGGAGTAGGCATTTCGGACAGCGATCAAAGCATTGGTTCGAGTCGACTCAAGCGACATCTCTGCTTTGGCCAAACTGATCTCAGCCCGCTCAATGTCGATCTTGGTGTAACCGGGGATCTGCCTTCTTCGCTCGAGATCCGTCTGAGCCTTCTCAAGTGAGAGCACGGCTTTTTGGATATCATCCCTGTTTTCCATAGCAAACGCTATGCTCTCCTCAAGGTCGACCTCCACAGGCTCATACTTGAACTCATGCACGAGCCTCACCTGAGTCGAGATGTCCAGGCCTACACCCAAGTTAAAGCGGATCATCTCTGTCTCAAGTGCAAACCGCGCATCCCGCAACGACTTCTCAGCAGAGACCACACCCTGCTCGGCGGATTCCAATGCGCTCTTGTTCTCGATCCCAGCCTCGAACTTGACCCTGACTGTCTCAAGCTGGTTTTCGCTAACCTCGAGCGCCCTCTCTGCAGACGCAACCCTATCGAATGCCTTCAGCAGTGAGTAGTAGCTGGACTCTGCAGAGACTGCAGCACTCTTGATAGCGTCTTCTACTGCTTTTTGCGCGTCAGCATAAGCCTGCTCCGCAGACTTCCGTGCCTCAGCCGATACATTCTCTTCGCCCATCGCAGTCTGCTCGAGCAGGGCGATCTCTGCAAGGCGCTGGTCAAGCATGGCTATCTTGACTGCATTGCTGCTTGAGACCGCCAACCGGATCGTATCCTCCAAAGTGAGTTCGACTACGTCTACCTGGCCAGTTGCTCCGCCTTCCTGAGCGACTGCAACAAGTTGCGCTCCAATGACTGAGACCGCTATCGCAAAGACTGTTAGGATCAAGGACTTACAACGCACTCTTCTCATACCGACAGACTCCTTTCCCTGCCTAAACATGGACTCTAGTTTGTCTGTATGCAAAACAAGCCCAAGCTATGTCACGATCCTGCCATCAACAAGATCAATGGTCCGCTCTGCCATGTCGGCCAGGTCAGCATCGTGAGTTGCCAAAACAACGCAGGTCCCCGAGCGGTTGATCTGCAGGAGCATCTCCATGAGCTCCCTCCCGGAACGAGTATTCAGGCGTCCTGTAGGCTCGTCAGCAACAACGATCTCCGGTTGAGCCACTATCGCCCTGGCAAGCGCCACTCTCTGCTGCTGTCCGATGGATAGGTGTCCGGGCAGATGGTTCATCCGATCTTGGAGGCCGACTCGATTCAGCGCCTTCTCGACCAACTCCCTTCGCTGAACTCTGGAAATACCTCGAAACACCAGCGGGACCTCGACGTTTTCAGCAACTGTCAGGTCGCTGATGAGATGAGGATGTTCTGACAAGTAGCCTATCCGCTCTGACCGGATACGAGCCTGTTGCGCCTTTGAAACGGCCTGGATCTCCTGGCCGTCCAGCCTATACATGCCGGTGGTAGGCCGGTCTAGGCACGCTATTATGCGCAACAGCGTGGACTTGCCGGCACCGGACGGGCCCGTGACAGCAACAAACTCGCCTCGATCGATCTGAAGCTCGATGTCACTGAGCGCACAGATGCTCACCCAGCCTTGGGTATAGACTTTTGACACGCCCTCCAACTCGACTAGCATTGGTCATAGCCTCTCAGACAGTCGATTGTCCGAATAGATCAACGAATCTATAGCACATACCCGTCGAGCAGGCCCGATCACTGCCGCTAAGATCGTCAGCATAGCGATCAAAAGGCCAAGAATGGCAGGGCCAACAGCGCAGCCCGGCTTGGCAATGAACGCAGCCGGCAACACTCCCGATGCACAGACGGCCAAGTAGAGGAGGCACCCTCCAATCCCTGCAAGAAGCCCTCTCTTGATCTCGCGCCTTACCAACAATCCGGCAACGCGTACATGGGGCGAACCGGCAACTAGTCTCACGAGTATCTCTTCGCAGCCTGCATTAACTCGTTGAGACAGATCGGCCCAAATGAGTACGCCAGTGATGGCACAGCCGATCAGCGCAGCTGCAATAGCCAGTCGCAGCACTGAACGGATCTCAGCCGATTGCGCGACAAATCTCTCGTATTCGGAATAAACGTCTATCTGAAGCTCAGGGTAGTAAGCCAAGAGAAACCCTGATACCGACTTCATCCCATCTATCAAACTGGTATCCCCTCGGGTCTCAAACAGGAGATACCCATAGCCTGCAGAAGGACCTAGGACTGTATCGTCTACCTTGTGGTAGTCGATGTATGATGAACCGAGGCCGACAACGACGATTCCCTCGTCGCTGAGCCCGTCTCGGATGAACTCGATATCTTGCCTGTCAAAACGGTGAGGCGACCCGGTCAAAGCAGACACTGCCCGGAGGCTGAAAGCGCGGCCTCCATAAGCCTGCCTGAGGTGCTCCTGCTGCGCGTTTAACCTGCCATACAGATCCAAGCACAAGGCAAGCGACGCAATCGCCACAACCAAGAGAATAGCGGTTATGACTGACATGTATCTGGAACCCATGAGCGCCCCTCTGTCAGTGGCTGGGGCCAGTTTCAGGCTCCAGCCATATTGTACCACCAAACACTTAACTAGGCCTTACCGCACTCTTAAATCTTTCTTAAAACATGGACCGATAGCTCCGCTGTCATGAGCATCCTGCCAGAAGGCTTCGCTCAATCACCTCGCGGAAAGGCCTCCGTTGCCAAATCTCTCAGTGGCAAGACCGCTCCAGTAAATAAATGCCTCCTATACAGCCAAAAACAGACCAATTGGTCCCTATGGCAAGTGCCAATCTAAGGCTCTCAACTGAGGGCTGCACAAACAGGCACGAAAGCGCCAGCCCTGCAATTGCTCCTGCGAAAGTCACGGCGAAGTTCTCCATAGCCACCTGAGCCGCCAAATGAAGGGGCGTAGCCCCCACTTGAGACATAACCCTCAGCACACCGACTCTCCGGGAGGAGCTGAGATATCCGAACGCTGCTGCTGGGAGTGCGGCAAAAACGGCTATCCACGCGAACAAGGCGATCGACCCAATGAGGCCCAAAGACGATGGATGCTCTACTGCTGAATCCAGCGGCTCGCTGTAAAAACGCGTGACATACCTGCCTCCAATCAGCCCCGCTTGTCTTAGCCAATCATTGATAACCCGGTCGACAAACTCCGCAGTGACGGATTTGGAACGCCGGTATGCGATGGCATACAGGTCAAGCCTGTAGTCGGCGGTAGTGGGCATGTCCTGCACGAGCGTTGTGTATGGAAGGATGATCGCTTCATCGAGACTCAGATCTCTGAGGCGACTGCGAGAGTCCTGCACAGCTGCAACCACACCGACCACCTCGTATTCAATGCCATCGATGTAGATCGGAGCAGGCAGGTGTAAGCCTACAGATTCGTGCACAAGCGAAGCAATCGAGCTGCCTACTACAGCCACTCGAGCCAAAGAGTCGACCTCCGCTGCGTCAAAAAAGCGCCCTTCGACCAACTCCAAGAGAGAAGAGCGCGCTATCTCTACATAGTCCGAAGACACTCCTATAAAGCCCTGTCTGGCGTAGTAGTCGCTTTCGCCGATAGATACGCGCTTTTCTGCGCCTTCTCCGTAGATGAACACCGGAGATACCTGACATCCGAACCGCTGCAGCATCTCCAACAGAGTGGAGATACGGCTGTCACTGATTGCCTCATGGCCGCTGCCTCTCCAACTCCTGCCCAAATGTATAAGGCCCGACGTCTCTACAGCAGCTCCGGCAGGATCAATGCCGAGTGTGCGCATTGTCTGGAGCGCGTTTAGCAGCATCAACCCGCCCAACGTACTCAGGACAACCAACACTGCCAGACATACGGACAACACAGGCCAACGCTTCAGGTTCTTGTACGACAAACTCACCAAGTCAAGAAGCATTGCCTCGACGCGCTCCCACACTGGTCTTTACGAACCTTGAGGATTTGAAACGCCGGGGAATCACCACCACAAAACGGCTCCCGCCCTCCGGCCGGTTGGCAGCATAGACCTGGCCGCCGTGCGCCTGTACTATCTCCTTCACTATAGCTAAGCCTAGCCCTGTCCCATAGGTCGCCAAGTCACCATCTGGCCCCCGTTCTTTTCTGGAAGTCGTAGACGTCTTTACCCCGGCAGGGGTTGCCACCTCACGCGGCCTGCTGGAGTAGTATCGGTCAAAGACATGGCTGAGTGCATCCTCAGGTATCCCGGGCCCGGAGTCATCAATGATGATTTCCACTCCGTCCAGCCGGTTTTTCAACGAAACCTTGATGATATCTCCCTTGGATACATAACTAAGCGAGTTGGTGACAAGGTTGATGATCACCCGTTCCATGGCCGATACGTCTACGTAGACCATGTGAGAGACTTCGGGGATGTCGGCTTCGAGAGTCACGCCTCTTGCCTCGCAATCATGCACTAGCCCTGCAAGGATGGTTCGCAGCATCTCAGAGGACTCGACCAGCACCGGATTCATCGGAAACCGCCTGCTCTCCCACCTCGAGAGCAACAAGAGATCGTCAATGAGCNNTAGCCTCTAACCATTGCGAGAGGAGTCCTCAAGTCATGACTCACGTTTGCTATCAATTCCCTGCGATACACCTCGAGGGTATGTTCGGAGTGGCTGTAGTCGTAGAGGCGGGAGGCCATATCATTGAGCGCACGGGCAATCTGAGCCAACTCGTTATCACCGGTAGCATTGATCCGAGCTGCATAATCTTTCCCTGTGAAGTTGTACGTAGTGGCGCTGAGCTGCTCCAGCGGCGAGATGACCGAGCTTCGATAGACGAGGTAGGACAGGGCAAGGGCGGCAAGTACACTCGAAACAGAAAGCAGTAGGATTATCTGCATCATGCCTCTTGGCTCAAAGAGGATATCTGGATACTTCATACTAAGCCATGGGACTACTCTGTACACCACGACAACTAGGGCGAACAACATCACAAGAAAGACTGCGACCAGCCCCAAGAGAGTCTTGCCCCTAATCGGCAATCCAATCAACCTCTCCGGCGAACTTGTACCCTATACCCCTGACAGTCACTATACGCTTGGGTGCGGACGGATCTGATTCTATCTTTTGGCGGAGGCGGTGAATGTGCACCATAATGGTGTTGTCGCCACCGACCCACTCCTCCCCCCAGACTGATTCAAATAACTGCTTTTTGGTAAACACTCTGTTGGCATTGGTCACCAGGAATTTCAACAGGCTAAACTCTTTACCTGTGAGCGGGACCTCGTTGCCGCTGACAAACAACTGATAGGACTCGATGTCGAGGATGCAGTCGTCAAACGCCGCTCTTGTCGGCGTGTCTCGATGCGGTTCATCACTTGAGACCGCACCGGCTGTACTCTGCCGAGAGGAGTCTGGCACAAACCGCCTCAGATTAGCCTTGACCCGCTCTACCAGTTCTCGCGGGCTGAACGGCTTGACAACATAATCGTCGCCTCCAAGACCAAACCCCAGTACCTTGTCTGTCTCACTGGTTCTAGCTGTCAGGAAAATAATCGGGCAATCGGCGAACCTGCGGACCCTTCTGCAGACCTCGAATCCATCGAAGTCAGGCAACATGATGTCCAGCACAATGAGAGCAGGGCGCTCTTCCCTGGCTATAGCGACGGCTTCCGCACCAGTCGTAGCTGTAAGGGGTACGAATCCGTCCCGTCGAAGATATGAGTGAAGCAGCCTTTGAATGTCAGGCTCATCGTCTACGATGAGTATCTTGTCGCCAACGCCCACAGTGAGCACCTCTCAACTCCTGGACCACTGCTCAACAGACTGGCGCAGTGGAGGTCCAAGGCGCACAGAGATACCAAAATCACCACGGAATTCTCACTTAGTGGCCAATAGCTGAA
>FIZI01000002.1:0-19961 GCA_900016865.1 uncultured Clostridia bacterium | reverse complement strand
ATTAGTATTTTTCTACGTGAAGCGCTGTGCTCTGCATGTATTGGAAATAGCCCTTCAAAGGCAGGCTGAGAAATACTATCTTGGAGGCGAGCTATCGTGTCGATCGGTCTTGAGGTTCGCAAGGACCTGAAGGCAACCATAGTTCTCATAGTGATAGGCGTAGCTGTATATCTGTTTGCATTCCCTGCGCCGCTGACTGATGGCGACACTGTGTTCTACGCAGAGATCGCAAGAAACATGGTCGAATCCGGAGACTGGATCGTCCTTCGGTCTGAACGCATGCCCGTAGTTGACAAGGGGCCCCTCACGATTTGGCCGATAGCTATTTCGTTTGCGCTCTTTGGGGAAAGCCCGCTGACCACGCGAGCATGGCATATATTCGTAGCTATTGGGTGCGTAGTTACTACGTATTTCATTGCTCGCGAGTTCTTTGACCGCAAGACTTCATTCGTGAGCGGGATCGTGCTCCTTACCACAATCCTCTTTTACTACATGGGGTTTGTACCCCAGCAGGATATACCCGGCCTATTGCTCATCTCTCTAGGCATGCTGTTCTTCATCCGGGCAGTGAGAAGAAGCTCTCTAGTTGCGTTCTACGGCATCTTCATCACCCTCGGTCTCGGCCTGCTCAACCGAGGCTTAAGCGGAGCTGCGATCCCAATCGGTATCATGCTGGTAACCCTCATATCGCTGTACTACAGCGACAACCGGCCACAGCCACCATTCTCGGGGATTTCTGGCTGGGTGCTTCATATTGGACTAGGGATCGCACTCATGATACTCGTAGCCTGCCCCTGGTACATCGCTGCGTACGAACAGCAAGGAGCTGAATTGCTGGACACGCTTCTGTTCTCGGGCAACACCCGGTTTATGAGCGATTTGGATGGGGCAGCAAACGCCAGTGGTATCCAAAGGGCGATTGATTGGCTGAGCTACGTGCCACTCCTGATAGTTGGCTTCCTACCCTGGTCCGCGCTGCTTGTTCCTGCGGTCAAAGAGTCCGCGTCTCGCATCAAGCAACAACGAAGTAGCAGTGACATAGTGTTTGCTGCGTGGACTGTGGTAGGCCTGCTGTTCCCGTTTGCGATACGATGGCGAGTTATAAGGTACCTAATACCGGTCTTCCCTCCGCTAGCAATACTGATTGCACGCTACGTAGTATCCCTGCTGGCGAAAGAAGACCGCAGACCCGCAGTGTCTGAGAGGCTGCCGAATCCCCTGAGGAAGGTCGCTATCGTTGACCTGGCCATCATCGTGCCTGTATTTCTCTTGGCAGTTGCATACATCGTAGTGCAGTTCAACACAGAAGCAGCAGATTACTTGCCATTCGCAGTGCCAATATTGCTGTCAGTAAGCCTATCACAGATCGTGTTTGGAGTGTTGGCGCTCCAGCGGCGGATCAAAGCGGCGATTTACAGCCTTCCGCTGATCTCCATGGCTGGACTGGTCACAGCGATGATACTTCTGCCGATCTACTGGGTGCAACCGTTCTGACAGCAATCCGGGTCTGACAGAGTCCCGATTGGACAGCGATCTCACTGCAACAATGGCCCTGTCACATCTACAGGCCTCAAGCCGTCGCGGTCCACAAAAGCTGAACCGCTTAGGCTTCAGGCTCCTGAGCCGCCTCAAGCTGTCAGGGATTCCAGGCTGCTGTGACGCTCGAGCGGTTGAGGGGCCCAAGCTACTGTTGTCTTTGAGCTGCCAAATGCGATCGCTGGTACAACACTAGAATCACGGCTCCAATAGCCACAACAGCATAATACGAGATCACTCGGTCCAAAAGGACAGCTCCTTTCGCCACCTCGCGTGCAGATCCATCCTGAAGCAGCAGCCCGAGCGAGGCTGCCTGAAAAGCCTCTGTGACCCCAACCCCTCCAGGAACAAGAGAGACAAACGACACAAGTATGGACGCTGTGTACAAGAGCGCAACTGCAAACCAGTTTATCTGTATCCCAATGCTGAGAAACACAAGGTAAAAGCGGGCCACTTCCAAGACCATCGACACAAGCGAGAAAGCCAAAAGGACTACGAGGCCGCTGCGATCGACAGAGGCTGCAAGGCTGTTGAGCGCCCTATCAACCACGCTTGTGAGCGTCGCAACAAAGCGTTTGTCCTGCGGAAGCCTTGAGATGAGGGCCTTCAGCAGGGTACTGAAACGCTGCCGAAATACGAGGGCAAGTAGGATGATCAGAACAGACGCAGCTGCAAACGGCAAAACAGCCGTCTGCACGACTGTCCCTTTTATGCCCGGTATAAAAGGGAGCGACACGAGAAAGATCAGAGCGACCGAGAGCGTGTCTACCACTCTCTCCACGAGCATTGCTGTAGTCGACTGCGTGAGCGGCACATCGCACGAGCCTTTGGCAATCAACGGCTTTGCAAAATCCACGATTTTGCCCGGGACAAGGCTCGCAGATGCTACCCCTGCATAGATCGAGCCTATGGAGGCACCTGCAGACATACGCACCGAGCCTACCCGAACGATCATCCAATGCCAGCGCCAGGCCTTGATACAGATGTTGAGCAAAGAGGCGGCGACTGCTGCAACAAGAGGCAGGACGCCCGCATCGCGCAGACTCGACAACACTAGGTCTATTTCGACAGTCCTTATGAACAACACGAGCACACAGATTCCAACAGCCAAGAGGACGTAGCTTATAGCAGTCCTTGGTTCAACTCTAATAGCCACAGTCAGTCAATCGCCCTTGTCCGGACAGGTGACCGATAGACACGCACCATCATCCTGAAGTAGTCGAAGATCGTAGCGAGGACGCGCATCTTGCTGATCCCGCCCTTTTGATCATAGCGAAGCACAAACGGCACCTCACAGGCTCGCACACCCAATTTCCCCATCTTCAGCAATATCTCCGCAGTTGCGCTGAATGTAGTAGACTCGATCAAGCGGTCTCCAAATGCGCGCCATGCTCTCTCGATAGCGCTCCTGCTGTACGCCCTATACCCGCAAGTGTAATCCCGAACACCCTTGACCCTAAACAAAGCTGCGAGCATGAGGTTGACTGCACGGCTCATGAAGCGCCTGCCCACCGATAGGCCGACCTCTTTGCTTCCAGGACGGTACCTCGAAGCTATTACCACATCGTAGCCATCACGGACGAGTTGTATCATAGCCGGAGCAGTCGAGGGCTCATGCGTGTTGTCTGCATCCATTGTCACCAAGACATCGTCATCGCTTGTAGGAAGCTGAAGAAACGTCATAATACCCGTGCGTAGCGACTCATGAAGGCCTTTGTTCGTGTCGTGCTTCACTACATGGATATGTGCGGATTCTTCGGCTGACTCGGCGACCTCAACTGTATGGTCCCTGCTTCCATCGTCAACGACTACGATCATATACTCCTCATCGAGCTGTCGCATGGTGTCTCCGATCTTGCTGACAAGGCGCCCTATATTAGCCTCTTCGTTGTATGCGGGCAAGAGATAATAGATCAAAGGCTTGTCCTCCAAGAAAGACGCAGGACAAAAACTGAGCAGCGGTGTGCCCTGCGTCATGCCTCATAGCGGCACTTACAACAATCGGGCCTTTTGGCCTCTCATCGTTGTAGGCACTCTCACCGGTGACGAGCACGCCGTCGTAGTTTTCAAGAGGTGATCGGGTCTGCAGCCCAGCCGCCCACACTCCCGCAGGTGTCGGATAAAGAAGCGCGACATCATATCTTCCGGTCGTGCGACTGCGCATCCATACCTTGTATGTCTCGCTGGACATATGTGAAGGCGCGGGCAAATCATGCGCCAACACACTGATACGCCCGCGGCGGTAGTCCAGGATAACAACACCCTCGGCCCGAGGCGTCGCAGTGCCAGGATGCATAACCAGGCAACGGATCGCTGCAGTTGCGCCTGAAGCCTTTGGAATCTCCAGATTCATGCCGGGAGTGATCGCTGATGGATCCTCCACCTGTGGATTTGCAGACAAGAGGTCACTCAGAGCCACCCCGAGTCTGCGCGCCACAAGATACAGAGTGTCTCCAGGCTGTACCAAGTAGGTCGAGCTCCCCCGATGCGACGAGGAGTGTTTCATGACATGATCACCTCATCCATACTGCAATTGCCTCACCTTATCCTTATGCTGCGAGGCGATTGCGTAGGATTGGAGATCAATCAACTAGTCGACCTTACCGGCTCCCCCTGCCGCCTCTGTGATATAGAACTCGGGGACCAATCCGGTAGTCTTGGTGTAACCCTCCGAAACCCGCCTGGTGAACTCCTCTATGCAGTCTTCTCTAACAAGGCTGACGGTGCATCCGCCAAATCCACCGCCGGTCATGCGTGAGCCGACGACTCCGTCAACCTTGAGTGCCTCATCGACAAGCGAATCGAGTTCCTTGCCTGTCACCTCATAGAGGTCGCGCAAGGAGTTGTGAGACTCTATCATCAATCGGCCCAGCTCGCTTAGATCGCTGTTCTCCAGCGCCTTTACGGCATCCAGCACTCGGGCATTCTCGTACACCACGTGTTTGACTCGCTTGCGGACAGTAGGATCAGTAATAGAGCTTGCATGCTCCTCGAACTGCTCAACCGATACATGCGCCAAGTACTCGATGTCCGGGAGCACTGCCTTCAGCATCTTGAGCCCGGCCTGACACTGTGCCTGGCGCTCGTTGTACTTCGAATCCACCAATTCTCTCGGCTTATTCGTGTTGGAGATGACGATCTTGTGGCCTGGAATTCTTAGCGGGACGTACTTGTGCTTGATCACACCGCAATCAATGAGCAAAGCGTGCCCTTCTTTGCCCATTCCGACTGCGTACTGATCCATGATCCCTGAATTGATCCCGACAAACTCGTTTTCTACCTTTTGACACAACTTGACCAGTTCAACCCGATCCATCTCCTCATCCCATATGCCTAGGATCGCAACAGCAGTGGCCAACTCCAGTGATGCAGACGACGACAAGCCTCCTCCTGGGATATTGCCGTCAAAGAGCAGGTCTGCACCGCCGATCTCGGCCCCGCGTTCACGCAGCATATGTACAACCCCAAGAGGGTAATTGGCCCAATCGTTTGCCTTATCAGGCTTTATCCCGTCAACTCTCACCTCTACTCTCAGCTCACGGCTGGTGCTGACTACCCGAACTACTCCGTCGTCTCTTTTTGCGACTAATGCGACAGTTCCGTACTCGATGGCAGCCGGCAGCACATACCCGCCGTTGTAGTCCGTGTGCTCTCCGATCAAGTTCACCCTGCCCGGGGCATGATACGCGACAGCGTCACCCGCACTCCTGCCGAGCATCTGCTCAAACTTGGACCTCGCGGCCTTAACCCTGGAGGCGATGTCAAGTGGCTTAACCACACTAATCTGTCCAGATCCCATACAAATACCTCCATGCTTAAGATGATGAGTGGTTTCGCCAGGAGATACTGGTTATCCTTCCATCCGAGAATTGCCAAGACAAAAGCCTGCCTACTTAGCAAGCAGGCAAGCTTTTGCATGGACTCTGGATTGGCTTTATCAAGCAGTCAGCTTTGGAAAGCTGTCCTCACCTGAGCGATTTCTTGATCACTAGCAGGTTGTGCCGGCGTATACCAGCCCTTCTTTATAGCTGCCTGAGACAGTTGATACTGAAACATCTCGCACTCGTTCCTTATCTGGGTCAGGGTTTGCCTCAACTGCGGGTTTCCAGCCTCAGCTATAGCCCGAGCGTAGTCGGCCAGGCTGCTCTTCACGCCTTCAAGCACATCATTGACGAGATCCCGATCCTGCATTCACTTCATCTCCTATGAATGGGTTACTACCTCTTTAGTGTTGCTGCAAGCAAACAAAAATCTCGCTCGACCGCTACTGCAGGAAAGACATTAGCTTCTGCTTTGTCGCATGTGCCGACTGAGCAGACTGCTGGAACATCTGCTTTATCTCAGGGTCTGTGGCGCGCTGAGCGTATTCGCTTAGCTTCTTGTGTGAGGTTTCGTGTACGCCTATGAGGTGGCGAAGATCCTGAAGCTCCATCTGGTTCAGCTGTGCCATATCTACTCTCCTCTCTGTGCCACTCTAGATAAGCCTTGAAAGATCACTTGTATTCTTCCACCAGACTCAGAGCCTTATAGATGTAAGGAAGAAGCAACAGCGGATCAGAACGCCTTCTTTGGAGTTAAGTAAAGCACATGTAAGAGGTTGCCACCGAGACACATGGCACAGCCGATCACCTCAGGCCGCGCAATTGGCGGGACAGGTAGAAAACGAGCTTTCCTAGAAGCCCCCTTCTCCAACTGCCGGGCTTGGAGTCTTTGTACGCCCTTGGGGCCTCTTTCTTGGGCAGCCTTCCTGCCAGGATCTCTGATGCGTTCAGACGAAACATCTTGTCAGCCTGTTCCTCGCCAACCATGTCCTTGACCAGGTCACGAGCAGCGCTCATCTTGGGGCTTCGCCTTCCTGAAGAATGCGCATCCGATCCGATCACATGAACCAGGCCATGCGAAACGAGTATCCGCGCGGTCACTTGAGCATCGTAACCGAACATCCCTGTGATGCTGCCGGAGTTGACCTGAACAAGAGCGCCGGCTTCAACGAATTCCCATGCCAAAGCGGGATCGACAATGACTTGGTAGTACCGTTCGAGGTGGGCTATTATGGGCGTGACTCCAGAAGATATGAGTTCGGAAATAACTGTGCTGGTGTAACGCGGGATCCGCTCCCATGGAAGCTCGAGCAAGATAAACCGCTCAGCTCCTCCGATCGTTGGGATCTCTCCGCAGTCAACCAGGTCTGCAAGATTTCGCTCCAGTGCCACTTCTGCAGCGGAGTGAAGCCGGATGTCTATGCGTTTGCTTTGAAGGAGAGACTGAAGCTCCTGTACAGCTTCAGCGATCGCTTTGAGCGTAGGAGTTGCATACCTCTTCTTGATGTGCGGGGTGCAGACTATTTCCTTTATCCCGTCCGATTGAGCAATGGACGCCATTTCCAAGGACTCGTCAAAGGAGCGAGCTCCATCATCGAGCCCGGGCAGTATGTGGCAGTGAAAATCGATCACTTAACTACCTCTTGAAAAAGCAACTGATTACATGCTGTGCGCTGTTCGATGCCTTTCACTCCTGTTGCAAAACCTGCGGCTGTGGATAGAACCGCGCCTTATGCGTTTTTCCTCGAGGAGCCGCTGGTCCGCGATCTTGACCAACTCTCGCACATCTTTAGAATCCTCAGGATAGCTGGCTACTCCCGCACTCATCGTCAAGGTCATTGGTTGTTGCGGCTCGCCGGACTCCGAGAGACAGATCGGGCTCGCTGCGAGGGCGTCGCGGATCCTCCGGACCGCGCAACGCGCCTCCTCACCCGTAGTCGACGGCAATATCATGACTATTTCATCCCCGCCTGTGCGGGCTACGACGTCAGTCGAGCGGACCAGGCGCTGGCAAGTCCGTGCGAAGTGCTTGAGCGCGACATCCCCGCAAAGATGTCCATATGTATCGTTTATAAACTTGAAATTGTCCAGGTCCATAAACACCACAGAAAGCGGCGAACCGGACTCGCGGACACGTTCTGCCTCTTTATCAAGTCTTTCATAGAAGTACCTGTAGTTATACAAGCCTGTGAGCCCATCCCGGATCGCGAGTGTCTTCATCTCCTGCACCAGGTCAGCGTTTCTCAAGGCTAGCTCTGCAAACCGTGCCATGACCGTGAGCATCTTGTGATGGCGGTCAAAAGCATTGCTCTTGGTGCTGTATACATAGAGAACAGCTTGGGCACGGCCATTGCTCACAAGCGGCATACCTACGTAAGACCTGATTCCTGACTCTTTGAGTGCGGGGTTCGTGTCCTTGTGCTCCAAGACATCTGGGACGAAGACAGGCTTCATAGTTGAGATTATGCGCTGAGTGATGCCATCAGAGCGCATCCGCTTGCTAAGGGGCTTCAGGTTGGATAGATTCTCAAACTCTTCCAAGACCTGGCCTTCATCGTCAAACAAAACAACACTCGCGTAGTCTGCACCAATCAAATCGACTGTCACAGATACGATTGCAGAGAGAGTAGATTTGAGATCAGACCCAGAAAACAGGCGACGGGTTACCTCATACGTCTTTTCGAAGGCCTCGACCTTGGCTTCCTCCATCTAGTCACCCACCTAACGTGCCCTGTCAAGCAAGCACACGGATGCAACCAATTAACTTATTATAAAGCCCAATATATGCACTTCGCAAGAATTGGGTACACGCTAGCTAAGCGTTCTGTTCACGTCAAATTGGAATACAGACCACAAAGTTCCCAATGCTCACCAACAGCTAATATTTCTAGCTATTCTGCAAAACAAAACTGAACGAAGAAAATCATGTCCCAGAGTCCAGGGCATCCATCACTTGAGATCGCAGAGCTATGAACTCGGGAGAACTTGTGATTGTGCGGGGGCGACTAGATTCAAGAGGGATAACGCATTCATGTACTATTCTCCCGGGACGGCCGGACATGACATACACCCGATCAGATAAATACACCGCCTCCTCAACGTCGTGAGTTACAAAGAGCACCGTAATGCGGAGCTGCTCCCAGACAGACCTAAGCCACACCTGCATGTCTCTGCGTGTGATAGCGTCCAACGCCCCAAAAGGCTCATCCAGGAGCATTATATCGTTCTTGCACATCACTGTCCGCAACAGGGCCACTCTCTGTCGCATACCTCCAGACAGCTCAAACGGGTACGAATCCTCAAAGCCGGACAACCCAAAAAGGTCAATGAGCTTCATGACTTCTTGCCTCGACTCTGTCAGGTCCCCGCCGCGCAGCTCTGGAGCAAGCATGACGTTTTGAAGGGTAGTGCGCCACGGCAAGAGCAGGTCCTCCTGTGGCATATAACTGACATAGCCGGTTTCACCGGTCCGATCTATACCGTCAATCAGCACCTGGCCTCGATCTGGCATAGTCAGCCCGGCAATGATGTCAAACAGCGTGGTTTTTCCGCACCCGCTAGGCCCGACAAGGCTGACAAACTCGCCCCTACCGAGCTGCAAAGAAACGTTGGACAGGGCTTGGACGGACTGACCCCGTCCTTGATCATAGGCTTTTGACACATCGTTGACCTCAAGATGAGCTACCAGATGAGCCACGAGCTACTCCTCCACTCCAAGACCGGGTGCCGGGCCGGCTGCACTCAACAACCGGCCCAAACCTCCAGGCGACATGCCCTCTACTAGAACGTCTTGCAAGAGCTACACAGCGACAAGCCGATGCGAGTTTGGCATAGAAATACCGCGTCTCTATGGCAAAAACTCATTTGTAAACGCAGCCTCGGCGTCGAGCCTTGAGTCGACTATGCCTTGCTCGTACATCCAGTCTGCGAACTCCTGCCAGACCTCCAGCTTCTGTTCGCCCCACCGTTCTGCATCGTCCTGGTATCTCTTGCTCAACCACCGCTGGCTGGCAACGACCAACTCATGACTCAGCTCCGGTGCGTGCTTGAGGAGGATGGCGGCAGCCTCATCTGGATTTGCGATAGCGAACTCGTACCCTCGGGCCGTAGCTCGCACAAACCGAGCTACCTTGTCCGGGTCCTTCTTGATCAATCCCTCGCTGGTAATGATGACCGGAGTGTACCAGTCTGGAACCGCGTCCTTATAGTCCTCCAGCATTACCACGTTGAGGTCCAGCCCTCGCAACTCAGCCTCGATCCCATCCCATCCGTAATAGATCCAAACAAAGTCAATGTCTCTCTGGATAAACGTAAGCAGATCGCCAATGCCGATATTTACAAACTCAACCTCTTGTACATCTGCACCGACAGAGCCCATCAGGCCCTTGACAATCGCAATCTCCAGAGGGGATCCCCATCCGCCATACCGCTTGCCCTCGAAATCCTCAGGCGTCCTTATCCCACGGTCAGAGATCGAAGCGAAACCGCTAGTGTTATGCTGGATGACTGCAGCAATCGAGACTAGAGGGACTCCGGAAAGCCGTGCACTTGTGACATACTCCTGCATACTGATACCGAAGTCCGCCTTCTCACTGCCGACCACCGCCTCCGTAGATCCGACACTGGCGGGCTCCAAGATCTCGACATCCAGACCTTCCTCTGCGTAGTACCCCTTCTCAAGTGCTACGTAGATACCTGTGTGATTGGTATTTGGCGCCCAGTCCAACACCAGTTTGACCGGCATCGGCTTCGCGCTCTTTGCAGCCGGATAGGCCGCAGGCCACATGTTTGGGACTGCCAGGCATATAACAAGCACCATCCCTATAATCAAGGCAATAAGCCCTTTTGACCGAACACTCATATGGTCTCCTCCCTTTGCCTTTGTTGCTTAAAGTACCAAGGCATAGTAAGCCGCTGACTCAGCGCGACTATTCCAAACAACACTATGCTCAGAGCCGCAACAGCCAAGATCCCTGCAAACACGCGATCTGTTGCAAACGAATTGGATGCCCTGAGCAGATATACCCCGAGCCCCCTACTTGCCCCCATCCACTCACCTACTATGGCGGAAATGACTGTATAGGTAGCTCCGACCTTCATTCCGCCGTAGATGCCGGGCAGAGCCGAAGGTATCCTCACTTTGAGGTAAACCTGGAGGTCTGATGCACCCATAGTCCGCAGCAGGTTGACCAGCTTGCGGTCTACAGCATCAAGCCCTTCTACTGTGCTGACTGCCACCGGGTAAAACACCACCAGGACAACGAGCAGCACCTTGGGTAGCAACCCATATCCGAACCACACTACAAGAAGCGGTGCCAAAGCCATGGTCGGAACTGTCTGAAGCGCGATCAAAAGCGGATACACTGCCCGTCTAAACAGTGCAAATCTTGTAACTACAACCCCTGTCGCGACTCCTATCACAACTCCGATCACAAATCCCAACGCAGACTCTACGATCGTAGGAACTGCGTGTGAGATTAGCTGTCCTCTTGTCTGCCATAGTGCTGTGACTATGCGCAATGGGGCAGGGAGCAGCCAGTTGGGCATGTCTGTGACACGCACCAACACCTCCCAAGCGACAACCACGACTGCCAGAAACACTGCAGCGGGTATGTACTCTCGCGCTGCTCGAGTTCGAGCCTTTCCAACCACCCACTCACACCTCACACAGATCCGGCGAAATACCTGCTACGCCAACAGGCGCAGACTGCAAAGCCACAGGCCGCAGTCGATGTCTGCTACCTGTACTTGCTGATCTTTTCGTCTATGCTCGCTGTATCGCGCTTCCCGGCAGTGATGATCTTCACTACGCTGATAGCCGAGGCAACGCCCGCATTGTGGCACACCTCGTGAGCCCTTTTCACGATGTCCAAGAGCTCGTCAAGATCGCCTTCCATCGTTGTTTCGGTTGGCCCGACGTGGTACTTGACACCACTCTCGTGAATCATTTCGATCACTTCGTCTACGATGCCAAACATCCGCTCTTTGTCCTCAACAACCGGCAATATCTGAATGCTAACGCTTGATCTAGGCATCACTAGGACCTCCTCGCTGTCAGATATCAGTTTCACTCCCTATCATCTTGCCCGTAACCCGCCGAACCCAAAACAGTGCAACAAACGAAAAAGCTCACCCGCGAGGAGTGAGCCAATGTGCAACCACCATTAATCCCTCCCTACGCTGGCATTACCCAGATCAGGTTCAAGGGTCGGCAGCTCTTGCGCTCCAGGCTCATGCGTTCCAGCATCTAGCGCAAATCTGCCCTCTCAGCCGGGTGCACCCAGCTCCCCTCGGACAGCTTGTTGATTCAGTTGTCAGATGTATTCTAGATCTTATGAGAGGCTGATGTCAAGGAACGAGTGTCCGCGCGCATGCCTGAGGGCGGACACTCAGATCCTCTCACAACCGGATCAAGTTCACAACATCCTCGCCTGCGAGCGAATAAACCCTCAAGATCTGAAGGTACAAGTCCTCTTGAGCTGCCTTGAGCCTGTTGTGCGCAGAGATGTTGCTGTTGACCTCGTTGTCTAGCTCGTATTGATAAGCCTCGCCGTGCTCAAATCTGATCCTTGCGATCTCGAGGCTGTTGTCCGATATCTGCACCGACTTCTCCTGCATCTCTAGAGCACGGATCAAAGCATCAAGCTGAGCGAGAGCATTTCTCACGGAGTCGGACAGGCTCTTGCTTGCATTCTCCAGCTTCTTCACTGCATCCTCAAGTGCGGTTTCTGCATCCTCACGCTCGGTCCGAGTTGCGATCAACGGATCCTGCAGAGCGTTGTACTTCTTTCTCGCTAACTCTTCTGCCTTTAGAGCTGAGTAGTAGCTGGAACTCGCCGCCTGTGCCGCTTCGAGCAGCTCATCTGATCCGAGGTCCGGGACATCTGAGTATAGCGATGAAATGTCAGTCAACAGCACGACTTCACCCACCGGGTCCATGCCTATATCCAAACAAAAGCTCTCTATTGCCTGATCAAGGTTTTGCTCTGCTTTGATCAGCGAATCAACTGCTGACAGATAGGAGTTCTCCTGTTGGAGAAGCTGATCTGCAGTGGCAAATCCAGCCTCGTGTCTGAGCCTTGTAATCCTAACCCGCTCATTTGCAACTGCCAGGCTCGCCCGCGCGCTCTCCGTATCTTTGATAGTTCTGCCGAGGTTGAAATACACCTGTATGGCCTGTATTGCTGCAGAGTTTTTCGCCTCAGCAAGCGCCAACCGTGCGGTCTCAGCTGCGTTTGCAAGCTCCTCGATAGTCAAGGCCGCTCTCTTTTCCGCCACAGCCCTCTCCCAGGACTCCACAGCTTTATCAAGCTGCTTCTGCGCGCTTTCTACACTGTCTGAGTTGAGTATGTACGCATTGACGTAGTCAACCAAAGCGATCTCAAGAACCCCGCCCCCAACATCAGTGCCTTCGAGACTCGCACCTCCTGCAGCCTTGCTTTCTGCCACCCCAGCGACTGCGGGAGACTGATCACTTGCAAAAAGGGGCGCAGTATTGCACAGAAGAAGGATTGACAAGACAACCACAAAGATAGCCGATAGCTTCGATCTCATGATACTACCCCTCCGATACAAATGCTGAGCTGCTCACTTGTCCTAGGCGCCAACACCGTCCGATGCGGCGTTCATTCCACTTCGACTCCATCCAACTCCAGGTGACACTTAGCCACCAACGAGTACCACTGGCTCCATACTGATCCCCACGAGTTCATATAACTATCTCTGGTCTTCTTGAGGTTGAGTGCAGCCGTGTCTACGTCAATCAATAGAGCCTCGCCTCTCTCGTACGAATCAAGAGCCTTCCTATATGACTCCTCAGCCGCCTCCAGCTGGCTCTTCCACCTCTCCATGGAGTAGATATCGATCTTCAATCTGTCCACAGTTTTCTCGATCTCAGTCGCAAGCGACTCGCGGATATCCTCGAGGGCACGCTCCTTTTGCTCAAGCGCCAAAGCTGCTCTGTTCACTTCATGCGACCTGGAAAGGGAGATACTCCAGCTGGCGGTGAAGGTCACTCTAGGCGACCAATCATCCCTGTCTCTAGCAGACACGTCTATCTTGAACTCCGGCAAGAGACTCTTGGCGGACTCCAAGGCGCTCTGTGCAGACTTGACATCGTCTTCAGCCTGCATCAATTGCGTATTTGCTGCCATGGCTGACTCGATCAGGTCATCAACATCGGGGATCGCCTCAGAGAACTCCGGCAGATCGACGAACTCTGCGTCCGACATCACCTCACCTGTCATCTTGCTCAGATTGCGCCTCAGCCACTCCTCATCGTTCTTTGCACGTATTAGAGAGATCTCTGCATCCAGCATACTCGATTTCGCGGCCTCAACATCGCTCTCTGGCGACAGGCCCAGCTCGTACCGTCTCTTCGCTATCTCGAACCGGACCTCGGCCAGCCTGTATTCCTCCTCTGCAGCTTCTCTGGACTTGATAGTCCTCAGTGCATCGATATAGGTGGTCCTGGCGTTCAACTTCGCGGCAGCAATCGCCTCGATCAGTGCAAGCTCTGCCTTCTCTACGGCGTTCAACGCAGACTGGCTGGCCGTTGCGCGGCCTACTGCAGTGCCGAGGAAGTCCTCCTTGATGTCTGACAGGGTCGCACCAGAAAAAGGTGTGTAAGAAAACCCGATTGTCGTAGTCTCGCCTCGTGCAGTCGTGTAGTTTGCGGTTAGGCTGACCTTATCAGTGATAGGGGCGCGAACATTCAGGCTCTTGGACTCCTTCTCGCCGCTCTGCCCGCCGATCTGATCTGCCATCATGTCGCCAGCGCGGTTGCTCCAACTCCCCGTAGCCGACACTGTCAGCGAATTGATCGGTGTAGCAGCGGAAGCATTTAGCTGAGCAACATAGAGGGCTTCTCTGGCCCGCACTACCGTATCAGACCTCTCAACCACCGCGTCCACAAACCTATCCATATTCCAAACATTAACACCGTCATACCTAGCGGAATCGTTGTTCTCTAAATCACCGGCTACAGCTCCAATCACCGCATCCCCTGAAGCGAGATACGCCGCAGTCATCAACATCGGCGACATCGCGTGCGTCGGCGTGGACAACATCGCCAAAGGCATCACTGAGAGCACAGCCAGAATCATCAATAATGAAGTAACTGCTGCTCTAGCAGGCTTCAATCTGATATGCGAATGGTCTAGTGTGAGACCGGTCTTGACTCCTTTCACCCAATCTGCCTCCTTCGCTTCGTGGCCCAATCCGGCATTGCTGACACTCCGCCCGTATTCCCGACTCAACTCTCACTCATGGCGGAGCCCCTCGATCGGATCAAGCCTGGCGGCCTTCCAAGCAGGATAGCTGCCAAAAAACAAGCCTATCCCAAGTGACACAGTCAGGCCTATGACCACCGAACGCATGTCGATAGCTGTAGGCCAGCCGAAGCTGGTATTGATCGCACGGGAGCCCAGATAGCCAAACAGCACACCCAGAGCTCCTCCCGTCAGGCTCAGAGCCGCAGCCTCGAGCATAAATTGACCTAGAATCTCCCGATCTCTTGCTCCGATCGCCTTGCGGATGCCTATCTCCCTGATTCGTTCAGTGACTGACACGAGCATTATGTTCATTATCCCGATGCCGCCAACCAAGAGCGACACAGCTGCTATACTCGACAGGAGCAGTGTGAGCGTTCCGGTCACATTGCTGACGATCTCCAACAGGTCAGCCTGGCTGGTCACTCTAAACGCGTTCTCATCCTGCAATTCAGCAAGCAAAGCCGCGTATACCTGGTCTCTGGCAGCATCCATGTGCTCTTCGCCAACGACTTTGGCGCTGATGCTTCCGATGTATTTGCTGCCAGTGACTCGCTTCTGCAGAGTCGTGTATGGGACGTACATCATGTTATCCATGCTGACAAGCGCACTGTCGCCCATAGGCTCCGCCACCCCGACCACAGTGAACTTCACTCGGTCCAGGCGCACCTTCTTGCCGAGTGGGTCTTCGCCTTGAAACAGCTCCGCAGCCAAGTCCGCGCCAAGCACGCAACTCCAGGTAAGCTCCTCGATGTCGCTGTCAGCCAAAAACGTTCCTCGAGCTATCTTGAGATTTCTAACCTCTGGGTAGTTAGCCGAGGTGCCCATAATGGTCGTATTCAGGCTCTGGCTGCCATAGGACGCTGTGCCCGAAGAGGTGACCTGCGGGGCAACCTCTGTGATCAAGCTGCACGACTCTATGACCGGAATCACGTCCTCAGTCAACCCGGCCCTGGCACTGCGATATCCACTCGTTATGGTCAGCAGATTGGACCCAAGCCGCTGTATCTCCTGAGTGGTCATTAGTTTGGCGCCTGTCCCAACCGACACGACAGTAATCACTGCAGCGACACCAATAATAACCCCCAACGCGGTGAGTATGGACCGAACAGGGTTGCTCGCTACTCCGGCAAGTGCAAGGCGTATGTTGTCAGTTGCTCGCAATGCGTGTCACCTCTTGTTTCGGCCTTCTGGCATCCTCGACGAGCATTCCATCTCTCAGCGTCAAGACCCTCGGGGTCATGCTCGCTATCTCAGGCTCATGAGTTACGAGGACCACCGTAATGCCTTGCTCATTGAGGCTGCAGAGGATTCTCATGACCTCTTGGCTCGAAGCAGTGTCAAGGTTGCCCGTGGGCTCATCAGCGAGAATGAGTTTGGGCGAGCCTACCAGCGCCCTTGCTATAGCGACTCTCTGCTGCTGCCCTCCGGACAGCTCTGCGGGCTTGTGATCGATTCTGTCACTCAAGCCGACCATTTCAAGCGCTCTTAGCGCCAGTTCATTCCTGCGCCGAGGCGGCACCCCTGCGTAAACCAGAGGCATCTCCACATTGCTCACCGCGCTGTATCTGGCGAGTAAGTTGAACGACTGAAACACAAAGCCAATGGTGCGATTGCGGACTGTGGCGAGTCCATCCGAACTCATCTTGCTGACGATCTGGCCATCGAGGCGATACTCTCCGGAGGTGGGCCTATCAAGGCACCCCAAGATATTCATGAGCGTCGACTTGCCCGAGCCGGATGGGCCCATGATCGATACAAGCTCGCCCTCGTCTATTGTCAGGCTTATGTCTTTCAAAGCATGGACCTTTACACTCCCGCGGCCCATAGAATAGACCTTGTTGATGTTCTTTAGCTCAATCAGGCTCATTGATGTGCCTCCTACCAGCCGGTACCAATCCTTATCGCTCCCGTTGGCCGCGCCGCTCCTCCTGTCATTCGCCCTCCCTGCGAAAAGCTGACACCTGGAGCGCCGAAGCCTTGGAAAACCGCGCCCGGCTGTCCAATCACACCGCCAGACACAGCGACCAGATCGCCTTCGGACAACCCTGAGACGATCTCTGTCAAAGTGCTCGTCGCCATTCCGACCTCAACCGGGACAAGCTTCACGCCGCCTTCGTCGCTACCGTCACCCTCGAATACCCGTGCAAAATAGGAGCCTGCCATCCGCTCGAGAGCCGAGTTTGGGACGGCGAGCACGTTCTCAGCCTTCTCAACTATCACTTCTGCCTCTGCGCTCATTCCGGGCCGCACATCAGAGGTCGCGTTGTTTATGGCTATTCGGACTGGAAACAACACCACGCCGCTCCTCGTCTCGCCCATCTTGCCGACATGAGTCACAGTCCCTTCGAAAATGCGCCCTGCCAGCGCTTCGATTGATACCACAGCCTGCTGCCCGGGCTTGACCCTTCCTATGTCATATTCATCCACAGTCACTTCCAAAACAAGCTCCCCGAGATCGGCTATGCTAGCAACAGGAGAAGATGTTCCCGTAGTCGCTCCGACAGTCACGTTGATAGCTTGAACTATTCCTCCAATCGGAGCACAGATGCTGCTATCCTCCATATCCGTTAGGAGCTGGTCTCGCTTTAGTACGGCATTCTCGAGGTTATCCCGTGCGTTTGCGACCTCGGTTTCGGCATTGCGCAGTTCGGCGGGAGTTGCTGCGCCTCTCTCATAGAGTTTCTTGACCTTCTCCAACGTTTCCTCAGCAGACTTCAACGCCTGCTGCCGCTGGCGGACCGTCGCCTCCGCCTGCTGCACATCGATCTCTGACTTGACAAGCTCAATAAGTACATCTCCTGCCTGGACCTCGTCCCCGGCAGATACCAATATCCTGTCTACCACTCCTGACTTCTTTGAATAGACATCTACAGTCGAGCCGGACGTGACATTGCCTGTGGCATTGATCTCGTTGATCAAGGTTGCCCTGCTCACAGCTATCGGTACAAATCGCTGCTCAGGCAATGCGGTAGCTCTTTTTAATCGATTTCTATAGCGCACGCCCACGGCAAACACCACTACCAGGAGCGCTAGACACGCAATCACAATAGCTCTCTTTCGTCTCTGCATCCTCACTCCCCCATGGATTTCATGATGTCAACCAACGTTTCCGCAATACAACAGCAACCAGTACTGCCATAATAAAGCATAAATCCGGGCAATAGGAACCAAATAGCCCACTACTCACCTATGGACGTTTATCCCGGCAAAGAGGTTCCAATGGTTATTCCCATCTAAACCTCTTGATAGCCAACCAAAGCGTAACGAGGAGCCATGCAAACAGGATCGCAAGGTCCTTTTGAACTCCGAATTGACTGGGCAGTCCAAGGATATTGTGGCGCATCAAATCCCCGAGGTAGGTCAAAGGCATGGCGTTCATTACGGGTTTCAACAACGGGGGCATGATCTCTATGGGGAAATAGATACCCGAGAGAAACATCATAGGGAAATGAACCATCTGAACTAGGCCTTGAGCAGCTTCGTTGGTCTTGGCAAAGGATACGAGGAAGTACCCAAGGCTGATAAACGTCGCCGCGCCGAGCATCACCGCGCCTATAATGTAAATCCAATTACCGACTACCTTGATATCAAAGACAAGCGCTCCTACGACAAGAATCACCAGACACTGCACTACGGACATGACCAGGCGGACCAAGATCTCAGCCCAGAGCACCATGCTGCGAGGGAGTGGCGTGGCACCAAGGCGCTTGATAATCTTTCTCTCTCTGAGCTCAACATAGGTAAAGGTCCCAAAGAGCCCAAGCTGCATGGACGCCATCGCGATTATCCCTGGTATCAGATAATCGATAGTTGTGAACTCCTCCACGTGAATGCTGAGTGTCTTCGTCGTAAACAGGCGTGGAGCGTTCGTTGCGCGGCGCTCTATTTCAGCTAGGATATCGTCAACAGCTGCAACGACCATCCTGGCGTAGTTCTGCTGGGATTCGTCGTAGTATACCAGGACCTCCGTGCTCGAACCTGAGGCCATTGCTTGTATGCTCAGCTCCGGGACTACGACAACAGCGAACCGCTTCCCTTGCCTCAAGGAGTCAAGTTCGTCCTGCTCGGATCCCCTATGGACGTTGAACGCGGGCACTGACTCAAAGGCGGTCACAATCCCGTGCCCGAGCAGGCTCTGGTCCTCTACAACAAGGCCTATGTCAAACGTTCGCTCTCCGTCGTCGACTCCGCTGAAGATAGCCCCAAACAAGAAGGTGCAGAGCAGAGGAAACGCGACAAACCAAAAGAGAGACATCCTGTCTCGGACCATGTCCTTTACATTGGCTACTACCAACTGCCAATACATCCTCATTCGCGAATCCTCCTCCCTGTGAGCTTCAGAAAGACATCCTCAAGAGTCGCAGTTCTGACAGTCACGTGCCCCAAGTCCAGGCCAGCATCCTGTGCGTGCTGGATCAGGGAGCCCATAGTCCTGGCGACTTCTGACGTGTACAGTATCACAGTCTCGCCTTCCACCTGTCTGCGAGTGACGCCGGGCAGAGACTCAAGGTGCTCATCGTCGGCAAGCTGCGAGTGAGTGAACTCGATCGCCTGCTCGCTGAAGTTGTCGGATATGAGCTGTGCAGGGCTGCCTAACGCTATGACCTTGCCCTTGTCTATAACTGCTACCCGATCGCACAGCCGCTCTGCTTCGTCCATGTAGTGAGTAGTCAAAAAGATGGTCTTGCCGCTATTGCGCATATTCTCGATTATGTCCCAGAGAGCCCGCCGCGCTTGGGGATCCATTCCAGTTGTCGGCTCGTCGAGAAACACGATCTCTCCATTTGCAACCAACGCAAGTGCGACGCTCAAACGCTGAAGTTGGCCGCCACTAAGATGCCTTGTTTGCGTGTTCACTTTCTCCTCGAGCCCGACCAGGGAGATCGCTTCGTCAATGCCGAGGGGGTCTGGGTAGAATGTCGCGTACAGCTTCACAACCTCCCTGACAGTCAAGCGGGGAAACATGGCTGCAGTCTGCAGTTGTACACCAATTCTGGACTTCATACTGACCGGGTCTGCTTCCGGGTCAATGCCCAGCACCTCTACACGGCCTGAGTCTCTCTTGAGCAGGCCTATGAGACACTCGACTGTCGTAGTCTTGCCTGCACCGTTTGGGCCGAGCATGCCAAATACCTCGCCCTGCGACACAGTGAAACTCAGGCCATCAACAGCTCTCACTTGCCCGAAGTGTTTGTACAAATCCTCGACAACTACACACTCCACCCTGTTACCCTCCCCAAGTCCGGGTCAACTCATGTGTGAGTCCGGACTACTCAATCGACAGCTCCGACGGATGATTGGCCCAGCTAATCAACTCATTTATATGAGTCAG
>FIZI01000001.1:130328-130452 GCA_900016865.1 uncultured Clostridia bacterium | reverse complement strand
CAATGCATTTAGCTGACTGGTACTAATCGGTCGAGGGCTTGACCTTACGGTTCAGCGTCTAAATCACACTCTATGCAGCTTTCAGGGTGCAGTTGTCTCATCCGGTGCACTTGAGTAGCACTAG
>FIZI01000001.1:0-130184 GCA_900016865.1 uncultured Clostridia bacterium | reverse complement strand
GTTTCGAGAATATCGGACGGTGGGCTTCTTTATTGTACTAGCCAAACATGGCTGGGTAGATCAACCATATAGTCATACAGGAAGTAGTAACCGCGACAAGAAAGCTGTGCTTGCTTGTTCGGAGGTATCGTACAAGAAAACTCCTGTGAACGGCATTCTGTTCGTCCCTTACCCATCCCACGACCAATTGAGCATCCGACCCCCAAAGGGTCCTCTACGATCCACTCTATTGCTACTGTTAGGCATGTATACTCATAGGTCGACAGGTAGTCAGTAGTCCGTACGTTTACGACCAAACTTGATCAAGCGAAGCTGGGCCGATGATCCTCAGGTGTCATTTCACATCTACGTTGTTTTTGGCGGATAGGTAGTATAGATTATAAAGTGCGATGACTGCACCCACGATTATGTTGTTGTAGATCAGCGCAGATTCTGTTTCGAGCAGACCAGTATATGGGGCAAGTGCAAGCCATGCACCTACTAAGATGTGAATAACGTGAAAAGCCGTCATCAAGCATTCCTCCTTTGAGACCTGAGTCTCGAAGTTAGATATTTCACATGTGTGGCTATAATATCCATGATTTTGTCTTGAGTTCGTCGAAATGCCTTCTTGGACTGATCTGTCTCCATCAGAGACTGAGCGAATGAGTTGAACAGTTGGAATGGTCTGAAAAGCGGCTCGGAGATCTTGAGCACTAGAGGTGATCAGGTGAGGATTCTGGCTGTAGCAGACGAGAGAGTGCCGCAGCTATATGATGAATTTGATGTCAACCGCTTTCCAAAGATCGATCTGATCATTGGTTGCGGAGACCTCGATCCGGCGTATCGGGCTTACCTCATGGGGGCGTTTCTTGCGCCTATGTACTACGTTCGCGGGAACCACGACACAGGGCGGGACGAGAACGTTGGAGGAGAAGACATCGACTGCAAAATCGTTAAGTACAAAGGTATCTCCATCGCAGGCTTCGGAGGAAGCATGTGGTATGGCGGCGGGCCTCTGCAGTATACCGAGTGGCAGATGAAATGGAGAGTGTGGAAACTGTATCCCAGGTTGTGGCTCAACTCCGGGGTGGACATCGTTATCGCGCACGCTCCTGTAAAGGGATGTCAGGACGGACCGGATGTATGTCACCGGGGATTCGCTGTTTTTCGGGATCTCATCAAGCGCTTTCGTCCGAAGTATTTCCTGCACGGTCACGTGCACATGAACTACAGGCGCGGACTCAAGAGAGTGCAGCGACTTGAAGATACATGGGTGATCAACTGTAGCGGCTACTACATGTTCGACTACGAAGAAGGGCCGAGCGAAAGAGACCGCGGCGATCAGTATCGGCACTGCTAACGCTATTGACTTCAAGGCTGACTGGACCGCAGACAAAAAGGATGGGTGACCTGCATGCCAAACCGCGATTTAGCCAGCTTCGATGAAGTAGTTGAGAGACACGGCCTAGACGAGAGAAGAGATCTCAGTGTGATGACGATACCTGTCAATCGGATCATTGGAAGTCTGAACCGGTGGCAGGATTTTGACTCCGAGTTTCGTGTAAAGAACGCGGACAGCCATCATCAATCCGAAAGGTTGGACAGGATAATCAAGCTGATGGCGAAGGGGGTTCCCCTTCCGCCAATCCATGTATACAAGGCAGGGCAGTACTACTATGTGGTCGACGGGAATCACAGAGTAGCTGCTGCCAAACGCACTGGCCAGGAGTTCATCGACGCACACGTGATCGAGTACCTTCCAAGTGGCGACGATAGCGAGAGTTCACTCTGGCGCGAGCGCTCGAGATTTGAGTTTCTAACGGGCCTGACTGACATAGAGTTGGGCGAGATTGGCATGTACCCTCTGCTTCTTCACTATATACAGCTTTACAAAGGTGAACTGGAGAAACAAGAGGGAGTCAAGATAGACCTGAGGAGCGCTGCAGCCAGATGGTACTCTAGTATTTACCAACCCGTCACTCGTGCCATAGCCCGGGAGGACTTGCTTTGGAAGTTCCCCGACCATTCTGTTGGAGAGTTGTTCTTGTACGCTACTCACCACAAGTATGTTAAGTCGCGGTTGCAGGGCGAGGAACTGACATATGAAGAAGCGATCGACAACCTGAAGATGGAGAGCGGCAGTGAGACTCTGTACAGTCGGATCGCGTCGATCTTCCGGAGCCTGTTCATAACGGCCGCTTGCACAAACTGCGGCAAGTGTGCAGAAGCCTGCCCTGAGGGGCTTATCTGTGAACAGGGTGGCAGGTTCAGAATCGACCCCAGTTGCGGCGGGTGCGAGCGTTGCAGCGGTGTGTGTCCAGTTCCAGACGCGATAAGGCGCTATCCGTAGGTTGTCAGGGGAGCTGTCTGTGTCACTGCCGGGCTTGAAGATCGGCTTGTAAAAGAGTCTGGATTGGCATATCATTTACTTGCCTATTTGGTTATGCGAAAAGAGGAGGCAAGAGGAGGTAGGCCTATGTCGAAGTGGGAGTGTACAGTGTGCGGGTATGTATACGATCCGGAGGTAGGTGATCCTGAAAACGGCATCGAGCCTGGCACCGCATTTGAGGATTTGCCCGATGACTGGGTATGTCCCGAGTGTGGAGTCGAGAAGGATATGTTTGAACCTCTAGACGAGTGAACCCTTATCGTCAATCTATAGCCCCGTCCCATGACTATTGTAGCGCATTTTCAAATACATATGTGAGTGGGAGAGCAGCAGCGCACGAGAGTCGTTAGGAGATGGGGCTTGTGGATTGGCACCTCGTTCTACTGGCTTTCGGCCTTCTCATAGTGGCTGAGCTCGGCGATAAGACGCAGCTAGTGGTCTTCAGTTTAGTGAGCCAATATCGAGCACCGTTGCCCATATTCATCGGTGCTTCGCTGGCTTTGACTGTTTTGACCCTGGTGGCCGTTATCGCCGGGCAGTTTATCTCCTCTGTAGTTCCAGTCCGCTACATCCAAATAGGAGCAGGTTTGATGTTCATAGGGATCGGCGCAGGGATACTGTGGCGGGTGCTATGCGAAACCCTGGGCCGGTAGTGATTCGGAGGCGTTGAAATGCTGTTTGCTATAGATGTCGGCAATACCAATATCGTGTGTGGAGTGTTTGAGGACAGGCTTCTGGCTCACAGTTGGCGCGTCTCTACTGATCGCCAGAAGACAGCAGACGAATACGGTATGCTCATTCGCCAGCTGTTTCACCATAACGGCCTCAGTGCTCGCGACGTTGATGGAATTGTGATTTCGAGTGTAGTTCCGCCGTTGACCCCGGAGATTGTGGAGATGTGCGAGAAGTATTTCAGACGCACTCCGCTGATAGTTGGTCCGGGTACTCGGACAGGTCTTCGCATTCGCTATGACAACCCCCATGAAGTAGGAGCGGACCGCATTGTCAATGCAGTAGCTGCCTATGATCGCTACGGAGGACCAGTGATAGTCGTTGATTTTGGAACAGCTACTACATTTTGTGCCATCTCTGCCGATGGAGACTACCTGGGCGGAGTCATCGCGCCCGGGATCGGGACAGCGAGCGAAGCCCTGTTTCAGCGAGCCGCTAGGTTGCCCAGAGTCGAGATCACGAAGCCAGAGACAGTAGTCGGCAAGACCACTGTAAGGAGTATGCAGTCCGGCATCTTGTACGGGTTTGTCGGGTTGGTCGATGAAATAGTTCGCCGGATGAAGTCTGAACTCGGATGGCAGCCGCGCGTGATTGCGACAGGAGGCCTGGCACAGTTGATCAGTGCAGAGTCCGAACAGATCGACGAGGTCTGCAGTGATCTGACGCTGCAGGGTCTGCGCACCATTTACGAAAAGAACTACTGCTAACGGAGTGTGTTTTCAGCGATTGAGCAACTGCAGCATTCAGGATATACTCAAGCGTGATCCGATCGTACTTGCTCCAATGGCCGGCATTTCCGATCCCCCATACAGGCAAGTAGTCCGAGAAATGGGGTGTTCGTTCGCATACTCGGAGATGCTGTCTGACAACGCTTTGATTTACGGCAACAAGCGCACGTCCAAGATGCTTACTATCTCCCCAAACGACCATCCCTTGTCTGTCCAGCTGTTTGGCAGTGATCCGGAGAGAATGGCAGAAGCCGCCAAACTGGTAGAACAGGCGGGAGCGGACTTCATTGATATCAACATGGGCTGTCCAACCCCGAAGATCACAGCCAACGGAGAAGGCGCAGCCCTGATGTTGAAGCCATTGCGTGCTCGCGACATAATCCGGGCAGTCCGTCGTGCTGTTTCATTGCCGGTCACTGTGAAGACTCGGAAAGGATGGGCGCCCGGGCGAGGAGATGCGGTGGAGATAGCCAGGATCGCCGAAGATGAGGGCGTCAGCGCCGTAGCAATTCACGGCCGCTATAGAGAGCAGTTTTACTCCGGTGAAGCCGACTGGGATATAATACGCGAGGTTAAGAACGCCGTGCGCGTACCTGTCTTGGGTAGCGGTGATGTGTTCACACCGGAGGACGCCAAGAAAATGCTCGATGAAACCGGCTGTGATGGAGTGCTGATAGCCAGGGGTGCCTTGGGGAATCCATGGATCTTCAAGAGGACCCAAGCACTGCTAAGACACGGTGAGGTAATGCCCGAGCCTACGGCAGAGGAGCGGATTCGTGTTGCGTTGTGGCATCTGCGCCTTCAGGTGGACTACTCAGGAGAACACATGGGAGTGCGCCAGATGCGCAAGCATATTGGGTGGTATATCAAGGGCCTGAAAAACTCCTCAAAGGTGCGTGGCGAGCTAAATACTCTGAGTTCAGTTGAGCAGGTTGAACGCAAGTTGATGGAATACCTTGCGACGCTTGAAGAACCACCCATGACCTAGGCGGGTGTAGATATATAAGTGATGGTTTCGCATAAGCAGTTGTGCTATACTCGGTATGTGCACAAAAGTGTGAACACCAGCCAGCACGGGACTTTTTGTCAGGAGGTGGTGGCGTGGGATTTGTTCGTATAGGAGATAAACTGATAGACAGAGACCGCATTGATGATGCTATCGACGCTTTGCTCAGGATTCGTGCGGAGGGAGGCTCCCAGCAGGATGCTGCCGACAAGATCGGAGTCGACAGGACATTTGTATCACGCCTTGAGAGCCTCGGCGAGGTAAGGAGAGGCGGCAGGATAGCTCTCGTGGGGTTTCCTATTGCGAACAAGTTCGAGATAGCCACCCTTGCAGAGGAGTTCGGTGTTGACTTCGTACTGCTGATGAACGATAAAGAACGATGGGATTATGTCGAAAGCAGATCGGGAGCGCAATTGATAAATGAGGTCATGGAGCTGATTCGAAAGCTGCAGGGATTCAGGTCAGTAGTGTTTCTTGGCTCCGACATGCGCATACGACTGGTGAAGTCGATCCTGAGGTGCCAGGTGGTCGCTATCGAGCTAGGTACGTCGCCTCTTCGAGGAGATCGAGAGGTTGATACTGGTCGGCTGAGAGCGATTCTTCAGGAACTGCGCGATGCGAAGTCGTTAGTTGCAGACTAAAGGGGGGCTCGCCCATTGAAGAGAATCGTCAGTGTTAGCCTGGGCTCATCAAGAAGGGACAAAACCGTCACAGCCACCATTCTCGGCCACGAGTTCGTGTTCGAGAGGATCGGATGCGACGGGGATACCCAGAAGATGATGCGCAAGATCTCCGAACTCGACGGCAAGGTCGATGCATTCGGGTTGGGCGGTATCGATCTTTACCTGTTTGCTGCCGGAAGGCGGTATCCGATTCGCGATGCCTTTAAGATAGTGTCTGCAGCCAGGCAGACTCCTGTCTTTGATGGATCCTACCTCAAGAACACCTGGGAGCGGCGCGTGATCCTTGACCTCAACAGGCAGAATATTGTGGACTTCGCATCGAGCAACGTGCTTGTGCCCGCCGCCACCGACCGTCCGGGTATTGCCCAGGCACTCGAGTCTATTTCCAAGAAGGTGTTGTATGGGGACCTCATATTTGCACTTGGAGTTCCGATACCGCTCTACAGCTTGAAGGTCCTAAACGCACTAGGTTTAGCTTTCATGCCGCTGGTGACCAAATTTCCGTTCAGTTGGCTATATCCCACCGGCAAGGACCAAGATGTCCAGTCGTCATCCAACACGAAAGCCCGCTATTTCGAATGGGCGGACATTGTGGCAGGTGACTGGCACTACATCAGAAAGCACATGCCGGACGACATGGCCGGGAAGACTGTGATATCGAACACTCTGACACATGATGATGTTCTTGAGCTGCGCAGACGGGGTGCGCGTATGCTGATAACCACGACCCCGGAGTTTGATGGGAGGTCGTTTGGAACCAACGTCCTTGAGGCGGCTATAGTGCTTGCCTCGGGCCTTGACCCAAAGACGTTGACCTTCTCGCAGCTTGAGGATGTACTTGATAGGGCAGATTTCAAGCCGAGAGTGCTGTCGTTCTAGGAGTCCGGAGAGACGTGTCTCCTGTTTGGCAATGGGTTTGAGACTTCAGGAGGTTGGATCGTGAATACGTTTGCTTTCATATTTCACCCGCTAGACGCATCAGATGTCGCACGTAAGTACACGTTTGCTAAGTATCTCCCGCCATTGGTGATTGAGTTCGGCCTCAAGTTGATGCCACCTGTGGTGGCGTCGAAGATAACCGGGATAAAGTCTGCTACGGGAGCGTCCGCAGAAGGGTGGTTCGTGGGCTGCACGCTGACTGCGCGGCAAATGCTGCAGCTCGATCAGGACTATGTGATTCGGAAGATAATCCGGGCTGCGCAGAAGGCTGAGGAGCTAGGCGCGAAGATCATTGGCCTGGGCGCATTTACATCTGTAGTAGGCGATGCAGGGATTACAGTCAGCCGACACGTATCTGTCGGTGTCACCACGGGCAACAGTTATACGGCAGGTGCGGGTATTCAAGCTCTTGAGCTCGCCGCCCGCCGGATGGATATTGACATGCAGACCTGCTCAGTTGCAGTGATCGGCGCTACTGGGTCGGTGGGTACTGCTTGCAGCCACCTTCTCGCGGACAAGGTCTCTGACCTGACGCTGGTGGCTAGAGACCGCACGAGACTCGAGGCTCTTCAGCAGCAGTTATGCGATCAGAGTGGACTTAAGGCATCTATAACTACAGACGTGTCGGAAGCTACGAGACGATCCGACCTGGTAGTTACCGCGTCGTCTGCAGCGGAGCCTCTGATAAATCCCGGCGACCTTAAGAAGGGAGCGGTAGTCCTCGACATAGCTCGGCCGAGAGACGTTTCCAAGAAGGTGGCTGACGAGCGAGAAGATGTGCTCGTGATCGAAGGCGGTGTGATAAAGGTTCCGGGTGACAATGTGGATTTCCACTTCAACTTTGGCTTCCCTCCAGGTCTCGCCTTTGCCTGCATGGCTGAGACGATGATCCTCGCACTTGAGGGCACATACGAGAGTTTCAGCTTGGGCCGTGAATACTCCGCAGAGCGAGTGCGGCGTATCTGTGCATTGGCGGACAAGCATGGCTTTAAAGTGGCTGGATTGCGTAGCTTTGAACGACCCGTTACTGATGAGCAGATCGAGTCCATAAGGAGAAAAGCCGGCCGTTAGTTGCTGATTTGACTCTTGTCCCTTTGTGCTACCGATTTCTTGACAACGCGATGGGTATCTGTGATAATAGTCCCGTGAGATAGGGAGTTGGTTGGACTTCTCTATCTCAGCTTCGCATAAGGAGAGATTCGGTTGCGCACACTTCACCATTGTTGCGCCTTCAGGTACGGCTAGTGACACTAGACATATCCTGAGGACATGGCGTAGTGTGCTTTTGCTATGGCTATTGGGTGTGACGAGCTTCGAGGAGGAGTCATTGATGCCTGAGAAGGAAGTAGTGCTTACTGTGGCCGGCTTAAGGAAGCTCGAGGCCGAGCTTGACTATCTGAAACGTGTCAAACGCCGCGAGATTGCAGAACGAATCAAGCAGGCGATCGAGTATGGCGACATATCCGAGAACTCCGAGTACGACGACGCCAAGAACGAGCAGGCGTTTGTCGAAGGCAAGATAGCTCGGCTTGAGAACATTTTGAGGAATGCCAGGATCATCTCTGATGAGGATGTTGGCACAGATGTGGTTCAAGTCGGTTCAAAAGTGATACTCGAGGATTACGACGAAAAGAACAGAATCGAGTTTACCATCGTAGGACCGCACGAGGCCGATCCTATCGAGCAGAAGATTTCAGACGAATCTCCAGTTGGCAAGGCGCTTCTCGGGCATAGAGTCGGCGATCTGGTGGACGTGGTAGTCCCGGCCGGAACTGTGCGTTACCGCATAATGGGAATATCGCGTTGAGCTAGTTGTTGGTAACCACATAGAGCGGTGACACGGCGTTGAGGTGATATAGTGACAACAGGTGCTGACGAAAACCTGGATTATGCAATCGATGGAGTTAACGATCTGATTAGAGCCAGGCTGGACAAGATGCAGCAGCTGCGTTCCAAGGGTGTGGACCCGTTTGGCAGGCGTTTTGACGTCTCTCACAAAGCTGCAGACATAGTCGGCAGCTTTGATGAGCTCGAGGATGCCGAGGTGAGTGTTGCCGGCCGAGTCATGGCAAGGCGAGGCCACGGCAAGGTGACTTTCTTTGATATTTCGGATTTGTCCGGGCGCATACAGGTCTACGCCAAGTCGGATACAGTTGGCGAAGAACAGTACGAGTTGGTTCGGGGACTCGACATCGGTGATATCGTCGGGGTCAAGGGCACTGTATTTCGCACACGCAGCGGTGAGGTTTCCATCAACCTGGCCGAGTTTACGTTATTGAGCAAGTCGCTCAGGCCTCTGCCTGAGAAGTGGCATGGGTTGCAGGACGTCGAGTTGCGCTATAGGCGGAGGTACCTTGACTTGATTGTCAATCCTGAGGTCCGCGAGGTATTTGTCAAGCGCAGTAGGATTGTGCGGTACATGCGCCAATATCTCGACACTCATGGATTCCTTGAAGTGGAGACCCCCATGATGCACCCGATCGCCGGTGGTGCCAATGCCAGGCCGTTTGTTACCCATCACAATGCCCTAGACATCAACCTGTACTTGCGCATAGCCCCGGAGCTTTACTTAAAACGGTTGTTGGTGGGTGGGCTCGAGCGGGTCTATGAGATAAACAGGAACTTCCGAAACGAAGGAATATCCACGCGACACAATCCCGAGTTCACTATGGTAGAGATATACCAGGCGTACGCTGACTATACTGACATGATGACACTGACAGAGGACATGATATCGTACATAGCAGAAGCCGTTTTGGGCACTCGCGTGATCGTGTACCAAGGTAATGAGATCGACCTCTCGCCTCCGTGGCGTAGAGTCACGATGGTGGATGCTGTTAAAGAGTGGACCGGGGTCGATTTTCATGCCGTTGAGACGGACGAGCAGGCTCGCGAGATTTGCATCGGCTTGGGCATCGAACTGCAAGGCAATGAGTCAAAGTGGAAGTGCCTCAACGAGATCTACGACGCAAAGGCAGATGAGAACCTCATACAACCCACGTTTGTTACGCATCATCCAGTTGAGGTGTCGCCTCTTGCCAAGGAATCGATCGATTATCCGGGATTCACTGACAGGTTTGAGGTCTTTATCGGCGGCCAGGAATTGGGCAATGCGTTTACCGAGCTAAATGACCCGATAGATCAGAGGAAGAGGTTTGAACTCCAGGCTGCTGCAAGAGAAGCCGGGGACGAGGAAGCCCACCAGATGGATGAAGACTACATCCTCGCTCTGCAGTACGGAATGCCACCTGCGGGCGGTCTAGGCATCGGTGTAGATAGACTTGTAATGCTGCTGACAGACAGCGACTCGATAAGGGATGTCTTGTTGTTCCCACTAATGAAACCTAGAGACAATTGACCAGACCTCTTGCTGGCTTGCAGCCATTTCGGCAGTTTGATGTGCAGAAGTTTGTTCAAGAGCTTGTTGGCTAGTGACAGGGGCAGGATTTGGCTTTGTGACGTCGAAGTCTCCCGTGTGATATGGAGGGTTGAGAAGTGCCCAAGATACTCCTAGTAGACGACGCTGCTTTCATGCGAATGAGATGCAAGAAGCTGCTGGTCGAGAGAGGCTATGAGGTTATTGAGGCAGAGAACGGTGCAGAGGGTGTCGAGTTGTTTCAAGCCCACTCTCCTGACTTGGTACTAATGGATATCACTATGCCTGTCATGGATGGGATTACTGCCCTCAAGGAGATCAAGGCGATCGACAAGGACGCTGTCGTTGCCATGGTTTCTGCTATGGGGCAGCAGGCTATGGTGATCGAGGCCATTAAGGCGGGTGCTAAGGACTTCATACTGAAGCCATTTGAGCCTGAGAAGGTCCTGGAAACCGTCAAGAAGCTCGTCGGGTAGTAGTCACCCCTCGGGTTTTTGAAACGACCGGCCCTTGAACACTACGTGTTTGCCGTATCTGTGGTTGATCGAATCAAGAACGCGAGTCAATTTGCGTTCGTCTTCGTCTGCCCAGAGAGACGGTTGATAGTCGCGTGTGAGATTCGTTACACCGATTCCGACCAGTCGGATTGGCCGATTTAGGTTTATGTCCATCACTATAGATCGCGCTGCGCTGTAGATTGTGTCATCGTCGTCAAAAGCATCCTTCAACGTCCGGCTGCGGGTGATGGTTTCAAACCCTTCAGAATACCTCACCTTGATCGTGACCGTGCGCGCTCGAAGTCTGGCTTTGCGGAGCCTGGATCCAACATCGAGTATTAGGTTCGCCAGGCAAGCGAGTACAGCACTCCTGCCGCAGATGTCGGTTTGGAATGTCGTCTCATGGCTAATTGACTTCGTCTCCGAATCCGTGCAGACAGGCCTGTCATCTAGTCCTAGACACATTAGGTAGAGGCGCCTTCCGCTGTCGCCCAAGATTCGCTCGAGTTCCGCCGGTCCGCGTTTTCTTACGTCCGCGACGGTCCTAAGCCCGTATTTCAGCAAGGCAGAAGCCGACCGCTCTCCAATCCCGTAGAGGTTGCGCAAAGGCATGGGGGATAGAAACGACTCTATCTGATCAGGCCTGACCACGACGAGCCCGTCGGGTTTTTTGGCATCGGAAGCCAGTTTTGCGAGCAGTTTGTTGACAGAGATGCCGACGGAGGCTGTAAGCGATGTTTCTGCTTTGATCCTCTCTTTGATCCTGCGTCCCAGGGTTTCCTCATCAGGATGGAAGTGCATGCATCCAGTCATGTCGAGGAATGCCTCATCTATTGAGACCTGTTCAACTACGGGAGTGAACTCATAAAGTATGGCCTGAATTTGTTGAGACACCTCGATGTATCGCTTCATGTCCGGCACGAGATAGATGCCGTCCGGGCAGAGGCTGACTGCTTTTGCGATTGGCATCGCTGACCTCACGCCAAACTTGCGTGCCTCGTATGAACAGGTAGAGACAACCCCTCTCTTGGCATCTTTTGGTGCTCCCACAATGACGGGTTTGCCTCTCAGAGCAGGATTGTCTCTTTGCTCTACTGAAGCGTAGAATGCATCCATATCAACGTGGACGATGACTCGCTCCACCGGACTCACCCTAGCACATTATACCACCCGGTAGGCTTCAAAACCACATATGGGAAGGATATAGCCTAGGTGGAGAGAATACCAGTGTCAAGGGACTCGACAAAGAACGCGAGGTGTAGGGCGGAGGCAAACTCTCATGCTTGATTACCGTATGCAGCAGAGACAACTGCAGAAGTTGGTTCTGACCCCCAAGTTGCGTCAGTCTATCAACATCCTGCAAATGCCTACGACTGAGCTGTGCGCGTTTATCAATCAGCAGCTTGTTGAGAATCCCATTCTTGAATCTGACAGTTCAGATATAGATGAACGTGACCCAGCAGCCGAGCAGGAAGTCGAGGATCGTCATGATATTGACTGGCACGAGTACTTCGCAGATTGCAGTGACCTTGGATATGTGAGGGACTCACGAGGGATCAATATTGACGAGGAGCGAATATTTGAACCGCCTGTTCGGTGGACACCCACCCTTTATGACCAACTGATATCGCAGCTTTGTACGACGGTATTAGACCCGACCATAGCCCGGATTGGCCAGTGCATTATCGCCAGCCTGGATCGTGACGGATATCTGAGGTCTACGGTCGAGGAGATTGCTCACGCGTGTTCAACAGACACGAAGCTCGTGAGGAAGGCTCTTGAGATCGTTCAAGGCCTCGAGCCTGCCGGTGTGGCGTCAAGAGACCTCAAGGAATGTCTTGCGATCCAGCTCAAGAGGCGCGATATGGACGCCGACTTGCGACGGCTATGCATTCGAATAGTGACCCGGCACCTCAAAGACCTGGCGTCAATGACAACAAACCAGCTGGCGAAGGTTTTGCGAGTCGACTTGGGCAGCTGTCAGCTTGCAGTTGATGCTATAAGATCACTCAACCCGCGACCTGCCTTAACGTTAGACCCCGTTGCCGACGTCGCCTACGTCATACCTGATGTGATAGTCAAGGAGGTTGACGGCGACTTCGTAGTGGTCATGAACGACTCTGCAATGCCTCGCCTAAGGTTCAATGCCGCATATGCGAGGTTGGCGCGCAATGGCGGTGGAGACGTTCATACCACCAAGTATCTAAAGGAACATTTGGAGTCGGCCATCTGGCTTGTTAAGAGCATAGAGCAGCGGCGGAATACGATCTACAGGATCACTGAGCGCATTGTGTGCAGGCAGCGGGACTTCTTCGTCTCAGGCACCAAGGCCCTCAAGCCGATGACTCTCCGCGACGTAGCCGACGACCTCGGTATCCATGAATCCACGGTCTCCAGGGCGTCAGCAGGGAAGTATGTTCAGACACCTCGAGGGACGTATGAGTTGAGCTTCTTCTTTCACAGTGGAGTTCAGAGCGTCGCCGGCGAAGGTGTCTCGTCGGAGGCGATCAAGCGGCTGATCTCCGAGATAATTGAAGCCGAAGACCCAAGGAATCCTCTCAGCGATCTGGCTATTACAAAAAAGCTGCAGAGTCAGGGGATAATGGTGTCGAGGCGGACTGTCGCCAAGTATAGAGAGTCCGTGGGAATCCCCTCGTCCATGGGACGAAGGAGGTACGTACATAGGCCGTAATATCTGTCGGCTGCATCACTTTAGGCAAACGAACTCAAGACTCAAGCAGGAATTGACGCACTTCGAGTTGAACTAACCTTCCAATGGGACAGAATGCGCGTATGCGGGCCGCTAGGTGTCCCGAATTGGAAGGTTACTCCTCAGATTGAGAGAGGTTCTGATCAATGGATAGACTTATAGCGCTTCAGCAGAGAATAGCACCGGAGCTGAGTTCAATAATCGAGCTGAGGTATTCGATATTAAGAAACATACACTTCTCCCAGCCGATCGGAAGGCGTGCAATGGCTCTCCGGCTCAAGACGCAGGAGCGCGTGATCCGCCGGGAAATCGACTTTCTGCGTGACGCCGGAATGGTCGAGATCACCGGTGCAGGAATGCACCTGACGGCCGAGGGAGAGGAGATACTGAGAGAGCTCCGTGAGTACATCCGGACTCTCCGCGGATTGTCGTACCTCGAACGTTCGGTTGCTGAGGTCTTAGGCCTCCAGGAAGTGATCGTGGTGTCCGGCGACTCCGATGACGATGAATCAGTAAAGAAAGAGCTTGCCAAAGCTGCCGCCTACTATATAAAGAAAAACCTGAAGGACGATTACACTATTGCAGTTACTGGCGGGACAACAATGGCCGAGGTTGCCCGAGCGTTTGCTCCCAGCCGGACAAAGCGGAATGTGACTGTGGTCCCGGCACGGGGCAGCCTTGGCGAGGAGATTGAACAACAGTCCGACACGGTAGCTGTTGCTGTTGCGAAGGGTCTTGGTGGGTCATACAGACTCCTAAACCTTCCTGACGATCTGAGCGAGGACATCGCATCGCAACTAGTAGAGGAACCGAGGATTTACGAGGTAGTCGAACAAATCCGCAATGCTGATATGGTCGTCCATGGAATCGGAACCGCAGAGGAAATGGCACGGCGGCGTCGGCTCCCGGAGGAACAAGCCAGGTTGTTAAGGCGACTTGGAGCCGTAGGCGAGGCCTTCGGATTCTACTTCGACCGCAATGGCAGTGTGGTACACACGACACCGAGTCTTGGACTCAAGATCGAAGACTTGTCCGAGATCGAGCAGGTTATTGCTGTCGGAGGAGGCAGGACCAAAGCCGAGGCTATTATAGCTGTGTCTGCCAACAACCTGCATAAGGCTTTGATCACCGATGAAGGGGCGTCTAGGCGCATTCTTGCCCTCACAAGGGGCCGCAATCGTCCTGCGAGGGCAGATGCGGGACTGCAGGCGTCAAAGGAAGCCAACGATCAGGCCTAGGTTCCCGTACAAACGGGCACTGAGACATTCTTGAAATAGGGAGGAATTAGCATGGCTGTTAAAGTCGGTATTAACGGATTTGGGCGAATTGGACGGCTTGTATTCAGGGCGGCTCTCGAAAATCCGGAGATCGAGATCGTAGCTGCCAATGACTTGGCTGATGTTGAGACCAATGCACACCTGCTCAAGTATGACTCGACTCACGGAAAACTCAACCGATCCGTTGAGGTGAAGTCTGGGTCGATATTCGTCGATGGCAAAGAGGTAAAGATCCTGTCCGAGAAGGACCCGGCCCAGCTGCCGTGGGGAGACTTGGGTGTTGACATCGTAGTCGAGTCTACTGGTGTCTTCAGAGACGCAGAGGGAGCAGGCAAGCACCTAACCGCTGGTGCCAAGAAGGTGGTCATCACTGCTCCGGCCAAGAACGAGGACATCACGATTGTGATGGGAGTCAATGAGGACAAGTACGACCCTGCAAACCATCACATCATATCCAATGCTTCGTGCACAACGAACTGCTTGGCTCCAGTAGCCAAAGTCGTGGACGATGAGTTCACGATTAAGCGCGGCCTAATGACAACCGTCCACTCGTACACCAATGACCAGAGGATTCTTGACTTGGTCCACAAGGACCTGAGACGCGCAAGAGCTGCTGCAGAGTCGATTATCCCAACGACTACGGGTGCAGCCAAGGCAGTGGCGCTTGTCCTGCCGCACCTAAAGGGCAAGCTGAACGGTTTCGCTATGAGAGTCCCGACGCCAAACGTATCTGTCGTCGACCTTGTTGTTGAGGTCGAGAAGTCTGCAACTGCCGAATCTGTGAACGCAGCTTTGAAGGCAGCTGCTGAAGGAAAGCTCAAGGGCATATTGGCGTACACTGACGAGCCGTTGGTATCTCGCGACTTCAACGGCGATCCTCACTCCTCCATAGTAGATGGCCTGTCAACCATGGTTATTGAGGATACGCTCGTGAAAGTGATTGCCTGGTACGACAATGAATGGGGTTACTCTTGCAGAGTTGTCGACCTGGTGGCATACATAGCTTCCAAGGGGCTGTAGACCATCGGCAGTTAGGATGGCAAGCACTGCACTCAGTCGCCTGGTCCGGTGAGGACTAGGCGACTTGACACCTTATGCGGAGATAGGAGGTGCCTCGACATGAACAAGATTACCATAGACGACCTCGAGGTTTCCGGTAAGCGGGTTTTTGTACGAGCTGACTTCAACGTTCCCATGGACAACAATCAAAATATCACTGACGATAGACGCATCTCTGCCGCGATACCTACTATTCAAAGGCTGCTCGACAAAGGCGCCAAGGTGATACTCGCATCTCATCTGGGGCGTCCGAAGGGCAAGCGCGTAGAGACAATGAGCCTCAAACCCGTAGCCGAACGGCTTTCAGAGCTGCTCAACAGAAACGTCACGATGCTTGATGACTGCATAGGCCCGGAGGTTGAGAAGGCGGTCGCTGCTATGTCTCCCGGCGATGTGGTCTTGCTGGAGAATCTCCGGTTTTACGCCGAAGAAGAGGCCAATGACCCCGAGTTTTCCAAGAAACTTGCATCACTGGCAGACGTCTACGTCAACGACGCCTTTGGCACCGCACATAGAGCTCACGCGTCAACTGAAGGCATAACCAAGTATCTGCCGGCAGCAGCAGGATACTTGGTGCAGAAAGAGATCGAGATAATGGGCAAGGCGCTTACCAATCCGGAGAGGCCGTTCTTGGCGATTCTGGGTGGAGCGAAGGTCTCTACCAAGATTGATGTTATTACTAACCTATTGGATAAGGTTGACACTCTGATTATTGGCGGCGGTATGACGTACACGTTCTTCAAAGCCCGAGGCTGGGAGGTTGGGAATTCACTGCTCGAGAGCGACAAGCTTGAGACAGCGAGAGAGATCGAGCGCCTAGCAGAAGAGAAAGGTGTCAAACTGCTCCTGCCCGTAGACAATGTGATTGCTGATGACTTCTCGGCCACTGCAAATACTAAGGTAGTCGATGCAGGCAGCATCCCTGAGGGCTGGGAAGGGCTTGACATAGGGCCTAGGACGATTGACCTGTTTGTCAACGAGATCAAGAAGGCTCGAACAGTGATTTGGAACGGCCCGTTAGGAGCTTTTGAGATGGAGCCGTTCGCCAAGGGCACTCAGGCTATAGCAGAAGCTTTGGCCCAGTCTGATGCTGTCACGATCGTCGGAGGGGGCGACTCGGCTGCTGCCGTCGAGCAGATGGGTTTTGCAGACAAGATGACACACGTGTCAACCGGAGGCGGGGCTGCACTTGAGTTTTTGGAAGGCAAGACTCTGCCTGGAATTGCAGCTCTAAATGACAAGTAAGGGGAGCTGGACTTGAGAAGAAAGATTGTGGCCGCAAACTGGAAGATGAACAAGACGATTCCAGAAGCGCTTGCTTTTGTAGATGAGATCAGGCCGAAGCTGCGACAAGATGAAGAGGCTGAGCTTGTGATCTGCCCTCCGTTCACAGCGCTGTACTCCGTCGGTATGGCCATAAAGGACACGTGCCTCAAATTGGCCGCTCAGGATGTCTTTTGGGAGGAAAGCGGCGCGTACACGGGTGAGGTTTCACCTGTCATGCTCACTGACCTAGGCTGCGAATACACGATCGTTGGCCACTCCGAGAGAAGAGGTTACTTCAAAGAGAGCGACATGGATGTCAACAGGAAGGTGAGAGCGCTTCTTGATCACGGTATCAAGCCTATAGTGTGCGTTGGAGAGACACTTGAGCAGCGCGAGGCAGGCGAGACTGATGAACTCGTGACCAGGCAAGTAGAGATGGCGCTTGACGGAGTAGGTATGAACGATGTCAGCAGCGTTGTAATAGCCTATGAACCGATCTGGGCCATCGGCACAGGCAAGTCGGCCTCTGGGGAGGACGCCAACAGGGTTATCGGTCTGATCCGGAAGACCCTGAAAGCCATATATGGCGATGGAATAGCCAATTCGGTCCGGATTCAGTATGGCGGCAGTGTCAAGCCGGACAACATCGCAGAGTTCAGCCGTCAGCCAGAAATAGACGGGGCTTTGGTAGGGGGAGCCAGTCTGAAAGCAGACTCCTTCCTGGCTATCGCCAGAGGTTGATTGCTGCGGTTTCAGCTCTTAGGTTACTAGCTCAGACATTGCTTTGCGAAATCGCACTGGAGGGAGGAACGATAGATGACAACGATTGTTGATGTTTACGCTCGAGAGATACTGGATTCCAGAGGCAATCCAACAGTAGAAGTTGAGGTCGAGCTTGCAGACGGGACTGTAGGAAGAGCTGCTGTTCCGTCTGGGGCGTCGACCGGCCAGTTCGAAGCAGTCGAGTTGAGAGACGGAGACAAGTCGAGATACCTAGGCAAAGGCGTCAGACAGGCCGTAAGCAACGTGAATGACGTGTTGTCCCCAGAGATCGTGGGGATGGACGCTACTGACCAGGTAGCTGTTGACAAGACCATGATCGAGTTGGATGGCACCCCCAACAAGGGTAAGCTCGGAGCCAATGCGATCCTTGGCGTATCGCTTGCCGTCGCCAAGGCCGCTGCAGCTAGCGTGGGACTTCCGCTTTATCAATACATAGGCGGATGCAACGCCAAGACCTTGCCGGTGCCGATGATGAACATACTCAATGGCGGCCAACACGCGGACAACAACGTAGACATACAAGAGTTCATGATCATGCCTGTCGGTGCAGAGACCTTTGCCGAGGCACTGAGAGTCGGGGCAGAGGTTTTTCACAGCTTGAAAAAGGTCCTCTCCGGCAAAGGGCTTAACACCGCTGTTGGCGACGAGGGAGGCTTTGCGCCAAACCTTAAGTCCAATGAGGAGGCCATAGCAGTCATAATCGAGGCAATCGGGGCAGCAGGGTATGAACCCGGCAAGGATGTCATGATTGCACTGGACGTCGCATCAACCGAGCTGTTCAAAGACGGGTTGTACCACTTCGACGGTGAGGGAGTAGTAAGGGACACTGATCAGATGATCGAGTTCTACCAAGGACTGTTGGATCGGTACCCGATCATCTCCATAGAGGATCCGTTGAGCGAAGACGAGTGGGATGGCTGGAAAAAGCTGACCGATGCGCTGGGCTCCCGAGTTCAACTCGTTGGTGACGACTTGTTTGTCACGAACACGGATCGCCTTAGCAGGGGCATTGCAGGCGGAGTGGCGAACTCGATCCTCATAAAGGTGAATCAGATCGGGACACTTACGGAAACCCTTGAGGCCATTGAAATGGCAAAGAAGGCGAACTACACTGCTGTTGTCTCTCATCGCTCAGGAGAAACTGAGGACACGACAATAGCCGACATCGCTGTAGCCACAAATGCAGGGCAGATCAAGACCGGAGCTCCGTCGAGGACCGATCGAGTGGCCAAGTACAATCAGCTATTGAGAATCGAGGATGTGCTGGACGAGATCTCCGTGTATCCTGGAAAGCGCGCGTTTTACAATCTGCGGAATCTCTAGTGCCCGTAGAGCCGGAGATCCTGCAGTGTCTGGAGCGCACTCTCAGGCCGGGCTCTGATCCTGGGTTGGAGGTATCGAGCCTGGCCTTGTGTCTTCTGCGAGTGTCTCGTTGATATCTCTTGATCGAGTTGTCAATGACTGTGTGTTGTGGTAGAATGACATAGCGTTGCAGCATGTAAGCGTTTTGAGCGCTAGTGTCTTGGAGTTGCGGGAGGAGGCGTCACAAGTGGATGTCTTGCGTACAGTAGTCACGGTTGCTCTGTTCCTTGTCAGCATCGCGCTCATTGTCGTTGTAGTGCTCCAGAAGAGCAAGGGAGAGGGCCTTGGTTCTATTGGCGGAGGAGGCCGCCTGTTTCACCATGCTCAGTCGGGTTTAGACGCATTCCTAGATAAGGCAACCACGTACGTTGCTATAGGATTCATGGTTCTAGCAGTCCTTGCTTCGGCCTTTGATGTCTTTATCTAGGAAGTGGTCTGCGAATGACGAGAGATGACGCACTTGCTTTATTGAAGTCCCATGTCAGCAATAGGAACTTGATTAAGCACATGCTTGCAGTAGAGGCAGTTATGGCGAGTCTCGCTGAGAAGTTTGGCGAAAACGAGGAAGAGTGGAGACTGGCCGGTCTTCTGCACGACATTGACTATGACAAGACTGCGACTGATCCTGAAGCTCATAGCATAGTTGGAGCAGAGATACTCGAAAGGGAAGGTCTGCCGGAGCATGTCATCTACGCGGTGAAAGTTCATAATCATCATCACGGCTTACCGAGGAAGACGATCCTTGACAAAGCCCTTTACGCCGTAGATCCACTGACGGGCCTGATCGTCGCTGCTGCACTGATACACCCCGACAAGAAGCTTAGTTCGATTGATGCTGATTTTGTGCTGAACAGGTACAAGGAACGGTCTTTCGCACGCGGTGCTGACCGCGACGCGATTGCCTCATGTGAGTCCTTTGGCATGAGTTTGGAGGAGTTTGTGGGTGTGGGCCTATCGGCCATGCAGCAGATAGCGGGAGAACTGGGATTGTAGCTCTTTTTGGAGGATGGGCTGTCGTGGGTGAAGAGAGACTTGTTGCCAGCAACAGGAAGGCGTTTCACGATTATTTCATCGAAGATAGGTACGAGGCCGGCATTGCGCTGACGGGCACTGAGATACAATCAGTGCGTCGTGGCAGAGTCAATCTGAGGGACAGCTTCGCTCGGATCGAAGGAGGCGAGGCGATCCTCTACGACATGCACATCAGTCCATGGGAATACGCTCACTATGGCAACCACGATCCCAAGAGGCCTCGCAAGCTTCTGCTGCACAAGTCAGAGATTCGCAAACTAGAAGCCAAGGCAACGATACGAGGATACTCACTCATTCCTTTGCGGTTGTATTTCAAGGGGCCGTGGCTGAAGGTCGAGCTTGCAGTCGCCAAGGGCAAGAAGGCGTTTGACAAGCGCGAGGCTATCGCCGAGCGCGAAAGGCGTGTCGAAACACAGCGGCGGCTCAAGGAGCGTCAGCACAGTTAGTGGTTACAATCTGATTGCTGTTTGATGGCGACGCTTATTTGTGGTATACTCTTGTCGCGCGGTCGTAGGCTCTAGCACGTGGGGGCGCAATGGTTTCGACGGGAAGATGTGGACAGCTGAGTAGCGAGCCGAGATCCCACCTACTCGTTAATCGGTGGACCCAAATAACTGCCGACGATTACGCGTTGGCCGCTGCGTAATATAAACGCAGCCATCCGACTGTCTGTTGCCTGAGCAGACAGTGCCGGGTGTCACCCAATCAGGCTGGTTGCTTGCCATATCCCGCGGGTAAGCAACGAGATCTAGCGGGATAGCCCTAAAGGAACCCGGCGTCAGGGGGTTCGGCAGGGTGAATCAGCAAATCTGACGCTACGCTCGTAGAAGCTCAGATGGCTGCCTTCTCGGACGCGAGTTCGATTCTCGCCGCCTCCACCAGTAGCAAGCGTTCGAAGCGCTGTCGTCGGCCGCACAGTTCTGTCTGAGTACATAGGTAATCCTGCCGATGTAGACCTTTGCAGTCAGTCTACTACAGGCAGGATTTGTTTCTAACGCGTTTTCTCGATTTTCAACCTGACCTCGTTTAGCACCTCTCTTGGTGTCATGCCTGCTGCGTCGATGATTGGTACCTGGTTGGTCGTATCCTGGATTCCTAGCATGTTTCTCCTGAGTCCTGACACTACGACTGCATCGAAGCCTCGGATCGCTTCCGAATCTGCCATATCGAGCTCAGCTACTTCGTATCCTGCGTTTCTCAAGAAGTCTCTAACGGGCAAGAGTTCCCTGTCTACCCCTATTTTGTGCATCTGTGACCTCCTGTCGGGGTTGGCATGCATTAGAGTGTGTCTGTCATATAGTTCCCATAGAAGCGTGAGATCGTCCTCTGTGTGTCACGCAGGGAGCTTTTCGAATTGGCTGTTGTACAAGTCTTCGTAGAAGCCGCCCCTTGCCAGCAGCTCTTCATGTGTTCCTTGTTCCACTATGTCTCCATCCTTCATAACAAGGATGACGTCGGCGTCTCGTATAGTTGATAGACGATGGGCGATGACGAAACTGGTTCGCCCTTTCATAAGGGTGCGCATTGCCCTTTGGATCAGGATCTCCGTTCGTGTGTCTACGTTTGATGTAGCCTCGTCCAGGATGAGGATTGGCTTGTCTGCCAAAATCGCCCGGGCTATGGTCAGCAACTGTCTTTGACCCTGCGACACGTTGGTAGCATCTTCGTTCAGCTCCATGTTGTACCCGCCCGGGAGTGTCTCGATGAAGTGATGCGCGTGAGCGGCTTTGGCAGCTGCGATGACCTCCTCATCTGTCGCATCGAGCCTGCCGTAACGGATATTCTCCATTATAGTGCCTTTGAAAAGCCACGCATCCTGCAGCACCATTGCAAAGCACTGTCGCAGTTCTCTGCGGTCGAAATCCCGCACATCGTGGCCGTCGATCTTTATGCTGCCACTGTTCACGTCGTAGAACCGCATCAGAAGCTTGACTACTGTGGTCTTGCCTGCACCGGTAGGCCCGACAATCGCAACTGTCTGCCCCGGCTCTATGTTGCAGTTGAAGTCATTGATGATTATTCTGTCGTCCGTGTACCCGAAACGTACGTGCTCGAAAGCCACTGCCCCCTTGACTCTTTCGGCCGTTATCGGGCTCTTGACTTCCCTCTGGTCTTCTTCCTCCTCATCGAGAAACTCATAGACGCGTTCGGCAGCTGCAGCCATGCTCTGCAGCATGCTCATGACCTGTGCCATTTGAGTGATCGGATGAGTGAAGTTCCTAACGTAATGGATGAAGGCCTGAATGTCGCCTACTGTGATCGCACCTCTTGCTGCTAGTATGCTTCCTGAGACCGCTGTTCCTACGTAGCCTAGATTTCCGACAAGCATCATGATTGGATGCATCAGGCCAGATATGAACTGGCTCTTCCACGCGGACTCATATAGCAGGAGGTTTGTTGCACGGAACTCTTCCAGGGCAGGTCCCTCGCGGTTGAAGGCTTTTACCACGTGGTGGCCGCTGTAGATCTCCTCGACTTGACCGTTGACGTCTCCGAGGTACCTCTGGTGTGCCCGGAAGTGCTTTTGTCCAAGCTTCATGACAACAGCGGTCGGTAGGGCAGACGCAGGTATCAATACAAGAGCGATCAGTGTCATCAGTGGACTGATCGACAGCATCATGTACAACACACCGATTAGGGTGACGAGGCCAACCATCAGTTGCGTTACGCTCTGACTAAGGGTCATCCCGAGGGTATCAACGTCATTGGTGAGGCGGGACAGCACCTCACCGACAGTGCGGCCTTCGAAGTATTTCATGGGCATCCGGTTGATCTTCTCGCTGATCTCCTTGCGCAATCTGAAACAGAGGTCCTGGGTGATGCCAGCCATAGTCCAGCCTTGAATGGCGTTGAACGCTGCGCTGATTACATATAAGCATAGGAGAAGCGACAAAGTCGAACCTATTTTGCCAAAGTCGATACCTCCAGTGCCCGCGACTTTGGCTACCAACCCGTTGAACAACTCGGTTGTCGCTTTGCTCAGGATTCTGGGCCCCACTATGTTAAACACAGTGCTCCCTACTGCCATAACCAAGACAAGGGACAGAGCGATCTTGTAGCGGCCGATGTACGCAATGAGTCTTTGCACTATGCCCTTGAAGTCCTTTGGTTTTTCGCCCATGAACATATGTGCTCGCGGCCCGCCGCCCCGCGGACGAGGACGCGTACTCTCTCTCGACTGTGGGGTGTCGGAGATCTCTGGATTGTTTGACGGTTTTCTGATGGCGTCATTCTCTCTCTTCAATGCGCTTCACTTTCCTTATATAGCAAGCTCTGATTCGCTCAATTGGCTGCGAGCGATTTCTCTATAGGTCCGACAAGTTCTCATTAGAGTTTCGTGTGTGCCAATCCCGGCGACTCGGCCCTGATCGAGCACTACTATCTGATCAGCATGCATGATGGTCGAGATGCGCTGCGCTACGACTATGACTGTCATGTCCTTGGCCTTTTCACTCAGGCCGCGGCGCATAGCCACCTCGGTCTTGTAGTCTACTGCAGAGAAGCTGTCGTCTAGGAGCAGAATCTTGGGTTTCTTGGCGATAGCACGAGCAATAGAAAGCCGCTGTCGCTGACCGCCTGAAACGTTGGACCCTCCTTGAGCGATTGGGCTGTCATACTTACCCGGCTTCTCCTCGATAAACTCTGCAGCCTGTGCAATCTCGGCCGCTTCGATCATGGCTTGATCATCTATGTCGCTGCCACCGAACTTCAGGTTGGAGCGAATGTCTCCACTAAACAAGATGCTTTTTTGAGGCACGAATCCAAGCAGGCTGCGGAGTTCTCTCAGGCTGATGTCTCGTATGTCAACTCCGTCGATTGTGATCTTCCCCCCAGTGACATCGTAGAATCTCGGAATCAAGTGAATGAGAGTAGATTTGCCACTGCCGGTGCTGCCGATTATGGCGGTTGTCTGTCCTGGCTTTGCAGTGAAGCTTATGTGCTCCAGCACATCCCTATCCGCACCCTCAAAACGGAAGCACACGTCGTGAAACTCGACGACACCATCCCAATGCTCGCGAGTGACTTCCCGTTCTTTAGGTGGATTTGCTATCGACGGCTGAGTCTGAAGGACCTCTTCGATGCGCCCTGCAGCGACGCTCGCACGGGGAAGGGAGATCGACATCATGGTAAGCATCGTAAACGACATGACTATTTGCATGGTATAGGAGATAAAGGCCATCATTTCACCGACCTGGAGATGGCCCAAGTCTATTCTCTTAGCCCCTATCCACACGATCAATACAGTGATGAGATTCATCAGCAACATCATCGCGGGCATCATGAAGCTCATTGCTCTGTTTACAAAGAGCTGTGTGCCCATTAGATCGCGGTTCGCGATATCGAAGCGCTGTTCTTCGTGCTTTTCGCGGTTGAACGCCCGGATCACTGAGATCCCTGTCAGCATCTCTCTGCCGACCTGGTTTACACGATCTATGCGAGTCTGCATCTTCTTGAACTTCGGCATCGTTACTGCTATCAGGCTTGTTACTAGCAGCATGACTGCGCATACAGCAACGACGATGATCCATCCCATACCCGTGTTGGTGCGGGATACCTTGATGATCCCGCCGATTCCGAGTATCGGGGAGTATAGAGCTACCCTCAGCATCATTACAACGACCATCTGTACTTGCTGTATGTCGTTCGTACTGCGGGTAATGAGCGAGGCAGTAGAGAAACGGTCCAGCTCGGCTGCAGAGAAGGAGACCACTCTTTCAAATACACGCTCGCGAAGATCTCTGCCGATCTTGGCAGATAAACGGCTGCCAAGAAGGTTCACAAGAATTGCTGCGATCGCCATCATGGCCGTGACCGCTAGCATCTTCGCGCCGGTGCCTATCAGGTAGTTGATCTGCAATCGGCCTACGTCGATCCCCAAAGCCGCATACTCCTCCTGCAAGAAGAGCACAGCTCGTTGCAGGATGATGCTGTCGGCAAACCCATCAAGAGACTCCAGGACCCTCTCTCTGATCAGCAGAAGTTGTTCCTTGGTCAGTGCTCCGGCAATTAGTGCCTGCTGAAGGCCCTGAAGATCTGCAGCAGGGGTGTTTTGCAGGTGAGAAAGCGCTGCCATCGGAATGCTAAAGACATCGCTCAGTACTTCGATCCTGTCTTTGCCGAAGGCAGTCAGTTCGTATATGCCATCCTCATTGAGGGCATAGGCGCTATTCACCAACGATATCTCGTCATCGGTCATGAGAAGCTGTAGTCTTGAAAGTGTGTCCGGACTTATCCAAAGCGGAACAGCGTTGCTGATGCCCTTCTGCTGTATACCTATGTCGACTATATCACTGGTATAGGAAGGGAGTGACAGCTCACAAAGAGCCTGGACTATCAGTGCCACAAAGACGATGAAAACGACAACTCCCGAACCCTTCAGATACCTAAGGATTCTCACTATCCGTATGCCCCTCTCTTGCACGTCGCAGTCATTGATCCGCCTCATTGATTATGTCAATGATGCGCTTGAGTATGCGCAAGTACTCTTTCGCGTCACGTTCGCCTAGCTTGCGCATAACGTGCTCCATGTTCCTGTGCATTTGCTTGCGCTTGTTCATGACTACCAGGCGTCCGCGCTCTGTGATAGTCACAAGGGTCCTTCGCCGGTCGCGGCTGTCGACATGCCTGGTGACAAGTCCTTTGCGCTGAAGGCTGTTGACAGCAGCTGCGACTCTCGCTGAACTTGCATCCATGGCAATGCTCAGCTCTCTCGGAAGGGCTGTTCCGCCAGAGTCGACCAGGTGGTTCATTATGAACATTTCTCCTTTGGAGAACTCATCAACCTGTCTCTGGGCAGTCGTCCGAAGCAAGCGCTGTAATGCCTCAATAAGCTCAGACGTAAAGGCCGAGAAATCGATGATATCACCGTCCCTAGTCCGCGCTATATTGCTAACACTATTAGGAATAATAAGAGACGTGCGGGTTGTTGTCAATAGGGTTACGGGCTTCATCGCGAGCAGCCGAACCCTGTGAAGCTGCAGAGTCCACACTTCGCTTGGCGCAGTGTGGCAAACAAGGGTATTGACTCTATGAGGTATAGATGGTATCTTAGTGGTGCACGTTGTTATTATTATCATGTAGTAAGCACACTAATTTGACCGAGTGTCGGATATAACAAATTGGAGGGATGTCGAGGATGTCAAAGAGCCTAAAGGGTACCAGGACAGAGCGGAACTTGGTGATTGCTTTTTCCGGTGAATCTCAGGCCAGGAACAGGTATACCTACTACGCTAGTCAGGCACGTAAGGAAGGCTATGTGCAGATCGCTCACATCTTCGAGGAGACTGCTGACCATGAGAAGGAGCATGCTAAGCGCCTCTTTAAGTTCCTCGAGGGAGGCCAAGTGGAGATAACAGCGTCCTTCCCAGCCGGAGTCATAGGCAACACCGCTGAGAACCTCAAGGCTGCAGCCGAAGGGGAGAATTACGAGCACACCGAGATGTACCCGGAGTTTGCCCAGGTTGCCAGAGAAGAGGGCTTTGACGCAATAGCGGACGTTTTTGAGGCCATTGCCGTCTCCGAGAAGCAGCACGAGAAGCGATATCTGGGGCTGCTGAAGAACATCGAGACAGGCAAGGTCTTCTCAAAGGATACTTCAGTCGTTTGGCGCTGCAGGAATTGCGGATACTTGCATGAGGGAACAGATGCTCCGAAAGTGTGCCCTGCTTGCGCTCACCCACAGGCTCATTTCGAGCTGCTGTGCGAGAACTGGTGACATTGTGATGACCGCCTATAGACGATCATCACGGAAGGAGGCCGAGCGATGGCAGTCAGGTTTGGGATTTACAAGTGCGAGATCTGCGGCAACATAGTCGAGGTCCTTCACGAGGGCGTCGGCGAGCTGGTTTGCTGCGGTCAGCCGATGAAGCTGTATGAGCCTGGAACAGTGGACGCGTCGCGTGAGAAACACGTGCCGGTTATAGAGAAGACAGAGACTGGGTTCAAGGTTACTGTCGGAAGTACCATACATCCGTCCACCGAGGATCACTACATCGAGTGGATCGAGCTTGTGGTTGACGGAGTCTCCTACAGACGTTTCCTCAATCCCGGTGACCAGCCCGTTGCGGAGTTCTGTGTTGATGGAGAGAACGCAGTAGCTCGAGAATACTGCAATCTGCACGGGTTGTGGAAGGCCGAATACCCATAGTCCAGTCCGCTTGGGTTGACTGCCGTCCTGGTCATCAGCTCGCTTGCTGACGAGCATATAGCGCCCGGCCTCGCATCGAATATATGTGGGGCCGGGTGTTTCTGTACGGACTGAGTCCGAGTAGCCCCATATACATAAGGCCTGATGTACGTATATGGCCGAATGCAGATGACGAGGAAATATCTCATCTTGTGTTGGATTAGGCATACGAGTCCAGAGCATTATCAGTGCATGTGAACCCAGGATTTGGGGATGGCGTCAATGCTGGCTAATAGCTCGACCCTGCTCGACTCTGCTTGAAAAACAGCGGCCACGCACACGGCTCCCGACCCACCATCCACTAGACGGAAATACCACTTGCGTGAGAGAATAAGTAAAGGGTTGAGCAGGACAGTAGTTGGGAGGACTTCCATTGCAGTTCATTGCGGACCTACATATACACTCACACTATTCGATGGCGACAAGCAAGAAATGTGATCCTTACAATCTCTGCATATGGGCGGCAAAGAAGGGCTTGGACATTGTGGGTACGGGTGACTTCACCCATCCTGCATGGAGAGAAGAGCTGAGGGAGTCACTTGTGGAGGACGGGCAGGGGCTTTTTCGCCTAAACGACGAGAGATTGTCCGAGCTCTCAAAGAGCGCTCCAGGTCTGGACCTCAGCTCTGTCCGCTTCGTAGTGTCAGGGGAGATCAGCAGTATATACAAGAGACACGGAAGAACCCGCAAGGTACACAATCTAGTGATGGTTCCGACGCTTGACGCTGCTGACAGAATCGCAGCCAGGCTCAGTGAAATAGGCAATATCGAGGCTGATGGACGGCCGATTCTCGGCCTGGATAGCCGCGATCTGTTGGAGCTGTGCCTAGAAGAGTGTGAGGAGGTCATGTTCGTTCCTGCCCACATTTGGACCCCGCACTTCTCGCTCTTTGGTGCTAAGTCGGGCTTTGACACAGTCGAGGAGTGCTTCGGCGACCTGGTAGATCATATCACAGCCATGGAAACCGGACTGTCGTCGGATCCGCCTATGAACTGGCGCCTGTCAGCGCTTGACCGATTTGCTCTCATATCAAACTCTGATGCTCACTCGCCGGGAAACCTGGCCCGGGAATCCAATTTGTTCGACTGTGAGATGAGCTACACCGCAATCCGGAATGCCTTGACCGCAGACGGAGGCGGGTTTGTGGGAACCCTTGAGTTTTTCCCAGAAGAAGGGAAATACCACTACGACGGACACCGCAAGTGCGGAATCAGGTGGGACCCTGCACAGACAAACTTGCATGGCGGAGTCTGTCCCGTGTGCGGTAAGCAGGTGACTCAGGGCGTGCTTCACAGAGTAGACGAGCTGGCAGACAGGCCCGAGGGTGTGCGGCCGCAGGTAGCTCGTCACTTTGAGCGCCTGGTCCCACTTAGGTCTGTCATTGCTTCAGCCTTGGGTACATCCGAACAGACTGTATCCGTCACGCGGATGTACGAGTTGTTGGTTCACTCTTTAGCTCCTGAACTGGCTATTCTCAGGACCGTGCCCCTAGACGAGATCAAGGCGGCTGCGGGAGCGGTTATAGCCGAAGGGGTTAGGCGCGTGAGAGAAGGTCAGCTCTCGATAGCACCGGGGTTTGACGGAGAATACGGGAAGGTCGAGATATTCACAGACGCCGAAAGAAACGAGCTTGCCGGTCAAGCGAAGCTCTTTACCATGCCCCACAGTGAGCCGCATAGAGGCGGCAAGAAGCCGGGTGAGACATCAAGTGAACCTTTGCCGCCCCGGTAGGAGGCAGCGGCAGTCGAGGTCCAACAAGTTGTCAGCCTTTTTGACTCATTGGCTTCTTCACAGTCCGCAGCACCGAGGGCAGCCGGTGTTAACCAGGAGCAGTTAAGAGCTGCTTCACTGCATAGGGGAACGGTAGTAGTAATTGCCGGGCCGGGATCAGGGAAGACTCGGACACTGGTGCAGCGCATAACTGAGCTGGTGCGCAGCGGGGTTGAGCCAAGCTGCATTACAGCTGTCACCTTTACGAGGAAGGCAGCTCGTGAAGTGTCGGAACGAGTCACTCTTCAGTTCGCAGACATGCGCCGAACTCCTCCCGTGCGTATAGGCACTTTTCACTCCATCTGCATGCAGATCCTCCAGGCGATTCCCGACTTCAGAGATGCTGTGGTCATCGACGAGTCAGAGAGGACGCTAGCCATCGAGGAGGCGATCGCCGACAGCGGACCTGGCCGCGCACCTGCCTCCTTAACAGACATAGCGCGAGAGATCTCCCTCCTCAAGTCCAGGTGTATCCGTCCGGGCGATCCGGAGGTCCCTGACTGGCTGTCAGAGATCTATCTCAAATACGACGCGATTTTGAGCACCTGGAATTGCCTCGATTATGATGACTTGATCCTCAAGACTCTGGGTCTGTGGGCATCTGGCTTGGAGGTAGTCAAGGCCTTTGATTCATGGTTCCGTCATCTGCTTGTAGACGAGTTCCAGGACGTAAACGAAGCCCAGTTTAGGCTCACCCGCGCTTGGTCGTCCCGGAGTGAGAGCCTGTTTATCATAGGCGACCCAGATCAATCTATTTATGGATTCCGCGGTTCAAGTGGCAAGTATTTCAACGAACTAGCGTCAGGTTCTACAGACGTACACCAAATCAGCTTCGTCGAAGGCTATCGCTCGCAGTCCGTCATAACAAAGGCTGCCAACGCCGTGATTCGTCACAACAGAGGAACACATGCGGAAATCGCAGCAACGAGACGCGCGTTGACGCCTATAATTGTGTCCGGGTTTTCGAGTGACCGCTCTGAAGCAGTAGGTGTGGTCAAGGAGATAGAGCGGCTCGTTGGCGGTACAGACATGCTGCAGGCAGATGAACTGGGGAATGCGGGTCGAGATACCGGATTACAGTGCACCTATGGTTTTTCGGACATTGCAGTTCTCTATCGGACTGGGCGGCAGGGAGATGTCTTTGAGGAGTGTTTCGCGAAGGCCGGCATAGAGGTGTTTAGGTGGTTGCGTTGTCTGAGGCTTCCCAAGTACAGCCTTACTAGAGAAGGCCTTCGCCTAGTTGCCCGTGAAGTCTCAAACTGGAGACGTTTTCCCTCGAACGTTCACGGCTGCTATAATAGCCTGCGAGATCTAGACCTCTGCGAAAAGGACAGGGAGAAGCTCAGTGCGCTGATTGCAGATCTCCACACGATTGCAAGTGGACAGGATGACCTGACTCCTAGAGAGCTTGTTGAGCGCTGCATTCGCGTATCCGGCCAACCGCTGACTACAGAGCTGATGCGCTTGATCGCATATGCCGATGAGTTCATGAGCATCTCTGAGTTCAACAAGCACATCCTGCTTGGCAAAGAAGCTGATTGGGTCAGGATTGGATATGGGGGCAGGGGATCGGAACATGTCTCGTTGCTGACGATTCACGCTGCCAAGGGCCTTGAGTTTGCCGTCGTATTTGTGACCGGATGCGAAGAAGGGCTCCTGCCACTGATTAGGAGCGACGATGACTGCTCAGACGTGTCTATCGAGGAGGAGCGAAGGCTGTTCTACGTAGCTATGACGCGAGCAAAGGACTTGCTTTATCTGACCCACGCGAAGAGGCGGTCGCAGCGTCTAGGAGATGAGCCTAGAGAGCGTTCTCGGTTTGTCAGTGAAATCCCAGCTGATTGCGTCCGCACTGCAGTCTTGGGTGCTTTAGCCAAGCCGTCAAGCGGATTCAGACAAGCGAGCCTGTTCTAGCTCGAACACTGGAGTCTAGTTTGATTACTTGGACCTGCCAGGTCCACGTGTCGATTCTAGGTTTGTTTTGGCTGTCACTGTGGTATAATGTCAGTTAGCATGACTGGCGTCTAACTAGGCGTTTTCAATATTTCGCATGTGGTGTACATCCGAGTTCCTCAGGAGATACCGCCAATGGGTGTGCGTTTCGCACGCAGGTACTGCGACATCACTCGAGACCTGTCCAACGCACTTCAAGGGATAAGAGACGTCTACGCGTTCACAGACATGCCTGCTGACTGCTGGCACGACATGACTGCGTTTGACCGGCAGGAGTGCATACTGACACTGGCAGATGATGTGTTCTATGCGCTAGGCGCTGTGCCTATGCTGCGAGTAGGCACGGGGTGGGTACGGTATGATGGCCGGCGACATGTGATCGTTGTCACGAGTGAACCCGGCTATACTCAGATCATAGGCCTAACCTAGGATCGGCGTCTTTGGTCAAGTCGTTGAACTTGTTCGGTCCTTTTGATCATAGATATCGACTGGGAGTGTGTGTCACATGGGAGTCAAAGTGGCGAAGTTTGGAGGGACTTCCCTCGCAGACGCTGAGCAGTTCCTTAAGGTGCGCTCGATTGTGCTGTCAGACGAAGAGCGCAGGTACGTGGTGCCGTCCGCACCCGGGAGACGGCAACCTGACGACCAGAAGATAACTGACCTGCTATACCTTTGTCATACTCTCGCAGAGCATTCCGTCTCTTTTGACGAAATCTTTGCAATAATCGAAGAGAGATACCTTGGGATTGTTGAGGCTCTCGAGATCGACTTGGATCTGAAGCCGGAACTAGAGTCCATCAAGGCTCAGATCGCGAGCGGAGCTTCTGCTGATTACGCCGCTAGCCGGGGTGAGTACCTGAGCGGGCTGATACTAGCTCATCTCTTGAGGTTTGATTTTGTCGATCCTGTGGAGTTTATCGTGTTTACACACAGAGGCGAATTTGACTCTGAAGCAACTCAAGAGAAGGCCGTTCAGGTATTATCAAGGCACAGCAGGGCGGTGATACCCGGCTTCTACGGAGCCAGACCCGACGGCTCGATCAAGACCTTCTCGCGCGGTGGTTCTGACATAACAGGTGCGATCGTTGCCCGAGGCGTTTCAGCCAGCCTTTATGAAAACTGGACAGACGTCTCAGGCTTCCTTATGGCCGATCCCCGAATAGTAGACAATCCTCTGCCCATAGAGCAGATCACATATCGTGAACTGCGTGAGTTGTCGTACATGGGTGCCAATGTGTTGCATGAAGATGCTATTTTCCCTGTGCGCAAAGCCGGGATACCCATAAACATAAAGAACACCAACGCGCCCCAAGACAAAGGAACACTTATTGTCAAGGATGTAGGACCTCCTACTCAGATGGGGACTATAACCGGGATAGCGGGCCGCAAGGATTTCACAGTGATTGCAGTTGAGAAGGCCCTGATGAACGCAGAATTGGGCTTTGGCAGAAGATTGCTGTCCATCTTGGAGGACAACGGTATATCCTTTGAGCACATGCCAACAGGAATTGACACAATATCAGTAGTGATTTCAGATGCTCAACTCAACGGCAGGCTCGATAGGGTCCTTGCGTCCATACGTAACAAGCTTTCACCCGACTTGATCGAGGTCCATCCCAACATGGCGCTGATTGCTACAGTCGGGAGGGGGATGGCCCGGACACCCGGCGTAGCAGCCAAGCTCTTTGCAGCTCTTGCGGACGCAGGTGTCAACGTTAGGATGATAGACCAGGGCTCCAGTGAGATAAATATCATAGTGGGGGTTGAGACTGAGGATTTCGAGGTAGCGGTACGGGCAATATACGATGCGTTTGTCCGAGCTAGATCTAGCGCAGATGCGGGTTTGGCCGGGTAGTGACTGAGCAGTTCATGCCATTCTTCGCTCGAAACACGCAACGATTGCACCCACAAAGGGAAAACTGCATGACCGTCTAAGTATAATCACAGAGGGTAGATCGGCTCAACCGCACCTTCTTAGGGGCTAGATGCAGTCTGGAGGGACACGAATATGTTACAGCCGCAAAGCGAGATAAAGGTTTTTGCCGGGAGCTCTGGACGGGAATTCGCACGCAAAGTGTGCGAGTATATCGGGGTCAGTTTGGGAAAGTCAGAGGTAATCACTTTTTCTGAGGGCAATACGTTTGTGCGCGTAAAAGAGACAGTTAGGGACAAAGACGTCTATCTCGTTCAGTCGATAGGACTCAGGCCGAACGACGAATTTGTGGAGATTCTGTTTTGGCTGGATGCGTTCAAGCGTGCAAGCGCCAACTCAGTAACAGCAATCATACCGTATTTTGGGTATGCGAAAGGTGACAAGAAGGACGAACCGAGAGTATCGATCCGGGCTAGAGTCTGCGCAGACGCCATTGAAATGGCAGGAGCTGATCGGGTGGTAACAATGGACCTTCATAGTCCACAGATTCAGGGATTCTTCAAACGCCCTGTTGACCACCTTTTTGCTCTCCCGGTGTTGTGCGATTATGTAAAGACCCTAAACATCGACAACTTGGTTGTCGTGTCGCCGGATACCGGGTTTGCCAAGCAGGCCCGCAAGTACGCCTCTCACCTTGGGACCTCAGTGGCTATCGGCGACAAGACCCGCAGGGCCCATGATGAAAGGGCCGAGGTGTTGGAGATAATTGGAGACGTGGAGGGCAAGAACTGTCTGGTGGTCGATGATTTCAGCATCTCCGGAGGGACTCTAGTTGATCTTGCTAGGGAGCTCAAGAAGAGAGGTGCGCAGCGGATCATCGCCTGCCTTTCTCATCTGTTGCTCAACAAGGAAGCCGTCAAGCGTATCGATGACAGTGATATCGAACGAGTCATTGGCACTGATTCTGTAGAAAACCACTGGGTTGAGATGTCTGACAAGATCAGGGTGGTCTCAGTGGCTCCACTTATCGCTGAGGCCATTATTCGGATACACAATAGAGAGTCTGTCAGTGTCCTCTTTGATCGAACGCCCGGCGAGGTTTCGAAGCACAGGCCCAAGAGGTGTTGAGGAGGCGTCGTGATTATGAAGATCGCGATCGCCCAGATAAATCCCACTGTGGGTGACATCGAGGGCAATTGCACGCGGATAATCAACACAGCGACCGAGCTGGCGCGAAGAGTAGATCTTGTCGTGTTTCCCGAACTGTCTCTCGTAGGCTATCCACCGAGAGACCTCCTTGATAGGGACTGGTTTGTCTCCCGGGCTGCTGATGCGACAACGGCCATCGCCAAAGCGACTCGGAGCATGGAGAGCTGCGGAGTTCTCTTTGGCGCTCCTGTTAGAGATGCAGATTGTCGAGGATGTCTCCGAAATGCCGCGATCTTGGCTGCCGGAGGGCAGATAGTGTCTGTGCACGCCAAGTCGTTGCTCCCTTCGTATGATGTCTTTGACGAAGCTAGGTATTTTGACCCTGCCGAATCCGTATCAACTGCGTCTTTTTCGGGCAAGGTTTTAGGAATATCCGTAGGCGAGGACGCGTGGACAATTCCAGACTTGGCGCAGGGGCGCAATATAGGCTCTCTTGATGCGATAGGGGAGTCAGTCGCCAATGGAGCGCAACTGATCGTCAATATCTCCGCGTCTCCGTTTGAGGTTGGAGTAGATCGGACTCGATATGAGCTGATGAGAGCACATGTGCTGAAGCACAGAGTTCCCATGGTCTTCGTCAATCAGGTAGGCGGGAACGACGATGTTTTGTTCGATGGACGCAGCATGGCGTTTTCGGCCGACGGGCACTTGCTCTCAATCGGCGGGGCCTTTGAGGAATGGATCGAGATAGTCGATGCGTCAGCAAATGAACGCAGGGCTTGTTTTGAGCCTTTGGATGAAGTCAAGTCGATTCACGACGCGCTCGTAATGGGTATACGCGACTACGTGCGCAAGTGTGGGTTTTCCAAGGTTGTAGTTGGTGTCTCCGGTGGAATCGATTCGGCAGTCGTTTGCTGCTTGGCTGCTCAGGCCCTTGGCCCCGCCAATGTCCTCGGGATTACTAATCCATCTCAATACTCCTCCAAAGGCAGTGTAGAGGACTCGCAACTGCTTGCTTCGCGCCTTGGAATCCATCTTGAAGTGATCCCCATTCACAGTTTGTACTCTGCTTACCTGGACGTGCTGAGTAAGCACCTAGATGGCATTGAAGACAGCGTAGCGGCTGAGAACATACAGGCTAGGATCAGAGGGAACATATGGATGGCTTTTTCAAACCAACGCGGTTATCTCGTGCTGACTGCTGGTAACAAGAGCGAGTTGGCAGTTGGGTACTGCACTCTCTACGGAGATATGAGCGGTGCACTTGCAGTGCTTGCAGATGTGCCCAAAACGATAGTCTATAAACTCGCTGAATACATAAATCGCGAGCGTGAACTCATACCAAGGGCGATATTGGAAAAGCCGCCGTCGGCGGAGTTGAGGCCGGGGCAGCTGGATCAAGACACCCTGCCGCCTTACTCGATCTTGGACGAGATACTTCGCTGCTACATCGAAGAAGGCTTTTCACCTGAGGAAATAGTCGCTAGAGGATTTGACGGCGGTACTGTGTCTTGGGTAGTGCGGGCAGTCGACAGGAGCGAGTACAAGCGCAGACAGGCTCCGCCAGGATTGAGAGTGACTTCAAAGGCGTTCGGCACAGGCAGGCGCATGCCGATTGCTGCTCGCCATAGCTAGTGTTTTGTCGGCACGAGCATGGCGATATGCTCTTACACGCGAGGTTTGTTCATTGGCCCTAGTTGCCCCGAACCTTGATGGTTCGTGCAGCTAGGGCTTCTTTCGTCGAGTGCCGCTAGAGGTTGCGGGAGTGCACAAAACTCGTCCCAGGCCGACGCAAAAGTGTTTGACCAATACTGACTTATATCGTACAATGGTGTCGGCTAGGGATGTGATCCGTGTGACTAGGGGTCCTGGTTCAGAGGTGAGAGACCTTGAAGTATGAGGACTATTACTCGATTCTGGGAGTCGGAAGAGACGCCAGTGCTAAGGAGATCAAGTCCGCGTATCGCAAGCTGGCTAGGAAGTACCATCCTGATGTCAACAAACACGACAAAGACGCAGCCGAGAAGTTCAAGCGTGTGCAAGAGGCATATGAGGTTCTGTCTGATCCCAAGAAGCGCGAGAGATACGACAGGCTGGGCCGCAACTGGGACTCTGCCGCTGCGGAGAACATATTCCGCGATTGGTTTTCGCGGCAGAGTGACGGCTCGTTTTCGCAGGGGCGAACGTTCACCTTTGGGACTAGCGAGGTAGACGGTTTTAGCGATTTTTTCAAGGTGTTTTTTGGAGACTCAAACCTGTTTGACCTGTTTGGAGATGACGTCTTGGATTCCGGCTTTGCCCGGTTTAGCGGCTTTAGGCCACGCCAACCCCAGGGGACTACTGCAAAGACTAGGGGTTCGCAGTCTCAGGCATCCGCCTCAGAGATCGAAGTGAGTATCTCGCTCAAAGAGGCGTATTCAGGAACAAGCAGGCGAGTCAGCCTGCCGGGAAGAGGGCCGGGTCTGCAGGAAAAGACCGTTGAGGTCCAGATTCCCGCAGGTGTCAGGGATGGATCTAGACTGAGGATTCGTCCGTATGGCGAAACCGGCCCAACGGTCTACCTAAGGATAAAGGTGATGTTTGACGATCGGTTCAAGCTCGAGGGAGACGACCTCGTGCTTGAGATTCTGTTGAGACTCTCAGACGCGGTGCTCGGGGCTGAAATAGAGGTTCCTACTCTGGATCGGCCGGTCTTGATGAAAATACCAAAGGGCACTAAAGGTGACGAGGTCTTTCGCCTTAGGGGAAAGGGGATGCCTCGTCTGAAAAGCAGCGACCGAGGTGACCTGTTGGTCAAGCCGCGAATTGTGCTTCCGAAGCATGTCAACGAAGAGCTGATCCACCTTTTGAGCAAGTTGCGTGAGAGCGATTCGAATATTTGAGAACGCAGTCTTCTTCGCTGATATAGATCGGAGGGTTTGGTATGGCGAGATTTGACAAGATGACGATAAAGGTCCAAGAGGCCCTTGCCGATGCTCAGCAGATGGTGTTGGATCTTGGTCAACAGCAGTTGGAAGTAGAGCACGTGTTCTTGGCCCTCCTAAGACAGACGCACGGTGTTGTTCCGTCTGTTCTCAAGCGCATGGGCGTAGATTCGCCATCGCTTGAGTCCCGGTTGGACAAATACGTGAACGGATTGCCAAAAGTCTACGGAGGCAGCAGTCAGGTCTACATGTCTCTCAGGTTGAGCAGCCTGCTGCAGGCAGCTAGGAGAGAGGCGGAGTCTCTCAAAGACACATACATCAGTGCCGAACATATCCTCCTGGCCGCAGCGTCTGAGCAGACAGGGTTTCTTGGGCAGATCTTGCGAGAGTACGGAGTAGCTAGAGACGGCGTCCTCAAGGCGTTGGTAGACATAAGGGGGACTCAGCGGGTTGACAGCCCCAATCCTGAAGACAAATACGAGGCCTTGGAGCGCTATGGCCGAGACCTTACCAGATTGGCAGCGCAGGGAAAACTCGATCCCGTCATAGGCAGGGATGATGAGATACGCAGGGTAATACAGGTCCTTTCGCGGCGGACGAAAAATAACCCTGTTCTCATCGGGGAGCCGGGAGTGGGCAAGACTGCTATAGTCGAAGGACTGGCTCAGCGGATTGTTTCACGAGACGTGCCCGACGGACTGCAGGGTAAGCGCGTTATCGCTTTGGATATAGGGTCTCTCGTCGCCGGATCGAAGTACAGAGGGGAGTTTGAGGACAGGCTCAAGGCTGTACTTAGAGAGGTCCAGGAGGCGGACGGAGAGATCATTCTGTTCATTGATGAGCTGCATACCTTGGTGGGTGCCGGCGCAGCCGAAGGTGCTGTCGATGCGTCCAATATGCTCAAGCCAGCGTTGGCCCGCGGTGAGCTGCGTTGCGTAGGCGCGACTACGCTTGATGAGTACCGGAAATACATCGAAAAGGACGCAGCACTGGAGCGGAGGTTCCAGCAGGTGTATGTTGCGGAGCCTACAGTTGAGGATACGGTGGCAATCTTGCGCGGCCTCAAGGACAAGTACGAGATTCACCACGGCGTAAAGATCAGAGACTCGGCACTCGTGGCTGCGGCGACCTTGTCCAACAGGTACATCTCGGACCGCTTTCTGCCGGATAAGGCGGTTGACCTTGTGGACGAAGCAGCCTCAAGATTGCGGATCGAAATCGACAGCGTACCGGCAGAGATAGACGAAATTCAGCGCAAGATAATGACGTTGGAGATTGAGAGACAGGCGTTAGCTGGTGAGGATGACGACGCTGCACACATGCGGCTAAACGAGATAGACTCCGAACTCGCAGATCTCAAGGCCTCCCGCGACGCCTTGACTGCACGTTGGCAAACAGAGAAAGACCTGATCATGCAGTCCAAAGAGATCAAACAACGCATGGACGACCTGCAGAATGAGGCCCAGCAGCGAGAACGCGAGGGCGATTTGGAGCGAGTAGCTCGGATCAGATACGGCGAATTGCCGGAACTCCAGAAGAAGCTCGATGAGACCAACCAGCGCCTGGCAGAAGTGCAACGCGACGGACGGATGCTCAAGGAGGAAGTCGACGAGGACGATATAGCCGAGATCGTCGCCAAGTGGACAGGAATACCTGTATCAAGGCTTCTCGAAGGCGAGATGGAGAAGCTTGTCGAGATGGAGTCCAGGCTGAGGAAGCGGGTGATTGGACAGGATCACGCGATAAGTGCGCTCTCAAACGCGGTTAGGCGGGCGAGAGTGGGTTTTTCGGACGAGACTCGTCCCATGGGATCCTTCATGTTCCTCGGGCCGACAGGCGTAGGCAAGACCGAGTTGGCCAAGGCCCTCGCAGAATTCCTGTTTGACGACGAGCGTGCCATGGTCCGCATTGATATGAGTGAGTATATGGAGCGGCACTCAGTCGCCAGGTTGATCGGAGCTCCTCCGGGATATGTTGGTTACGAGGAAGGCGGCCAGCTTACGGAGGCAATTCGAAGGCGGCCGTATTCAGTCATCCTGCTCGACGAAATCGAGAAGGCACACGCAGACGTGTTTAACCTGCTGTTGCAAGTTCTTGATGACGGCAGATTGACGGACAATCGCGGCAGGACTGTAGATTTCCGCAATACGTTGCTGATAATGACGTCGAATATCGGAAGCCAGTACATGCGGGGAGAAATCAGCCTCAGTGATGAGAAGTCTAGGCAAGCAGTTGAAAAAAAGGTTATGGATGAGGTCCGCCTGCATTTCAAGCCCGAGTTTTTGAACCGCTTGGACGAGATAATTGTGTTCAACTCGCTCGGAAAGGAGCAGCTGAGGGAGATCGTGCAGCTGCAACTGGACCTAGTGCGGCAGCGTCTGGCTCGTCGCGGGTTGGACATCTCGTTTTCTCCGGAAGCGATCGATTATTTAGTAGAGACCGGCTACGATCCGGCGTATGGCGCTCGTCCGCTCAAGCGTGCAATACAGAGCGAAATCGAGGATACGCTAGCACTTGAGTTCCTAAAAGGCACGTTGTCGGCAGGAGGCCATATATTGGTGAGCATGGATCCAGAACGCTCCAGACCTGTGTTCAGTTCCAAGAAGGACTGCGAGCAACAGCGTCAAACTGAAGCCTATTAGAGGCCGTCTCAGTGTGCGGTCAGCACAGTGTGTAGATCTTAGAGAACAACCGACCCCTTTGGCCCATATACTATCATGAATGCGTCGCACAGTCCCAAGAGTTATAAGATTGGTGCCGAGGGGAGAAGTGCTCATGCAAGAGCAAGGTAAGGACATCCTGTCGAGCTTCCTGACGGAGGAGCAGATCAAGGCTGTTGCGCAGCTAAAGGACACATTGAAGCCCGAGGAGGTAGCGGAGCTTAGGACAGCGGGCGAACGGCTCCTGAAAAACGTCAAGACAAAGGATGATCTCATAGAACTCATCGAGTCGGCCGCACAGTCCGGGGCTCCGCCTGACATCAAGTCCCCCAGATTGAGACAGATGATAGGCGGGATTGCTAAGGAGATGTCCTCAGGAGTTAAGGCCACGGGTCAAGAAAAAGGCAGTGCAAAACGTGCGGCTCTTCGGACGGGAACCTCACAGACTAGCAAGCGCAAGAGACGCGGCTCTGGCAAGAAACGATAGGTCGACGAGTGGCGGCAGGTTGTGCTGCCACTGCCTGAGCGCTATTGTGTGGACAAGCTGTTGCGTGTGAGCGGAGGTGCAGTTTTGGGAATCTGGTTATATGTCTTGGATGTCGGCCTGTTTGCGCTGGTAGCATATTACGTCTACATGAGCATTCGGAATACTCAGGCTATTCAGCTGATAAAGGGTATTCTCGTGCTGCTAGTGTTCAACTTGATCGCTCAGCGTCTAGGCTTGCTGATAGTAGGAACGATATTGGACAGCGCTATGACAGCACTGGTTGTTGCTATTCCTGTTATTTTTCAGCCAGAGTTGCGTCGGGCACTGCGCAGACTGGGAGGCAACCCGCGGCTCATCGAGCCTGCCGAAGGCAGCATGTCAGAAATGGCGGCAGTAGTGGCGGAGTCGGCTGCTCATCTGTCAAACCTGAGGTGGGGTGCTTTGATAGCCATCGAGATGGATGTTGGCCTTGAACACTACATTGCTTCAGGAGTGCAACTCGGAGCCAAGTGTACGACACATTTGCTTCGAACCATCTTTATGCCCGGAACTCCCCTGCACGATGGAGCGGTGATAATCGAAGGTGGAAGGATAGCTGCAGCAGGCTGCTTCCTGCCGCTGTCTCAGGACGTGGCTGACCCTGATCTAGGGTCGCGTCATAGAGCTGCTCTTGGTCTGAGCGAGGTGAGCGATGCGGTAGTAGTCGTCGTGTCCGAGGAGCGAGGCTCTATATCTGTAGCAGTAGACGGTGTCCTGCACAAGTCGCTGGCACCCGATCAAGTCAGGAACATGATTATGGCGAGAGTCTCCAAGCGCAGAGGCATCGTAGACAAGGGATGGATAGAGAAGACCAAGAGGATGATCCTAAGGTGGCTTAAGGTCGAAGACTAGCATCACAGCATAAAGGGGGCGACCGTATGGACCGGTCTGAGGAACGCCTAGCCGGACTAGACCTGCCTCTGATTACCTGCAATACAGCAGTCATTGGCAGCGGGGCGGCTTCTCTGAATGCAGCTGTTCACTTGTTCGACAACGGGGTTACTGATGTAATTGTGGTGACTGAGCGCCTAGGGGGAGGCACTTCAAGCAACTCGGGCAGCGACAAGCAAACCTATTACAAACTCTCGTTTTCGGGCTCTGTGCCGGATTCGCCGTATGAGATGGCTAAGGCGCTTTTCGATGGGGGTGCGATGCACGGAGACATAGCTTTGATCGAAGCAACTGTCTCTCCCATTGAGTTTTCCCATCTGGTGGCCATAGGAGTGCCTTTTCCGCACAATCAGTTTGGCGCGTACGTTGGCTACAAGACTGACCACGATCCTAGGGCGAGAGCTACTTCTGCAGGCCCTTGGACATCTCAGCAGATGTATGCAAAGCTTCTTGCAGAGGTCAACAAGCGCGGGATACCGATTCTCGATCAGCACGAAGTGATTGCTCTCCTCACGAGCGGTCAAGGGGACGACTGCAAGGTTGTCGGCCTGCTAGCTATTGACAAGCAGAGCATAGATAATGAACGCTACGGGCTTATTGCGGTAAGGTCAAGAAACGTGGTCATGGGGACAGGTGGCCCAGGAGGAATCTACTACTCGTCCGTCTATCCTGAGGGCCATCTCGGCAGCACCGGAATCGCTCTGGAAGTAGGTGCGATTGCCGCCAACCTCACCGAGTGGCAGTACGGTCTTGCCTCCACTGCGTTCCGTTGGAACGTGTCAGGAACATATCAACAGGTGATTCCAAGATACATCAGCACTGAGCCAGACGGTTCGGATGAGAGAGAGTTTTTGAACGACTACTTCCCGGACATGGGAACTCTTGCTACGAACATTTTTCTTAAGGGCTACCAGTGGCCTTTTGACCCGCGCAAACTCGATCGCTTGGGTTCGTCCTTGATAGACATCTTGGTCTACATCGAGACAGTCATTCGTGGCAGAAGAGTCTTTATGGACTTTAGAAAAAACCCGTCCGGCTGCGGCAAAATGGAGGATTTCCGGTTTGACCTCCTCAGTAAAGAGGCGCTTGACTACCTCACGAAGTCACAGGCGTTGCTGGAGTTGCCCATCGACAGACTCAGGAAGATGAACCCAATGGCTATCCAGCTCTACGCTGAACACGGGATTGATATCACCCGCGAGCCTCTCGAGGTAGCCGTTTGTGCACAGCACAACAACGGAGGCCTTGTTGGTAATATATGGTGGGAGTCCAACATCAAACACTTGTTTCCGGTTGGCGAAGTGAATGGGACTCATGGGGTCTATAGGCCCGGGGGCTCGGCACTCAACTCCGGACAGGTGGGAGGGTTTAGGGCAGCTCAGTACATCGCTCACAAGTACGCGAGCGCACCTTGCGGAGACGACGAGTTTGTCCGTGCTGCAGACCCGCAGGTCGCCCGCACCGTCGAACTGGTTCAACGCCTTCTCGGCAGTCGATCCGGCCTGACGCCTCAGGAGTTTCGCAAGCGCATGCAGGTCCGCATGAGCCGATATGCAGCCCACATCCGCATGCCTGAGACGATCGGCGCTGTAATATCAGAGACCCGAGGCGACTTGGATGAGCTTAACCGCGGCAATGCCAGGCTCAATACTGCACATGATATTCTGACTGTTTTGCAAAACCGTCAGCTCTGCTTGACGCAGTTGGCTGTGTTGCGCAGTATTCAGGCATTCTTGGAGGCAGGCGGAGGCAGCAGAGGGTCGTTCCTGGTCCTAGACCGCAATGGGAAGCCCATTCACGATCAACTGGGAGAAGAGTGGCGCTATAAACTGGAGACTACAGAGCTGCGAGACCGGATCTTGCAGGTCCAGTATGACGGGCAAGGCGATTTCAAGACATGGTGGGTAGACGTGCGCCCGATTCCTACAGATGACTTCTGGTTTGAGAACGTCTGGGCCGACTACGTTGAAGGGACAGTGTTTGGTAAGAGATAACCCATGCGTTCAGGGCTACTGCATGGTCGGAAGAAGCACAGCAGCCCTGAACGCGTTGTCGCGTCCTCTGGAAAGGCCAGTGCTGTCACGTATTGTCGACCGCCTCTATATGAAGAACACGTGATTGTCTATTACAGCAACGACTTTGCGCGATCTCACCCAAGTGTCGTTAGTGAAGCGGGGATTGTAGAAACCAGTCGCACCGCCCGTCGGATCCCAGCCGGCAAGTGCCGCCTCGACTGCCATTGCAGCCTCTGCGTCTCCAGGCTGGTTGATTCGCCCGTTAGCTACAGGCGTATACTGATAGCCGCTGTCGCCAACAACCTGGTAGATCACGTCAGTGATAGTGTTAGGGTAATCCGGCGAGTCGACTCTGTTCAACACTGACGCTGCAACCGCGACCTTCCCTATATAGCTTTCTCCTGCAGCCTCTGCATGTACCAGTCGCACGAGCAGGTCTAGTTCCTCCTCAGATATGGACCTGATGAGGAGCCCGTCTTCAGACACTCGAGATATCCTTGGCTTGATGTACGATGGTAAGAGAAGGACCTGGCCAGCCCTGATCAGATCACTCTCAAGACCGTTCGCGGCCTTCAGGTCGCGAACATTTGTCCCATATTTGTGAGCTATGGTAGAGAGACAGTCTCCCTGTGCAACAGTGTATGTAAGGCGCGGAACAAAAAGGACTTGGCCAGGCCTGATAAGATCAGACTTGCAGTCGTTGAGCACGCGAAGATCCGATACCCGACAGTCGAATCTCCTGGCTATAGCCCAGAGAGAATCACCCGGTTCAACTGTATATGTCACAGCTCTGAGTGTGCCCGGAATTGGTCTGGCATGCACTAAGGAAGCGCAAACAAAGAAAACAGTCGCTATTGCAAGAAGACACAAAACAGGATACCTGCACTGGTGCATACGGATGCTCACGCTCCATCAAAGTAATGCCTTGAACTGGCAGACAGATCACTGGTATAGCCGGTTCAAGGCGATATATGACTACAGTGGTCATTATTCTACGGTTATGGGCCAACTTCCTCTATCCAAAGCCTGACTGCTCGCTGCCGCTTGCACTGACGCTGCAAAGCGCCACCTTGACTCAACCAGCGTCGACATTTTCCTAGGGCTCCGGAATTCGCAAAGAGCGAGATATGACCGGCATGGTCACATCTCGCTCCAGGTAGATCTCGAGCCCTCTTAGTCTAGCGTTCTATGAAGTCCCAGAAGTTTTTGCCAAACAATCCCTCTACATCGCGGCGGATCTCGTCCTCAGTAGGTGTCCATCCAGTTGCCGCCAGGTCGTTGTACTTGTCGACAAGCACATCTGCAATGATCTCCTTGGAGTGGGCCCACTTGTAGATCACTTGGTCGAGTACACGGGCATCAGAGTGCTGCGGTATGAAGCTCAATCCAAGCAATTCGCACCTCATTGCAGTGATCTCACGCACGAGGCTTGGGTTGTTAAGGAACCACCAGCAGCCGAAGACCATAAGGTTCCTATACTTGCGAGCAGCGACTGCGAGTTCATGTTGGTTTTCTCTGGCAAGCATAGTCACCAAGAACTTGTTGTCTGGATAGTTGCTGCACAACCTCTCTACAGTCTCAATGTCTGACTTGCCTACCGAATCTCCGGCGAGGCGCAGCCCGGGATTTACCAGCTTCTTCACACCAATCATCATTCCGAATGGGAGGCCGTATTCCTTGCACACAGGAAGCACGCAATGCTCGATGATCCGGCCCCTAGGCGAGTCCTCAGGGAACACGAAGCTTGGGGGCAGCGAAGCAGCCATATAGAGCGGGTTCATTCTGGAGACCCACTCAGTGAGGAATCTACGAATCTCTGACAGAGTGGACTCGGACAGGGCGGTGTCAACTTCGTATCCCCAGTCTCGAAGCTTCTTGCAAGAGGTGTCAAAGGAGTTGAGCAGGGGGTCTATCCTCAGGGCAGCCCTAAACCTCGGGTCATCGCCCTGTATGGAAAGCCAAACTGACCTCTCTTGATCGTCGAACGGGTCATTGGTCATTACAACGCAGTCCAGGCCGATGAGTTCGAATGTTAGGTCGACGTACTCCTCAACTGATTTTGATTCGAAGTACTCTCGGTAAGCCGTTAGATCCCTTGCCCGAACGTCCAGGCCCAGCTTGGACAGCACCGAAAGGACGCCCCGACAGGCCTCGCTGATTGGCGAGTTGTCTATGAACAGAGTCTTCCAAACTAGATCGGCCTGTTCTCGCTTGCTCATGTTCCAGAACGCCTCATACGGAGTATCGATGTAGCGAAAGGTTTCGGCGATGAGGTAGTGGTAAATCAGCAGTTCGTCTATGCCCCAGAGAAGCAAATCTCCGAATTGTGGACCGAACAGGTGGGTATGCACATCTGTTATTCTGGCATTTTCCACAGCAGAACGTACTGCTTGCTCGATGTGATTGCTTTCAACGCCCTTCACTATGTACTCACTCCTTGGCTGTAATATCATGGTCATTCTACCATGGCGTAAGTGTGTTAGCAACAAGCCGAGGCAACTATGACTATGCCGCGGCCTGAGGCGACGGGATTAGTCTTGGACAGAAAGGCGCATCCTTTGTAAATGAACGGTCTCATCGGCTAAGCCGCCACGGAGGTGTACTGTGAGTCGCCAGTCCTTGTTGCTTGCACTGCTCGCCTGGGCGTTGATAGCGTTTATGGTTTTGAGTCTGACGTCGGTTGGGCAACAGGCCTCAGTGAGTAATGCACCCAAGGGGGCAGTGGTTGTCTTGATGTACCACCACGTAGATGACCATGCGCATTCTCCGAACGTGGTTTCCCCTTCGGCTTTAGAATCACACATTCTCGCGGTTTTGGATGCAGGTTACGACATCATGAGTCTGGCGGAGCTATCGCAATGGCTCGACCGCCCGGATCTCGAGGTATCCGGTGTTGTGTTCACGTTTGACGATGGATACGAGAGCTTCTATCATTACGCCTTCCCTCTTCTGAAGAAGTACGGCGTTCCTGCAAGTTGCTTCCCGATTGTCTCGTCGAGTGAAGCCGCCTTGGGTTCAGCCTCTGCAAGTGCCAACATGTATCCCCACTTGACGTTCCAGCAGATGAATGAAATGGTAAACACCGGAGTCGTGGAACTCGGATCGCACTCATATGACGGCCATAAGTACGCGCCGACTCAGAAAGGAAGTCGCCCAAGTCTCGTTGAACCCCTGGTTAACGAAGACAACGCTGCTTTTGTCAACACCCGACACGGGGCGATGACTGCGAATGTTGACCGGTATGCGTTGCCTAGGATTGCCGTCAGGCCGGAGATGACCGGGGCAGATGTTGTGAACATGGTCGCGAGTGCGATGCTGGAAGCCATCGGGGAGGACTCTACAGATGGGATGTGACAGGGCAGAATTCCCTTGTGACCACCATGGAGAGACAGTTGCACGCCGGACTGAAAACGCCACACTAGGCGGGTCTGTTGCGCGAAGCCTCCTCATTCACCTCTTAGGGATCCTGCTGTTTTCGGCCCTAGGATCTGTGTTGTCCAAGAGAGTGGGTGTAGGCGCTGCTATAGGTGCGTTCACGGGGGCGGGAGTCGCGGCGTTGGTCATTCTGGTTGTCAGAATAGTGATACTCCGTCCACCTAGTCAGGACGCTAGCTGCAGTATTGATATTGGTGAAAAGCACGCGTTTGGTGGGTTTGTCGTCTCGGACCCATACGATGGCCCCGGAGAATATGTAAGAGCGCAACTGCATGTTCACACTGAGAATTCTCCAAACGGCAAATGGAGTCTAGAGGAAGCCATTGCGCACTATAGGCGGTTGGGGTATTCGTTTCTTGCTGTGACTGATCACGGGAGGGTGACTGTCCGAGAAGCCACTAACTACGACGGCTTACTCGTCATACCGGGTGAGGAAAACACCATTGAGTATCCGTTTTGGCCTCTGGGCCAACACATTATGAGGTTGTTCGTCTCTTCTCACGTCAGCTGCGGCCGGGCGCAGGAGCGAATAGACTCATGCGCTCTTGAAGGCGGAATTGTGTGCATTCCTCACCCATCCTGGCCGGGCAATTTGGGTACGGGAAGGTGGACAGAGGGTCACCTTCGAGCGATCGATGGGTACAAATTGATTGAGGTACGCAACCTCCATAGCGATGAGGGCTTAGATGAGTCTATCTGGCATGCAGTCTTGGTTGATCGGATGCCTGAGAATCCAGTTTGGGCAGTGGCAGTCGATGATGCACGATGCGCTGAGGAGTCGGGAATGGGGTGGATCGAGGTCAAGGTGACAGACATAAGCAGCGAGGCTCTTAAGGAAGCGCTTGTTGCGGGCAGGTTCTACGCGACTACGGGCCCAAGATGCAGGTTTGGCGTCCGAGGCGGCAGCATCTATGCCCGCGTGGATCGGCCGTGCTTGATCAGGTTTGTCAACCGCGACGCAGTGATTGTCCATGAGATCGACCGGGCGACAGAGGCGACTTATACTCCGTGCTTTGACGACGGTTTCGTCCGTGTAGTAGTCAAAGACACGGATGGGAAGAGAGGGTGGTCGCAGCCTTTTGCGATTCTCCCTTGCCCATCCGTGAAGCAGACTCAGTAGACCTTTTTGCACTGTAGATAATCCTGCACGCGCATGAGAGTCTCTCCGAACCGTTGGAAGTGAACGACCTCGCGCTGCCTCAGGAATTTGAGAACATCGGTGACGTCCGGGTCATCAGATAGGTTGATGAGCCATTCGTATGTCGCCCTTGCCTTCTCCTCGGCTGCCATGTTTTCGTGCAGGTCTGCAATAGGATCTCCCTTCGACTGGATGTATGCAGCGGTCCAAGGCACACCGCTAGCGTTGACGAAGTACAGTGCCCTATCATGGTCTGCGTAGTAACTGCTGAGGCCGGCTTCCTTTATTTCATGCAACGGAGCATCTTTGACCAGTTGGTAGACAAGTGCTGCGACTATCTCCATGTGCGCCAGTTCTTCAGTCCCGATGTCCGTTAGGGTAGCTATGGCCTGCCCAGTGGGCATCGTGTAGCGCTGGGTCAAGTAGCGCAGTGAGGCGGACAGCTCACCATCGGGGCCGCCATATTGGGTGATTATCTCTTTTGCCAGCCGGGGATTGGGTCTGCAGACCCGGACCGGGTACTGGAGCTTTTTTTCATATATCCACATCTTTGGATTCCCTCCTGTCCACAGCTGTGTAGGGGCATATGCACTACGAACTCAGTAACCCACTTGCCACGGCCATGGACCGTCGATCCACTGCCATCGACCTTTGCTCGTAGATACGCCAAAGTTCATAGTGGGCCCGAATTTGTTCTCGTAGGTTTGTCTCACTTCTGCCAGCTCGCAGGCTACTCTGTTGAAGTCCCTGAGCGCCTCCTGGTTCTCAGGGTGAGTATCGAGGAACAGGTTCAGCTCAACGGCTGCGAACTCCAATTCTCTGAGCCTCTGCATGAGCTCCATCTGCTCATTTTGCATGTTAGCACCCCCGTTCTAGTCATTGGCATGTGCCGCAACTGCCTTTGTCTCTAGGGATATATGGCGAAAACAGCTCGGGGAAAATGGTCCCCCGACGCAGGCCTTCAGCAGGGGACCACACCTGCCCGTACCTCTGAAACGGTATATACGCTCTCGCTAGTCTCATCTTGTAAGGACCTATCATGCAGAGAAGTCCTCCTTTCGCGTTAGGGTTGGGACAGAGACCTGACCTGTACCAGTAGCATAGTATGCCTGTGACATGGTCAGTGTGTTGTGCCCGCAGCACGCCCACAGTCTGATCCGATCGTGTATCCGACGAGACGGCGGGTGAACCAATTCCATTCAGGTGGAATAATATGCTGATGTCTGTGGGAGAAGGGCGATTCGTCGCCTTTTGTGAGCCGAGAAACGTCAAGGAGGTGTCTGGCTTTGACTAGGCGATATGTGCCTATAGCCATGGTAATTCTCGCACTGTTGACCCTAGCGGCCCTCGGGCCTGCGCAAGCTGCCAACGATCTGCAGGTCGTCAGGTTGTCGGAGGTGGTAAGGTCGATCTTCTATGTTCCTCAGTACGTGGCCCTAAGTGAGGGTTTTTTCGAAGACGAGGGGCTGAAAATCGAGTTGTCTACGGCTTGGGGCGCCGATAAGGGAGCGGCGGCACTTATCTCCGGAAGTGTAGACATTGGATTTTTCGGGCCCGAGGCCGCAATCTACATCTACAATCAAGGCGCAAGGAACTACATCGTAGGTTTCGCACAGCTGACTACAATGGACGGCTCCTTTTTTATGCAGAGGGGTGCTTCTGAGGAGTTTAGCTGGGATGACGTTAGGGGAAAGACGATAGTGGGCGCTAGGCCAGGCGGCGTGCCAGAGATGGTGCTGGAGTACGTGTTGAAAAAACACGGGATTGAGCCGTTTGTCGACGTTGAAATCATCACGCACCTGGCGTTTGCTGCCGCACCCGGAGCGTTTCAGGCAGGACTGGGTGACTACATCGCGCAGTTCGAGCCGTCTATGACTCAACTGGAATTGGCGGGTGCAGGAAAAATCGTGGCATCGATGGGCATTGAAGGCGGGCCTATAACGTACACGGTCTATCACGCGCGCCGGGACTATCTTGAGAAGAACCGCGATGTCCTCATAAGGTTCACACGTGCGCTGTATCGTGCAACGCAGTGGACCATGGAGCACGAGCCTATCGAGATCGCAAGGAGCATCGAGAGTTTCTTCCCAGATACGGATCTCGAGATTATCGCGTTGATTGTAGATAGGTACAAGAGCCAGGGAACTTGGAACCCGACGCTCGTAATATCTCAAGACGGCTTTGAGAACCTGCAGACAATCATGGAATCAGCCGGTGAGCTGACGCAAAGAGTCCCCTTTGACGTTCTAATGGACAATTCAATAGCCTTGGCGGTAACAAGGGGCGAGTAGGTGGTTGGACAACAGATCCTATCGTGCGTAGGAGGTAGCCTCCATCATGTCGTTAGTCACGATCAACGGAGTCTCTCTAGTATACCACGACCCGGAAGGCGAGACGAGGGCGCTGCACAACGTCAATCTAAGTGTGGAGCCATCCGAGTTTGTGGTCATAGTCGGGCCTAGTGGATGCGGGAAAAGCAGCCTCCTATCGATAGTGGCGGGCTTGATCAAACCGAGTAGCGGTGAGGTCTATGTCGGTGGAGAACGCGTGACTGGCCCCTCGAGGCGAATTGGGTATATGCTCCAACACGACTACCTGTTTGAGTGGAGAACCATTCTGGAGAATGCACTGCTCGGACTAGAGGTACGCAAGGAGAAGACCCGCGAATCAGTTGCTGAAGTCCGAGAGCTGATGCGCAGGTATGGCTTAGGCGGCTTCGAGAATCATTACCCTAGGCAACTCTCTGGCGGAATGCGCCAGAGAGCCGCTCTTATTCGAACACTCGCTGTCAGGCCCGACTGTCTGCTCTTGGATGAGCCGTTCTCAGCACTCGATTATCAGACAAGGCTGAGGGTTGCAGAGGAGGTTTACGGGATACTCAAGGATGAAAACAAGACCGTTATCATGGTGACACATGATATAGCTGAGGCTGTCGCTCTTGCTGACAGGATTGTCGTAATGACACCAAGGCCTGGGACAATCGCATCCGAACACAGGATAAGGTTTGAGTGTGCAAAAAGGACGCCCCTGACCACCCGGCGGCTTCCGGAGTTTTCCGGGTATTTCAACGCAGTGTGGAGAGACCTCGACAGCTTCGAAGGGGAGGTCCAGGCTGTTGGAGGTGGTGAACTGTGAGTTACAAGAGCAGTGATATTGACATGAGATACGCTCAGCAGCATTCTCCGGAACATGTGCAGTATATGCGAAGAAATCGGCGAATGAGAACCGTAGTCGTAGTGCTGCGTGTGTCGATCCTGATCGGGATATTCGTCCTGTGGGAAGTAGCGGCACGACTAGGGTGGATAGACGCGTTCATAGCCTCACAGCCTTCAAGAGCGTGGGCGGCCGCAGTCAACCTCGCCAGACGAGGCGAGTTGCTGATGCACCTAGGATATACTGTGGGGGAGACGGTTGCAGGTTTTGTTCTCGGTACACTCATAGGGATTGTAGTTGCAGTGTTGCTATGGTGGTCGCCGTTTCTTTCAAAGGTGCTCGAACCGTATGTTGTCGTTCTCAACTCCATACCCAAAGTCGCTCTCGGGCCCATCTTCATCGTATGGATGGGAACCAACGTCGACGCAATAGTTGCGATGGCTATAGCAGTCTCAGTTATCGTTACAGTAATGATGGTGTATACCGGATTCACTGAGGTTGACCCGAACAAGGTGAAACTCCTCAGGACATTTGGGGCATCCAAGTTGCAGGTACTGCAAAAGGTGGTCATACCGTCCAGTGTGCCTGTCATGATATCTGCACTGAAGGTAAATGTCGGGTTGTCGCTCGTTGGCACGATTGTTGGAGAGTTTCTAGTGTCAAAGGCGGGTTTGGGCTTTCTGATCGTCTATGGCGGTCAAGTGTTCAACATGAGCCTGGTAATGAGCAGTGTTATACTGCTGTCAGGAGTGTCGGTAGTCCTGTACTACTTGGTTTCCCGTTTGGAGGAGTCGGTAGTAAAGTGGCGTGAGTGAACTCAGATATGCAAGTGAAGTCAGGACAATTGCTGAATCCCGGCTTCACTTGCAGTGCTATACCTCGATTACAGTCACTACGCAATACACCGATATTCCTTCACCTCTACCGCAGTCGGTGAGCCCCTCGCCGCTAGTGGCCGTAATGCCAACGTCGGTGGTTTCAATGCCCAGGAGGCGGCTGATCGAATCTCTCATGGCAGTTAGGTAGTTGCTTAGGCGAGGTGTTACACATTCAATCGAAAATGATACGTGGCTGATCCTCTGATTGGGTCCTAGGTCCGATATAGCCCTCCGAACATACTCTTCGCTGTTGGTAATGCCTTTTTCAAGGCACATCTGATCCGCTATCTCACCTAGCACCGGGATTCCGGTGATGCCGGAGATCGCGTTTGCAAGGGCATGCAGGACTACATCGCCGTCGCTGTTTGCCCTGAGACCAACATGGTCTGGAATGATGACACCTCCAAGGACAAGCGGCTTGCGTGCAGTAGAGCTCTCGAATCTATGGCTGTCCTGACCTATGGCGGTCCTGACTATCACTGCTACCACCCCCGATGCAAGAGGACACAGTCTTGTGTCTACATCATACATCACTAAGGGGGCGACGCGCTACACTCTGACTTTGCGCTTTCTTGCCTCCAGCTGCTCGAGGGAAACGGGATATTGATTCATGAGCCAGCCGATCATGCACGTGACTTGCTCGGTCCCACTCAGTCGTTCGAAGGCCGGATCGGTCTGTGCGCATGCCGAGTAAGCCTGGTCCCACTCATGAGATTCCCAGAACATAAGTTGATTGGAGATCCATCTCCTTTGTTCGTGTTCCATAGGCGTCCTCCTTGCTGTCTCACTCTAGTCAATCCTGAACAGTTCCTCTCAAAGCATCGAGAAAGCCCAGAACAACGTGGGCCAATCCAAACCCGGCGAGTCCGGAGCCGATGTTCCCTTTGACCTTAGTCAAACCTAGGGCAGTAACAGCTACCCCTAGACCAATAATCGCCAAGCTTGTAGCGGGAATTCTCATCGCTGTCACCTCCTGTTGTAGTCTGCCCCGGGTGATAGAGATAATGTGCGCATACGTATTATGTATACATCGAGCTTGGTGCTTGACAGTTTTTTTCGCTATATGCTATGGTAGCGTCGGAGCTTTTTTGGACAATACCCCTGTATCAGGGCTTGAGCATGCCTTGCGGCCGTCGCTGTGACGGCCGCTGATACAAGATGCGCACTCTCGTGCGTATCCCTGATTGTGCATACAGCTAGTGGAAGGAGAGGGAGATTGAATGAGCAGCTGTGATTTTGGATTGAGTGCGCTTGGTATCAGCAATGTTGGCGACGTTTACCGCAATCTGTCAGTCGCCGAGCTGGTAGAGCACACGATCATGAGAGGAGAGGGAGTGCTCGCGTCCAACGGTGCGTTGTGCGTGGAGACGGGCAAGTACACTGGTCGGTCACCAAAGGACAAGTACATAGTGGACGAACCCTCGATCCATGATGAGATCAACTGGGGCGAGGTCAATGTGCCGATCAGTGTCGAGGCCTTTGAGAATCTTTATCGCAAGATGTTGGCCTACGTCCAAGGACGCGATCTATATATCTTCGACGGGTTTGTGGGGGCGGACGAGGACTACAGGATGGGAGTCCGGGTTATTGCCGAGCTTCCCGCACAGTGCCTGTTCAGCACCCAGCTTTTTATCAGGCCGTCTCAGGAGGAACTAAAGGACCACAAGGCAGATTTGACAGTCATCGCAGTCCCGGGGCTCGAGGGGGATCCTGCTACAGACGGGATTCGCAGTGAGGCGTTCATTGTCGTCAGTTTCGAACGGAGGCTGGTCCTCATCGGAGGATCTCAGTACGCCGGGGAGATCAAGAAATCAGTGTTCTCTCTGCTCAACTACTTCATGACTAAGAAATCGGTCCTGCCCATGCATTGCAGTGCAAATATGGGGCATAACGGAGATACTGCGCTGTTCTTTGGTTTGTCGGGAACAGGCAAGACCACGCTGTCCGCGGATCCTGAGCGCCGTCTCATAGGCGATGACGAACACGGCTGGTCTGACAGGGGTATCTTTAACTTCGAAGGTGGTTGCTACGCCAAGCTGATCAAGCTCTCCCGTGAGAACGAGCCTCAGATCTGGGAGGCGCTGCGCTTTGGATCATATATTGAGAATGTCGTGCTGGACGACTTCACGCGAGTGCCTGATTACGACGACGCCAGCCTCACCGAGAACACCCGCGGCGCGTATCCGGTGGAGTACATACCCGACTGCGTGATACCTGGCGTTGGAGGACATCCGAAGACCATCTTGTTCCTGACAGCAGATGCTTTCGGAGTGCTTCCGCCTATCTCCAAGCTGACGAAGGCTCAGGCTATGTATCACTTCATGTCTGGCTATACTAGTAAGCTTGCAGGAACTGAGCGCGGGATCACAGAGCCTCAGGCGACCTTCTCTGCGTGTTTTGGCGCACCGTTCTTGCCGTTGCCGCCGGCGGTCTATGCCGAGATGCTTGGCAGTAGAATCGACGAACACAATGCATCTGTTTATCTGGTGAATACCGGTTGGTCCGGCGGCCCGTATGGGGTAGGAGAGCGTATCAAGCTGCGCTATACGAGAGCGATGGTCTCAGCTGCGCTTAAGGGCGAACTGGACAAGGTCGAGTGTGTTCCGCACCCAGTGTTCAAGGTCCTAGTGCCTGTAAGCGTTCCGGGAGTTCCAGCTGACATACTGAACCCTCGGAGCACTTGGGCAGACGGTGCCGAGTACGACCGAGTTGCACGCGAGCTTGCCCGTAAGTTCGCTGACAATTTCAAGCAGTTCACAGACGTTTCAGCCGAGATAGCTGACGCCGGCCCGATTGTTGAGGACTGAGCAAGCCTGATTGACAAGTGTAGTCGATCTGATATTATGAGTCCAAAAGTGTGAGACGACTGAGAGGGCGAGTAACTTGGCTTTAGTAAGCATGGATACGCTAGTTAATCTTTGCAAAACGCGCGGGTACATCTATCCTGGTAGCGAGATCTACGGCGGCTTGGCCAACACCTGGGATTTCGGGCCGCTCGGTGTAGAACTCAAACGCAACCTAAAGGAACTATGGTGGAGCGCCTTCATCCGGAACCATGAGTACAACGTCGGGATTCAGTCTGCGATCCTGATGAACCCGAAGACTTGGGAGGCGTCAGGGCATCTCAGCAGCTTCGCTGACCCGTTGATGGATTGCCGCAACTGCAAATCGCGCTTTAGGGCCGACGAGGTCATCAAGAGCGGACTGTCTGAGGAAGAACGACAGAGTCTGGCTGTGGATGGCTGGAGTAATGAGCAGATGCGCGATTACATAGTGTCCAAGGAGATCAAGTGCCCTGTCTGCGGGGTATCTGACTTCACAGACATCCGGCAGTTCAACATGATGTTCAAAACCTATCAGGGCGTGACCGAGGACTCCCAGTCTGAAGTCTACCTACGGCCTGAGACTGCTCAAGGCATGTTCGTGAACTTCAAGAACGTCCTGCGGACCACCAGAAGACGGCTTCCCTTTGGCATAGGTCAGATCGGGAAGGCGTTCCGCAATGAGATTACCCCCGGTAATTTCATATTCAGGACTCGCGAGTTTGAGCAGATGGAGCTGGAGTTCTTTTGCGAGCCGGGATCTGACCAGCAATGGTTTTCGTACTGGAAGCAGTTCTGCCTGGAGTTCCTCAAGGCTATAGGGATCAAGCCTGAGAACCTTAGGACGAGAGATCATTCCCCTGAAGAGCTGTCGCATTACAGCAAGGCGACTGTTGACATCGAGTACAAGTTCCCGTTTGGTTGGGGCGAGCTGTGGGGAATAGCCAACAGGACGGACTATGACCTCAGGCAGCACAGCGAGTACTCTGGAGAGGATCTGTCGTATCTCGACCCGGTCACCAATGAGCGGTTCTACCCGTATTGTGTCGAACCGTCAGTCGGAGTGGAGCGCTTGGCACTTGTGATTCTCTGCGACGCGTACGACCAGGAGACGCTTGAAGGGGGAGAGACCAGGGTGGTCCTAAGACTGCATCCCGCCTTGTCTCCCATCAAGGTCGCAGTTCTTCCGCTGTCAAAGAAACTGTCAGAGCAGGCACGAGTAGTTCATAGGCAGCTGCTTGAGAGCTTCCCTTGTGATTTTGATGACTCTGGAAGCATCGGGCGTCGCTACAGGCGACAAGACGAGATCGGCACTCCTTACTGCGTCACTTTTGACTTCGACTCGTTAGAGGATAACGCTGTGACAGTGAGAGACCGAGATACTATGCAGCAGGACAGGGTCCCGATTGCAGAGCTCGCTTCGTACCTGTCGGCCAAGATTGCCGAGTCAGAAGTTAAGGTTAAGGTTGAGGAGTAAGCTGGTGCAGTACGAGACGTCTAGGTCTTCAACAGAGCGTCAGGTGTCGTCGGCAGAGGCGGTAGTCAGAGGCATTGGCCCCGATGGGGGTCTGTATACTCCAGTCGAACTGCCGCACCTAGATCAGCATGACCTGTTAGAGCTGGAAGGTCAGCCCTATGTCAGACGTGCCTACACTGTTCTCGCGCCGTTTTTTGACGATTTCCCTGAGCAGATTCTGCTCAAGGCCATCGAAACTGCGTACGGGCGCGATCGGTTTTCTGATCCGGACGTAGCACCGTTGAGATACCTTAGCGAGTCAGAAGCAGTGCTTGAGTTGTGGCATGGGCCAACGAGTGCGTTCAAAGATGTGGCCCTGCAGCTGCTTCCTCTCCTCATGAGCAAGGCTGCTGAGCTTACAGCCGAGGAGCGCAAGATTGTCATACTCGTTGCGACTTCAGGCGACACCGGTTCAGCCGCCTTAGAAGGCTTTAGCGATGTACCTGGCACTGAGATAGTCGTGTTCTACCCATCTGAAGGCGTGAGCTCCATCCAAAGACTCCAAATGACCACCCAAGAGGGGAGCAATGTTAACGTCTTCGGCGTTGTAGGCGACTTTGATGACGCCCAGTCCGGGGTCAAGCGGCTGTTTACGGACCTTGGGTTTACCAGTGAAATGAGAGCATCCGGGCGGGTCTTTTCGTCAGCCAACTCGATAAACTGGGGCAGGTTGGCGCCTCAGATTGCTTACTACGTGTCAGCTTATTGCGATGCGGTGGCCTCGGGCAAACTCAGGAGAGGAGATAAGGTCAACTTCGTTGTTCCATCCGGCAACTTCGGAAACATACTAGCTGGCTACTATGCGCTGCGAATCGGGCTTCCGGTCAATAGGCTGATATGCGCGTCAAATGCAAACAACGTGCTTACGGATTTTTTCGCAACCGGAGTCTATGACAGGAGACGGCCACTTTACCGCACTTCGTCGCCGTCTATGGACATACTTGTATCGAGCAACCTGGAGCGCCTGATCTTCGAGGCCAGCGGTCACGATCACGATCTGGTCGGGTCTTTGATGGCAGATCTGCATGAACGCGGCTTTTATCGTATTGATGAGGCGATGCTGAACAGACTGCGCGAGGTGTTTTGGGCCGGGTGGTGCGATGAAGAGACGGTCGTCGATACCGTCCGAGACGTCTGGGAGAATCACAGCTATTTGCTCGATCCGCATACGGCTGTAGGAAAGGCAGTATATGATCAGTATCAGGCTGCAACACGCGATGATACGTTCAGCATTATCCTCTCGACTGCCAGTCCGTTCAAGTTCCCAAGAACAGTCCTGACAGCCATAGCAGGCGATGGGAATATGGAGGGCAGGTCTGACATTGAACTGCTTCAGCTCTTGGAACGCCTGACAGGCCAACCAATCCCAGAACAGCTCGCTCTGGTGTTATCTCAACCTGAGCGACATCTTAGAGTCGTTGAACCGTCGGAGATGGCAGAAGCAGTTCGCTCGACATTCCGAGCGACTTAGCGCACTGCAGGTTTTTCAGAAGATGTGAACGGGCGCCAGAGGCTGGCGCCCGTTTTTTCGTTGCTTTGTCGCAACGCTACGGCATATTGGTCCCAGAGCGACTTACTAAAGACCGAACTTGTCCTTGATGGCCTTCCTCAGGGCGTCTGCAGTGAAGCCGAGGAGGGCTGCAACCTGCTCGCCCGGTCCGCTCTCTCCAAATCTCTGGAGGGAATAGACCAACCCGTCAGTGCCCGCGATCTGGTACCATCCGTCGCCGACTCCAATCTCTACTGCGACCTTGGGGGCGCTTGTTAGGACTGACTCGCGGTACTCCTTGTCCTGGCTCATAAAGAGCTCTCGTGACGGCATTGAGACAACCCGGACCTGCACTCCGTCAGCCTCAAGCATCTCGGCTGTCTCCATGCACAGCGATACTTCGCTTCCAGCTGCGACCAGTACTAGGTCCGGCTTATCGGAAGTCTCCTTCTTTAGCACGTAACCGCCTTTCGCGAATCCGTCTCTAGGAACCCGGTCAGCGGCAATTGTCGGCAGGTCTTGTCTTGTCAGCACGAGACACGTCGGGCCATCCTTTCGCTTGATAGCCTCAATCCAGGCCAGCCTGGTCTCGTTGGCGTCCGCAGGCCTGAAAACCCTGCAGTTTGGGATAATGCGAAGTGACTCAGTCTGCTCGATTGGCTCATGGGTAGGCCCGTCTTCTCCGACGTAAACGGAGTCGTGGGTCAGGACATAAATGACAGGCTGTTTCATCAGTGCAGAGAGCCTTACAGCGTGCTTCATGTAGTCTACAAACACCAGGAATGTCGAGCAGTACGGCCGTATTCCGCCATGAAGACTGATTCCATTGCATATTGCAGCCATTGCGTGCTCTCGAATTCCAAAATGGATGTTTCGGCCGCTGAAGTCATCGGCTTGAATGACCCCTTCTCCATCAAGATACGTCTTGGTTGACGGTGCAAGGTCCGCTGAACCGCCGGCCAAATACGGTATCGCTTTAGCCACTTGCTGAAGGATCTTCCCGCTGGAGTTACGCGAGGCGATCTTCGTGCCCTCTTCGAATGTGGAGATCATCGACTCGAAGTCCTCAGGGATTTCGCCTGCGAGTGCAGCATCAAGGCTCCTGCGGAGTTCGGGGTACTTGGCAGACCACTCTTCGAACATCGTATTCCACCGTTCGTGGTCAGCTCTCCACTCCTTCTGGCGCTCAGTGAAGTACTCCCTCACATCGTCAGTTACCGTAAACGGCTCGCTCGGAAGTCCGAGGGCCTTCTTTAGGCCTGCTATCTCTTCTTGCCCTAGAGGCGCTCCATGCGACTTGTGGCTGCCTGCAAGCGTAGGGCTTCCCCATGCAATCGTCGTTCTTGCTGATATCAGACTAGGCTTGTCAGTGCACTCTTTGGCCTCCTTGATGGCGCCTCGGATTGCATCGATATCGTGACCGTCTATCTCTACGACGTGCCAGCCATAAGCTCTGAACCTATCAGGCACTGACTCACTAAAGGCCAGGTCAGTGCCGCCCTCGATGGTGATGCCGTTGTCATCGTAGAAGACGATCAGGCGGTCTAGCTTGAGGTGACCAGCGAGAGAGGCTGCTTCAGAAGTGATGCCTTCCATCATACAGCCGTCGCCTGCCAGGACGTATGTATAGTGATCGAAGATCTCAAAACCCGGGCGATTGTACCTCGCTGCAAGCATCCGCTCTGCGATCGCCATGCCTACAGCATTTGCGAACCCCTGACCCAGCGGGCCTGTGGTTGTTTCGACTCCCGGTGTCAAGCCATATTCCGGGTGCCCGGCAGTCTTGGATCCTAGCTGCCTGAACCTCTTTAGCTCGCTCATTGGCAAATCATAGCCGGTGAGATGCAATACTGAATATAGCAGCATGGATGCATGGCCCGCAGATAGGATAAACCGGTCTCTATCCAGCCAGTGTGGGCAGGAGGGATCGTGTTTCAACGCCTCCGAATACAAGACAGCAGCGATGTCAGCAGCTCCTAGAGGCATTCCAGGGTGTCCCGACTTCGCTTGCTCCACACTGTCTGCAGACAGACCTCTGATCGTGTGAGCAATTCTCCGAAGCATCCAAATACCTCCTTAGTGGTCAACAGTAGCATTGGTGTATGCCAGATTGGACAGACCTATTATACTTTATTGATTGCAGTCTTGGCAAAGCGATCAAACCATGACAAAACTCGAGAGTCAATGCACAAAGCGCGGCCCTGGTATTGCTGCGTACTAGCCCGTCTGGTAGTATGTAGAGTGACTATGTGTTTTCTTGGCAGACTGCGCAGGCCTTGACTGGCTGTTGTGATGGGCATCATCTTCTCGCTTGCCCTTCTTGGTTACCAGGACTACTCCGGCGAGGATCATGAGCCCGCCCCACAACTGCTCTGTCGCGATTCTTTCCCCAAGTATCACCACCGCAGCAATGACGCCAAAGACAGGTACGAGATTGACAAAGGTGGTGACTACGACCGAGCCGAGTTGCTTTAGTGCAATCAAGTAGAGCACGTATGCAGCCGCCGAACAGATGAACCCCAAATAGGCGAGGCTCAGCCAGATGTTGAGATTCGCAGCAGGCAGACTGATGCCTGTGTAGATGCCGACAGGTACGAGCGCTATTGTGCCGACGCAGGTTTCAAAGGTGTTGAGAGCGAATAGATCGTACTCGTTGATGAGTGGCGCGTTGATGCGGGTATAAACCACCCATGATATGGCGGCACCCAGCACCAGTAGATTGCCGGAGAGTGACGACCCCGTCTGATCTGGAGAGGCTTTTACCAGGACGTATACTCCTGCAAAGGACAGGAGAACGCCTATTGTTCCAGCGACGGTTATCTGCTCGCTACGGGATAGCCATGAGACCAGCAGATTGATGACAGGTATTGAAGCTATGATCAGTGACCCGGCGCTTGCCGACGTGTAGTTGAGGCCATAGTTTTCAAACAGAAAGTAGACTGTCACTCCAATCACACCAGCTGCTATGGCCCTGGGAAGGTGCTCGCGCTTGATGGGTTGCAGCCGTTTCATGACCACTGATAGCACCAAGAGAGCGACCGAGCCGATCAGAAAGCGAAACACTGCGATCTCTACTGGAGTCAATGACTGAAGAAGGCCTTTCGTGAAAGCATAAGAGAGACCCCAGAAAAGGGTTGGTCCAAATGCTGTTAGAATGGAAAGTCGCGAGTTGGTTGACATACCGGATGACATGTGATATCCCTTTCTCAGTCTTGCAATCAACATAAGTATAATCTACAGGTTTGCACCAATGATGTCTAGTGCAAGGTCAGTTGAACACAAATATCACGGAATAGCTATGGGAATGCAGGGCACGAAGGAGGCAGTGTGGCTGTGAGTCCGGACATCGATCATATATTCAGGCAATATGACATACGAGGTGTGGTAGGACAACAACTGGATTCTGACCTGGTCTACAGGCTGGGCAGAAGTCTGGCGACGTATTATGAGCAGCATGGTGTCAGCAAGGTCAGTGTTGGCAGGGACGCGAGACTGAGCTCCCCAGAATTTCGTGACGCTCTGGTGGAAGGACTCACTGAAGGCGGCTGCGATGTGATAGACCTAGGCATGGTGCCTACACCGCTATTGTACTACTCGCTGTTCAAATTGGACCTCGAAGGCGGCGTAATGATCACCGGCAGTCACAACCCAAAGGATTACAACGGGTTTAAGATTTGCCTTGGAAAGACCACCGTGTTTGGAGATGAGATCCAGCGGATAAAGAGTATTCTCAAGAGCGAGCAATACGCAGTTGGGTCTGGCACAGTGAGACAGACCGACATCATTGCTGAATACATAGAGTACGTCGCGTCTGGCATTTCCAAGGGCGAGAGAGACTTGCGGGTGGTGGTAGACGCTGGAAATGGGGTCGGAGGAGTTGTCGCAGTACCTCTGTACAGACGTTTGGGTTTTGATGTCGTCGATCTGTTCTGCGAGCCTGATGGCAATTTCCCAAATCACCATCCTGATCCGACAGTGCCTGAGAGCCTGCAAGCCCTCGCCGAATCAGTGAAGGACGCCCGTGCTGATCTCGGGATCGCCTTCGACGGCGATGCCGATCGAATCGGATGCGTTGCTGCTGATGGCACAGTCCTCTGGGGCGATCAGATGATGATCCTTTTTGCAAGGGATATTCTGAAGCGGATTCCCGGTGCCAAGTTTGTTGCTGAAGTCAAGTGCTCAAAGGCTCTTTTTGACGACGTAAGGCGGCACGGCGGGACGCCTATCATGTGGAAGGTTGGTCATTCGCTCATCAAGGCAAAGATGAAGGAGGAGGGTGCAGTACTTGCGGGCGAGATGAGTGGCCACATGTTTTTTGCCGACCGTTACTTCGGGTATGACGATGCTATCTATGCTGGCGCTCGCCTCCTTGAGATGATTTCGAGTTCTGAGATGAACCTTGGCCAGATGATCGCCACTCTTCCCAAGATGTACAACACCCCTGAGATTCGTGTCGACTACCCTGACGCGCTGAAGTTTGCGGCAGTCGACAGGATTATAGACGTGTTCCGCCACAGCTATGAGGTGATAGACATAGACGGTGCCCGGGTTAACTTCCCAGATGGTTGGGCACTAGTGCGCGCATCAAATACTCAACCGGCTCTTGTACTGAGATTTGAAGGCGAGACTGAAGAAGCAGTAAACCGAATCCAATCAGAGGTTGAGCAGGCATTGGAGCGCATCAGGTCCGATAGCTGAGGCATCGGTCAGATTGGGCATAATGGCGGCAGTTAGACTTCATACTAACACCGACGGTTAGTATGGGAGGTATTTGTCGATGGCAACCATCAGGTGTTCAGTGAAGTCGTGCCATTACTATGATGAGGGCGATTACTGCAGTGCTGATGAGATCTATGTCAAGAACCGATTGAGGACGGATGTTGACGATGATCTAGGCAAGCGCCGTGACATGGAGGCTGCAGATATCGGCACAGTGGATGTAGTCAGGCGTGAGCAGGAGCGATTCGCCCAGACATCCAGCCAAACGTGTTGCGAGACATTTCGGCCAAAGACGCGTTGAGTCCGACAGACCTGTTATTGCAGGCGGAGGGGCTGTCGCCTCTCCGTCGGTTTTTTTGGTGTCTGAAACGATGGAATTGTCTGAAGTGTCAAGACTCAGTCTCGACTATGAGGGGGTATACGATGTGCCTGACGCTAATCTAGGCGCCATGCACGACCGACAGCACGCAGACGTGGCAAATCGGTACAGGCTGGCGGTACTCCTTGGGGTTGTAGCAGTTTCATTCGCAGCGATATTCATAAGGCTCACAGACGCTAGCGGGATGTCAGTCGCATTCTATCGGATGCTGATCTCAGCGATCTGCATCGTACCTTTGTGTCTCATTAAGCGTCGGCCTCTTCCGGATTACAGGTCGCCCGAGTTCAAGCTGTGCCTTCTGAGCGGCACCTTCCTCGGACTCCACTTCGTTACTTGGACTTCGTCCCTCAAGTACACTTCTGTAGCGAGTTCGGTGACGCTGGTCACCACACAGCCGTTGTTTGTTGCTCTGTTTGCCAGGTTGTTTCTCAATGAGCGTTTGAGTCGATCAGCCGTAGCCGCAATGATTCTTGCGCTCTTTGGCAGCGTGGCCCTAGTGTGGCAGGGGGCATTGATAGATTCGAGCCATCTTATTGGCGACATGCTGGCCTTGGCAGGAGCAGTATTCGCGTCTGCCTACTGGGTTGTAGGCAGGCGAGTTCGTAGATCGCTCACTGTTGAGTCATATACTCTGCTCGCCTACTGGAGTAGCGCTGTCACGATTGGCATGATCTGCTTGCTGGTCTCACCGCAGCTGTTCGTTGTTTCCTTTCGCGATTTGTTGATTACCACGGCACTGGCTCTTGTGTGTACAGTATTGGGGCACACGTTGTTCAACTGGTCTTTGGAATTCGTCAGCGCTTCTTTTGTGGCTGTGATGATACTGGGTGAACCGGTGGGATCATCTATTTGGGCTGCACTGTTATTTGGCGAAGTGCCTACGGTAGTACAGGCGATAGCATGCGCTGTCTTGCTGACGGGCATCTTCATTTTCGCAAGAGAGGAATCACGCTAGGCCGATCATCGCTCTAGGTGTGGTCTCCGAAGCGACAGTTGAGCTGATAGTACACCGAACCCGTATGCGGTATCCAGCATACGACGAGGGTTTTTCTCGTCGTTTGCATCTACCCATATACGCAAACTAGACTCTCCATACATGTAGAGTCACCAGTCCCTTGGCCCTGTGGACTGCTTTGAAAAGGGTGTGATATACTTACTCTGAATTCCTGCAGGAGAGGTATTTCAGGAAACAATGGCCGATCACAGCAGGACCCGGTGGTCGCTTGCCTTACCGGTTCTAATCATGCTCGTTGTTGTCGTTGTTTACTCCGTCAGACTGCCCCAACGTGAGCTTCGACCCTACACTTGGACGGGCTTTGCGATGGGCACTCTCGTCGAGATAACTGTGTACGCCAACAGAAGTGCTGAAGGAGCAGTAAACAAAGGGTTTGACAGGATCGGTGAGATAGAGCAGCTGGTCAGCACCTCTATCAGTGACAGTGACATTGCTCTGCTCAATTCCGCACCTATCGGCTCGTACGTCCAGGTCCACGAAGATACCGCGTATCTTATATCTTCAGCCCTGGAGTTCGCCCGGGAGACGCGCGGCAGTTTTGATCCAACTGTTGGACGTCTGGTGGACCTGTGGGGCATTGGCACCGAGCGAGCGAGTGTACCTTCAGGTGAGGCAATCAGGCATGCCCTGTCTGGAGTCGGATATCAGAACCTCGTATTAGACGAGGATAAGCGACAGGTGATGCGAAACACTGACTTCCGGGTTGATCTGGGGGCTATAGCAAAGGGATATGCCTGCGACGAGGTTGTAGGAATACTTCAGAATGCGGGAATCGACGCGGGAATTGTCGATCTTGGAGGCAATATCTGTGTTTTTGGAACCAAGCCGACTGGACAGCAATGGCGAGTAGGCATTCAAGATCCGGCAGCGCCGCGTGGAAGCTATGTAGGCGTCATCAGCATATCCTCCGGCGCAGTGGCAACGTCGGGCGACTACGAGCGGTACTTCGAGCGAGACAGTGTCATTTATCATCACATACTCGACCCGTCTACGGGTTACCCGGCTTCACCGGGAGTGCGCTCGGTCAGCGTGATCGCTCCAACTGGGATCCAGGCAGACGCCCTGTCAACTGGCCTGTTCGTGCTCGGGGTTGATGAGTTGTTTGAGTTTGTCGACAGGTCCGAGGAGATAGAGGTTGTAGTCATTACCTCTGACAATCGTGTGATCGTCAGTTCTGGAATAGCCGAGGCGTTTCAAGTCGTCAAAGAGGGTTATACCTATGAAATCCGGTGACAGGATCATCATGCTGCTGGTACTGATTGCGGCAGCCGCAGCCCTTTATCAGATGAAACCCACGAACTCTTCAACGCGGATCTACGCAGAAGTGAAGATTGACAACGTAATACAAGAGACGATTGATTTGTCATCGGTATCGGAGCCTTACACCAAGACCTATTACACGGACGGGGGAGGCTATAATGTGGTCGAGGTCCGCAAGGGAATGATTCGTGTAGTTGAGGCGAATTGCCCTGAGCAGGTCGACGTGCGTCAGGGGTGGATCAGCAGGCCGTCGCAGAGTATAGTCTGCGTTCCACATCGTTTTGTGATTACGATTGTTTCAGAGCGTGGCGACAAAGGTGATGTAGACGGAGTCTCATACTGATTGTACCCGGTCGTTACGTCTTGGCCGAGAGATGAAAGGTGTGTACGCCGTTTGGAATCATGGTCGGACAGTGTCCGCGAGGCTGCTGTGCTTTCTCTGCTACTAACAATAGGGCTGGTCCTGCATTCTGTAGAACGGATGGTTCCCGTTCCACAGGTGGCGCCAGGCATCAAGCTCGGACTAGCAAATACTGCCTCACTCATCGGCCTCTTCTGCCTACCGTATTCGAGAGTGCTGGTGATGGTTGTCCTCCGAAGCCTGGTAACGTCACTACTCGGGGGCGGCCCGACAGGCTTCTTGTTCTCAGTAAGCGGCGGAATAGCCAGTGCCACATCTATGTATGTGGCAGTCACCTATGGCTACAGGGCTTTGAGTCTGGTATCGGTCAGTGTGATCGGCGCGCTGGTCCACAACCTCTGTCAGTTTGCAGTAGCTCAGGCAGTAACCGGCGCTCCCAGGCTGTACATATATCTGCCTGTGCTCATGGTGTCGGGAGCAGTCACGGGGTTCATAACAGGAGTGATCTCCCATGGTATATTGAGCCGACTAGCAAGCGCCGACGCACTTAAGCGAGTGTTCAAGATGGAGTTATATGAACGGTTTTTCGTAAGTAGTGACAAGGAGGCTTGAGTCCGGTGAGAAGGACAAAGATCGTCTGTACTCTAGGCCCATCTAGCTCAACTCACGAGGTGCTCCGCAGAATGATCGAGTCAGGCCTGGATGTCGCGCGCTTGAACTTGTCTCACGGCAGTCACGATGATCATAAAGCCAAGATTGAGCTAGTCAGGCAGATCTCAAGGGAGATGGGTATCGCAGTCGGAGTCATGGCGGATTTGCAGGGGCCGAAGCTGCGAATCGGCGACCTTACAGGCGATCAGATCCTCCTTAACGAGAACGACGATGTTGTGCTCGTCGAAGGATCGAGGGGTAGCTGCCCTTGTGAGATACCGATTCCATACGACGGCGTGGCCCAATTGGCTAGGCCGGATGGAGTCGTGCTGCTTGACGACGGGTTAATTCAGTTGCAGGTCACTGATGTGAAGCCCGGCGCTGTTAGGTGCAAAGTAGTCACAGGCGGTGTCCTCAAGAACCGAAAAGGAATCTGCTTTCAAGGAGTCACAGTGGACATGGCTCCCCTAACTGACAAGGATCGCTCAGACATTGACTTCTGTGTGAGCAACGGCATCGATCTAATCGCGGTCTCGTTTGTGCGCTCAGCTGAGGATATTCTGGCGGTTAAGCAGATTCTGGAGGAGCTCGGGTCGGACGCGGAAGTCGTGGCGAAGATTGAGAATATTCAGGGATTAGCGAACCTCGAGGAGATCATAGAGGCAGCCGATGCCGTGATGATTGCCAGAGGCGATTTGGGCATTGAAATGCCTCCTGAGGATGTCCCTGTTGCACAGCGTGCTATCATCAGGAAATGCAACGAGGTAGGCAAGCCTGTGATCACTGCCACGCAGATGCTCGAGTCTATGAAACACAGCCCGATACCAACGCGGGCTGAGGTCGCTGACGTGTCCGGTGCTATCATGCAAGGGACTGACGCGGTGATGCTCTCAGGAGAGACTGCAGTTGGGCGATATCCTGTCGCTGCGGTTCGTATGATGACTCGAATAATAACGAGGACAGAGCGCGAGTTGCCGTATGCGGAGATGCTAAGGAGCAGAACAGTTGTAAGCGGTGCATCTATTGCAGACGCCATTTGTCATTCTACTTGCGTTACTGCAGAGAAACTTAATGCTGCAGCCATCATAAGCTCTACAAATTCTGGCAGCACCGCCAAGAACGTGGCGAAGTACAGGCCGAGCAGCCCGATCATAGCTACGACGCCAAACGTTAGAGTTGCGAATCGCCTGACTTTGGTGTGGGGAGTCGTACCGTTGGTCGTCAACTACAGCAACGATACGGACAGCATCGTACAGTCTAGTGTTGACGCCGCTGTTCAGAGCGGCTTAGTATCGAAGGGTGACTTGGTTGCCCTCACAGCGGGTATCGGACCTGCCGTTCCTGCAGGTACCAACTTCCTTAGGGTCCATCGAGTGTGATAAGCAGTGATAGGGGGAATATGGACTTGGAGAAGAGAGAAGTGAGTATAGGGCTCTTGGGTGTAGGGACTGTTGGCACCGGGGTCGCCAAGATCCTGCTCAATCAAGCGGAGTTGTTGGAGCACCGGACTGGTATTTCATTCCGGCTGAAGTCCGCGCTCGACCTGGATTGGTCTAGGGACCGAGGCGTCGATCTGTCGAGCGTGCGGTGCGTTACATCGGCAGATGAGATTCTGGACGATCCCGAGATCGATATTGTGGTCGAGACTATTGGTGGCTGCGACCCGGCTTATCAGTACATACTGCGAGCTCTTAACAACAGCAAGCACGTAGTGACCGCCAATAAGGCCCTGATAGCTACTAAAGGTCGAGAACTCTTTAGTGCGGCTAATGCCTCGAACACCGACATCCTCTTTGAGGCAAGCGTAGGCGGAGGCATCCCGATAGTCAAAGGGCTTCGTGAGGGCCTAGTAGCCAATCGAATACTAAACATATACGGAATAGTGAATGGCACGTCCAACTACATCCTGACTAGGATGCACCAGGACGGACTCGAATTCGAAGACGCACTAAGAGAGGCGCAGGACAGGGGATTCGCAGAGGCTGATCCGACGCTGGACATCAGCGGAGAGGACGCTGCCCATAAGCTGGTGATACTTGCCTCAATAGCGGCCTCCAAAATGGTGGATCTAAGTGACATCTATACCGAAGGAATAGCAGGCGTCACTAAGCTTGACGTCGACTTCGCCAAGAGCTTCGGCTATACGATCAAACTGCTGGCGATCTGCAGGATGGGAGACGGAGAGATGGACCTGAGGGTGCATCCAACCCTAGTCCCTGACAGCCACCTGCTCGCCTCCGTTAGCCATGAGCTGAACGCAGTGTTTGTCGAAGGAGATTCTGTAGGAAAGACGATGTTCTATGGGCCAGGCGCAGGTCAATTGCCGACAGCAAGTGCGATCATCAGCGACATCGTAGATTTGGCGCGAGACATTCAGCTGCGCGCAAATTCGGGGTACCGTACCAGGACGATTGATCCGTTTGCGCATCCTACAGTTAAGCCGGTGAAATCCGTATCCAGCAGGTTTTACCTCCGGCTTTATACATATGACGCTCCGGGAATACTGGCACGGATCTCCGGTATTTTGGGGGCTCATGAGATCAGCATTTCGTCCGTGGTCCAGCTTGAGACTCATGTACATGATAACTACGTGCCGCTGGTTATATTGACACACTCAGCAAGAGAGGATCAAATGGAGCGCGCTCTCGCAGAGATCACCTCTTTAGAGGTAATCCTCCCGGACTATCTCCGGCTTCGTCTGTTCCAGTGATCTTGCAGGAGGGGCTTGGTCTTGGGACTAATCACGTTCCTCGGTACGGGAACTTCGCACGGAATACCGATGATCGGTTGCGACTGTCCGGTATGCGTTTCGAGCAATCCGTACAACAAGAGGTTTCGCTCTTCTGTATTGGTAGAAACCGACTCGGTGCGGATTGTGATAGATACGCCGCCTGAATTTCGGCTACAGGTGTTGCGTGCAGGAATACGCTCAATCGACGCAGTGTTCATTACTCACTCTCATGCAGACCATATCATGGGCTTTGATGATCTGAGGCTTCTGTCACGGTCTGTTGAAGGCGGATTGCCGTGCTATGCATCGAGTTCTACCGCAGCTGATCTGAGGCGCGCATTTCAATACGTGATCAGGGGAGCGTCTAAGGGTGCGACAGTCCCGAATGTGAGAATCATTGATATGAATGGACCGATAACCGTCTGTGGAGAAACAGTCATCCCTATACCTGTAAGACACGGAACTGAGGAGATTCTTGGCTTCAGGATAGGCAAGATGGCTTATATCACAGATTGCAGCTACATCCCGGAGAGCTCGTATCCTTTACTGGATGATTTGGACGTCTTGGTGCTCAATGCGCTGCGCTTCAGGTCCCATGACAACCACTTCACGGTTAGCCAGGCGCTGGACGAGGTCAGGCGGATTCGTCCGAATGCCGCCTATTTCACACATATCGCCCATGAGGTAGATCATGATACAGTGTCAGCGGACCTGCCTGACAACGTCCACCTTGCGTACGACGGCTTGCAGGTAGCCTTTGCGGAGGAGGGTACTCGGTGAGTGTGGGTGTCGACATAATCGAGGTTGCGAGAGTCAGAAGGGCCTTGGAGTCCAGAGGAAGCAGGTTTGCCGGCCGCATCTTCACTGATGCCGAGGTCCTGCAATGTGAGAGCAGGCGGAACAAGTTCCAGTCATACGCCGCACGGTTTGCGGCAAAAGAGGCAGTGGCCAAACTCATTGGGACCGGCTTCGCTGGATTTCTGCCCAGGGACATAGAGATCTTGAACGCAGAGATGGGCAAGCCTAAAGTGCTGCTTCATGGCAGGGCCAAGGATTGCGCAAGTGCAGCAGGAGTCAGGCAGATCGAGGTCAGTATGAGCCATGTTGCAGAATACGCTGTTGCAGTGGCTGCTGCAAAGGAGGAAGCCGTCGGTGAGAGTCCTTCTTCCTGAAGAAATGCAGGCGGTGGATGCTTATGCCATCACTAAGCTGGGGATTCCGGGCGCTGTGTTGATGGAGAACGCAGGAGCCGGGGTGACGGAGGGAGTTATGGACATCGTGTCCGTACGTCCGTCTGCCAGTGCGGTTGTTCTCTGTGGGCCGGGAAACAATGGCGGTGACGGGTTTGTAGTTGCGAGGCGGCTGGCGCGGTCCGGTATTAGTGTCCGCGTCTACGTCCTGTGCTCCGAATCTTCGATCTCCGGCGATGCTCGAGTGCACCTGCAGTGGCTGATGAACTCAGGTATCAAACCCTGCTTCATTTCTGCGATAACTCCTGAGATGCAGGCCGAGGTAAGGCGAGCTACTGTGGTTGTCGATGCGCTCCTTGGGACTGGGCTTAGGGGAGAGGTCACAGGGCTGTTTGCAGAGTCTGTAGAGCTCATCAATCAGAGCAACGCTGTGGTCGTCAGTGTCGACATTCCTTCGGGAGTTGACGCGGCTACAGGCAAAGTGTTGGGAACGGCAGTTCGTGCAGATATTACGATTACGTTTGCATATCCTAAAGTTGGCCAACTGATCCACCCCGGCCGTGAGTTATGCGGGCACCTAGAGGTTGTTGACATCGGCATTCCCAACTGGATTGCCTCTCAGTTGGAGGATGTGAAGTCCGATGTCTATTGGATTGACCGTGAGACTGTCAGCGCGTTGCTCCCAAGGCGAGTGCAGCCGTCTCACAAGGGTACATACGGGCGACTGATAGTGATTGCCGGGTCATCTGGAATGCCGGGGGCTGCGTCGTTGGCCTGCACAGGTGCGTTGCGTTCGGGTGTGGGGACCGTAGTCGCGGTTGTCCCCAGGTCGATTCAACCGGTCGTGCATGCCCACAACATGGAAGTCATGTCCACTGCAGCATCAGAATCGGGTTTGGGATGTCTCTCAGAAGACGCCTTTGACTTGATTGCGGACAGACTGTCAAGCGGAGACGCGTATGTGTTGGGCCCAGGATTGGGCAGGAACGGCGAGGTTTTTCAGTTGGTAGGACGCTTGCTGAGGGAATGTGAACGGCCCGGTGTCATAGATGCAGACGGCCTGATGGCGCTTGCACATCTCAAGGTGGATCCCGGCTCGATAGGGTCGTCAGTCGTGCTGACGCCACATCCGGGCGAGATGTCTGCGTTGACCGGCCTTTCTATAGACGCCATAGTCTCAGATCCTCTGACGACATGCCGCAAGTATGCGATGCAATGGGGACAGACTGTCGTCCTGAAGGGGGCGACTACTGTAATCGGGCTTCCAAGTGGCACTGCCTACATCAGTACCCGCGGCAACGCAGGCATGGCTACAGGTGGGACAGGCGACGTGTTGGCAGGGCTGATTGGAGGGTTCATCGCCCAAGGCACCGAGGTCTCGGATGCAGCTATTGCCGGAGTGTATGTCCACGGGATCGCTGGAGAACTGGCGTCTCAGGCTATGGGTATGGCCAGTGTACTGGCGCGAGATGTGGCATCATGCATTTCGCAAGCACTCATGCAGATCCACGACCCATAAATTGGAGTAGGCTCCGAGCATTGACACTGATGCACTTCTGAAGATATAATGACAGTACATACTTGGTGATATACTCATTGTATATACGCGTTGATTGATGGGCCAGTGTCTGCAAGGTAGCACCTGCTTGGTCCTCATATCTACGGGAGGCGGATCGGTTTATATGGCAGAGACCAAGAGGATAATGATCAGTGTTCCTCAGTCTTTGTTGGACGAAGTCGACGCTTTTCTCAGTAAAGAGAAGTGCAATCGAAGCGAGTTCATCCGGCGGGCCATGATCGAGTTTATCAAGGAGAGAAAAAAGGCGCAGCTCAGAGAGCAGTTGCGCGCCGGCTACGCTGCTATGGCCGAGATCAATCGGCAACTGAGCGAGGAAGGAATAGCTGAGGACTTGGCATCTCTGCGGTATTACGAAAGACTCCTGGTGGAGAGTGAGACAAGTGGTTAGGAGAGGCGACGTCTTCTATGCCAATCTGAATCCTATTGTCGGCTCTGAGCAAGGAGGGACTAGGCCGGTCTTGATACTCCAAAATGACATTGGCAACCACTATAGTCCTACGACCATAGTCGCTGCCATTACTTCCCGCATCAAGCGGGCTAAACTCCCGACACACGTAGAGATCAAGGTGGCCGACAGCGGGTTGGAGGTAGACTCAGTGATCCTGCTTGAGCAGATCCGCACCATAGACAAAGTCAGGCTCAAGCAAAAAGTGTCTCACCTAGACGATTCACTAATGGGAGCGGTTGACCGGGCTCTACTAATCAGTTTGGGGCTGGAACCGCTCTAGGAGAAAGACACGCTGAGGACCCGCTGGTACACGTCATAGAGATAAGTAAAGAGCCCCGCATTCGAGCGGGGCTCTTCTTGTCAACGCCGTCTCAATGCCTCTGATCAGGCAAACCGCTACTTCCCTCCTAGGAGTAGCGCCGCAGCTGCCCCTGCCAGCCCTAGGAGCAGCAGAGTAGATCCTGAACCAGAACTGGACGAGTCTTTGGGCGTATGATGTTCCTCGAGCGCCTCGACTCGCTTGGTGAGATCGTTGATCTGACTCACTAGAGCAGCAATACGCCCGACGGTCATCTCATCGACTGAGACGCTTTCGTCGAGGAGGGTTTCTATGTCTGCAATGTCTTTCTTAACAGTCTCGAGGTCCGAACGCAGACTGGCCACTAGATCTGCCTGAGTGCCTAGATCTTGGCGCACAGCAGATATGTCTTCCGAGAGCTGCTCGCTCGTAGACGTGTGAGCATCGTTGAGCTTGAGCAGTCCAGTCTGAAGGCCTGAGAGCATATTATCCTGGACGCTAATCATTCGCTTGAGCTCTGCTTGCTCTGCATTTAAAGAGTCAGTCAGCGATTCAAGCTTCTTCGTTAAGCCGACCAGCTCCTCATATGTATCCCGGTCGACCTGCTCCAGCTCGCTTATCCGCTCAGAGATTGCAAGGAAGCTATCCTTCAACGCCTCGATCTCGGCGCTATCCGCGGTGACCGCTGACCCGAGAGACTCGTGTTTGCTCTGAAGCTGTTCTATCAAGCTCGCATGCTTCTCCAGGAGCTCAGACATTGACTGGTCGGTGCTGTGAAGCTGGTCAACCTCAGCCTTGGTATCATCCAGGTCAGTTCTGAGAGAACTTACCTGTCCGTCGATCTCAGATATCCGCTTGCTGACCTGATCCTTGAAGCTGTCCACATCCACAAGGAGCTGGCCCAGGTCACCGCCAAATGTGATGCGATCCCGTGCCATTGTCTCTTTGACAGCACTCAACTCGTTCTGGAGTAAGTCGATCTCGCTTTGGAGCGTCCTAAGAAGGTCGTCCTTGGTGGCTTCCAGAGCAGAGGAGAGGTCTGTCCTGGTCTGATAGAGAGTGGCCTGAGTGGATTCCAGCTGGACCCTGAGGTCGTCGATTCTGGCGTTCAGGTCAGACGCTCTTGCACTGACACCGGCAAGCTCATTGTTCATCACTCTCAGTTGATCCGATGCAACATCGATGCGATCAGACAGCTCCAGATTTCTCTTTATGAGCTCCTCTTCTGTAGCCGTAAGACTGCTTCTCACAGCCTCTACGGAGTTTCTTGTCTTGGTCAGATCTTGCTGAAGCTCTGTAATGGCGGCTCTTGTTGACTCTGATTCACTTCGAAGCGAATCAAGGGAGCGATCCACCTCTGCAAGACGCTGTGCGATCGTCCGATCGAGCTCATCATCAGCCTGAGTAAGCTGGTCGATCGCAGTCTGCAGGTCTGGAGCAAGTTTGGAAACGCTGGCCGACAGCACGTCTATTGCTCTTGACTTCGCTTCGAGGTCGCCGGCAATCTCGTCCAGTTTCTGGAGAATATCTGCAGTGCGACTCTCAAGTGACGTCTGTCCCGCTGCCAACGCAGTCGCGTCTAGCTGCACGCTTGTCAGCTGCTTATCGGTTTCATCAAGCCTTTCAGACAGGCGGTTGATGAGCTCCTCCAGAGAGAGAGTCCGATGCTCTACTTCTTGTGCGAGCCCTGTGGCAGCATTGAGGTCGTCCCTCAAGACTACACGTTCCTTGCGCGCTTCGTCCATGGCTGTATTGATACTCTCAACGTCCGCAGCCAGCATCACGAGTTCCTCTCTAAACTCGGTTGTCAGCCTTCTGAGCAACTCGACGTCGTCCTGCGGAGTTGATTTGGCGAGAGGATCGATGCCCTGAAGCAGTGCATAGACGACCTGCGCAAGCTGATATCTTGTAACAGATTCGTTGCCCCTAAACGTCCTGTCAGGGTATAGCTCGAGGTATCCCCGTGACACGAGTTCCTCGACAGCAGTGTAAGCCCAGTGGTCTGTAGGGACGTCCGTGACTGTCTCGGACTGCGCCAGTGCATACGTAGGGGACAGTGCGAGTGCTGCTACAACGAAGGCAGCTGCAAGTATCCACTTGAGTCCGCGATTCTCGCACCTGCGTGTGATCATACTCACTACCTCCTCATCACTCTCCAACCGTGAAGGTGGGATTAACTAGCGTATAGGCAAGATGCTGACGTTTCTGTCCGTCCAACAGGGTGATGTTGCCCAGATTCAGGGTGACTTCTCCAGATCCGATTACTTTGAAGTTCAGGCGTGCAACCTCGCCTGACGTATTGCCACTCACTTCTGCCAGGTACCCTGAGATCTTTCTGATCACCCCTTCCGACGTGTCGATGGTGTACTGACCCCATGAGGGACCCACTAGCTGGTAGTCGTCAGTGACAAACAAGGTGCCTCTGGAAACGCTTATCGGTTTGAGCAGATCCTTGGGGTATTCGACGTCAAAGTGGACCTCATAGAGATCCGGGATGTTGGCTACCTTCACGATGACCGATATATAGCGACCCACCTCGGCATTCAGCACTTCATCATAGCTGACGATGAGTTTTGGCTCGAGGTCGGGAATAGCTACTCTGGCAGTGTCGGACCTCGAGTCAGTGCTAGATGAGCTCACAGTCGTATTGACAGTGAGCGCAGTGTCATCCACATTTGTCGTGACCCACCACCTCAGGGAAACACTCTCCCCAGGCTTGAGATAGCCTATGGGCTTGTCAGCGATCTCTCCCCGGGCGAGTCTAAGCCCGCTCGGCAGCTCGATTGAGGCTTCCACTCGGTAGGCAACAGCGCCGCCGTTGTTTGAAACCGTACTCAGAATAGGGAATGGGTGCGGGCTAAGTACCTCGTCAACCACTGACAAGCGAACATCTGAAGTCGAGATCGAGATACTTGGAGGCGCAAGAATGCGTATAGGCCTGACAACCGTCCGCTTCTCTGCATTGAACGCCTCTACTGAGACGGAGAAACTTGTCTCAGTTGCTACTGTCGTTGTCGGCTGCACTTTCCAGACGACCTGTGCTGTGCCTCCAGGCTCTATATCCGGGAGCTGTCTTACGGCACTCTGGCCTGAAGCGAGCTTCAGCTCCTTTGGGAGGGTGATCTCGGTCACAACGTTTCGGGCTTTGCCTTCGCCGGTGTTGTGTATGTAGGCAACTACCGAGAACTCAGGGAGCCTGTCTTTCGCAGTCGTGACTTCACTCGGCGCTGTTACGCCCAGTGAGAGAACGCCCGGCACAATCGTAATGCCTCCAAGCCCGTAGTACGTCACATACGATACAGACTTGCCGGGTTCGATCGGAATAGGATTCCAAAACATGGCTACCGCGCTGTCAAGCTCGAATTCTCCTGTGCGAGTGAAGTCTCTGTTAGGATCTAGCACAAACGTCCAGGGATTATCCGCCACGTCGCCCCAATTGGTGAAATACACCACATCGGGGGGAGACAGCTCGCCTCCAAGAAGGGTGCCCTGGGAGATGACAGCAGGGTTGGCCAACGAGTCAAAAGCTTGCCAATACTCTGGCAGTTCGGCTCTTGTGTATATAGTGTTTCTAGTTAGAGCGCGGTCGCCGACTCTGAAAGGGGCGCCGTCGTTGAGTCCAAGCATTGTGTCCAGAGCGAGGCGGAGCCCGACTAAGTGTGTTGTGTCGTCCATATTGAGGATAGTATATTCGATCCTGGCAGTGTCTTCGTATCCTGTGGATGGGCTTTGGGTAAAGGACAGCTTCTGTGTAACGAGGATGTCACCGGGGAATGACCAAGCACAGACAATGTCTGTATCGCTGAGCCGCGGCTCGATAACGACATCGCCATATCGCTGCCCTCTGCCTGCTCTCGTCTCGGTGATTCCGCCGAAGACGTAGTTCTGGCCGTCAATCCGAACTGTCGCATAGGACGTGTTGGGGACAGGGTGGCCGTACACTAAGCGTTGATTGTCGTCAGAGGTCTTCATCGGATCTCCGCCGGTCGTGTCAACGCCAAACCGCCCTGCACCGTCATCAGAAGTGTTGACCTTTATTCTGATGAACTCGTTCGCCAATGAGATGTAGTCATCCGCAACATCGAGTTCAGAGGCCAGGGCGGCCCCGTCACTCGCTGAAAGCGCGATCAACACAGTCAGGGCAAAGGCACAGACTACCTGAAACCAAGACCGCGTAGCCAAGCGTCCTTGAACTTGGTTATTCACTGGTACTCCCTCCTGATCAATCGGTGCCATGAGCACTCTAGTCAGAGACCGGCCTAATTGCGGCCTCTGACTTAACCGAAGGACCTTCCTTAGCGTCAAATGTCAGGACTACAGTTACCCAGTAGTCCGACTTGTACGGTGTGAAGGTCAGCAAACGCTGCATCATCAACTCTGCCGTCCTGAGCAGGTCGGAAGTAGTGTACTCGTCGAGGTCTCTGTCAAACCAACTGTCTGTCACAGTGATATCCAAGAGAGTGCCGGTCTGGCTCACCAAGACGTCAAATGTGACTGAATACTCGATCGGCCCGCCGCGAGCACTCTCAGCTGTCTTGGGGTAGACAAGGCGTCCACCGAGGCCGAACATGGTGCCTCCAGAAGGCGGAGGGGATGAAGCCGAGCTGCCACCGGGATCGCCAGTCGGCTCTCCAACTGACTCAGCGGCGCCATCGGTGATCCCACCGTTGCTCTCAGAGGCCGGTTGAGCCTGATCCAACGACGTGCCTTCGATAGATGAAGCTCCATGAGAATCTGCGATCTCGTCGATCTGTTCGGCGACAGGCTCTGCCTCTTGCTCCGGCTCAGGCGGCGATGTCTCGACTGCCTCGGATGCATCGGACGGTACCGGTTGAGCCTCCTGTACTGTTTCAGGCATTGTCGTGATACCTGTTGGGCTGGTCAGCACACTCTCCATACCGACAGGCTCGTCCAGCGGTTGCCTCTGAACCTCCATTACAGGATCACTCACCTCGGGAGTATCAGGAACAGACGGTTCAGGCTCGGGTTCCGGTTCGGGTTCCGGTTCGGGTTCAGGTTCGGGTTCAGGTATTTGCTCCGGCTCGGGTTCTGGTACAGGCTCAGGCTTAGGTTCGGGCTTAGGCTCGACCACGGGCTGAGGAACAGGATCCGGGGTGGCCTGCGGCCGCGGCTGCGGAGCTGGCCGTACCAATGCAGACGGCTTTGGCAAGGCGGTGGCTACAGAAACCTCCTGCCTATGAGGGCGTTCGCTGTCCTGGCGGCTCTCGGCCGCTTGTCCAAGTGCTGCGGGCGCGGTCGCTGACGGATCAGCGCCAGTGGATGCTTGAAACATCTGAACTGAGATGGGACCGCTCCCACTGAGCCCTGCAGTTGTGAACCCGGTGCCCCACCCGCCTGTCTTTATCAGCAGGAGAAGGGCGATATGTATCGCTATCGAGAGAAAAAGAGCGCCCAGGAAGCGCTTATTTTCAGATTCTTCTGCTATGTACGTGTTCATAGCGCCCAACTCCTATCACTGAGGATCCAAACGTGCAGCTAGATGGATACTCGATCCTCCTGCTTGGCTCACTAAGTCCATGATTGAGTAGACGTGCTCATACCTAGCCCGCCTGTCCGCCTTTATGACGATAGGCATTCTCGGTGACTGTTTTAGTATCGGCGATATGATCTCTCTCAGCATAGACTGAGAAACCAGTTTGCCTTCGTAAAATACGCTGCCGGCCTCGTTGACCACCAGCTCGATATAGGTTGCGTCGTGACTCTGCGCTGTAGTGGATCTTGGCAATTCAAGACCAATGCCGGCCTCTTGAGTCTTAAAGGTGGTGAACAAAATGAAGAACGTCAAGAGGAAGAAGATAACGTCAACCATTGGCGTCATCTGTATGGTAGGGGTTGTCTTGCGGCGTCTGATAAAGGTCATGCCACATCACTCCGATTGGAAACTGCCAGCGAGACAATCTCCAATGATTTCCTGTTCATTACAGACACATGCCGTTCAATCAAGCCGTTGAGATATGTATACATGGCCTGGGTCGGGATTGCGACTATGAGTCCTGCAGCTGTGGTTATGAGAGCTTCGGCAATTCCAATACTGAGGACTGCGGGGTCGGTCAGCCCGGCGGTCGCCCCGAGGACGTTGAAACTCTTTATTATGCCAACTACTGTGCCCAGAAGGCCTAGCATAGGCGCAATCGTTACAACGAGTTCGAGTATAGGCAGGTTTTTCTCAAGCCGCCGCAGTTCTTGCTCGCCTGCCGTCCTAACCATTTCTTCGACTTCTGTTCTGGGCTTGCCCATGCTCGTTAAGGCAGCGACGATCATGTTTGACAGCGGGCTGCGTGATCGCTTGGCTATCTGCAGGGCTTCGATTATCCGACCTGCATCGACAGCATACCTGACATCCTCGAGGAGCTCGTCGGCATCAGCGTTGCGCCTTAGAAGCACGATCATGCGCTCAATCACTACCGCAAGGGCGACTATTGAGCAGAGAAGGATCGGATACATGATGACTCCGCCTTTTAAGAACGCATCAAGCATAAAGATTGCCTCCTTGTGGTCACAGTGTCATCGCTTGCGTTTTGCCAGGCTTGTCTACTTGACCAATAGCGGTTTTATACCTGATAAACCTTCCACATAACGGGCCGGATTCCTGCCGTCTCTCACATGCGAAATCGGCCAGGTAGGATTGGAAATACGAGGGGATGGCAGACACACATAGGGAAGGGGATTAAGGGAGGCCTGAGACTGAATTGACTGCTGTCCACCAGACTGGTATCATTCAACTAGTTTCGATCCGATTGTAGTGGTGTACGATTGCCGTACACTACATCTGAAGTAAACCGACAGTAAGCATAAGGGAGACAGCATCGACGTGAGTCAGCCAGGCTTGGTGTTGAAATCGTCTTCGTCCGAGTCTACAAGGGAGATTGGCAGTATTATAGCCTCGGTGTGCCATCCGGGTGACGTGATCGCGCTGTCAGGCGATTTGGGCGCTGGGAAGACTACCCTCACACAGGGGATCGCCAAAGGACTAGGTATTGATGAGTCTGTGACTAGCCCCACCTTTGTACTGATCAAACACTACTCCGGAGACAGAGTCGGTCTGACGCATATTGATCTTTATAGGTTGGAGTCTGAAGAAGAAGCATTGGCACTCGACCTTGACGAGCTTTTCTATGGAGACAGCGTAGTCGTGGTGGAGTGGCCTGATCGGTTCATGTCAGTGTTCCCCGATCAGTATCTTCTTCTGACTATCAGCTACAGCGGGCTTGATGAGCGTGTGGTCGAAGTCACCGGAGTTGGGCAACGCGGTGATGAACTGGTGGAGAAGTTAAGAGAGTTGTTCAGTGGGAGTCAGTATCTATGATAGTGCTAGGAATCGATACGTCTGGGATTTCAGGCGGAGTCGCGTTGGTGACCGAAAGCAGTGTGGTATCTGAGTACATCCTGGACGTCAGGAGGAAGTACTCAGAGCGCTTGATGGTTGCTCTCGACTTTATGCTGAGAGAGTCGGGGCTTAGTCTATCTGACATTGCAGGAGTGGCAGTGTCTCGCGGGCCCGGCTCTTACACAGGTCTTCGGATCGGCGTCACGGCTGCCAAGACTCTCTGTTACTGCCTGGGCGTACCCTTGGCAGGCGTTTCGACGCTTAGAGCCATCGCACAGGCAGTTGCAGGGCTGGGTGTTACTGCAGTCCCACTGATTGACGCGCGGGAGAATAGGGTGTATGCCTCGGCCTATGTCTTCGAACCTGGCGAAGTCAGAGGGGTTGAGGTAGTCCCCGAATCGTTGACAACTATAGACGAAGTGATTGAGTGGACGAACGATTTGCCCGGTGACGTCTGCTTTCTAGGGTCAGGCGCGATCCGGCATCACGAGATACTGCGTTTGCGCACACGTGCGCGACTTGTCTTGACAAACCCCGCCTCGTCTCTGTGCAGGCCGTCAGACGTCGCTTTGTTGGGCCTGGCCGCTCTCAAAGAAGGCCAATCAGAGGACGCAATGGACTTCGCTCCTTCATACCTTAGACCGTCTGCTGCAGAGGTGCGCTGGGCGGAAAAACGTGGAGCACAGTGATCTCGATCTTGAAGCTCGCGGGCTCCAAATCACGAGGAGGGGACTGCTGCGGGTGTCGGTAGTTTTGCGCAAGATGACTCACGGGGACCTGGATCGAGTCCTCGAGATTGAGAACAGCGCGTTTTCTACACCTTGGTCCCGTAGTGCATTCGAAGCAGAGCTTAGAGACGACTCCAAAGCCCACTACCTGGTCGCATGCAAAGGAGAAGACGTGATAGGGTACATAGGTGGGTGGTTTATCTTCGATGAGGCGCACATCACGAACATCGCAGTTGATGTCCGCTACCGGGGACAAGGCGTCGGAAAGCAGCTTCTGTCTGGCTTCATCGACTACTGCAAAGGAAGATCTATCAAGCGAATGACGCTAGAGGTGCGGAAATCCAACCACGTAGCCATCGGGTTGTACGAGAAGCACGGCTTTAGGACGCTAGGCGTACGTAGAGGCTACTACGTGGACACGCGCGAAGACGCCCTACTGATGTGGAAAGAGCTGTAGTTGACTCATCAGCTGGTGGGTCAGGCAGTCACCTGCGTGCCGCATGCAGGGCACTGTGTCTTACCAGCGCGAACAGGACAGCCGCACTCAGGACACTCCTTACCGCGTTCCGACTTGGCAGTGTCTGAACTCACCTGATCAGCGTCAGCAGCTGCAGCCTCTATGTCACCGGTGAGTGCTACTTGGGCCTTTTCAAGGCGCATCAGTATCTGTTTGGATTCTCTGGTGTTTTCTTCAATAGCGTACAAGAGCAGAAAGGCTTCGGCAGTTATGCTCAGTGCTATCCCAGCTAAGATTATGACTCCTCCTGCGATTCTAGAAAAGAGCGGTTCATTCCACGCGTCTGTGATTCCTGCGAGCAGCCCGCAAACAGCTACTGCAAGCCCTATGATCTGTATGGATCGTCCGATGATTTTGTAGGCCCGTCTAGACTGCGCCATGCGTTGTCTCCTCTCCCAACATCTCTTTGACAGAAACTAGTGCGGCACTCCGCATGCGTGTGGACATGACTAACCGGACTTGAACCCGATGATGAATCCACCGACGAAGCTCCCGGAAACTGCAATACTGCTCGCAAACCACCGTATCCAGCTGGATGCGATGTCTGCAGCTCCGCGATCTGAGACTGCCGACGACCACCATTGCTCGATGACATCCCAGTTTACAGTAATGAAGCCGACCTTGGACAGTGCAATGCTGATGAGCAGGACGATAGCTATGACAACCAAGGCAACTTTGATAGCCTTCTTGGTCGCGTAGCCGACAGCCAGACCGAGTACAGTTCCAAGACCTAGCTGCCCCAGCAGCCTTCCCCAATCAAAACCCGAAAGGCTCTCTTGCACACCCGGACACTCCTCTTTGACCGAGCAGACCACTGCACTAGCCTCACAGTACAGTCACATACTTGATTATACGGGAAAAGACGGGAAAGAGCAACAAGCTTAACAATCCCTGACTACTGACTGCTGCTTCACTGTCCGGTTGTCACAGCTGGTCCTATGCGGTATTCTATATGTGACAATCGCGGATTGGGAGAGGTTGGGAATTGACGTTTAGCAGATCAGAGATCTTCGTCGCGTATGGAGACAGTCCATCTGAGATGGTGCGGACACTACTCGAGAAGATCGACCCGCTAGCCAATGCAGATCCTGCCTTGCGCATAGGTATCAAGCCAAATCTGGTTGTCGCCAAGCCTGCCAAGTCCGGAGCTACGACTTCTCCAGAAGTGGTCGAGTCACTAATAGGCTACCTGCACTCACGAGGGCTGCACGATATATGTGTTATGGAAAGCTCGTGGGTAGGTGAGGATACTGATAGGGCGTTTGATGCGTGCGGGTACAGAGAGCTCGCCAGGAGAACAGGTGTCAAGCTGGTCAATCTTGAGAGAGCGCCTGCCAAAGAAGTGCAGGCCGGAGGAGTCTCGTTGCGCGTTTGCACTGACGTGCTAGACGTCGACTACCTCATCAACGTCCCAGTGCTCAAAGCGCACTGCCAGACCAAAATGACCTGTGCGCTCAAGAATCTGAAGGGATGTATACCTGATTCGGAGAAGAGGCGGTTCCATCGTTTGGGCCTCCATGAGCCGATAGCGAGACTAAACACTGTGCTGAAGTCGGACCTAATAATCGTAGACGCGTTGTGCGGAGACCTGACATTCGAAGAGGGCGGCAATCCTGTGCGGATGGACCGGATTATAGCTGGCGCAGATCCAGTCTTGGTAGACAGCTATTGTGCTCGTCTGATCGGACTGGAACCTTTGGCTGTCGAGCATATACGCATAGCACGCGAACTTGGAGTAGGAGACATTGAGCCTACCAGGGTAGTCGAACTAGGAGCCCCAACGGTCCGCCCTTCGCAGATCGTAACCGGATCTCTTGCTCAAAGCCTGCTGTGCAAGGTTCACCAGCGACAGGCATGTTCTGCATGCGTAGGCGGTTTGACCCACGCACTCTATCGCGTCAGAGAATCAGGAAATCGGAGAGCGCTTGATCTGGACATACATATTGGCCAGGGCTACCGCGGCGTTTCTGTCGAAGGCCTTGGTATAGGCGATTGCGCGAGCAAGGCGTCTCGAAATGTGCCCGGATGTCCGCCGCGGGCTGAGGACATTGTTAAGGCATTGCAGGAGTTGTGAGTTGTAGATGGCCAGTAGTACTTCGTGCAAAGAGAATTCGTTGGTCTTAGGAATTGAGACCAGTTGCGATGAAACTGCGGTAGCTGTCGTTGAAGCGGGTCTGAAGATCCGTTCCAATGTGGTTTCGTCTCAGATTCCAATACATCAGCGGTTTGGCGGGGTTGTTCCAGAAGTGGCTTCCAGGCAACATGTGAAGCTCATCGTACGTGTCCTTGATCAGGCACTGCGAGACGCCGATGTCACCTTGGACGATATCTCAGCTGTAGCAGTTGCCTATGGCCCCGGCCTCGTGGGGAGCCTGCTTGTGGGCATTTCTGCTGCGAAAGCTATCGCTTTGGCACGCGGGGTCCCTCTTATTGGAGTCAACCATGTGCTCGGGCACGTGTACGCCAACCTACTGGCACACGAGCACTTGACCTTGCCTGCTGTTTGCCTCACTGTATCCGGCGGTCATACAGATATTTTGTACGTGGCACCAGACCATACCTACACGGTGATAGGATCTACCCGCGATGACGCGGCGGGTGAAGCGTTTGATAAGGTAGCAAGGGTGCTCGGCCTGGGGTATCCGGGCGGTCCGCGCATCGACGAGGTCTCAAGGAATGGGAATCCCAAGTCGATCGAGTTCCCTAGGCCTATGCTTGATGAGGATAATCTCGATTTTAGCTTTTCTGGCCTAAAGACCGCAGTGATCAACCACGTCCATAGGCTGAGACAGCTTGATCAGGAGCTGCCTATTTCGGACATAGCAGCCAGCTTCCAACAGGCAGTAGTTGATGTTCTTGTTGGCAAGATAACTCGGGCAGCTGAAGCAAAGCAGGTGTCGACCGTGATACTCTCAGGAGGCGTTGCGTCCAATACGCAGCTTCGCAGAGATCTGAAGTCTGAATGCGAACGCAGGGGTTTGGCACTCTATTACCCTCCACCGAGTCTGTGTACTGACAACGCTGCCATGATAGCGTGTGCAGGCTATTTTCAGTATGTGGCAGGCCGGTTTTCAAGTCTTAGCTTGGATGCAGTACCTGGATTGACTCTGCGGGAGAGCGCTATGAAGGAGGAAAGACCGGGTAAACCGTAGAACATGTTTCTTTATTCCTAGACTAGGACTTGAGAGAGTTTGAGAGCGGAGCCTGCTGCAGGGAGTAGGTCCTGATGAAAGTCTCTGTTTCGCTGAGCTTGGCAGAGGCGCCTCCAAACGGTGCCTTATCCTGCGTTGTGGCAATCGATGTACTAAGGGCATCGACCAGTATAGTGACTGCTTTTCGCAACGGGTGCCTTGAGGTCGTACCTGTTGCGACGCTTGACGACGCTTGGCGTGTAGCAGCATCAAGACCCGACGCGTTGCTTTGCGGTGAGCGGATGGGCAAGCGAGTTGACGGGTTTGATTTGGGGAATTCCCCGCTTGAATACTCACCGGAGGTAGTTTCCGGTCGTACTCTTATCATGTCTACGACCAATGGGACCGTCCTGTTAAGGAAGTACGACGAGTTCGAACGAGTAGTTGGGTGTTTCGCGAATCTGCATAGTCTGGTACAGTGGCTCTTGGAGCACTACAAAGGCTGTGATGTCCATCTGGCTTGTGCAGGCAAGTTGGAGAGGCCGGGTCTCGAAGACATTGCCTGTGCTGGTGCGATAGTGGCAATGCTGCGCAGGTCTCAAGAATCCGTTGAGTGTGACGACGGTGCTCTAGTAGCCCTGTCCGTTTGGGAGCATCTCGATGAAGATCCTGCCAAAGCTGTGTTCTCAAGTAGTCATGGCGAGTACCTGTGCAGCATCGGGCATAAGGATGATCTCAAGTACTGCTCTGTTATCGGAGAAGGCCCCGTCCCGTGCATACCTGTCGGCACTACTGCAATCCGGGGTGCTGGAGGAGATGTTAATTGAGAGACATGCCCGATTCGTTGGCTCGCCAGAGACCGCAGGCTGAGCAGATGATGAATGACATTTTCAGGAGAGTCGGCGATCTTCCGCCTCTCCCTGCTGTCGCGGCCAAGGTTCTCGAGATCTTGAAGGACCCTGACGCGGATCTTACCGCCTTGGTGTCCATCATAGAAAAGGACCAGGCCCTCACTGCCAAGATCCTGCGCGTCTCCAACTCAGCGTACTACGGACTGGTTCGAAGGATCTCTACTGTCAAGGATGCAGTCGTAACTCTCGGATTCAACAACATGCGCAACCAGGTTTTGGCGCTGTCTGCATACTCATTGATGCAGGGCCCTGCCAGCGGTTACGCACTGGAGGCGGGCAGCCTGTGGGACCATTCGTTATGTACAGGCCTGTGTGCAGAGCATTTGGCAGATACTCTGGGTTATAAGTCCATCAAGGATGAGGTGTTCATTGGGGGATTGCTCCACGACATCGGCAAGACGATCCTGAGCTATTATGTTTCGGCTCGATTCAGCAATATCTTGGAACGCGTTGACCAACTCGGCCAAACCTTTGTGGAGGCCGAACGCGCAGAGCTGGGATTCGATCACGCCGAGGTCGGCGCAAGAGTAGCGCTTCGATGGAATCTCCCAGAGTCGCTGGTTTCGATGATAGGAGACCATCACAAGCCTGACCTGAAGTCTGTCAACGCAGCCCGGGTGTGTCTTGTCCATGTCGCAGATGCCATCGCCTCGATGCTTGGAGTCGGTATCGGTGTCGACGCTCTCGAGAAGCGCCTCCGCGAAGAAGCTGCTCAGCTGATCGGCCTGACAGACCACGCCGTCCAAGACGCGATGGCATATATGTCCGATCTGGGCGACCTTCGCGAATACATCGGAACCCACTAAGCATGCGCCCTGGAGCGCGACGTCCTGCCTAATATGTGGCTTGCTGCCGTGTAGACTGGAGTGATTGCTGTGGCTGACTTTTCTTTTGTGGAACAAGACCTGGCATATGTGCTCTTGAGTGAAGATGACATCAAGGCTAAGGTCAGGGAATTGGGAGAAGCCATTTCAAGAGACTACCAAGGGAAACGCCCTATGGTCGTTGGTATACTAAAAGGGTCGCTCGTATTTATGGCTGATCTGATCCGTTCTGTGACGATTCCTTTAAGCATTGACTACGTTGCGATTTCGAGTTACGGCCGGTCGACGGATTCTTCAGGCGTGGTCAGGATTATAAAGGATTTAGACGAGCCTATTGAGGGAAGGCATGTACTCGTTGTCGAGGACATAGTCGACACAGGGCTGACTCTTCGATACCTCCTAGACAACCTGCAGTCTCGAGGCCCTGCGTCTTTGAAGGTGTGTACGCTCTTGGACAAGCCGTCGCGGCGGAAGGTAGATATAGTCCCTGACTACAACGGATTTGAGATACCCGACGAGTTCGTAGTTGGATACGGCCTCGACTATGCAGAGAACTACCGCAACATGCCTTTTATCGGAGTGCTCAGACGTTCTGTGTACGAGCAGGAGTAGAGCGCTTGTACTTGGATTGAGGTGGTATTGCCGATGTACGTTTCTGCACCGGAAACGAATCCGAGAGTCGAAACAGTTGTAGTTGTGGACCTGGGGTCAGAGCACAGCAGACTGATAGCTAGGAATGTCCGGGAATCCAGAGTATATTCAGAGGTCGTGTCTCCCGGTGCCCTGCTCAAGAGGCTTCGCAGTAGCAGCGTCAAAGGTGTTATCTTTTCAGCCGGACCGGGCGCTGGCGAAGACCGATCGGTGTCGTCTGCTATCGAGTTGCTCGTTAGCAGCAACACCCCAGCCCTATGGGTGAGTTGCAGTGATTCGACCGAGTCTTTGCCTGATGGATTTCGCTTTATAGGCAGCGCTTTGGACACTCCGATCGGGGCTGTTGCGGACGGTCAGGACAGACGCTTCGCAGTGCAGTTTCAGCCGGAAGCCTTGAGTTCAGACTCGGGTGTGGATATCATACGGAGTTTTCTGTTTTCAGTGTGTAAGTGCTCAGAGTCGTGGACTCCGGCCTTTGCGATAGAGCAAAGCATCAAAGACATACGTGAGAGAGTAGGTTCCTCCAAGGCGCTTCTGGCTCTAAGTGGAGGGGTAGACTCATCGGTTGCAGCCGTCTTGGTCCACCGGGCTATTGGCGACCAACTGACATGCGTGTTTGTGGATACCGGGCTTCAGCGAAAGGGTGAGGTTGAGCAGGTTTTGTCGACGATTCGCGACACATTCGGTGTTCGCCTCGTCCATGTTGATGCACAGGAGCGTTTTTTGCGCCGTCTTGACGGCGTGTCCGATCCTGAGAAGAAGCGAGTTATCATTGGTAATGAGTTCATACGTGTATTCGATGAAGAAGCTGAGAAACTCGGTGACGTCGAGTACCTGGTTCAGGGGACGCTGTACTCGGATGTCATTGAGAGCTCGAAAGATGCAGGTTCAGCTCCTAAGGTCAAGTCTCATCACAACGTAGGCGGGCTTCCCGACGTGATGAGGCTCAAATTGATAGAGCCGTTCCGCTATCTATTCAAGGACGAAGTCCGCAGAATAGGAAGAGAGCTGGGGCTGTCGGATGCTGTTATCAACAGGCATCCATTCCCTGGGCCCGGGTTGGCTGTTCGGATCATCGGCCCGGTGACAAGAGAGGCGCTGTCAATAGTCAGGGAGGCTGACGCCATTGTCATTGAGGAGATCAAGCGAGCTGGACTGTATGACGATATCTGGCAGGCTTTTGCTGTCTTGACTAATACTCGGACAGTCGGCGTTGTGGGGGACGAGCGTACTTACTCTAGCGTAGTTGCTGTCAGAGCTGTCCATAGCGAGGATGGCATGACTGCAGATTGGGTGCGCTTGCCACACGACCTCATGGAAGTAATATCAGACCGCATAGTCAATGAAGTCCCCGGCGTCAGTAGAGTAGTGTATGATATCACCTCGAAACCGCCGTCGACAATCGAGTGGGAATAGAGATCGGTCACGTCCGCCGGGCCTGCTGTGGGGAGGGGTGCTATTGGTAAGAAACGAGCTATCTCGACTTGGGAGACTGTAGCAATAGATCGAAATGAAGACGTAGTTGAGATTATTCTGTACACAAGGGAGATGAGAGTATGTCGATGTCCAATGAGACAGGCATTGCGCGATATTTTCGCTTTGCTGAAAATCGCACTGATCTGAGAACAGAGATCATAGCGGGATTAACCACATTCATGACTATGGCGTACATAATTGTAGTCAACCCTGGGATTCTAGCCGGGGCTTTTGAATCGTCCCTTGGCGGTGGTGGCGACTACTTCGGAGCCATAATGATTGCGACCATTCTGTCAACTGCTTTTACAACCATCTTTATGGGTCTTTATGCCAATTACCCATTTGCACTGGCTCCCGGGATGGGGTTGAACGCATACTTCGCTTATGTTGTTGCCACTAACCCCGACATCACTGCCTCTACGGTCCTCGGAGCAGTCATGATATCGGGTATAGTGTTCCTGATCTTGACTCTCATAGGTGCGAGACAGATGATTGTCACCGCTATCCCGAGCGTGATCAAACGCTCAATTCCAGTAGGTATTGGACTGTTTATCGCTCTGATTGGTCTCAAGGGTGCCGGCATTGTCCAGATCGTGGACGGCAACCTATTGCTCGGTGACTTGACAGTCAACAGAGGCGGAGATGTTTCGCCTGTCTTGAGCATCATAGGGATTGCGATCATCAGTCTCTTGCTCGTGCGAAAGGTCAAGGGTGCGATCTTTATCGGGATAATCATTACTGCTCTGATCGGCGCTATTCCGTACTTCGGTCAATCTCATCTGCCAAGCGGGTCCTGGATAGGCGTGCCTGCTTGGGGCGACTGGACAAGCCTCGTATTGGGCAAGCTCGACGTGCTCGGTGCGTTGAATCTTGGTCTGTTTACGGTGGTCTTCGCCTTCCTGTTTGTTGACATGTTCGACACTCTCGGAACACTGATCGGAGTTGCAGACCAGGGCGGCTTCCTGGATGAGAAGGGCGAGCTCCCGAGGATAGACAAGGCGATGCTTGTCGACTCTGTGGGAACCATCGTAGGGTCAGTTTTCGGCACTTCTACCGTGACTTCGTATATTGAGAGCGCGGCCGGCGTAGCAGCTGGAGGCAGGACCGGCTTTACAGCAGTCGTAGTCGGCATCCTATTCATCTTGGCCTTGTTCTTCCAGCCCATACTGAGCGTTATACCAGCGGCTGCCACGTATCCTGCTCTAGTCATCGTAGGTATTATGATGATGAAGGGCGTTACGAGGATCAAGTGGGACGATTACCTCGAGGCTATCCCTGCGTTCCTCGCCATAGTGACCATGCCGTTGACCAGCAGCATCGCTAATGGTATAGCGGTTGCATTTGTGAGCTATAGCTTCCTGATGCTCGTATCAGGACAGGGCAAGAAGGTGCACTGGCTCGTCTATCTTCTGTCGGTGCTGTTCATTCTCAGGTTTGCATTCGTTACCGGGCTTTAGTCTCAATAAGTGAATGGTGCGCGGGACCTTTAGTCCCGATTAAGCACCCGTTTAGAGTCCAGCTCTACATCGACGACAGAGGGTCGGCGGCGTCCGCCGACCCTTTGCATCGCCTGGTGGAATCGGGACATGCGAGACATGGGGGACGCAGCTCAGCATCAACGGAGCCAGGACGGCGGAGTGAGCGGCAAGCGGAGGAGACCACAGTTCGGCCCTCCCGACACAGCCCGAGTTGGAAGGGCTGTTGATACGTCCAACCCTATGTGGTATGCTTGTAACAAATCTGCCAGAATGGCTGGGCTAGCCAGCAAGATGTAGCATGGACTGCATTTGCAGAGCATAGAGTTTGCGAGGAGATGTGGTGTATTTTGTCACTGCGTCGTAAACAGATACCGGGAGGCCTGAGAGACTACCTGCCGGAGGAGCTTGCACGGCGTCGTGCACTTGAGCGGCGGATCACCGAAGTCTTCAATCGCTGGGGATATCGAGAGGTGGTTACTCCGACATTCGAGTTTGTCGATGTCTTGGAGTCTCAGACAGGCTATGCCCTCAAGGGCAGTACGTATAGATTTTTCGACCCTGACGGCGAATTGGTAGCGTTGAGGCCGGAGATGACCACACCAATAGCTCGCCTCGTCAGCACCCGGATGCGGACCGAACTTGATCCCGGTAGGTTTTGGTATCTAGCAAACGTTTTTAGGTACGCTGATCCGGAGGTTGGGCACAGACGGGAGTTCTATCAAGCCGGCGTCGAGATCATTGGTTCAGGTTCTGTATTTGCAGATGCAGAATCAATTGCTTTGTGCATTGATTGTCTGGACGGCTGTGGCCTGCGAGGTTTTGGGATAGACATTGGGCATATGGGATTTGTCAACGGCCTGATGAGAGATATCGGGCTGGAAGACCGCGTCTCCTCGGCCGTAAAGGCGGCCCTACTCCGCCAGGACTTGGTCGGCCTCAAGTCGATTGTCGGTGAGCTCGGGCTTAGCAAGAGAGACAACGAGAGGCTCCTGGCACTAGGAGATCTTCGAGGCGATGAGTCGATTCTGGTGGCCGGTGCTGATATTGCGGGAAACTCGGAGCAGGCTCTCAGTGCTCTTGATGATTTGAAGAAGGTAGTAAGCCGTTTGAGGTCTCTCGGCGCCATGGGGCCTGTCAGCATAGATCTCGGTCTTGTCAAGAACTTCGATTACTACACCGGAGTCATATTTCAGGGGCACGCGTTTGGTGTAGGATACGACATATGCGGGGGAGGCCGCTACGACAACTTGCTGGCTCAGTTTGGATACGACAGCCCGTCCACCGGGTTCGCGATAGGCATTGAGCGTGTCCTTGCTGCAGTAGAACAAGGCAATCCTGACTTGTTGAACGAGCCCAGGACCGTCAGTGGTGTCGTCACATTTGAGGAGAGCCTTGAGCCTGTGGCCTTGGCTGATACGAAACGGCTCAGGCAAAGCGGCATCGTTGTCGAGGTAGAACTAGACGCCCGCCCCTTGGACACGATATTTGAGCGTGCGGTTAGGATAGGCCGTTCTTTTGTTCTCTCATACTCACGTGGGACTGATGGACTTAGGTGCGACGTCTTCGTGCGGGGCGAGAACCGCGAACAGATAGCGTCCCGCCTGCGGGAAGTCCTGCCCTCGAGACGGTTCTTTTTGAGTTGTTTGGAGACCGATCATACGGAACGATAGATCTGCGGGTGGTTGCTTTGGATTATTTGACAATCGCACTGCCAAAAGGGCGGCTTCTTGAGCCAGCCGTGGAAATGCTGAATCAGGCCGGTGTGTTTACCTCCGATGTGTCTGATGACACTCGAAGATTGGTGTTTGACGACCCTGATCGCCGAAGCCGCGTGATCCTCGTCAAAGCAACGGACGTCCCGACATACGTGCAATACGGATCTGCAGATCTGGGTATTTGCGGAAAGGACGTTATAGACGAGTCACGCAAGGACGTGTGCGAGCTTCTTGATTTGAAAATGGGACGCTGTCGGTTCGTAGTTGCTGTCCCAGCGTCTTCACATGTCACTGATGTCAGCGGATTGGGGTTCAACTCTCGCGTTGCCACCAAGTACCCATATGTTGCGCGCAACTACTTCGCATCTCTAGGTGTTCAGGTCGAGATAGTGACCTTGAACGGATCGCTTGAGCTTGCTCCGGCCGTTGGATTGGCCGACGCTATAGTCGACATCACAGAGACAGGACGTACTCTGCGGGACAATGGCCTAAAGGTAATCGCTGACATGTGGACCTCTACTGCACGTCTGATTGCCAACAGGGTCAGTTATAGGGCTAGGCGCAGTGATATCACTGAGGCGGTTCAGCGGTTGAGCGAAGTTATGGCCGGTCAGTAGAGCTCTGTGATTGAGGAGGATGACGCAGATGGAGCAGCGGGTAGGTAAGTCATCTCGCGCGACGACTGAGACAGTTGTCGATGTCCGAGTCACTGTAGACGGCAGAGGAGAGTGTAGGGCCGATACAGGCATCGGGTTTCTTGATCACATGCTTGCCCTGTTCTCCAGGCATGGGCTGTTTGACCTAGAAGTATCGTGCAAAGGCGACCTCCATGTCGACTATCATCACACTGTTGAAGACACGGGCATAACACTTGGGCTGGCCTTCCTTCAGGCTATCGGCGACAAGTCTGGGATCCGGAGGTATGGATTTTCCTCGGTCGTTCATGACGAGGCATGGGTTATGGTGTCGCTCGATATCTCGGGACGGCCGTATCTGGTTTGCGAGGCAGACCAATTAGTGGGAACTGACTGTCCAATCGGCCATGAGTTGCTTGTTGAGTTCCTGCGAGGGTTCGCAACGAGTTGCGGCATAACCCTTCATGTCAAGGCGTTGAGGGGTTCCAACGGACACCACATCGTTGAGGCGGTTTTCAAAGCTCTGGGCAGAGCTTGCGACGAAGCCACAAAGATAGACTCGAGGATATCCGGTGTCCCCTCGACAAAGGGAGTGCTCTAGAAGATGGGCCTCCCTCAGCCGATCATTCAGTTTTGGGGGATTGTTTAGCAGTGCAGGTAATTCCGGCAATTGACATACTGGGAGGCAAGTGCGTCCGCCTCTTCAAGGGCGATTATTCCAACAAGAAGGTGTACGACTCCGATCCTGCGAGTGTAGCCTTTAACTGGCAGTCTCAGGGAGCGACTCTCATCCACGTTGTAGATCTGGATGGAGCACGAGAGGGGCGGCCGGTCAACACTGATGCTATCGCTTCTATTCTCGCGTCTGTAGATACGCCTATACAGGTTGGGGGCGGGATTCGCAGTTTTGAGTCGGCAGCTAGGCTCTTGGAGGCGGGAGTCGAGCGAGTAGTCCTCGGCACTAGTGCCGTCGCTGATCCTGATCTACTCAAGGAGCTGGTCGACTCCTTTACACCAAGAAGGGTAGTGGTGGGCATAGATGCCAAGGCCGGGAAGGTAGCGACTACTGGCTGGACTCGCATTCAGTCCATAGATGCAATCGAGCTGGCAAAGACGGTAAAGGCCGCGGGAGTGGTCAACGTCGTCTACACTGACATCGACCGCGATGGCACCATGACCGGGCCAAACCTCGAGTACACTCGTGCATTAGCTGTCGGGTCTGGACTCAATGTCATCGCTTCGGGCGGAGTGGCGTGCCTGGACGACCTGTTGTCGGTCAAGGCCCTCGAAGCCGACGGGGTGACGGGCGTCATTGTCGGCAAGGCGCTCTATGAGGGGGCATTCTCCCTTGAGGACGCGATTAGAGCTCTTGCGTAGATAGCAGGTTGGAGGGACTGTTGTGTCGTTTGTCAGAGTCATTCCCTGTCTGGACGTAAAGGACGGCCTCGTAGTCAAGGGAACAAGGTTCGTCAGCCTTAGAGACGTCGGGGATCCTGTTGAGTTCGCAGAAAGGTATGAGCGGCAGGGTGCTGATGAACTGGCGTTGCTAGACATCACCGCGACTGTCGAGAAAAGGGCAACGATGGTCGATGTTGTCCGTCGGGTGGCCGACAGTGTATCCGTGCCTGTCTCCGTTGGAGGCGGCATCAAGGACATCAGCGACATTGAGAGACTGTTACACGCAGGCGCCGACAAGGTCATTGTGAACTCCGCGGCAGTCAAGAATCCAGAACTGGTTCGAGAAGCATCAGAAATCTATGGCAGTGGACGGATAACCGTCGCCATAGACGTTCGGCGCAAACCCGGTTCGGCTGAGGAAGGTTGGGAGGTCGTAATCAACGGTGGCCGGGTGCCTACGGGTATGGATGTTCTCGAATGGGCTGACCGTGTGCAGGAGCTTGGTGCTGGGGAACTGCTGGTTACAAGCATGGACACGGACGGGACCAAGTCTGGCTACGACAACGTGCTCAACGCGGCCATAGCCTCCCGGGTGAGCATTCCGGTGGTGGCTTCGGGAGGGGCTGGTGAGCTAGAGCATATAAGGGATGCTGTCCTCGAAGGCCGCGTTCAGGCCGTACTTGCGGCTTCGATATTTCATTTCAACGAGTACACAGTATCCGATGTCAAGAACTATCTAAAACGTTTTGGGATTCCAGTTAAGATTTAGAAGGGATTGCAAATATGGATTTCTCAGATCTGAGCAAAGATGTTCGTTTCGGCGAGGATGGCCTCATCCCCGCGGTTGTCCAAGACGCTCAAAGCGGCGAGGTGCTGATGCTGGCATACATGAACTCCCTCTCGCTACTGAAGACACTGGAAACCGGAGAGACTTGGTTTTGGAGCAGAAGCCGGCAGGAGTTGTGGCACAAGGGCGAAACCTCGGGCAACATCCAAGTCGTCGAGGAGATTAGACTGGATTGCGACGGAGACGCCATAGTGGTTCGCGTGAGACAGGTTGGTTCAGGTGCGTGTCACCTTGGAGAGCGCAGTTGCTTCCATCGTAGCGTCCGCTTGGACTCGGACGGCCGCATTCGCATAGGCTTCGACAGGCGACCTGCGAGTTCGGGCAGTGAGGGATCAGACACTGAGGTAGGCTCCTCTATTTTGGAGGAGTTGTACGGTGTGGTGTGCGGCCGGAAGGCCAGCCCAGTGGAGGGATCATACACTTGCTACCTGTTTCGCGAGGGCCTCGACAAGATCCTCAAGAAGGTCGGTGAAGAGTGCGCTGAGACGATCATCGCTTCAAAAAACCAGTCAGCCGAAGAGATCGTCTATGAAACGGCCGATCTGCTATATCACCTTCTCGTCTTGCTGGCCTTCTTTGACATTCAGCCAAGCGATATTTGGAAAGAGCTTGCAAGGAGACGTTAGTGTTTGTGTCCCATGAACGGGGAGTTCATATAGACGTACAAGGGAGACTGGTTGATGGACTATTTGTCAGACCTAAATCCTCAACAGAGAGCGGCCGCATCGCACTACACAGGGCCGCTTTTAGTGCTGGCCGGCGCCGGAAGCGGCAAGACTCGTGTTCTGATTCACCGGATTGCCCACCTGATAAGCCACTACAAAGTGGACCCTCGATCTATTCTTGCAGTTACTTTTACAAACAAAGCTGCTCAGGAGATGCGTGACCGTGCGGCGCGGCTTCTTGGACTTGCCGGAGTCGACGTATGGGTTTCGACATTTCATTCGCTGTGCGTTCGGATCTTGCGCGCCGAGTGTGAATATGTCAGTCGGACAAGTAGTTTTGCCATATTCGATACGACTGACCAGGTTACAGCAATAAAGCAGTGCTTGAGGGAGCTGGAGATGGATGAGCGAAACATGAATCCTTCTGCAGTTCTCGGGACTATCAGCAATGCCAAAAACCAGCTTATCGATGCCAAAAGGTACGCAGATCAAGCAGTCGATTACTGGCAAAAGCAGGTTGCGAAAGTGTTTGCCAGCTATGAGAAGAAGCTTTCTGTCAACAACGCGTTCGACTTCGACGACTTGATTGCTGAGACTGTAAGGCTTTTCAGAGATGAGCCTGCAGTACTTGAGAAGTACCAAGATCGGTTTAGGTTCATCATGATCGACGAATACCAGGACACAAACCATGCTCAGTACCTGCTCGTCAATCTGCTGGCAAAGAAGTACCGCAACATCTGCGTAGTGGGAGATGACGATCAGTCGATTTACCACTGGCGCGGGGCGGATATCCGGAACATATTGGAGTTTGAGCGCGACTATCCCGATGCAAAGGTCATCAAACTAGAGCAGAATTACAGGTCTACGAAGAGCATTTTGGAGTGTGCGAATGCTGTAGTCAGCAGAAACGAAAGGCGCAAACCTAAGCGGTTGTGGACGGACAGGGAGTCAGGCCCTCCAGTGTGTTGGTACCGAGCCTTTGACGAGAAGGATGAGGCTCGCTTCACGATCTCTACAATCGAAGACCTTATAATATCAGAGAAGAGGAACTACCGAGATTTTGCTATACTGTATAGGACGAATGCACAGTCTCGGACGTTCGAGGAAGAACTGCTCAACAGAGGAATACCATATCAGATCATAGGTGGGCTGCGCTTTTACCAACGCAAGGAGATAAAAGACATTCTGGCATACCTGAGAGTAATAGACAACCCGCATGATTCCATTAGCCTCTTGCGGATTGTCAATACGCCCAAGCGCGGAATAGGAGCAACCACTGTAGAAAGGCTAAGTGAATACGCTCGGATGCGCGGCATCTCAGTATATGCTGCAATGCAGGAAGAGCGCGTCCACACCGTTCTCGGGCGAAGGGCGAGTTCCGCAGTCGCTGCGTTCAATGAGCTGCTCGAAGAACTGATTACCCATGCAGCCGACGCGACTCCGTCTGAGATTGTCAAGAATGTCTTGGACAAGACAGGATACATAAGGGAGTTGGCTCGTGAAGGTGATTCAGTAGAAGCCGAATCCCGAATCCAAAACCTGCAGGAGTTGATATCGGTTACTCGCAACTTCGAAAGGGGCCGAGAGTCGAGCTCCTTGTCCGACTTTTTGCAAGAGGTCGCACTGCTGTCTGATATTGATGCGTTGGAGGACGACAATAACGGGGTAACATTGATGACTCTGCATTCAGCAAAGGGACTCGAGTTCCCGGTAGTGTTCATGGTCGGAATGGACGAAGGCGTGTTCCCGCTGGCGAGGAGCATCTTCGAGAGTGGAGAAGTCGAAGAGGAACGACGTTTGTGCTATGTAGGCATTACCAGGGCAAGAGACAGGCTATTCCTAGTATCTGCCGACTTTCGTATGCTCTACGGAAGTGCGAGCGCCAATCCGCCCAGCCGGTTCATTGGGGAGCTGCCTGCCGAACTCGTGCAACAGGTGGGTAGGGCGGCCCCTGGGGGCTTCGCCGATACTTCCAGTGCAGCTGCCAAGGTTTCAAGATCTAGTTCCACAGGTCTTGACACAGACGCAGACGGCCAATCCGGCAAGTCTCAAAGACTCGACTTGTCAGCAGGAAGCAAGGTGCGGCATGCGAAGTTTGGGGTCGGCACAGTTGTGTCTGTCTCAGAAAGCGCAGGCGACCGGATTGTGACGATCGCATTTCCGAACCTCGGGATAAAGAAGCTGCTCGAAAGCTACGCTTCACTCGAACTCGTGAAATGAGGTGTTCCCTGTGGACGACAGTATCCGTGATAGGGTAGAGGACCTCAGACGTCAGATTAACTACCATGATTATAGGTACTACGTTCTAGATGACCCTGTGATCACCGATTACGAGTACGACCAACTGATGCGGGAACTCAAGGAGTTGGAGGAAAAATACCCTGAATTGGTGACGGATGACTCTCCAACTCAGCGCGTGGGAGGACGGCCGCGAACAGGCTTCTCAACAGTGGAACATCCGGTGCGTATGTTCAGTTTGGAGAACTCGTATTCAGTAGAGGAGCTGAGGAGTTTCGACGGCCGCGTCCGGAGGGCGCTTGGTGTCAGCGGCCCTGTGCAATACGTGGCCGAGCCAAAGATCGATGGTTTGGCAGTGTCGCTCAGATACGAGCAGGGGCGATTTGTGCAGGGCGCCACGAGAGGGGATGGGCTGGTCGGTGAGGACATCACCGCCAATCTCAAGACTATCAGGAGCATACCATTGCGTCTAGCTAGCGGTAGTGATGCGAACTTGACTGTGCGCGGCGAAGTGTACGTGCCTTTGGAGGAGTTCCAGAAGCTCAACGCAGAGCGAGAAGAGCGCGGGGAGAAGCCCTTTGCGAATCCTCGCAACGCCGCAGCTGGGTCGCTGCGGCAGCTCGATCCGCGTGTAACTGCATCCCGCCGGCTCAGCTTTTTTGCATACACACTGGTGGATGCCGAAAACCTTGGGATTGAACTGCACAGCGAGGCCCTGGAATTCTTGAAGGACGCCGGGTTCCCGGTCAACCAGCACACACGTAGCTGTCAGGGTATTGACGAGGCTGTAGAGTACTGTACTCATCTACAGTCCATTCGCAACGAGTTGCCGTACGACATTGACGGCGCAGTCATAAAGGTCGACTCCTTGACCTCTCAGAGTCAGCTCTCATACACTGCCAAGAGCCCGCGTTGGGCAATTGCGTTCAAGTTTGCACCTGAACAAGTGAAGACTAGGCTCGAGAGAATAGATGTGCAAGTCGGACGGACCGGAGTCCTTACCCCTCTTGCTATCCTTGAGCCTGTCAGATTGGCAGGGTCAGTCGTTAGCAGGGCTTCGCTGCACAATGAGGACGTCATCAGGCAGAAAGACATCCGTATTGGAGACATAGTCGTGGTCCGAAAGGCTGGAGACGTGATTCCGGAGGTTGTGCGCCCGGTAGTCGAGGAACGCGACGGAACAGAAACAGAGTTCAGCATGCCCGACAAGTGCCCTGCATGCAATGAGCCGGTGTTCCGGTCTGTGGGAGAAGTGGCAGTTCGATGCCAGAACGCCAAGTGCCCGGCACAGATCCGTGAAAGGCTGATTCATTTTGCATCGAGAGATGCTATGAACATAGAAGGACTGGGCCCGGCGATTGTCGGACAACTCCTCGAGTCCAATCTGGTCGAGTCGCCGGCAGACCTTTACGAACTGACGATCTCCGACGTACTGGGTTTGGACCGAATGCGTGAGAAGTCGGCTCATAATCTGATCAGAGCGATTGAGAACAGCAAGACTGTGCCGTTCTCCAGGGTAGTGTACGCCCTGGGCATCCGGCACGTCGGATCGAGAGTAGCGGAGATCCTCACGGAGCACTTCGCGGACCTCGATTCTCTAATGGTCGCGGACCAAGGTGCTCTGGCGAAAATCGATGATATCGGGCCAAAGATTGCAGAGAGTGTTTGGTCGTTTTTCCAAGTAGAGTCTAACCGGGACACTGTCTTGAGACTAAGAGATGCCGGAGTGAATATGAGGTCTGAGCCAGAGGAGAAACGCGAGGAGAGGGAAGGAGTTGCAAATAAGTCTTTTGTCTTTACCGGAGCTCTCGAACGTATGACCAGGGACGAAGCTGCTGCTTTGGTCAGATCGCTTGGGGGCAGGACGACGTCTTCGGTCAGCTCCAGTACAGACTATGTCGTAGTTGGCAAAGACCCGGGTTCGAAGTACCAGAAGGCAGTTCAACTTGGTGTTAAGATACTGAACGAGCAAGAGTTTCTTGATCTGATAGGTATCTGACACTGCCCGAGTTGGTGATGGAGGTGGAGAAGGTGGCATTGACTGCGGACGATGTCAACCAGATAGCGAGATTGGCAAGGCTGTCGCTAAGTGAAAACGAAGCGGAGAGCTTTGCGGGATCTTTGAACGGCATACTGGATTATGTTCAAAAAATCGACGAGGTTGACACCGGAGGTGTAGAACCTACATCGCGTGTTGCCCGTTTGAGCAATGTTGTTAGGGAAGATCGCGTGGAACCGTCTTTGTCTACTGAGGAGGCGTTGTCAAACGCTCCGGATAAGTCTGGCGAGTACTTCCGCGTCCCACGCGTTTTGGAAATCAACGAGTGAGACAACCTGGTCGAGGTATGGGGGGATAGCATTGGAACTCATTAGCAAGCCTGTGCACGAGCTGATCGATCTCCTAGAGACACGGGCGATTAGCTCCGAAGAGCTGGTGGGCCAATACTTGGACAGGATAGAGCAGGTAGAACCTACCATCAAGGCATTCATAACAGTTGACAGAGAAGGCGCTCTCGAGGCGGCCAGGGCTGTCGATGAATCTAGACGCGATGGGAAAGCCCCCTCCAGACTAGCTGGAATACCTGTAGCTGTCAAAGACAATATCTGTACCAAGGGAATGGCTACCACGTGCGCCTCGGAGATTCTCAAAGACTTCGTGTCTCCCTATGATGCATATGTGATAGAGCGACTGCGCTCAGCAGGTATGATAATCGTTGGAAAGACCAACATGGACGAGTTCGCGATGGGGTCGAGCACTGAGAACTCAGCTTTTTTCCCAACTAGAAATCCTTGGGATCTGGACAGAGTGCCCGGCGGCTCCAGTGGCGGGTCGGCAGCGGCCGTAGCGAGCGGAGAAGTGCCCGTTGCTCTAGGGTCAGATACCGGAGGCTCTGTGAGAACTCCTGCATCTTATTGCGGTGTAGTCGGACTCAAGCCTACCTACGGCCTGGTCTCTCGGTATGGGCTGGTTCCGTACGCTTCTTCGCTGGATCAGGTTGGGATATTGGCTGGCAATGTCCGAGATTGTGCGATTATGCTAGGGGCCATTGCCGGACACGATCCCAGGGACTCCACCTCAGTCAAGACCGAACGGGTTGACTACGAGGCCCGCCTTTACAACGACATAGCCGGGAGAGTCGTAGGAATCCCGCGAGAGTGCTTTGGAGGACCAATAGACCCACATGTCACTGAATCAGTATATGCTGCGACAAAGACGCTTGAGAGGCTTGGTGCGCGCGTTCAAGAGGTATCTATTCCGACGTTGCAATATGCGCTCGCGGTTTATTATGTCATAGGCCCAGCAGAAGCTTCAGCTAGCCTTGCAAGGTATGACGGAGTTGCCTTCGGATATAGGTACAAGCAAGCAGAGGATTCGGTGTCTATGTTTATGGAAACCCGTGGGAGGGGCCTAGGGCCGGAGGTGAAGCGAAGGATCCTGATCGGCACCTATGTGCTGAGTGAGGGCAACTACGACAGGTACTTCCGCAAAGCCATGCAAGTGCGCACTTTGATCAAAAAGGAGTTTGAACAGGCGCTTGAGCATTGCGATGTGCTTGTCACCCCTACGACTCCAACCGTTGCGTTTAGGCTGGGGGAGAAGACGGACGACCCGATGTCTATGTATATGTCGGATATGTGCACGGTCGTAGCGAACCTTGCAGGTGTTCCCGCAGTTTCAGTGCCTTGCGCAAAGCACGAGGGATGTCCTATAGGCCTCCAGCTCATAGGGCGCAGTCTAGATGAGGCCTTGCTCCTCAACATCGCGTACGCATACGAACAGGCATCCGGTTTTGAGATAGAAAAAGCGTCTGTTGTTTGAGATAGGGGGGACTGAGGTTTGCCGCTTGAGGATTATGAGATCATCATTGGACTGGAGGTTCACGCTGAACTCAAGACCGAATCAAAGGTCTTTTGTGGCTGCAGCACGAAGTTCGGAGCTCAGCCCAACAGCCAGGTATGTCCGGTGTGTCTGGGATTACCTGGAACCCTTCCGGTTTTGAACAAGAGAGCCTTGGAACTGACGATTTTGGCAGGACTGGCACTCAACTGCAAGATCGCAGAGCACACTGGGTTTGACCGAAAGCAGTATTTCTACCCTGACCTGCCAAAGGGATACCAGATCTCGCAGTTTGACCGTCCTATCTGTTATGACGGCTTCATAGAGATCCTTGCTGACGACCGCGATGGAAACGAAGTCAAGCGGGTTGGGATTAACAGAGTACACCTAGAGGAAGAATCTGGTAAGTCCGTGCACTCAGGCACTGGAATACTAGATTCCTCGTATTCGCTCCTGGACTACAACAGGTCTGGCATACCGCTAATAGAGATTGTGAGTGAACCAGATCTTAGGTCTCCGCAGGAAGCCCGCAGATTCCTCGAGGAACTCAAGCGCTTGCTCGAGTATACCGGGGTATCCGATTGCAAGATGGAAGAAGGGTCACTGAGATGTGACGCAAACGTATCGCTCCGCAAGAGGGGTGAGACGCGATTTGGCGTCAAATGCGAGATCAAGAACATGAACTCTTTTAGGGCGGTTGAGGCCGCAATTCTCCATGAAGCCGAACGACAGGCTGAGTTGTTGGACGCAGGAGAGCAGGTTGAGCCCCAGACTCGCGGATGGGACGAGTTGACCGGCACGACTGTCTTTATGAGGTCTAAGGAGTCCTCCAGCGACTACAGGTACCTGCCAGACCCTGACCTGGTTGATCTGGTGATTGACGCGGGGATGGTCGAGGCCCTCAGGGAGAACTTGCCTGAGATGCCCGGGCAGAAGCGGCGCAGGTATGTGGAGGAACTGAAGATCCCTGAATACGACGCAGAGCTGATTTCAGGCTCAAGGAACCTTGCCGAGTACTTCGAATCAGTAGTAGCAGTCTACAACGGGCCTGCCAAGATAGTCTCCAACTGGGTCATGGGTGAGTTCTTGCGGCTGATCAACCAGGAAAAGGTCGAGATCGAAGACGCCAAGATCTCCCCGGAGGAGTTCGCTGCTGTGCTTAGGCTTGTCGATAATGGCACTATAAGCGGGTCGGTGGCCAAAGGCGTATTCGAAGAGGTCTTTCGTACAGGTGAGGACCCAGAGAGCATCGTGAAGCGGCAAGGCCTGGCTCAGATATCAGATGCTGACGAGCTCTCTGCGGTTGTGGATGGGATCATCGAGGCCAATCCCAAAGCAGTGGAGGATGTCAAGTCAGGAAACCACAAGGCGATTGGGTTTCTTGTTGGCCAGGTCATGAAAGAGACGAAAGGCCAAGCCAACCCAAAGGTAGTCAACCAGTTGCTAAGAGACAGACTCGGCCTATAAACTGCCAAGTGCAGGATGGGTGAATCAGGAGTAGTAAGACAAGAACTCAAGCTCGGCACCAAGATCTACGTTGTGAATGATGGTCTCTGTCGGCTTGATCTTGGTTGGCGGCGCGGCGAAGTTGAGCACAGCCTTGACCCCGCACTCACACAGGAAAGCCATGACAGGCTCTGACACCTGGCTGGGGACTGCAACAACGGCGATTGTAGGATTGAGTTCATGGATTAAGTGTCGCAGTTCGTCAATGTGGTACACCTTTATCCCCATGAACTCGCTGTTTGTCTTGCGAGGATCTTTGTCAAATATCGCCTTTATGCGAAAAGGGTAATCCTTTTCGAGACTGGCTCTGGTAGAGATAAACCTGGCAAATGCGGTCCCCAGGCTACCCATGCCAATCAGAATCATAGGCACAATCCGATCGAGCTTGAGTATTCGCTTGATCTCGTGTGCCAAATCCGATGCGTCGTAGCCCAACCCGCGGCGGCCGAATTCGCCAAAATACGCGAGGTCCTTGCGCAGCTGGGTAGGCTTGACACCGGCGAGCGCCGCCAGCTTCTCGGAGGACACGATCTGACCTTTGCCTCGGGTTGCCTCAATCTCACGCAAACACGCCAAGTATATAGGTAGGCGCCGTATGGTCTCTCTGCAGACTTTCTGTCTCATACACAGTCACTCCGATGAGGGCCGGATCAGCAAAGCTGACCCGGCCTGTTTGCGTACAATCAGCAGTATGGCCATATCCGGCACTCCCTAGATTCTCTGTTGGAACAGCGGTCTCCTTCGATAAGTAGTGTGCAGCAGTTCGTGCGATTTCTCTCCCAGCGGCTCCTTGAGGAATTCGCTATAGAGCTTCTTGATGGCGGGATTTTCGTGAGACTTGCGTAGCGGCAACGACCGATCCGCCTCGTATGTAGCTCGTATGCGCTTTGCGCGGGTCTCCATTGTCGTAGGTATAGGCTGGCCTCCGCCGCCGATACACCCGCCGGGACAGCACATGATCTCTATGAAGTGATAGTCGCTTTCGCCGCGTTTGATCTGCTCCAACAGAACTTTCGCGTTTGACAGTCCATGTGCGACCGCGACCTTGACCTTGACACCGTCAAGATCAACGTCAGCTTCCTTTATGGCTTCGAGGCCGCGAACAGGGTGGAAGTCGATTGACGGAAGGGTTTTGCCTGTCACCACTTCGTACACTGTGCGCAGAGCTGCTTCCATGACACCTCCGGTGGCGCCAAAGATGACACCCGCTCCCGTCGAAATCCCGAACGGGTCATCGTAATCAGACTCCGGCAGGTTGGCGAAGTCCAAGCCCATTTGCCGGATCATCCTACCGAGTTCTCTCGTTGTAAGGACTACATCGACATCTGGGCCGCTTTCACCGCACATTTCTTCTCTGGTGCATTCGAACTTCTTGGCAGTGCACGGCATCACAGACACGGAGTAGATGTCCTTGGGGTCGATGCCGGCTTTCTGTGCGTAGTAAGTCTTGGCAAGTGCACCGAACATCTGTTGTGGCGACTTGCACGTCGAGACGTGGTCGAGCAGTTCAGGGTAGTAGTGTTCGATGAACTTGATCCATCCCGGGCTGCATGACGTGAGCATCGGGAGCGTGCCACCCGTCTTCATCCGCTGGAGCAGTTCATGACCCTCTTCGATTATAGTCAAGTCTGCAGTGAAGTCAGTGTCAAAGACCTTGTCAAACCCCATCTCTCTCAGGGCTGACACCAGCTTGCCTGTGGTGATACTTCCTGGAGGCAAACCGAGTTCTTCGCCTATCGAGACCCTTACAGCAGGAGCAGTCTGGACTATGACAACCTTGGACGGATCGGCTAGGGCTTCCCAGACACGGTTCGTGTCATCTTTTTCGTAGATCGCACCTACAGGGCAAACCAGAACGCACTGACCGCAGTTGACGCACGCGACCTCAGACAAGTTGCGATCGAGCGGCGTGGTAATCTCGGTTGCAAACCCTCGGCCTACGGGAAACAGAATGCCAACGCCCTGGACTTCCTGACATACTGCGACGCACCTGCGACACAATATGCACTTCTCTGGGTCTCTCACTATAGAAGCTGAACTCATGTCCTTTGGACGGGGATGCCTCAACACTTGAAATGGAATTTCCCTTATTCCCAGGCTTTCGGCAACCGTCTGTAGTTCGCAGTTCTGGTTTCTCGGACAAGTAGGGCAATTGTGGTCGCCTCTTGCGAGCATAAGCTCTACTGTCGTGCGGCGAGACTCTCGGACAAGGGGCGAATTCGTCCTAACCTTCATACCGTCTTTGACCGGGTATGTACAGGCAGTCTGCAGCAGGAAGGATCCTTCCACCTCGACTACACAAAGCCTGCAGATGCCTTGAGGCGGAAGGTCGGGATGGTGGCACAGCGTTGGGATTGTAATGCCAACCTTCTTTGCTGCTTCGAGGACCGTCGTCCCCTCTGGGACCGTTACCGAATGTCCGTCGATGGTCAGCGTAGCCATGGCGACCTCTTGTTCTGGTTTGAGTTGAACGGCAGCCATGCGGTCACGCTCCTTTCGAAGCCGCCTGATCGCGCAGGTGGACCAGGTATTCCTCTTTGAAATACTTGAGAGTGGTCAGAACTGGTTTAGGAGCTGCCTGACCCAGACCGCACAGGCATGAACGCTCCATGACTCTGCACAGCCTGCTCAACACATCCAAGTCCGCAAGGGTGGCCTCTTCGTCCTCGATCTTCTCCACGAGGCGTGCCAGTCTGTAGGTCCCTTCGCGGCAAGGGGTGCACTTCCCGCACGATTCGTGTTCGAAGAAGTGCATGAAGCTCTTGACTACGTCCACGATGCAGTGTGAATCGTCGACAATGAGAAGGGCGCCAGATCCCAGCGACGAATCAACCTCTCTCAGGCTATCAAAGTCGAGTGGGATGTCCAGCAGAGACGCTGGAAGGCATCCGCCTGAGGACCCGCCGGTTTGTGCCATCTTGAACTTGCGCCCTCTAGGAATCCCGCCGCCGACGTCGAACACGAGAGTCCTCAGTGTCGTTCCCATAGGCACCTCAACCAGGCCTCTGTTCATGACATCGCCGGTCAAGGTGAACACCTTGGTGCCGGGACTAGTTGGAGTACCGATCTGGCGAAACCAGTCAGCACCGTTTTCTATTATCGGCGGGATATTTGCGAGGGTCTCTACGTTGTTGATCACTGTCGGATATCCCCATAGACCCTTGTCTGTAGGATAAGGCGGTTTCACTCGGGACTCGCCTCGTTTGCCTTCGATGGACTCCATGAGGGCGGTTTCCTCGCCGCAGACGTACGCGCCAGCTCCGGACCTAACTACTATGTCGAAGCCAAAGCCTGACCCCGCGATGTCGTTGCCGAGAAACCCGGCAGACCTGGCTTGTTTGAGCGCGTTCGTGATGGTTTCGTACGATTGGCCATACTCGCCGCGGATGTAGAGATAACCCTTTGAAGCGCCGACTGCGTAAGCTGCGATGACCATCCCCTCAATCACGCAGTGGGGGTCGCCTTCAAGAATGAGGCGATCTTTGAAAGTCCCGGGCTCACCTTCGTCTGCATTGCATATCACGAACTTCGGATCGCCTTCGGCTTTGGCTGCAAATTCCCACTTGAGGCCTGTGGGAAACCCTGCGCCCCCGCGGCCCCTGAGACCCGAGTCCTTGACAGTCTGTACTACTGCGGCTGGTTCCATCTCGAGCAACGCTCGCTTGAGCGCTCTATAACCACCCGAGCTGATGTACTCTTCGATGCTGTTTGGGTCGATCTGGCCACAATTGCGTAGGACCACTCTCTTTTGAGACCTCAGGTAGCTGTTCACGAGACCGATGCCTCCTTGTCTTTGGCGTACCTGCGGAGGATCAGCCTTACTTTCTCTCGCGTGAGGTTGCCAAAGACCCTGTCGTTAACCATCATTGCCGGACCAACAGAACAGATTCCGAGACAGCTGGTAGATTCGAGAGTAAAGAGCCCGTCGGGAGTAGTCTCGCCCAAGTCTATGCCGAGTTCGTCCTTGACGGCGCGCAGTACGCTCTCTGAACCCATAACGTGGCAGGGGGCGCTTTCGCATACTCTGATGATATGTTTGCCCTTGGGCCTTGTGCTCAGCAGTGAGTAGAATGTCGCTACTCCGTATACCTGGCTCGTTGGTATAGAGAGTTTCTCCGAGATGGCAATGAGCATGTCATCTGAAAGATACCCGAAGATGTGCTGGACTTCATTGAGGATTTCAAGGAGAGGGCTCGGCTCATCCTTGTACTCTTCGATTACTCGGTCTATCTGCTTGTCAGTCTCGGTGGATAGAGTAGGGGCAGTTGAACACGCGTTCATCGATCGGCACACCTCCCAATCCGTGTCCTTGATGCTGTGCTGCCAGTAGAACCGAGGAGTGGCTGTCTATGGCGCAATAGCGTGATGAGTGAGAACCTCTCCATCAACGATGTGACGGGCGACAATCATTCTGGCAGCTTCTGCATCAACACGGCCGTAGACGACCTCCTCCTCGTCGGGTGTTTTCACAGTGACGAGAGGCTCCATCTCGCAGAGACCGGCGCAACCGACTTTTCGGACGGTAACACTGTCTACTCCAAGTCTCTGAAGCTCTCCGAGGAGAGCGTCTACGGTGTCGTCAGCTCCGGCGGCTCTTCCGCATGATCCGGCGCTAATCGTTATGCAAGTGCGGCCTGTCTTGATCATTTTGTACACTCCTTTCGATAGGGTCTGGGTGAGCTGAGCCCCTGAACCTAGGCCATCTGCAGTTCGGCCAACAGTTCGGATACAAAATCAGTTCGATGCCAGGGCCCCGGACAATCCATGTAGAACTCACATTTCGGACAGCAGTTGTCCTGATGGCTAGACGATTCACACGATCCCGACCTCTTGCACCACTCGCAGCAGTGAGTGGACTCACGAGACAGAAACGGCATAACGACACCTACCTTTCCACAGTAGTTGATCACTGTGCTTGCCCAGGACCGCCCGTGTCCATGCCTTGCTCTTGTGAACACATTCTCAATTTCATGATACAGAGGGTGTTTAGTGGAAACAATTGGACTATGGTAGGAAATATAGACAATACCGGGGTTCTACTCAATCATACTAGAGTATGATTGACTGAGGAGACCATGGAGGGAGTTCGGATTACCGAATCAGGTCATTGGAGAGAGCAATAACAGCTGCTTGGGTCCTGTCCCGTGCACCGAGCTTCTCCAATATGCTGCTTACGTGGCTCTTGACCGTTTGAATGCTGATAGACAGATTTTCTGCAATCTCGCGGTTGCTCATCCCTTTGGTTAGAAGTCTGAGCACCTCTGTCTCGCGCTGGGTAAGCAGTTGGGTCTGGTCTGTTGATGGGGTAGCAGACCTGTTCTGGAGGACCTTAAACAGAAGCCCGTCAGATAGGCCCGGGTATATGACCGGCACTCCTTTGAGCACCTTTAGGAGCCCCTCGATCAGTGTTGCGGGATCGCAGTCCTTGGCAAGGAATCCGTCCGCACCTGACCCTATTGCCTTCAGGATGATGTCTTCGTCATCATCGACTGTCAGGATGACGATTTTGGAGTCTGCGACAGCTTTCATGGGCGCGACCGCCTCTATGCCGCTCACCTCGGGCATGTGGATGTCAACTAGCACCAGGTCGGGCTTGAGGCTCTCGACCAGCTTAACTGCTTCGCGGCCGTTGGCCGCGAGTCCAACGACCTCGAGCTGAGGGTGCATGGCAAGCATTCCTGACAGGGCTCTGCGGACTAGCGGATCATCGTCCACTATGACCACTGAGTACCTTGAGTTCATGTTCAGCTCCTCCTTCGCCACCATTGGCCGTTTCCTCAAGAAGCGGGGCAGAGGTGATCGGTATTCGCAGTGTAAATCTCGCTCCATCACTGCTGCTTTGTACTTCAACCGAACCGCCATGCGCCTCTGCTACCTTCTTGACAACGACAAGTCCAAGACCAGTTCCTTTGTCTTTCGTGGTGTAGAAGGGCTCGAAAATCATGCTTCTCAATTCCTCAGGTATACCGGGTCCGTCGTCTGCTACTGATATTGTCACTTCATTCTGGCTGCAATCGGTCGTAATCCTTACCTTTCCGCCCTTGATCTGCGATGCCTGGATCGCGTTGAGGACTAGGTTGACAAGGGCTCGCTCCAAGTGAGTTTCATCCACTTTGACCAAGGGCATGCCGTCTTTGAGCCTGTATTCGATCTGTACGCCGCCGCGGGAGTGGGTGAGCGCAACTGAGTCCACTACCCGCTTGACCAACGCATTGACATCACACTCCCTCAGCCTCACACGCATCGCCCGAGAGAAGTCAAGGAGATTCTCCATGGCTTCTTTGAGTCTGACTACGCTGTCCTCAATGAGCGTCAGCTCCGGGTATTTCGTGCCGTGAGGGCCGAGTTTGTTTCTTAGGCTGTACAGACTCATACCGAGGGAGCTTACAGGCGTCCTCAAATCGTGAGCCACTATCGATGCCATTTTGCCAAGCAGGGCGAGTTTTTCTGCCTGTCTGGCCTTTGCGATCGCTTGCTCCAATTCGTCGGTTTTTTGAGTGAGCTGGAGGCTGGTATCTCTAAACGCCTTCGCATTGGCTATCAGCAGGCCAAGCATCTCTGCTGCCTTTTCGACTCTGTCGAATTGCTCCGCGAGCACGTGCGGTTTCATAGCAGTGATATACCCAAACGAAATGATTGCGATGAGTTCGCCCCCTGTTCGCACCGGCACAGTCAGGACCGATCTGAGGCGGTGCTCCACAAAGAACCGTCTGTCCTCGATGCTGAGATTTTCGTCAAAATGCACGACTACAGGCCTATTGGTGCTTCTCGCTATCTCAAGCAGTGGAATGCTTCCTGGTTCGCTGGAATACGGAACTAGGGAGTCTCCCTGGGTTCTTACTGACAAGTGCTCTGGGCTCAGGTAGATATAGTTTTTTCCTCCATCTATCATGCTGAGGTGATACACGTCTGCATCAAGGACCTTTTCAAGATTCTCAGCAATAGCCCGGAGCGCGCTCTCAAGATCCAGGCTCCTCGCGACGCTCTTCGTCAACTCGTTTAGCGATTCGAGCCTTTCAGTCAGCCTCAAAATCTGCTGGTAAGCCAGAGCATTGGCAACTGCGTTGGAGACGTAGTCGCCGAGGAGCTCGAGCATCCTGTAGTCTCTTGTTTGGAACGGATCCGACCCTTGCCTTCTCTCAATGACCATGACGCCGGCGCATTTTCCGTTGACTACGATTGGAGCGAACAGGACGTTAGTGTTCACTGCGTTGAAACCGTTGGTAAGGAGGGTATGGCCGCGGCTTTTGGCGGACTCGAGCACCTCTGAGAGATCGATTGCGCCTTTGCCCAGTTGAGAGTTGCCTTGAGGAGTCGGTTTCGCGCTGGTGACGATATAATGGGCAACTCGTTCCATGTCGAGAGAACAGCTCGAATGAATGACCTCGTCTGTCTTTGTGTCTCTCAAGAACGAACTCGAATCGTCGCAATCAAACAGCTCTTGAAGACTCGTTTCGACCGCATCGATGATCTTCTCAAGCGAGAGAGTCGAGTTTATAGATCTGCCCAGGCTGAGCACTCGTTGAAGGTCGTCGTTGTTGCGCATCACCGCGATGTTGGCTTGGTCCAACTCATCAATCAAGTGTGGAAGGCACATGCGGACTTCGGCGATCCCTTGACAGATGGCAGAAGCCATGTCTCTGCAGTTGTCGTACCCGCATGCACCGCAGTTAAGCTCTTGGCCAGTTTGTTTGCCGATCTGGCGAAGGACCGTTTCGATGATGTTTTCGTCAGCGATGTGTGTTGGCACGCTGCGGTCATCGAACTCACGCGAGAGGTCAAGCTCAGCAGATGCCCGAGTCAAGAAGGCAGAGTAGGACGAGTAGTCCTGCGGGCTGTGGGCAATCCGCTTTTCTTTGACGTATGAGGCGACGATATGTCGCTTGAAGTGGAGGCTCCGCTGTCCGGTCATCCCAGGCCCGTCTATGCACCCATCGCAGAATAGCAGGTCAACAAATCTAGGGTAGATTTTCCCTGTAGCAATGTCATCCAGAACCGCTATGCAGTTTTCAGGCCCTTCGCAGGTCACGAAGTCCTGGTTTAGCAGCCCTCCTTGAAGGCCAAGGGCATAACTCAGTCCGCCTGAAACAGAGAGGGTAGAGCTGTCTGACAGATCAAGCAGGTCGGCATAGTCGGGCTGCATCTCGGCCACAGAGATGTTTTTCAAGTCTAGAAGCTTGTGAAGTTCCTCGAAGGTCATGACGCAGTCTACATCGCCGCTTAACGGTTTGGAAAGGATCTCGGACTTCTTTGCGAGGCACGGACCGATGAAAACGACTTTGGTGCCCTCGCCGAGTTCGGCTTTGATGTACCTGGCCAGAGCCACCATGGGTGATGCTACGGGGGCTAGGTTGGAAATGAGTTGTGGGTAGTAGACTTCAATGATGTTGACGATTGCAGAACAAGCACTCGAAATGAGCGGATTCCGGTCTCCGTCTCTCAGCAATGACAGGTAGCTCCCTGCTATCAGTCCTGCGCCAACTGACACCTCTGCCACAAAATCAAAGCCGACAGCCCTGAGAGAGGCAAAAACCTGTCCAGGCCTCAAGTCGTGGAACTCGGCAGGAAACGACGGTGCGATGCATGCAGCTACGCGCTCTCCCGACTCTAGCAACCGCAGAGCGGGAGCAATTCCGTCGTCGATCTGCTTGGCATTCTGTTTGCAGACTTTGACGCATGACCCGCAGCTTATGCACTTCGAATCAATGACTTGAGACTGTTCGTTTTCAACTTTGATCGCTTTGACCGGGCAATTGCGTATGCACGAATAGCATTTCTTGCACCTGCCGCTGGAAGTATGCACAACTCCCATCGCCCGCGATCCTCCTTGTTTTGCCTCAGCTACATTATATTCCTTATGGTGCGCGTTGTCCATCAGCGGGATTACATCCATTACCAATAAGGTCTTCACGGTATCCCTCCCTGGAACGAGTGCGGTATGCGACTTTTGATGGATCGAGGCGCTGAAGGGTTACAGTAGTCCGTGGAGAACCATGTTGATACTGCATGAGAACCGTCCAGATGAGTGATGCAGACGGAGTAGAGGAGGAGGCCGCTTGGTCGTTGGGACTTTGATTGTGTCATTGCGCTTGTACGGTGCGCAGTCGCTCAAGGACAAGCGCCGCGTGATCAAGAGCTTGGTTGATCGCATGCGGCAGAAGTTCAACGCGTCAGTGGCTGAAGTTGACTGTTTGGACCTCTGGCAACGAGCCGAACTGGGGATAGCTGTGGTCGGCCATGAGTCGGCTCATGTTTCAAGCCAATTGCAGAGGATAGCATCATTCATCGACCTGGATGGATCTGTAGAGGTAATAGGGGTGCAAACAGAGTTGCTCTAGACGGGACGATGCTGTGCACACCTGTTGCCGATCTGTCAGGAGTGATTGCATTGACCGTTCTATCAGTTCAGACCGCTTCCAGGTGTCAGTTGGTGAGCATCACTGAACAAGTCAGCCGCGCGGTAGAGCAGTCAGGAATCAAGCAAGGGATATGTGTAGTTTATGTTCCTCATACTACCGCGGGAGTGATGATCAACGAGAACGCCGATCCGGACGTTAGGCACGACATCCTGTCGCATCTTGAACGCATGGTTCCGTTTGAGTGCAGCTTTAGACACGTCGAGGGCAACAGTGCCGCACATATCAAGAGCGTGCTGGTGGGCCACTCGGTCACATTGATCGTTGAGAAAGGCGCGCTTGTCCTTGGGCGGTGGCAGGATGTCTATTTCGCGGAGTTCGACGGGCCGAGACGGCGTTTAGTGTACGTCAGGGTAGTAGGTTCGCCGGGCTGATGCAGATCGTCTCGTAACTGCCAGCGTATGGAGGGAGTCTGAGACTAGGCGTCGAAGACAAAGTGATGAGTGGGAGGTGGTGGAACATGAACACAGCTTTGAGTGGGAAGACATCGGCACCAGCGAACAGGTTGATCGGAGCCTTGCCTAAAGTCGGCATTAGGCCTGTTATCGACGGCCGCAGGCGCGGAGTCAGGGAGTCTCTTGAAGACCAGACTGTTGGGCTTGCAAAGGCTGCGGCGGCGTTGATATCCGAAAGCCTGCGGCATCCAAATGGAGAAAAGGTGGAGTGCGTAATCGCGCAGCCATGCATTAGTGGAGCAGCAGAGGCTGCGATGGCAGCTGAGTTGTTCAAACGTGAAAACGTAGCTGTATCATTGACAGTTACTCCTTGCTGGTGTTATGGTTCAGAGACCATTGACATGGACCCGCTAAGGCCAAAGGCAGTCTGGGGGTTCAACGGAACCGAACGTCCGGGAGCGGTTTACCTCGCGGCAGCTCTGGCAGCCTATGCTCAAAAGGGTTTGCCCGCGTTTGGCATCTACGGTAGAGACGTCCAGGACGCGGGAGACACCGAGATCCCCGAGGACGTTGCTGAGAAGATACTGAGGTTCGTCCGGTCCGGTTTGGCTGTAGCTTGGATGAGGGGCAAGTCCTATCTTGCGATAGGCGGGGTGTCAATGGGAATCGCCGGCTCAATCGTAGACCCTGATTTCCTAGAGGCTTACCTGGGTATGCGATATGAAATGGTCGATCAGTCGGAGATTATTCGGAGAATCGAAGAGGGCATCTACGATGAAGAGGAGTTCAGGCGCGCACTCGCCTGGATCAAGGAAAACTGCATGGAAGGCGAGGATCTCAATCCGCCTGAGCTCAGGCCATCTCGGGAGCAGAAGGACCGCGAGTGGGAGTTCGTCACCAAGATGACGCTCATCGTTAGAGACCTAATGGTGGGCAATCCGCGACTAGATGAGATGGGCTTTGGTGAGGAAGCGATGGGGCGCAATGCGATTGCTGCCGGTTTCCAGGGCCAGCGGCAGTGGACCGATCATTTCCCAAACGGAGACTTCACTGAGACCATACTTAACTCATCATTTGACTGGAACGGGATACGCCAGCCGTTTGTTGTAGCCACGGAAAACGACCACCTCAACGGCATAGCTATGCTCTTTGGACATCTCTTGACTGGCACAGCCCAGGTCTTCGCAGATGTCAGGACATACTGGAGCCCCTCGGCAGTGAAGCGAGTCACCGGCTATGAGTTCTCAGGAATCGCCGAAAACGGAGTCATCCACTTGCTCAATTCAGGTTCAGCCGCCTTGGATGGTACCGGACGGCAATCAATCGATGGCAGCCCTGCTATCAAGCCGTTCTGGGAGATCACTCCCGACGAGGTCGAAGAATGCCTCAAGGCAACGACGTTCCGCCCTGCAGGCAGAGGGTACATGCGCGGTGGCGGGTTTTCGACGGAGTTCATCACCCGTGGCAGAATGCCGGTTACCCTCAGCCGTCTGAATATCGTCAAGGGACTTGGCCCGGTGTTGCAGATAGCAGAGGGTTACACTGTCGATTTGCCGCCTGAGGTAGCTCGTGTGCTTATCGACCGTACTGACCCGATTTGGCCGACCACATGGTTTGTCCCGATTTTGACGGGCGAAGGGCCGTTCCAGGATGTTTACTCGGTGATGAACTACTGGGGTGCTAATCATGGTTCTCTGTGCTATGGCCACGTGGGTGCGGACATGATTACTCTGGCGTCAATGCTCAGGATTCCAGTGTGCATGCACAATGTCGACCGTAGCCGCGTGTTCCGCCCAAGCGTGTGGAACAGGTTTGGTGCGCTGGATCCTCAGGGTGCGGATTACAGAGCCTGTGCATGCTTCGGACCGCTTTACGGGAGGTACTAGCAGCATTGTCGGTTCGAGCAGTTAGATCCAAGTTGCCCGGAGAGTTCGTTGACGAACTCTACCGGGCATTTCCTATAAGCGAAGCTGACAGGATTCTCAGAGGCTTTGCGAGACGCCGATACGTGACGCTCAGGGCCAATACGCTCAAGGCGACGGTTGACGAAGTGCTTTCAGAGCTCAAGAGGGCGGGCGTCAAGTGCCAAAGAGTTCCCTGGTATTCAGATGCGTTGGTGATTCAAAACAAGCGAGAGCAGTATATCGAGTCACTCGAGCTCTATGTCCAAGGGAAGGTCTACCTGCAAAGCCTCTCGAGCATGATACCGCCATTGGTTCTCGCACCTCAACCGGGGGAGACCGTCCTGGATATTGCAGCAGCACCCGGCAGCAAGACAACTCAGATGGCTGCTCTAATGCAGAACAGAGGCCGGATCGTTGCTGCCGAAATCGACCGGATGAGGGCTGAACGCCTGATGTTCAACTTGGAACGGCAAGGAGTAACAATAGCCGAGGTGTTCACTCGCGACGGAGTCATAGTCGCGGACGAGTTCCCCGAGAGCTTTGACCGGGTGTTGGTCGATGCCCCATGCAGTGGCGAAGGGTTGTTCATAGCGAGCCAACCCGCTACGTACAACCATTGGAGCAGGCGGATGTGCAAGCGGTGCGCTGTCAGCCAACGGAGGCTGTTCGACGCAGCTGCAAGGGCATTGAAGCCTGGTGGAGCCATGGTCTACTCGACATGCACGCTCAATCCTGACGAAAACGAGCTTATGGTTGAGAGCTTCCTTAAGCGATGGGACCATGAGTTCGAAGTGCTGCCGATGAAGCTTCAGGTCCAAGGATGGGCGCCTGCCCTCGAACAGGTCAAGGGCAGGATTGTGATGCCCGAAATCAGACACACGCGGCGCGTGTTTCCATCGCAGCTAATGGAGGGATTCTACGTCGCTCTCTTGGCGAAGAAAGGATGATCGCCACAGCGAATTGTCACCGGGCTCCTCCGCCTGTACCGCCGCCTCCACCGCCTCCGCCAATGCTGAACCCGCCGCCTCTGCCTGCTCCCGAAGACTGAGACGACTGAGCGATCGCCTGAACCATCACTTGGTTCATTGTGCTTGTCAAGCTGCTGAGCCTGTCAAAGGCTTGCGCAGGTGCCGAGTCCAGGGTGGACAGGATGAGCCAAGTGCGCCCAAACCTCGACGGGTCGTCTCTGAGTTCAGCGAATACTATGGGAAGCTGGCTGATAACCTCCTTGGCGACACCTAGAGTTACGGCGTAGACCAGATAGTGCTCCCACACTGCCAGACTTGGTATAGTCGCCTCGTCCAATGAGGAGAAGTCCAAGAGGAACTTGCGAAATGCCTGCCACATGCGCATTTCTGTGGCGCCTCGCTGCGACCTGCGGTTCATGACAGCAGACAAGATCAAGAGCAGCACTCCGGAGGCAACACCGACTATGCCTCCAAGAGGCGCAGCGTAAGGCGATACAGTCACGATCAGTGGAACACCTAAGCCTGCTATCGCCAGGCCTGACAGTACGCCGATTGCCTTGCCCTTGTTGACTTCTCTGTCGAAGAAGTCGAACTGCTCGGCGTACGCCTCAACTGACGCCTTCCATTCGTTGAACCTGTTCGTAAATGCACCCGAGTGCTTGCTGGCGTACTCAGTGATCTGATCGAACGAGACAGACTCCTTTGAGCCCAGTGCAAACAGGAAGTCGACCAGCTCCTGTTCATATGGAAGCAGTTTGCTGTTGTCATCGAGTTTTTGAGTCTTCTCAATGATGTAGTCTGTCTCAGTTACCGTGCCCAGAAGTCCCAGCGCCCGTTTTCTCTCTGTACGTTTTTCTACGATTCTGAGGTACCCCCGACGCGCGAGGTTCATGATCTCCGCTGTGAGGTCCTCTGTATCTGGAGACCCGAACCGCCAAAGCACACCCAAGACTGCAGGACTGTAGTCTGCAGGCAATTCCCTGTAGTAGTCCCCATCAAACTCTGGTTTGAACTCTTTGCCATACTTGAAGTGTAGAACCAGATAGACTGCAAGAGCTAAGGCCAAGAGGCACAGCCCCACTGGCAGGTTGTTTGCGGCGAGCCACCGCAGCCAGGACGGCTGCTGGGACAGCTTCAGTTCGCGCTCATAGGCCCCTAGATCTACGGGTTCCCCGCGCTCTACTTGTCTCCTCACGTACTCACGCAGTTCGTTGGACCGCTCTGCCCATTTTGTCTCCTCTGCTAGGATCGAATCCAGGGCGTTCCTGTTGGACATTCGCCGGGCAGCGGGAACAGAGGAGGCTGGAAATGTTGTCCTGCCCTCGACAAAAGTAGCGGGTGGCAGGTAGTCAACTGTGAGGAGAGCCGACGGAGTATCTGTCAGAGTGATCTCTCCGTTGAGAGGGCCATGTGCCCACACTCTTATGTCCTCAGAAGTGACATTGGCAGGGAAGAATATCTCGATCTTGACCCGAGCGGTCGGGACATCCCAACCTTCACCTATAAACTTCCAGTTGAGTTCTGCAGTGTCTTTATGGACGACTATTACGTTCTTCAGCTTGTAGTCGAAGGTAAATGTCCTTTGCTCGTTGCTGGAGTCGTGGAATACACGAACCGTCAGCGCGTCGCGCTTTTTCTCAGTCTTGTACGTGCCTACGGCTTCGGATGCGCTCTCAGTCAGTCGTCGCCCTGAATCATACACCTCAAGATCCGCCACTCCGTCGCTTCCGGTTAGGCCGATGGTGTACCAAAGCTCACTAAACGACCCTTCAAAAACGACGGTCCTGCTTTCGATGATATGCAGGTCGCCGTTACCTAAAATGGTCGCCTCTATATTGACATCGGTGAAGTGGTAGCTCTTGGCACTGATTGGCGATCTGACAAGAGCAACCGCTATAAGGGCCATCACGACTGCGAGAGCAAACCGGGCTGTTCTTTGCCTATCACTCACTTCTTGTTCTCCTCTCGAAAGCTGACAGTGACATTGCTGCGTTCAGAAATGTCGACCTCGAAGAACTCTCTGTCCTTGAAGCCGAAGAGCGATGCCACGATAACGCTTGGGAACACTGCAATCGATTGATTGTACTTCATGACTGTGTCATTATAGAATTGCCGCGAAAACGCAATCTTGTTCTCGGTATTGGACAGCTCCTCTTGGAGCGACCTGAAGTTTTCATTTGCCTTGAGGTCTGGGTAGTTTTCTGCTACAGCAAACACCGAGCGCAGCGCTTCTGTGAGTTGTCGCTCTGCGGAGGCTTGCGAGTCGATGCCTGTGGCCTTGATCGCGTTCGCCCTTGCCTCTGTGACTCTTTCAAGAAGCTCCTTTTCGTGGATGGAGTAGCCTTTGACTGTCTCAACCAAGTTGGGAATCAGATCATAACGTCGCTTGAGCTGCACGTCGATTTGAGACCATGCGTTGTCGACCCTCATGCGCAACCTAACGAGTTTGTTGTATGTGAGAATGACGAAAAGAACTATAACAGCACTGATTATCCACCACAGAATTGTTGGCAAATAGATCGCCTCCTGTTGTAAAGCTAGAGCGAGCGTCCAGCGCCGCTCGGAGAGGATTGCAGGCGTGCCGCAAAGCCTCTGTCTGTTGATAATTCTACGCAGACACCGCCCAGATCCTTCCGCACCAAACAGGACTCGCGAAGGATCTCGTCGAAGTCACCTGCCTGGAGGATTGAGATTATGCCCAAAACGTATGATTCACTGCTGGAGCAGATTGAAGGCCTTCTCACAGGCCAAGACTACTGGGTGGCTGATCTAGCCAACGCAGCTGCGTGCCTGTACCATGGCTTGCGAGATCTCAATTGGATCGGATTCTACATCAGACGCGGCGATGAACTGTGGCTAGGGCCTTTTCAGGGCAGGCCTGCGTGTACGGTGATACCCTTCGGCAAGGGTGTCTGCGGGACCGCAGCAAGAGCACGGCGGCCGATTGTGGTCCCGGACGTCAATGAGTTTCCGGGGCACATTGTGTGCGATCCGGCTTCAAGATCTGAGCTCGTCGTCCCGATTGTACGCGGGGACAACGTCTTGGCAGTGATTGATGCTGACAGCCCTCTGTTGAACCGTTTCACTGACGCTGATCTCAACGGTATGTGCAAGATAGCCGAGGTGTTGGCGGACAGGGTGAAGTGGGATATCCTTTGATGGTAAATCGGATTGTCTCGATGTTGTAGCTCAGCAGTTTACGTATGGACTATAGAGGCGAACAGGAGGAGTAGATCGTGGACACGTCTCTTATCGACTGTATTATGAAAAGGGAGTACAGCTTGGTCATTCGCAATGCCAGAGTAGTCAATGTCTTTACCGGTGAGATTATCGACGCTGACATAGGAATTGCGGGCGGAAAGATAGGCGAGATCACCACTGACCGAGGAACACTCCATGCACCGGTCTACATAGACGCCGAAGGCCAGTTTGCGATCCCTGGATTGATCGACTCTCACGTCCACATTGAGAGTTCGATGGTAACTCCGAGGTGGTTCTGTGCGGCAGTAGTCCCTCACGGAACTACGACTGTCGTTGCAGATCCGCATGAGATTGCAAACGTGCTTGGAGTTGAAGGCGTAAGGTTTATGCACAGCGACAGTGATAACCTACCCCTGCAAGTGTTCTTGCAGGCACCCTCTTGCGTACCTGCGGTCCCGGCCTTTGAGACAGCCGGAGCAGAAATCGGCGCGCAAGAAGTGACTGAGATGCTTGAGTTTGACCGTGCGCTCGGCTTGGGCGAGGTCATGGATATTGCCGGAGTTATCAACCGTGACCCTCGCATGATGTCGATCCTCTCCGCTGCGGCCAAGGCCACCCGGGTGGTGTCCGGACACGCACCCGGCCTGCGAAGCAAGGAACTTGCAGCCTACGTAGCAGCAGGCCCTCAATCTGACCACGAAAATCTGTCCGTGGACGAGATCCTGGACAAGATAAGGGCGGGAGTGGTCGTTGAGGCCAGATACAGCTCGCACTCTGAGAGCATCTCTTTGCTGGCTCAGGCTCTGGAGTCTCTCCCCTCACTTCCGACAAATGTCGTGTTGTGCACAGACGACACACTTCCGACAGACCTTATGAGGCGCGGGCACATCAACCACGTGATATCGCAGTGCGTGAGAAGAGGCATTAAGCCGGTAGATGCGATCCGAATGGCCACATGGAATCCTGCGGTCAGGTTTGGCTTGACTGATCGCGGGGCTATTGCTCCGGGCAAGAGAGCGGACATCTGCCTGGTGCCCGACTTGGAGAACTGTGAGCCTGCTCTGGTGCTGGTTGGCGGATGCGAGGTCGCAAGAGACGGCCGTTTGATCATCGAGGTGCAGGAGTCACAAGTTGCTGACTCAGTGAGGGGGACTGTGATACTCCCTGAGGGCCTCAGTCCAGAGTCTCTCTTGATTGATGTTCCTGAGGGCCGCGATCAGGTAACCATTACTGCAATTCATGTTGGAGAAGTCCCGCTTGTGACAGAGCGAAGAACGCTCACACTGCCTGTTCGGGACGGCAAGGTGGCAGTGTCGCCCGAGGCCGATGTGGCGGCTGTCGCCGTAGTAGAGCGCCACGGAAGAGGGGGAGGAGTGGGCCGCGGTTTCGTCTCAGGCCTCAACCTCAAGGAAGGCGCGCTAGCTACCACGGTGTCACACGACTCGCACAATGTAGTAGTCGTCGGTTATGATTCCTCCGATATGTGGGCCGCTGTAAAGGAAGTCGAGCGCATAGGCGGCGGTGTGGCGTTCGTGTGCAATGGAGAAGTCGCTGCTAGGCTTGAACTGTCTGTTGCAGGGTTGATGTCGCCCAGGCCTGTGCCTGAGGTAGCCAGCGAGCTCAGGTCTCTGCAGCGTTGCCTGACTGAGTCAGGAATACGTGGAGATGATCCGCTGATGGGCTTTTTGATTCTCTCGCTTCCGGTGATACCTGAGGTTCGGCTAACAAACGCAGGGTTGGTAGACGTGGTAAAACAGGAAATAATCCCGGCAGTCAGTCCATAATCCTACACTCGCTTAACAGATGGAACTGGGTATTGACTCGAAGCGTTTGAAATGATATAGTTATATCGAACAACGTCGATGAAGAGGTTCTGACCGATGGCTGAGTCCGACGCGTTTGGCAATACAGCAGAGGAGTGTGTGTCTAGGGTTTTCAGGGCCCTGAGCAGCCCGGTGCGTCTCAAGATCCTGTCGCTGATTGCTGGGTCTGGCAAGTATTGCGGAGACTTGGTGGACGCCCTTGGACTTGCTCAGTCAACGGTGTCTCATCACCTGAAGGTCCTGGTCGATGCCGGGCTGATTACTGGGGTCAGCGAAGGGCCTGCTACATGTTATTCAGTCAATAGAGAACGCTGCAATCAGCTCTGCGTAGTGGTTTCTGCCCTGCTCAGGGGAGAATCGGCTGATTGTGGCTGCCAGTCTCTGAGTGAGCAGACGTCGCAATCAGACTCGGGTCAAGTTTGAAGCCTCAGGGCGAGGAGTGCGAACAAGGGGCGAGAGCCCCTTCTCTCAGACGAATTACATAGATCATCGACGATAATAGATTAAGGGGGGGTGACATGTTATGGTAGAGTACGCAGACGACCTCACCTTTTCCGACAAGGTGCTGAGTGCACCGGGTTTGACCCTTGTCGATTTTTGGGCGCCGTGGTGCGGTCCGTGTAGGATGATAGCGCCAGTGTTGGAGGACATAGCTGCAGAGTACGAGGGCAGGCTCAAAGTCGTCAAAGTCAATGTAGACGAGAACCCTGCACTCGCGGCCCAATTCCAGATCCGGAGTATACCTACTCTGTACTTCATGCGAGACGGCAGGCCTGTAAGCAAGCTGATTGGCCTTCAAAGCCGAAGCGACTTGTCTGCTGCAATAGACGCTTTGCTCGCGAGCGCCTGAGAATCCCGAGTCTGGTAGTAGTTTGATGACTCCATACGAACTCCTGAGTTGGCCCTGCACACCCGCAGGGCCTTTCTCTCCGTACTCGACGAACCAGTTGAACGTGGGCTCCCGAAGCCATTTAGAGGATTACTTAGTCATTGGACGAATGTTCATTAATTGGGGGTGGTTTCCGTAGCAGCACGTACGGATCTTGGCACGGCCTTACGGGGGTGACAGCATCGAATGGATAGGCTTGAGCCGTTGAGTGACGAAGCCAGAGCTGCGTTCGCACGTCACGGCATTTGGCCCGCAGCCATGTTGGTAGTCGCGAAGGCCGACTTGTCTACAGACGGCGAGTTCGCCGACACCTGGGTTGTACTTACAGATCAGGATTTGGCGGTGCTTGAAATCAGCCGGGAGCGGATCGGTCAGTCGGATAGAGGTCGGCAACTCCGAGAGCCCGGCACAAGCAGATTCGTCAGTTATTCGATTAGCGATGTGGAGCGTTTGACTGCTGAAAGTCTTCCGTTAAGCGGGATCCTCTCAGCCGTTGTGAACGGATCTCCAGTCGTGATCTGTCGATTTACCAACACGCAGGCGCGGAAGTTCGGAATATTTGCCAAGTTGTTTGGAAAGGTGAAAGAAGGAAAAGAGCTAACTGAAGAGGACTTCAAGGACGAGCGGTCGCCTGCGCATTGCCCCAAATGCGGGCTGCTTTATCCCGACCAAGAGCGCAGAGTTTGTCCGCGGTGTCTCGACAAGAGATCGCTCTTTCTGAAGGTGCTTTCGTTTGCACCTAAGTACAAGGTTCAGATTGGCCTAGTTCTCCTGTGCATGGTCGCCGGTTCTGCATTGAACATCACAAGCCCTTATATCAGGGGATCATTGCTGTTCGATCAGGTATTGGCGCCAGAGGGGAAGTACGCAGGCAGGATACTCGAGATAGTCGTCCTCATCGGTGCCGTCCAGCTTCTGGCTCTCCTGATCGGCATAATCCAGGGCAGAATGAACGCAGTTGTCTCAGCCAGAATCGTGTTCGATTTGAAGTCAGAAGTATTCGAGGCCATGCAGCGGCTGTCTCTCAGTTTTTTCAACAACAAGCAAACAGGAAGCCTGATGACCAGGGTTAATCGCGACGCTGAGCGCCTGCAAGGCTTCTTCCTTGACGGCCTTCCTTACTTTCTGGTCAACGTCGTTACGATGACCGGAATAGTGATCTCCATGGTGTTGCTCGATTGGAGGTTGGCACTGCTGGTGCTTTTGCCTGCTCCAGCAGTGGTGTACATCCTAAACAAGATCTTTCCACGACTGTGGACGCTCTTCTCACGGATGTTTCGAAGGCGAAGCGCAATGAATGCTTTGGTCAACGATGCATTGACCGGCAGGCGAGTCGTCAAGGCCTTCGGCAGAGAGGCCGCAGAAGTTGCGAGATTTGGAGCAGTCAATGAAGGCGTGTTTGCAGTTAATGTAGAGACCGGGCTATTCACCAGCACAGTGTTTCCTCTGATCAACCTACTGATGGGCATCGGTGGCCTAGTGGTGTGGGGATACGGTGGTCTGCAGGTCGTGAGCGGCGGCATGACGTTCGGCACGCTGATGACCTTCACCGGATATATCGCGATGATCTATGGGCCTCTGGAGTTCATGACCCATATTGTGGACTGGTGGTCCAGCTGTATGGACTCAGCACAGCGCATATTCGAGATCCTCGATGCTGTACCGGACGTGGTAGAGGCTCCAAATCCTGTACGAATGCCGTCAATCAAGGGACAAATCTCGCTGCGGGATGTGACGTTCAGCTATGAGCCCAACAGGCCAGTACTGCACAGGATCAACCTGGAGATCGAGGCCGGTGAGATGATAGGGCTAGTCGGCCATTCCGGAGCTGGCAAGTCGACTCTAACCAACATCATTTCCCGCCTGTACGATGTAGAGGAAGGCGAGATTCTCATCGACGGGGTGAACGTCAAGGATATAGCTGTGCGGGACTTGAGATCTCAGATCGGTATGGTCCTGCAGGACGTGTTTCTCTTTCAAGGGTCTATAGCTGAAAACATCGCGTACGCCAAGCCAGAGGCGACACAAGCAGAGATCATACGTGCAGCCAAACTGGCGAATGCCCACGATTTCATCATGCGGCTGCCTGACGGCTATGACACGGTCATAGGGCGACAGGGGTATGACCTCTCCGGCGGTGAAAGGCAGAGGCTCTCGATTGCTCGCGCCATTCTGCATGATCCACGTATCCTCATACTGGACGAGGCTACGTCGTCTGTCGATGTTGAGACTGAACGGCTAATACAAGAAGCGCTAAGCCGCCTGGTGCAGGGTAGGACGACGTTGGCGATCGCACACAGGCTGCCGACTCTCAGAAACGCCAATAGGTTGGTGGTTCTTGAGAAAGGCAGAGTGGTAGAGGTAGGCACACACTCAGAGCTGGTTAAGATGAGAGGGGTATACTACAATCTCTTGATGAAACAGCGTGAGGCACTGCGAATTCGGGGGGTAGCAGATTGATGGATCGCATTACTCATCCCGCAACAAGGAGAAGTCTCGACGAATATGCACAGATTCGGTATCTTGATCCCTCTGAATGTTGTTTCAAAAAAACAGAGGGAGGATTCCTTAGCCTAAGCATAGGCGAGAAGGAGCAATACGAAAGGGTGGACTTGGTCAGAGCCTTCCCGCTTAGCGACTCAGACAGCTATATATCCGTGCGTGATTCAGAAGGGAACGAGATCGGCATGCTCGAGTCGTTAAGCCGATTTTCAGACTCAACGCGACGGCTGCTCGAGGAGGAGCTCGGCCGGAGGTACTTCACCCCGGTGATCGAGAAGATCCGCTCCATCGAAGAGGAGTTCGGCTACAGCTATTGGGACGTCGACACAAGCGCAGGACAGCGACGGTTCACGGTCCGGCGAGGGCACAACAACTTGGTGCAGCTGGGTGGTAGGCGAGTGCTTGTGATCGACGTAGACGGGAACAGGTTTGAGATAGAAGACTACACAAGCATTGATTCGAGGTACAGCCGACTAATTGAATCTCTCCTGTAGGGAAGTGGTCAGCTTACTGAGAGAAGGAGATGCTGGATGAGACTCATCTATGATCTGCCGAAACCTCTACACGATGAGGTCGCAAGGAGATTGGCGGACGAGCGTATTCTATACTGTGTTCCATCGGACCTATCGCCAAATGGAGAGTTCGCCCAAGGTTTTGTCATAGTGACTTGTTCCCGGCTCTTGCTGACTGACCACGAGCGCGTGACCCTTGAGGTCAAGCTAACTCAGGCATCGGATTTCAAGGCAGTGACCCATGTGGGCAGCGCCATACTGGAGGCCGTAGTTGACGGGACGCCGACTATTCTCGCAAGGTATTCGATGACATACGTACCTCAGTACGCTCAGATTGCACGGGCGATCACGCGACTTCAAGAGGGCGAGGAGCCCAAAGCCCGTGAGGAAGCCGACAGCCGGGAGTGCCCTCGTTGTGGACGCATCTATCCGGAAGGGTCTACTGTTTGCCCTACGTGCCTGAACAAGTTTGCAGTGCTCAAACGCCTGCTTCAGACCGCTCGGCCCCATTGGCCGTTGATGGCTTTGGCAGTTGTCTTGTTTTGGGCGATAACAGTTCTGCGGCTATTGGTCCCCGCGATTTACCGGGTCCTCATAGACAACTACCTTGAGCCTGGCCTGCGTGAGCCCGTGAAGATCTTGCTGCTGGTAGGCGCTATTGGAGCCGCGAACCTGGCTATGACTGGATTAGGAATCGCGAGGAGTCGAGTGATGGTGCTCGCAGGCGGCAGGCTGGCGCGAGACCTCAGAGCACTAGTCTATGGCAAACTGCAGGCTCTCTCGCTTGGGTACCTCGACAGCAGGAAGACCGGCGATCTGATGAACCGAGTGACCCGTGATACTGAAACAGTTCAACGGTTCATACAGGGCCAGTCAACGGCGATCATCAATGAATCGCTACTTGTTCTGGGTGTTGCGATCGTCTTGTTTGCAAGCAATTGGCGCTTGGCGCTGATGGTCATAGTGCCTATGCCTCTGGTGCTGTTTGCCGTGCAAAGGATGAGGGAGTGGATCAGGCTCATCTTTAGGCATCAGTGGCGAATGTATGACAAAGCCAATTCTACCTTGCAAGACATACTGAGCGGCATCAGAGTTGTCAAAGCTTTTGGGCAGGAAAGCAGAGAGGTCGCCAGGTTTAAGTCTGCAAGCCGCGAACTGGCTGCTGTCACAGAGAAAAACGAAAAGACGTGGAGCACTTTGTTTCCAACCATGGGGTTCATATTGGGCCTTGGGCAGTTCCTTGTCCTCTACTTCGGCGGACGTCTGGTATTGCGAGAGGAACTCCAGCTCGGACAGATGGTACAGTTTACCCAATATGCGGGAATGCTGTACGGCCCGCTGCGTTCAATGAGCTTCATACCGCGTTGGTTTGCAGAAGCCATGACCTCGACTGAACGGATCTTTGAGATAGCTGACGAAGAACCTGATGTAAAGGACACGAAGGACCCTATTCACCATCGCATTGTCGGCCGCGTGACATTCGAGAACGTCACATTTGGATACCACGAGTATGAGCCGGTGTTGGAAGGTATCGATGTGGATATCCAACCGGGAGAGATGATCGGGCTTGTTGGCCATTCCGGTGCCGGGAAATCAACTCTGATAAACCTCGTCATGCGGCTTTACGACGTTGACGAGGGAAGGATCCTCATTGATGGCATAGATATTCGCGATATATCTCAACAGGCACTCCGGTCCCAAATAGGAGCGGTCTTGCAGGAGACGTTTCTTTTCCAAGGGAGTATACTCGACAACATCAGGTACGCAAAGCCTGATGCATCGCTGGACGAAGTTATTCGCGCTGCCAAGATCGCCAATGCCCATGACTTCATAATGAGATTTCCCGATGGGTACGACACACTTGTCGGCGAACGTGGGCAGCGGTTGTCGGGCGGCGAACGCCAGCGCATAGCCATTGCTCGGGCACTCTTGCACGACCCTAGGATACTAATACTGGACGAGGCGACTTCGTCTGTAGATACAGAAACTGAGCAGCAAATCCAAGAAGCCTTGGCTCGGCTCGTCAAGAACAGGACAACCATCGCGATTGCTCACAGATTGTCAACTCTAAGGAACGCGGATAGGATAATGGTTATAGACAAGGGCAGGCGAGCTGAGCTGGGTACGCACGAAGAGCTTCTCAGGGCGAAAGGCATCTATTATCGTCTCGTAATGGAGCAGAGGAAGCTGTCGCGCGTTCAGGCCGTGGAAGGTTGAAAGGCAGGAGTGAGTGCGCATTGTGTTGAAGGTGTTGTAGTGTTGGCAGACGCTTAGCAGATCTGGGAGGGTGGAACTGTATGGACCTTAAGAGGAGTGCTAGGGAATACCTAGTTCGGTTTAAAGGCGACACATATGCCTTTGGAGTAGGCATAATGGATGAGGTGGGGCGGTTCGCTGCCGAGTATGGGACTACTGCTATGTTAGTTGCTAGCGAAAGCGACTATGTCAAGCCGATTGTCGACAAGGTAATGGAGTCGCTTAAGCAGCATGGCGTTGCTCTGGTTCCCCAGCGCATTGTGCCGAACGCCGCGCCAAATGCGCCCCGCGAGGATGTCTACAGGATCGAGTCGTATATACTACACTTCAACCCGGACGTAATCGTTGCCATTGGAGGCGGCAGCAACATAGATGCTGTCAAAGCTGCCAATGCGCTTGCAGCGCTCGGGACCTACAGCCCGGAGATAGATACATACTTCGGAACTGGCGAGGTTACCAAGGCGCTAAGAGAATCGGGCAGACAACTAAAGCCGCTGATTGCTGTTCAGACGGCTTCCAGTTCTGCTGCCCACTTGACGAAGTACTCCAATGTAACTGATCCAGTAGCCGGACAGAAGAAGCTGATCGTCGACGATGCGATTGTGCCCCAACGAGCGGTATTTGATTACTCAGTGACAGTCTCCATGCCTGCTGGGTTCACGTTGGATGGCGCACTCGACGGAGTCGGACACTGTCTTGAGGTCTACTACGGAGTTCCTGAAGCGAAGCTGCCAGAGGTAGAGGCGATCGCTCTGTGTGGGATAGAGCTCGTGGTCAAGTACCTGAAGCAGGCCGTCGAGGATCCAAATGATATGGATGCCAGAGAGGCTTTGGGCCTTGCGACTGACCTGGGCGGATACGCCATCATGGTTGGAGGCACGAACGGAGCTCACTTGACAAGTTTCTCGCTCGTAGACGTCGCAAGCCACGGTAGAGCAGTTGCGATTATGAACCCATATTATACGGTGTTCTTTGCACCGGCAATTGAGGATAGGCTGCGAGCCGTTGGGGACATATATAGCAGGTACGGGTTCATCGACACAGACTTGAGCAAGCTATCAGGCAGGGAGTTAGGAATAGCCGTCGCAGAGGGTATGGTCGCGCATTACCGGAGCATAGGATTCCCGACCAAGCTGTCAGATTTGGACGGGTTCAGCGACGAGCATGTCAAGCGTGCTCTCACGGCAGCAAAGGACCCTCAGCTTGATATGAAGCTCAAGAACATGCCTGTTCCACTAAACTCTTCACTAGTCGATGAGTATATGGCGCCTATTTTGGAGGCTGCCAAGACCGGTGATTTCTCTCTCATAAAGACTATGTGAATACTGTCAGGGGAGGAATCCGATTGATTAAGACAGACCAGGTTGTCCTCGACTTAGGGAGGTCTAAGGTCTGCCTGAAGGTCCCCGTCAATGCCGATGTCCTCGCGATGGATGATGCACCTGCGGTGGTAGACAGCGGTCGCGCTATTCGAGACGCCTTGAACAACCCCATTGGTTGTGAGCCGCTGGAGAGCCTCGTCAAGCAGAAAGCGGCCTCCAGGCCGGATGCGACCGCCGTTATAGTAATATCTGACAACACCCGCAGTGTCCCATACAAGGGAGAGTCGGGAATCCTCTGGCCGATCGTGGACACCCTCTTGAGCAACGGGATCAGTGCTTCGAACATCCTGATCTTGGTAGCAACCGGTACCCATAGGGCGCTGTCTCGTGAAGAGCTCGAGGACATGCTGGATTTTCGGATCTTCGAACGTGGGATAAGGATAGCAAATCACGACTGCCAAAGCAGCGATCTCCAGTATCTATGTACCACGAGCAGAGGCAGCCGGATCTGGATAAACAGGGATTACCTCACGGCTGACCTGAAGATACTCACAGGCCTAGTCGAGAGCCACTTCATGGCTGGCGCATCTGGGGGTCGGAAGTCAGTATGTCCTGGGCTGATCAGCAGAGACAGTACCTATGTTTTTCATGGCCCAGCTTTTCTTGACTCGCCTAATGCCCGTGACTTGGTCCTCGAGGGCAATCCTGTACATGAAGAGGCGTTGGAGGTTGCAGAGGCCGCGGGGGTCGACTTCATCGTCAATGTTACCCTCAACGGGCAAATGCAGCTGGCAGGCGTGTTCGCCGGAGACCTCAGAAAGGCTCACGCGTCCGCTGTCGAGCATCTGAGAAGTTTCGTGGCGATTCCAGTCAAGAAGCAGTATGATCTCGTTGTGACGCATGCAGGTTTTGTCGGCATCAACCACTACCAGGCCGCAAAGGCCGCCGTGGTGGCGCTGCCTGCCTTGTCACAGCGCTCTCCGCGCTTGCTCATGATCGCAGATCACTCCGACCTGAGGCCCTTGGGCAGTGCGCAGTATCAAACACTGCTTCATCTTTTGAAGCTGATCGGCCCACAGGGCTTTAGGAAACTGATCTTCTCGGAGGATTGGACATTTATCCCAGATCAATGGCAGGTGCAGATGTGGGTCAAGGTGTTCAATCGCGTCCGTATGGAGCACCTGATCTATGCAGCCGATGGTCTATGCGCAAGTGACTTCGAGTACATCCCGGGGATCAACGCTCGGAATTATCTTAAGCTGCGCGGCCGGAGCGATTGCACATCGACTGACCTTCAGAGGATCGCACAAGCGACTATAGACGCTTTGATCGACGAACTGCGGTCAGAACTGAACAGAGCGCCTGAAGTCGCCGTATTGAGAGATGGTCCGTATGGCATCGTCCAGGCGCCTTCGCAGGTAGTATAGGTGCTACTGCATTTACGGTTAACTTAAGGAGGAGAGAACGATGCCAAAGAGCGTTATATGTGACATGGATGGAGTGATATACAGGGGGAACGAGCTCATACCTGGAGCCGTTGAGTTCGTAGAGCAACTCCAACGCGGTGGGCACAAGTTCCTGTTTCTTACCAACAACTCCAAGCATACGCCGCGGGATTTGAAACGGCGGTTGGAGATGCTGGGCATTAACGTTTCAGAAGACCATTTCTATACTTCAGGCATGGCAACCGCTCTGTTTCTCCAGAGTCAAAAGGCAAATGGCTCTGCGTTCGTCATTGGAGATGCGGGACTCACAAATGCCCTCTACGATGTCGGTTACTCCATAACCGAGCATTCGCCTGACTACGTCGTGGTGGGAGAGACTTCTTCGTACAATTTTGAGTTGATAGTCAAGGCTGTGCGCTTGATCGAGGGCGGAGCGCGCTTCATCGCGACAAACCCGGACCTCGTCGGCCCTACTGAGTTTGGCAATGTCCCGGCATGCGGCTGTCTGACTGCTCCTATTGAGCGGGCGACCGGGATTAGGCCCTATTTCGTAGGAAAGCCGAATTCGTTGATGATGCGCATTGCCTTGAGGAAGATTGGCGACCATTCGGAGAACACGATAATGATTGGCGATCGGATGGATACAGACATAGTAGCGGGGATGGAGGCCGGCCTTAAGACCTGTCTGGTGCTGAGCGGTGTGACTACTATGGATATGCTCGACAAGTTCCCATACAAGCCGGACGTGATCGTGGACAGCATCGCACATATCGACTTATCCGCGATGTGATTGCAACGGACAGGTTGTGATCACTCTAAGTCCGGTTCGAATATTGCCGCATAGACGATTCTTCATTGAAGGGGCGTGAAGGTCACATGCAGCGAAGCTTCCTGGAGGAACTTGATCACGTCCAGGCTGATTTGCTCAAAATGGGCGAAATGGTGGAACGCACCATAAAGGAGGCCATTGAGACCCTCAAGAACCACGACGCAGCGAAAGCCCGGTCGATAGTAGGTTCGGACGACCTGATTGACAATCAACAAATAGTGATCGAGGAGGGCGCCATCGGGCTGCTCAGCTTCGAAGCACCGATTGCCAGCGATTTTCGCAGGATAATCGCATTTGTCAAGATAGCGAGCGATCTGGAGAGAATTGGGGACTACGCCTCCAACATTGCGGAGATCGCTCTCGAACTCAAGGACGAAGAGTACATCAAGCCTCTGATTCACATCCCAATGCTGGCTGATATCGCCCTTAACATGCTTAATGCATCCCTCAAGGCTTTTGTGACGTCCGATGCAGGACTTGCCGAAGCAGTGTGCAAGAAGGACGACGAGGCTGATGAAATCTGTCTGCACATCGCTTCCGAGCTGCGAGATATGCTAGTATCAGACCCCAACAAGCGGACAGTGAATCAAGTGCCGAAGCTGCTTAAAGTGGCAGAACACTTGGAACGAGTTGCAGATCATGCTACCAACATCGCAGAGCAGACTATCTTCATCTGCACAGGCAAGAGAGTGCGATACTGATACTGACAACATACACTGTGGTGGCATCAGATGATTGAGAAAAACCGCCTTTCACTCATGGGAGTCGCACTGAATGTGCTGCTCTTCATCATAAAGACCTATGCAGGAGTCGTGACGGGAAGCATCGCCATCCTCTCAGATTCGCTTAACTCAATGCTCGATGTATTCTCGTACGGCACTGTCATGATTGCTGTGCGAGTTCAACGCGCAGAGCCTGACGATGGTCATCCATTCGGCCATAGAAGGGCCGAGCCGCTTGCGGGGATGATAATAGCAGTTCTTGC